>JACOUL010000041.1 GCA_016177875.1 Burkholderiales bacterium
CAATGCAATCTGCCCATTGTCCGCTACTTCCACTTCGCAGCCGGCATGCTGCAATAAGCCTTTCGCAACCTCTTGGTTGATGTCGTTGTCTTCCACCAGCAATATCTTCGCCCCTTGCACCGCAATCAGCTTTTGCTCGATAACGGAAGATGCCGGCTGATCGGAATTCACACGCCTTTGGCCGATACCCAGGGGGACTGCGCACCAGAACGTACTTCCCTTACCGAACACGCTTTCGACCCCGACTTCACCATCCATTAATTCGGCAAGCCGCTTGCAAATTGCCAGGCCCAAACCGGTGCCGCCATACTTACGCGTGGTTGAACTGTCCGCCTGCTGGAACGACTGAAACAATTGTGCACGCTGCTCTTCGGCTAAACCAATACCGGTATCGCGCACGGCGAAATAAAGCAGCGCCTTGCCGCCCATCCGCTTCTTCATCCGCACGATGATGTCGATCTCGCCGCGCTCGGTGAATTTGACGGCATTGTTGGCGTAATTGATGATGATTTGTCCGAGCCGCAGCGGATCGCCGATTAATTCATTCGGCACGTCCGGGTCGACCTCGAACATGAATTTCAATCCCTTTGCGGTAGCCTTCTCGCCGACCAAAGCGTTGACGGTATCGAGCAACTGATCCAATCTGAAATCCGTGGTTTCGATATCGAGCTTACCGGCCTCGATTTTAGAGAAGTCCAAAATATCGTTGATGATGCCTAAAAGATGCTGTCCCGACTGCCGGATCTTTTCAATGTAATCGCGCTGGCGCAACGTAAGATCGGTTTTTAAAATCAGGTGCGACATACCGATCACCGCATTCATCGGCGTACGAATCTCATGACTCATGTTGGCCAAGAAATCGCTCTTAGCAAGCGTCGCCGCCTCGGCGACCTCCTTGGTGCGCACCAATTCCGCTTCTATCCTTTGCCGCTCCTTGATGTCTTCCATCAGCTTGCGGTTGGTATCGTTCAGCTCTGCGGTACGCACCGTTACCAATTCTTCCAAATGTGCCTTGTATTCGGTGAGCTCGCGGTTCGCCTGGCGCTGGATACGCTCGTTTTCGTCCTTCAGGCTGCGCATGCGATGCGCCAGGGCGAACGACAACAACATGACGTCGGCCGCAGTGCCGATATGGGTCGCGTATGACGTAATGAAGAAAATCGGCACCCAGCCGAAATTGAGCATGATCGATAGCAAGATACCGAATATGAGCGTCGACCATGCCAGCATAAAGTACCTGGCCTGCTGCACGCCTTGCCGGACACACAGGAAACCGGCACTGAACAGCGTGACCGTACCGGTAAAGATCGTGACGTTGACCAACACCGACATCAAACGATACGGCAATACGACAATGCCTAGCATCAGCAGCGCGAAAGCCCACACGTGAGCCCGCATTACCAGATCATGCTTAGGCAGATTCTGCCGGAGCTGTAAAAAGGCCCGGGCGAACTGCGACGCGCCGATAGACGCAAAACAAATGGCGGAAAGGACGGCGATATTGCCCCACCACGGATACGCCGGCCATAGATACTCGAAGGATAAGCCGTTGATCGAGAGCTGAAAGAGAATAACGCCGACCAGGTAATGCACGTAATGAAAGTAGCTGATGTCCCGGATCGAGAGGAAAATCAGCAGGTTGTACAGCAACATGGCCAGCAAAATGCCATAGTACAGGCCGAAACCCCATTGCTCTTCGTGATCCTTGACCAGCAAGCTTTGCATGCTATGCAAGGTCAGGGACATCACCAACGGGCCTTCCGAATAGGCGCGAACGTAGACGGTGCGTTCTTCGCCCGGTGCCAAGGGCACTTTGAAGATGACATTGCGATGTTTGAGTTCGCGCTGCGCAAACGGCAACGTGTCGCCGCTGCGGTTGGCGGTGACCAAGCGTCCGTCGCGAACGACATACGCGTCGATTCGATCCAGCGTCGGAAAACGGCTTTCTAAGTACCACTCCCGCGCGGCGGCGTCTTTGCTGTGCAATTTCAGGCGGAACCAGTACGCGGATGAGGTAAATCCGTAACTGACGGATTCGGTCATGACCGGCTTGAACGCCTGCGGCGACGTCAGTGCAAGAATGTCTTGGATATCGAGCCGGCCGCTTTTGTCCTCGAAGTAGTCGAGATAGCGGCCTACTTGAACGTCGCCGCTATGCGCCGTCAGCGTCAGGGCCTCCGCGCCGGAAGCGCCGCGCGCCAATGAAAGCAACACAGCCAGCGACATCAGCATCAAGTAAAACCGGCGCGCGCCGCGCATGCTCATGAGTGCCTATCCTCTCAGGCCCATTTGATTGATATTATTTTTTCGATTTTAGCAGGCTGTTGCGCAAATTCCCCACTCCGCTTGGGGTCGAACGGTGGAAAGAGTAAGATGTTCGAGAAGGAAAACAACACATCGGGGAGGCGATATGCATGCCGTACGTTTGTTCGTCGCTGTAGCGACAGTCTTCGCTCTTATCGCCCGCCCAGCAGCGGCAACGGAACTCGACCCGGAACGCCTTGCGGCGATTGATACGCACGCACTTGCGGCGAACCCGGCGCATGAAGCGACCCCGGAACTGCTGGCCAAATATCTTATTCAGCCCGCGCGCAATGACTATGAAAAGGCGCGCGCCATTTATCGCTGGATGACTGATCGCGTCAGTTACGACGTCGATGCATATCTGGGCAAAAAGCCGATGATCTCGACGGAGGCGGAAGATGTGCTTAAGTCGCGCAGCAGCATCTGCGACGGTTACGCATCATTGTTCGAACGTTTGGCCAAGGTTTCCGGTCTTGAGGCGGCCAGCATCAAGGGTTTTGCCAAAGGCTACCTGACCGCACAAAAAGGCGACGGCAAACCTAATCATGCTTGGAACGCGATCAAGGTCGATGGCCGCTGGCACTTGGTCGACCCGACCTGGGGCGCCGGATATGTGCGGGATGGCCGATACCAAAAAGCGCTATCCGAACTATTTTTTCTGATCCCGCCGGAACAGTTGATTTTTTCGCACTACCCAACCGATAGTGCATGGCAGCTGCAATCGACGCCACGCATTTCCAAGACTGAATTTGAAACGCTTCCTGCTTTAGAGCCGGCGTTCTTCCACATCGGCGTGTCCGGACAGGAAGTATGGCAAACATTGAAGACTCCTGCGTTTCGCGGCGAATTCGTACGCACCTTCGATATTCCCTTCCGCATGGTACAGGTGCTGCAAGCACCGCTGACGCACCATCTAGTGTCAACACAAGCTTATGACTTCCGCATCCGCTCGAAAGCCTTCGAGAAAATGGCCGCCGTTCAAGGAGACAAGTGGTTGGAGATGAATATGGAAGGCGACACCTTCTCGCTGAATGCCGCACCGCCCGGCAAAGGTCCGTTCTACATCATGGGTAAAAAGCCCGGCGTCGAACAATACACCGCTGTCCTCGCCTATACCATCGACTAATTTTTTCTTCGCCTGATTCAAGTTGGAACGCATGCACACAACGAACGCATTCCGACTTGTCGTTTGACTCACATCCCGCGCCACTTTAGCGCACGCGAACCGCCATTCAAGTGTCAAACCCGCAAATGCGGATGGCATGAATAATGCTCTACTGAAACTGACAGCGTGAACCATGTCGCGGCCGATCTACCGATCGACGCACGATGTGTCTTCGCGCCGACAAATTCACTGTCAGAAGAGAGGTCCGCCATGTTGCAACTCGAAGCCGCCCCCGGAAGTAGATCCGCAATCACGACATTCAAACCCGCCGTTAAGCAGCCTAAATTGTCTGGTGAGATATTCGCCACACTCATCAATCTCGCAGGGCGGCGGCGCTTTACTTCGCAACGCCTGGTGCTGCACGCGGTGCTGGCTTCGCTGGGTCACGAAGGCGCTCTGCAAATTGCAAAAGATGCGCTCAAGTTATTTCATGAAGCGCATCTGGCCCTGGTCCAAGGCAATGGAGATTTACCCGGCGTATTTTGCGAATCCCTCAGAGCCGCCTATTTCGAACCCGCACAAGGCGATAAAAGAATTCGCGATTTCATTTCATTGGCCAAACGCACTCTGGAAGCAATCGACGCAGAAATGCGGCAAGCGCCAGCGCTATTAGAGGAGCTCGTGAGCATGGCGACCCCGCTGCTCAACACGGTCAACCAGTTGACTTCCATCTATGAACAGGAATCCAAGCGGCATTCGCTTATGTTGAAAAAGCAGCGGGTGAATATGATGACCGACATCGAAAGAATCGCCAGGCAAGCACGCATGGTGTCATTCAATGCGCAAATCGTTGCGGCGCGCGCCGGCCTGGCCGGACGGGAGTTTTCGGTGGTTGCCGGCGAATTGTCCAACATTACCGGCGAACTCGACGAATTGGTGCAAGCCGCATTGGAAGGGGACAGGGAATAAAAAAGGGACAGAGGTTCAAACTCTGTCCCATCTTTTATTCTCGTCCAAGCTGACTAAGCATCAGCGAACTGATTATTTTTTCGGCATCATGGCGTCGGCCGACTTGACGCTGCCGCAATCGGCGCTCAACCACTTACCGCTCGTCTCATGGTGCTGGTTGATGGGGCGGCCGTGGGCTGTGCCCTTGAAATCATAGGTCGAACTCATGGTATCGCCGGTGGCGGTGCCCTTCGAAGTACCGGTTCCCTTCATTTGCGGCGTATCGCAAACAATGTCTACGCTAAAGCCGTTGCCGCTGCGCTGAAAATTTTTGGCGGTGCAACCGGCTTCGCGACGCTCCATCGGCGGCTGATCGCCGCGCGCCGCCATTTCTTTGGAAATGCACACCTTGTGCACCATCGCCCCGTCCTGCATCTGCGGGACGTTTACGCCCATTTTTTTCATCTGCTCCATCTGCTGCGGCGACATCTTCGGCATGGCTTTGATGGCATCCGATTTCATCGTCATTTCCCACAGGCCGGGCTTCATTTGTTCAGCAGCCATAGCACCCGCCGACAGGCCAAAAATTGAGAATGACAGTATCGAAGCAGCGATCATGCGCATGGCGTCTCCTGAAAAAATGAAGTAATGGAAATATAGCTCAGGAATATTACCTGTTTTTATAGCCCTTGCACCGTTTTTCATTCTTGGCATAATGACTTCATCAATAAAAAAGGTGAATCTTGGAATTTTTCACAACTTTCGGCGCTTTACATTATCCGCTCAGCGAACTTCAGTTATTTCATGAAGCAAGCGATGACAGCGTTAAGCGCATGCTGGACGATTGCAAGGTCGCGCGGGCAGCAGCGAAGGAAATTATCCTCGACGGCAACGGCAAAAGTGCGCGACTGTATGTTTTGCTGCGGGGTTCGCTTGAAGTCCGCAATCCCGAGTTGAACGGCGGCCTGACCGATGGCGCATCCGTGCGCATTGTGCCGGGCGAATGCGTCGGCGAGCTGGCGGTGCTGGATGAAGAAGCGCAAGCGGCTACGGTGATCGCGCTGGAAGATTCCGAGTTGCTGGTGATCGAAGGAGCGCGTCTATGGCGCATGATCGATGAATGCAACGGCGTGGCGCGTAATCTTTTGCGCCTTTTGTCATTTCGCATTCGTGCGGCAAATGCGCGATTGCGCCGTCATCAAAAGGTCGGCGAATTTTATCGCCAGCTCTCTTATGTCGACGGCTTAACCGGCATGCAAAACCGTGCCTGGCTGGATCAACATTTACCCGGTCTGCTCGATAATGCCGTCTCGGCACAGAATCCCTTATCGATCATCATGATCGATATCGACCACTTCAAGAAATTCAATGACGAATACGGTCATCAAGCGGGTGATGATGTACTGCGGGCGACGGCCAGGGTTTTGAAACAAGCCCTGCGACCGCGCGATTTCGCCGCACGCTACGGCGGCGAAGAAATGATGGTCATTCTGCCCAATACGAACCAGAAAAGTGCAATGGTCGTCGCCCAACGCCTTTGTGAAAACCTGCGCCAAACCGTGTTCTTCGCAGACATGCATAAGCCGCTTCCGCATATCACCGCATCGTTCGGCGTTGCCAGTCTGGCATCTGACCAAACCTCAGCCGACTTGATTGCAACAGCGGATGCGGCGCTATATCGCGCCAAGCACGCCGGACGCAATCAAGTCGCGGTATAGTATCTGCATAAGAAAATACAAATTAATAAAAATACAACCGAGAGGGGACGAGAATGAGCAAGCGTTCCAAGCAAATCGCCTTGGACGAGGCCGAGCCCGACATGGTGCTGGCGGAAGATTTGCTGACACCGCGCGGCAAAGTGATTTTGCCGCAAGGAGCAACGCTCACCGCGAAGACGATTGAGTCATTACACCGCTACGAAGTCAGCTCGCTCCGCGTTGAACTATCCGATGACGTGTCGGCGGCGGAAGACGCGGCGGAAAAAGAGCGACAGCTGGAACGCATCACGCGCCTGTTTCGCAAAAGCGCGGAAGACAAAGCAGCGACCTTGCTCAAGCAATACGTCACCCAATTCAGGACGGAGGCGGAATGAATACGCCGACCACCACCATTCCGACCTTCGATCAAATCGTCCGTAAGATCCAGTTCGACGAGATCGTCAAGCAGGTTCAAGACTTGCCGTCATTGCCGGCAGTGGTAATGGAACTGCTGAACAGCATTGACCAAGAAGATATCGACATTAGCGTACTGGCGCAAAAGGTCACACTCGACCAGGCGCTCACCGCCAAGACGCTGCGCTTCGCCAATTCTTCTCTCTATGGCACGCCCACTAAAGCCACCACCATTCAGCAAGCGATTACGATTCTCGGCGTGCAATCGGTGCGTAACCTGATCACGGCTGCAGCCATGACGGGATGCTTCCCAAAAGGGAAAATTAATTTCTTCGATTTCAAAGCCTTCTGGCGCCACTCGATCGCGACTGCCACTTGCGCCAACATCCTGGCAAAACATCTTCGCAAGAACCAGGATTTCGCGTTTACCGCAGGTCTGCTGCACGACATCGGTCGGCTCGTTTTAGTCACTCGCTTTCCGGAACATTATGAAGGTGCCCTCGCCTATCGCGCGCAACACGATTGTTATCTGATCGACGCCGAGCGCGCAGTGCTGGACATCGACCATGTCGTCGCCGGCCATGCATTGGCGTCACACTGGAATTTTTCCGATGTTTTGCAAAAGGCAATTGCGGGACATCACGAGCCGGAAAAAATGCCGGACGATAGCTTGACAGCGATTGTTCATGTCGCCGATGCCATTACGCATGCATTGGACTTGTCGGCAACCGATGACGATTTAGTGCCGCCGGTTTGCATGATCGCCTGGAAGAAACTGGGCATGGATGAAAAAGTCTGCAAGCATGTATTCAAACAAACCATCGAGCAGTTCGAGGGCATCAATCGGTTGCTTGCGTAAATTTCTTTCTTTCGTCTTGCTGCCGCTTATCAACAAGATGTAATCGCCCTCTCTTGAACGAGTAAATTTCCCGGGTACCATCAAAAGATAGATCAACGCTTGTTCCACTCGCCTACAATTTTGCTTTGACAAACAAAAAAGGCACAGACATGAATTACCTAGCCGTTAAGCATCTTCACATGACTTGCGCCGCATTGAGCGGCGCATTTTTTTTCGTGCGCGGCATTTGGATGCTGCGCGACTCGGCGCTCTTGCAGCGGCGCTGGGTCAAAATCGTGCCGCATATCATCGACACTATCCTATTAGTGAGCGCTCTTACCATGGTGGTGTGGAGCGCGCAGTATCCCTTCGCGCAATCATGGCTGACTGCCAAAGTGTTGGGCCTTATTTTATATATCGCCTTAGGAACAATCGCCTTAAAACGTGGCAAAACTAAGACAGTTCGCACCACGGCTTTTGTCGCTGCCTTAGCTGTATTCGGATATATTGTGATTGTGGCGATAACCCGCCAGCCTTACTAAACAAAAAAATACAAGGCCGCCGACATGCGCGTTCCACCCTTAATGCGTAACCAGTTGACACCTGAACTGGAAGCGCAACTGGTCTCGCAACACGAAGCTGAAATCGGCGAATTGCTACCCGTCTTAGGCCCCCTGTTCGGCTTTGGCGTGATCGCCTTCTCCATTTGGGATTACTTAATCGATCCGGCCCATGCCCCGCTCGCTTTTTTCCTGCGCGCAGCTTTTGTTGGAGTGGGGGGCTTAGCGTATTGGCCGACCAAGTTGCCGTGGACTCCGCTGCAACGCACGGGCGTCATCTATTGCACGCACTCTGCCGCCATCATCACTTGCGTGTACCTGCTTGATGGCGGCTTTGGATATGGGCTCCCGGCAATCGCGGCAAGCTGCTTTGTCCTTTCCGTGTCGACCCTACGCATTAAGACCTTTCTATTGTTCGCGTTGCCGCCCTTCGCATTATTCGTTTTCTTGGCACAGCTAAAACTACCCGTCTTCGATTTTTTCAATAGTTTGGCGCAATACGTATTTTCGCTGGCACTGGCAGCCGCCATCATGCTGGTGATCCGATTTTTGCGGCAAAAGGCCTTTTTATTAGAATGCGAACTTACTCGCATTTCTCGGCACGACGGCCTGACCGGCGTCTACAATCGGCGCTACCTGACGGAACTCGGCGAACGCGAAATTGCGCTAGCACGAAGACATGGTCGCTCGCTTGCCGCGCTTATGCTGGATATCGACCATTTCAAGAAGATCAATGACAGCCACGGACATGACGTCGGCGATTCGGTCATCAAGGCGGTGACCTACGCCTGCCTTGCCGGTGTGCGTAGCATCGATCATGTCGGACGATTCGGCGGCGAAGAGTTCGTCTGCATCTTGCCCGACGCCGGCGAAGCGGAAGCAATGCGCTGCGCCGAACGTCTGCGGCAAAGCGTCGAGGCATTGCAATTGCCTGGGCCTGGCGATCCGATCCGATTTACTATCAGTATCGGGGTCGCCGCGCTAAAGCCTTTTCACGAGAGCTGGGACGCTTTGCTGAAGGACGCGGACATCGCACTTTACCGCGCCAAAGAGACGGGCCGTAATCGCACCGTGCTGGCATCCTAGTTGCGTTTCAATTCTTGTCATCTTTAACGGATCATGTCGCACGCATCCGTTCTGGCATCATTGCACGCTTCGTTGGACAAGCTGCAAAAAGCCGAGGGCACATTAGGCCAATCCGCTCCTTAAACAACGGTGGAAGGGGCAATTTGGCCCGTACCGTAAAAATACGGATTTGTTATAATTTCATTAATTTTTCCCCACATTCCTCTCTCTTAAATGAATCATGTGATGCCAATTGCAGACGAAACCGTTGCGTCGGCATCCGCCGCCGAACAACAAGTCGGCAGGCTGCGTGATTTATACGCGGCGCTCAGGCAAACCAATCACGCTATTTTGCATATCCGCAACGAGCAATCGCTCTTTGATGAGATTTGCCGCATCGCCGTGGAACATGGCCGCTTTCAAATGGCCATGTTCCGGCTGATCGACCCCCATAGCGAGGAATTGGTGCCGGTCGCTGCTTTCGGTGCGACGGCGCCCGGCATGCCTGCCGTCAGCATTCGCATCGATACCAGCACCAAGGAAGCACGTTCCGTCGCCGACAAATCGGCGCGCGCCAGCCGCCCCAGCATCTGCAATGATTTCTTTGCTTTATCCGACGAGGAGCAATGGGTAACGCTGGCCGCCAAAGTGGGGTTCCGCTCGGTCGGCAGTTTTCCCTTTCGACGCAACGGCGAGGTGATCGGCAGCCTCTTGCTGTATTCGCAGACAAAGGATTACTTCGATCAGGCACTGATCGAGCTATTGGAAGAAATGACGGGGCAAATATCCTTTGCCCTCGAAAATTTCGAACGCCAGGCACGGCGTGCGGCGATGGAAGAAGCGCTCGCCAATACCGAAAATTTTAAAAACGCGATCCTGCAAGCGGCGCTCGACTGCATCGTGTCTTTCGATGCCGAAGGCGGCATCATCGATTTCAACCCCGCCGCCGAACAGACCTTCGGCTACCAGCGGCAAGCCGTCATCGGCAAACTGAAAATCGCTTATCTGATTGCACCGCCGTCGCGCGAACAATTTCAAAGCGGTATCGCGCAATTTTTAGCCGACGGCACCAGCCCCTTATTCAACCGGCGTAGTGAACTGACCGCATTGCACGCGACCGGCATGGTATTCCCGATTGAAATCGCCGTCGCCCCGCTCACCCTGCACGGCAAGCAAGTATTCGCCGCCTACATGCGCGACATTTCGGAATTGAAGCAAAGCCAAGCGATTCTCGCCGATAGCGAAGCGCGTTACCGCCAATTGATCGACATTTCGCCGGAAGCGATTTTCGTGCATCAGCACGGCAAGTTTGTTCTTTTGAATCAGGCATGCGCTCAGCTTTTCGGTGCGAAAAGCGTAGAAGATCTGCTGGGCAAAAATGTCCGTCCCTTCATGCATCCGGATTACAAAGAAATCAGTAAGTGGCGCGCGCAGCAATTGCCCATGGGCGAATTGCGCACCGGACAAGTAGAAGAGATGTGGCTGAAGATGGACGGCACACCTTTCTATGCCGAGATCGCCGGTTCGAAATTTATTTACCTGGGCGAACCCGCTGTGCAGGTAGTGATGCGCGACATCAGCGCGCGCAAACTCGCCGAACAACTGCAGCGCACGCAAACGCAGATCCTCAATATGATTGCCACCGGCGACGCGCTTGCGGACATCTTGGCCACTCTTACGCGCTTGGTGGGCGCACAGTCGGAGCGTGGCCGCTGCGCAATTCAATTGGTCAATGCGGAACGGACCCAATTGCAAACCCCGGTAGCACCCGATTTACCGAAGGCATTAAATGCTGTAATGGAAAATCTGGCAGTCGGCCCTTGCCATTGCGCCGCAGGAACCGCAGCATTTAGACGCGAACCGGTGGTTTCGCCCGATATAGCAAGCGACCCCTTATGGTCGATGTGGCGCGAAGAAGTGGGCAACTTAGGAATACTTGCTTGCTCGTCCTGGCCTATCTATGGCAAGAACAGCAAAGTCCTCGGCGTACTTTCGCTCTACTACGATGACAGCGTGCCGCCCAACGCCAAAGAAATGGAGTTGGTCAGCATAGCGACCAACCTGGCCGGTATCGCCATCGAAAATAAAGAAACCGAAGACCGCATTCGTTACCTCGCGCACTACGACGAGATGACGTCGCTGCCGAACCGCTCGCTGTTCAATCAGATTTTGAACCACGCGATGAAGACCGCGCATCGGCGCCAGCAAAAACTGTGCGTCATGTTCGTCGATCTCGATCGCTTCAAGAATATCAACGACACCTTCGGCCATAGCGCCGGTGACCAAGCGCTACAGGAATTCGCCGAACGTGTACGTTCGTGCCTGCGCGAAACGGATACGGTTGCCCGCATGGGCGGCGATGAATTCTATGTCCTCGTGGAAGAATTGGATGACGGCCAAGAAGTCGCCAGCATCGCTGAAAAAATTCTACAGGAAGCTTCCCGCCCTTTTTTCGTCGACCAGCAAGAATGTCATTTGTCGGCCAGTATCGGTATCGCTATATACCCGGACGACGGCACCGACGCGGTATCGCTTTTAAAGAACTCGGACATCGCGATGTATCGTGCCAAGAGCGACGGCAAAAATGCCTATCGCTTCTATTCTGCCAGCAAGAATATGCACTCCGTCGAACGCATGGCGCTCGAGTCGCAATTGCGGCGCGCGATTGAAAACGATGAATTGATCCTGCATTATCAGCCGAAGATCGATGTTTTCAATGACCGCATCAGCGGCGTGGAAGCGCTGGTGCGCTGGGAACATCCCGACTTGGGCTTATTGCCGCCGCAGCATTTCATTCCCTTGGCGGAAGAGACTAGGCTGATCATTCCGCTATCCAAACAAATGCTGCGCATCGCTTGCGAAGACGCATGCACCATCAACGCTATCAGCAATCATCCGGTGCGCGTGGCCGTCAATCTCTCGGCACGTCAGCTGGAAGACGATGAATTTCCGGAAATCTTGCAGGACCTGCTCACGCAAACCGGATTGGACGCCAACTTGCTGCAACTCGAAATCACAGAAAGCATGGTGATGGATAATCCCGCACAAGCGACAGAAATCATGCATCGACTTCAACGCATGGGCGTTCGTCTCGACATCGACGACTTCGGCACGGGTTATTCCTCCCTGGCGTATTTGAAGCGCTTCCCAGTGCATAGCCTGAAGATCGACCGCTCCTTCATCCAAGATATTCCTCTCGGCCCGAACGATACCGCCATCACGCAGGCGATTATCGCCATGGGTCACTCAATGGGATTGCGTGTGGTTGCGGAAGGCGTGGAAAAACGCGAGCAAGCCGAAGCGCTGCGTCAATTCGGATGCGATGAATACCAAGGCTATTTCTTTAGCCGCCCGGTGGCGCTGCCCGCTATTCTGGATATGATCCGCAAACAGAACTAATCTTCAACCTATTGCTTCATCCAGCTTGTCAGGCGCGGTTGCGACGAGATGCGAAACTCCATATTCGTGATACCTATCGAGCCCGCCGGGCCGGAAACGAAATTGTGTCCGGGCTTTACCGGAAATAAAAAATTGTCGCGAATAAAAATATCGGTATGACAGTTGGCGCTGGCATTGTAGAGCTGCTGCTTAATTTCTTGCCAGACTCCTTCCGTAATCCACCCATATAAAAACACTTGATTGGGATACAGCGGGCTATCCGAGTCGAGATAACCTTTCTGATTTTCTTGCAGGACCGGATGCGGCGGCGGATGATTGCCTACGAACAAATCGATCCATCCTTCGCTGATGGAATAGGCTTCTTCACTTTGGAAAGTCCCATCTTTCAATAGCAACTGCCATTTGCAACTCAATTCAATACGCTTTTCCAAGCCCCAGTTTTCCGTCCACATCGATTGGCCGTCAGAGACCGTTAACTGGGTTCGGACCACTTGACCGATCAGCGCCGGTTCAAGTTTACGGATCTCCTCGATGTTTTCATGCAAGTTCCAAAAAAACCATTTTGTCCTCTCACAGTCCGACATTTCCGAAAGCTCGGATACCTTGCGAATGCCGTAAGGTTCGATGGTTCGAATCACGTCCCTACGGTGTTTTTCATTGATTTCATCTAACTCATGCTGCATTTTCTCGGTGAACAGTGGTTCCATCGGGAGCTCCAGAATCGTTTGCTTTAGCTTAGGCAATTACACCCGGCATTCCTTGCGCGAACGCAGGTATCAAAAAGATTCTGAAATACGCGATTAGTTCTCGGAAAAGGACGCCTGAAATCCGCTTGATTCGCGCGGCAAGAGGTGCCCTCTCGCCAAAAGCATGCCGGTACGAACGAGGAGATAAAAAATAACGATGGTGGCGAGCCCCAAAGGCGCAAGCACCAACCACGATGGCCAGCCGCCGCGATGCACCGCTTCGGCAACACCGGTGGCGAACGCCGCCAAAGGAAAAGAGAAAGACCAAAACCCGGCGGAGAATGGAACAGCGCTCCACCATGTGTGGCGCACCAGAATGGTCGCCGCCGAAACGATGCAGACGCCCAAGCCGATGTTAAGAACTTCAGCCGGCAACTCCGGCCAGATGATGGCGGCGGCTACCGGCGCGACGGTAGGAGGCGACAATTCGATAGCGATGGTAGGACGCCAAGCCACGGGCAAAGGCCCTTCAAACAAGCGATGCAATATTCTCACTTCAAGCAAAATCCATCCTGCCATGCCCATACCGAACAATAGTGCCCCCACTGGGCGGCAATTCAATGCCGCCATCGCCATGCCGCTGATAAAGCCTCCTCCCACGACCGGCAAATAAAGCGCCGGGGTAATCATCTCGGAGGCAATCTTGCCGGTGGAAAGAATGGTCACCACGCGCAGAGCGATGGCACCTTGAATCGACATTGCTGCAAGCACCAGCGCCCAGCCGATCTCCATACTTACCGGCGCATGCAAAACGACGATGAGTAAAGTTGACAGGGGCAGCAAAACAATCAACGGTCCCTGCACCGGATGCAAAAATTCTTGCACGACCGCTGATCGATGCAATAGGCATTTAGCCGCGTACAACGCCAACAAGACCGACCAAATCAACAAGGTCAATCGGAATAGCGTATCGCCGACCAAGCTCGCAAACGGCCAGCCGAATGCAGCCGCCTTATACCAGGCGGCGCTCAAGCCGAATAAGCCGAAGGTAATGCCGAAAAGCGCACCGGGCAGGTGCACTAACCAAGAAACTCGCACGTCATTTGCTCGTATTAAGGCGACGCCTTTTTCCTAGCAACAAGCATGCCTTTTTATCGGCGCCGCGACAGCCACGCATCCAAAGAAATGCGGCCGGACCCGAATGCCACCAGCACCAAGAGTAACGCGCCCCAGTAGAAATGATCGTTCAAGGCTGCCGGACATTCGAACTTGAATAGCTGCGGATAAGAAATAACGGCCATTGCATTAACAAAGAACAGGCCCAGTGCCGCCGGGCGCGACAATAAGCCGACGAAGAGCAGCACTGGAAATGCCAGTTCCCCCATCGCACCCATCACGGCCGCCAGTTCCGGCGGCAAGATCGGAACCTGGTATTCGTCTCGGAATAATGCAAGCGTACTGTCCCAGTCGCGAACCTTCACGACTCCGGCCTTGAAGAATTGCCAGCCGACGTAGAGCCGGATCGCCAGACTCATCAAGGATCCGCCCCATTCGGTAAGCTTCGCATCGAAGCACATGCTCGCCCGATGCAGGCGCAAGATTTTTTCCATGATGTTTTCCTTATCGTTGATTTATGAGAACTGCAAATCCACGAGCACGCCGCTCTGCAGCCACTGCTGCAAATGCGCGCCGAAATCGAAGTTTTCTTCGACGTCCAACGCCGCATCGAGCGCAGCGCCCAAAGGCTGTCCTTGCGACAAGGACGACAAGGCCGCATAAGCGCTCGCGGTCAATGCAAGCACACTCACTTTCCAATGCGGACGCGTCACCAAGGCGAAGGAAGGCATGTCGATCCGCTCCGGCAAAGCGTGTTCCGATTTCGTTTGATGCGCGAACCAAATATCGGTCAACGCCCACCGGGACGCAAACAATGTGCAAGCCGGATGTAATGCGAGGTGAGCTCGATCGAGCGCTTCAGGCGCCAATTGCGCAAACCGTTCAATCGGCAGCGCTTGTGCATTAGCCGCATAGTGTGCGCGATGCACAGCCCATTCAAGCGCGGCGACATCCGGAAAATACGGATAGTCCGCCACATGCGTAAAGCCCGCGAGAAATTCGGAAAAATGCGCGCCGAAATAATTCAGGTCGCCTATTTTCGATGGGTAGGCTTTGCCGTATTCACGCGCCAGCCCTTCAAAGAATTCTTCGCCGACCAGGGCTTGAATCACGGGGTAAGCCGCTGCTAAAGTCTTTCCCCAATTCGCGATTTGATTGCCGCGATAAAGGGCAAGCCTCCGCTCATTCAAACCGGCGTCGCCTTTGAATAAGGCTAGCGCCTGCGGCACGGTCTCCGGTTCGAACAAGGCGAGAGAAAATGCCTGCTGCACGCCAGACAGGTCAGCCGATCGCACGGCACGTCTCCTCTTGCGCGCGACGCGCCGTCGAGCGCGCCAATTCAGCTTCACGCAACAACACGTCCAAAACAGGAATATCGGTATCCCATTCGATTAACGTCGATACGGTGCCGAAACGCCTTACCGCTTGTTCGTACAAATCCCAAACCGCCCCGGCGACACGATCGCCATGATGGTCAACGACGGCATCCGGCGTAATCAAATGCCCTGCCAAATGCATTTCACCGACGACGTGCGTCGGCAAATCCAGCAATGCCTGATGGGCGTCTTCGCCATGATTGCATTGATTGACGAAGAGATTGTTAATATCGAGCAGCACGCCGCAGCCGGTGCGTTCGGCAAGCGCCGCGAGAAATTCAGTCTCGGTCATCGCATCGTCTCGGTAGCGCAAATAGGTCGAGACGTTTTCCAAAAGAATTTGCCGGCCAAGCGTTTGCTGGACAGCATCGACGCGTTCGCAAAGAAGCGTCAAGGCTTCCGTCGTCAGCGGCAGCGGCAGCAAATCGTTCAAATGCCTATCGCCGACCGCGCCCCAGCACAAATGTTCGGATACCAAGACGGGTTGAATTGCGTTGACCAATTCACGCACACGCGCTAAATGCTGTTGCGAAAAACCGCGCGCTGAACCCAGTCCTAAACCGACGCCATGCACGCTGATGGGATAATCGCGGCGCAGTTCTTCGAGAACATGCCGGTCCCAACCGCCCGCATCCAGATAATTCTCGGTATGGACCTCCAGCCAGTCGACCTTGGGCCGCCGCTGAAGAAAGTCGCGATAATGCGGAGCGCGCAACCCCACGCCGAAACCGAGTTCTGGACAGACCCCTGCATACTCGATCGACGGCATGGCGATTGCTGCGCTCACGGACAGCAACGATTACTTCTTAGCTGCCGGCGCGGACATCTTACCGCCCATTTTTTCGCAAGTGCCTTTAGCAACGTATTTCCACTCGTTCGGGCTGTTGTCTTGCTTAGCTTGACCGGCGCAAGAATGCGAACCATTGGTGCTGGCGCAGTCGTTTTGCCCTGCCTTCGCAACGCCGAAGCATTTTTCCTTATCCTTATTGCCGGCTGCTTGACTGCTGTAATCCTGTGCTTGGCTGGCGCCGGCGGCGCAAAGTGTGGCGAGTGCGGTGGCAAGCAAGACGTGACGTTTATTCATGGTGAGTAAGCTCCTATTAGCATGTAAAAATAAGTTAGCCGCATTATCTGGCTGGACAATAGTCGTAGTACCCGGCCAATTACTTACAAGGCCGGCAAAAATTTTAGCCCCATATGCAAAAATCGTGTGCCAAATTCAAATAAGGGGATGAATTCGCGGCTATTTCGTGTATGGAAAGCAGCAAATTGCTGGCAAAGTCATAAAAAACGCCTAATATAAGCTGCTGCCGCCAGGCACATTCCACTTCAGAAATCACCAAAGAAAGAGTCGCCATGACCACTCTCCTCTATATCGCCGATCCCATGTGTTCCTGGTGTTACGGATTCGGCCCCGAATTAACAAGCTTGCTCGAAGGTTTGCCGGAGCTGCCGATGGAAATCATGGTGGGCGGACTACGCCCCTATTATGACGAAGCGCTCACCGCGGAGCAAAAGGCGAAGCTGCTCGATCATTGGCGCCAGTCAGGCGAAGCAAGCGGCCTGCCTTTCAAGGAAGATACACTGAACCGAGAAAACTTTATATATAACACCGAACCGGCCTGCCGGGCGGTGTTTACCGTTCGCAGTATTGCTCCTAAGGCGGCTTGGCCGGTATTTCAAGCAATCCAGCATGCTTTTTATGCGGAAGGCCGTGATGTAACCAATGGCCAGGTGCTTGCTGAAATCGCGGTTCCGATTTTGGCAGAAATGGGACATCCCATGGATACAGCGGCTTTTCTTACCCAATGGGCACAAGAATCTTCGGTGTTGGGGACGTATGGAGAATTTGAGCAGATCAAAAAATGGGGCGTTACCGGTTTTCCGACGCTTGTTCTGGAACGCAACGGCGAATTAACGCTCGTCACCTCGGGGTTCATGCAAATGCCCATATTGGTGGACACTTTACAAGCCATCGTCGATGAACAAGATGGCGTTCAACCTGCACCGGCTAACTGAGCCAACCCCATTACGTTAGAAGCGCTAAAGAAAAAGCCGAAATCAAAACTGATTTCGGCTTTTTGATCGAAATGAAAACGGGGCAGCGAGGTGTCCGCCTCCGCCTTCCATCCGAAAGATGCTAAATTACTTGGAAGCTGCCGGTGCGGAAGCTGCCGGTGCGGCGGCTTCAGCTTTCTTGGCCTTCTTAGCTTTCTTGGCTTTCTTATGCTTCTTGGCCTTCTTGGCTTTCTTAGCCGGAGCAGCCGGGGTTGCCGGAGCAGCAGCAGAAGCCGGAGCCGAGCTGGAAGCCGGAGCGGAAGCGGTTTGAGCAACAGCGGAGCCCATTGCGAAAGTCAGGGCGACGAGAGCGGCAACTAATTTAGACATGGTATTTTCCTCTTGGTTGTACGTAGGCGATTGCTACGATTAGACCTATTAACGCAATACCTGCCCAGCCTGTTGACGCGACCAGCAAAAAATTTCCTCGGTTGCCCGTTCTGTCGACTTTGTTGAATTTCAATACATGTGCTGACCGCCGTTGATGGCAATGTTGCCACCGGTGACGAACGCCGCTTCATCGGAAGCCAAATAAGCAACCAGACCCGCAACTTCTTCCGGCTTACCTAAACGTCCCATCGGAATTTGCGGAACGATCTTGCTGTCCAAAACCTCCTGCGGAATAGCCATGACCATCTTGGTGCCGATATAGCCCGGCGAGATAGTATTGACGGTGACCCCTTTCTTCGCCACTTCAAGCGCCAATGCCTTGGTAAAACCGTGCATGCCCGCCTTGGCCGCCGAATAGTTAGTCTGGCCGAAGGCACCCTTCTGGCCGTTTACCGAAGAAATATTAATGATGCGGCCCCAGCCGCGCTCCGTCATGCCGTCGCATACCGGTTTGGTCATGTTGAAAACGGAATCAAGATTGGTGCGCATAACAGCGTCCCAGTTAATCTTGTCCATCTTCTTGAACGTCATGTCGCGCGTGATACCGGCATTGTTGACCAATACATCTACGGGGCCGACTTCACGCTGCACTTGCGAAACGCATTCTTGCGCCGATTCGAAACTCGCGACATCGCAAGGATAGGCGCGGAACTTGTGGCCTTGCCTCTCCATTTCGCCCAGCCATTCCTGCGCTCGGCTATTACCCGGAGAGTACGTTGTCACAACCTGGTAACCGAGCGCAGCCATCTTGATGCAGATCGCTTCGCCCAGACCGCCCATACCGCCAGTGACTAATGCTACGCGTGCCATGTTCCTATCCTTTGCTAGTTAAAAGTAAACGTAACCAGCGCAAGCATTGCCCGAGGAACTTACAGCACGATGACAAGGCCGTGAATTCAATAGAAAACACAGCCTTGTCGACCTGCGGCGACTTACCTTTCCACGGCCAATGCCACGCCCATGCCACCACCGATGCACAGTGATGCCAGGCCGCGCTTAGCGTCGCGCCTCACCATTTCGTGCAACAAGGTGACTAAAATTCGGCAACCGGAAGCGCCGATCGGATGGCCGATCGCAATTGCTCCGCCGTTGACATTGATCTTGCTCGTGTCCCAACCCATCTCACGGTTGACGCCGATGGCTTGCGCCGCGAAGGCTTCATTGATTTCCATGAGATCCACGTCTTGGTGCGTCCAACCTGCTTTTTGCAGACACAACTGCGAAGCAGGAATCGGGCCTAAACCCATCACGCTCGGATCAACACCGGCGGATGAATACGATTTGATTTTGGCCAACGGTGTCAGGCCAAGTTCCTTAGCCATGGCGGCCGACATCAGCATCACGGCAGCAGCACCGTCATTGATGCCGGAGGCATTGGCGGCAGTCACCGTTCCAGCCTTATCGAAGGCCGGACGCAAGCCGGAGATCGATTCCAGCGTGACGCCTTCCTTGACGTACTCATCGGTATCGAAGACGATCGTGCCCTTTTTCTGCGGGATTTCCAGCGGAAGGATTTCGTCTTTAAACTTGCCGGCTTTTTGTGCAGCCTCCGCCTTATTTTGGGAAGCCACGGCAAACTCGTCTTGCTCTTGACGCGAGATGTCGTGTTTCTTGGCGACGTTCTCCGCAGTGACGCCCATGTGGTAATTGTTATAGATATCCCACAAGCCATCGTTCACCATGGAATCGACCAGCTTGGCATCGCCCATGCGGATACCGTCGCGCGAATCCTTTAAGAGGTGCGGCGTGGCGCTCATGTTTTCCTGGCCGCCGGCGATCACGATAGAAGCGTCGCCGCTCTTAATGGCTTGTGCGGCAAGGTGAATCGATTTCAAGCCGCTACCGCAGACCTGGTTGATGGTCATGGCAGGCACCGTGTTGGGAATGCCGGCCTTGATCAAGGCTTGGCGCGCCGGATTCTGCCCGCAGCCGGCAATCAACACCTGCCCCATGATCACTTCACTGATCATCTCGGGCTTGACGCCGGTTTTGGCCAGCAGGCCCTTGATCACATGTGCGCCCAGATCGGCCGCTGAAATCTTGGCCAGCGAGCCGCCAAACTTACCCACTGCGGTCCTTTGTGCCGCAACGATTACGACGTCATTCATTTCGATTCCCTTCGATTACACAGTCAATGGGCAAGCTCCTAAGGAAATAGGCTCCAATGCCCCTCTTTCTCTTATGGTCAAGAGAGGGTTTATTGTAACGGAGCTTCCCGGTCATTTCTTGTGAAGGGGAAAATTAAATGGTGCAGTGCAAAGACTTGCTTAGCGATTGAGCACCATCATAAGAGCCGACAGAATTTCCTCATTGACAATTGTCAATATGTTGCGTTGCAGCAAAACTGAAGATGACCTCCCGATGTGTTGTATGTCGGGCCGGTAAGGAGATGAATTTGTTTTTTCTCACTTGAACCCAGCAGTTTTGGGGCACAATGAGTCGTTCTTCGCTTCTGATAAGCAAGTTTTAAGTGGATTCGGAAGTAGTTGAGTGCATGGTGAATCTTTTCTACGGAGTCTGTCTTTGGACCGTTTCATGAAAAATAATTACGCCAACACTGCGCAGCTGAAAGAGTTGATGACTGCGCCTCCCATGACAGCGGAACAGCATGCCGCTATCAATCGGAAACGCATCGAGTTGCGCCGTCGGGTAGAAGAAGCAAAGGAGCGCAAGCACGATTCGGGTGACCCGCTGTTTGGGGCCGCCTTATAACAAAAGAATCGCGCGGAAATCGTTGACGTTGGTTCGAGTAGGACCGGTGACGACGAGATTACCCAACGCCGCAAACGCGCCATAAGCATCGTGGCGTTGTAATAATTCCCGCAAATCCAAACCTGCGGCTTCGGCACGTTCGGCACTATCCGGCAGCCATATCGCGCCGGCGTTATCTTCACTGCCATCGCTGCCGTCTGTATCGCAAGCCAAGGCATACACTAATTTTTCATCGCGCAATGCCAAACCCAGGGCAAGCAAGAATTCGGTGTTGCGGCCACCGCGCCCCAAACGCCCGGTGCCGAGCGTAACGCGAGTCTCTCCGCCGGACAACACGACTGCGGGAATGTTAACCGGCGTGCCATGACGAATCACGCCCTGCGCAATACCGGCATGCACCTGCGCGGTCTCACGCGCCTCTCCTTCGATGCAGTCGCTCAATATCAAAGGAGACAGTCCTAACTCGCGCGCACGTTCCGCGGCGGCATTTAAACTTTGTATCGGCGTTGCGATTAATCGTGTCTCGCAATGAGAGAAGTCGCAGAACGGCGGTCGATAGTTAGCCAAGACGGCGCGTATATCCGCCGCCACCGTCACGCCTAAACGCTCAACGATCTCAAGCGGCCCCTCGTGCGCGACATTCGGCGCCACCGTGGGGCCGGAAGCGATCAACGCTGGATCATCGCCGGGCACGTCCGAAATCACCAGCGTGACGACTTTTGCCGGAAAAGCGGCCGCGGCAAGCCGTCCACCCTTCACCGCCGATAAGGCTTGGCGCACGCGATTCATTTCGCTAATCGTTGCACCTGCCAGCATCAGTTCGCGCGTGATCGTTTGCTTGTCGTTTAACGTGACGCCGGGTGCCGGCTCGACCAAAAGCGACGATCCTCCGCCGGAAATCAAACTAATGACCAAGTCGTCCGGATTTAGGCCCGTCACAAGCCGACGCATTTCGCGCGCCGCCGCGAAGCTATTTTCATCCGGCACCGGATGGCCGGCTTCCAATACGCGAATCTTCTTGCACGGAACACCGTGCCCATAACGGGTCACGACCGTGCCTTGCAACTCGCCTGGCCATACCGCTTCCAATTGCGCAGCCATTTCAGCCGATGCCTTACCTGCACCGATAACAATAGTACGGCCGCGCGGCACCGGCGGCAAAGCCGTGGGAATGCAACGCGCAGGTTGGGCGGCAGCGACTGCCGTGCGGAAGAGATCGATCAGAATGTCAGGCGGCGTCATGGCATTCCGCATCTCGCTTGCATCATTTAACGATGCGATAGCAAGGCGTATATTTTTTTCCGGGCAACTTCATGCGGTGATGGGCGACAAAGGACGACAGCAAAGCATCCATGGATGCCATGATGGCGTCGTCGCCATGGATTTCGAAAGGTCCGTGCTGTTCAATGGCGCGGATCCCTTGATCCTTCACATTGCCCGCCACCACGCCGGAAAATGCGCGTCGCAAATTGGCTGCCAAGAGATGCGTTTCTTGGTTTTTGTGCAGGTGCAGACTGCGCATGTTGTCATGCGTCGGCAGGAAAGGCTTCTGGAATTCGTGGTCGATTTTCAAAAGCCAATTAAAGTAATACGCGTCCGCCTTATCTTTACGGAACTCGCGCACTTTCTTGACACCGGCCTGCATTTCTTGCGCCACTTTAGCCGGATCGTTGATGATGATTTGGTAGCGTTGCTGCGCCTCTTTGCCGAGCGTGTCGGCAATGAATTGATCGATTTGCGCAAAATAATCCGCCGCACTCTCGGGTCCGGTGAATATCAGCGGAAAAGGCAACTGCGCATTGTCCGGATGCAGGAGAATGCCGAGCACGTACAGGATTTCTTCCGCAGTACCTGCACCGCCCGGAAATACCACGATGCCGTGGCCGGTGCGAACAAACGCTTCAAGACGCTTTTCGATGTCCGGCATGATCACCAAGTCGTTAACGATCGGATTCGGCGGCTCGGCGGCGATGATACCCGGCTCCGAAATGCCGAGATAACGCCCGCCGGAAATGCGTTGCTTGGCATGACCGATGGTCGCGCCCTTCATGGGGCCTTTCATTGCGCCCGGTCCGCAGCCGGTGCAAATATCCAATCCGCGCAGCCCCATTTGGTAGCCGACCTTCTTGGTGTATTCGTACTCGCCGCGTGAAATGGAATGGCCGCCCCAACATACGACGAGATTGGGATTGATGAGCGGCTTCATGACGTTGGCATTACGCAGAATATGGAACACCGCGTCGGTGATGCCTTCGGATTTATCAAGATCGAACTTAGGGTTGCCGTTGATTTCGTCGCTGACGAAAATTACGTCGCGCAGCACCGAAAACAAGTGTTCGTGAATACCCTTGATCATTTGGCCGTCGACAAAGGCGGAAAACGGCGCGCCTTTGATATCGAGCTTGATGCCGCGTTCGCGCTGAATGATGCTGATGTCGAAAGATTTATACCGCTCCAGCAATTCCTTGCCGTCGTCCATGCCGCTGCCGGTATTGAGCACCGCGAGCGAACAATTGCGGAAGATCGTATATAAGCCACCCTGGCTGGTGTCGCGCAGCTTATTGACTTCGATTTTAGAGAGTACTTCGAGACGCCCTTCCGGGGCAATTTGGATATCGATTACTTCGTGTTTCATGAGATAGGGGAATTCCGTAAATTAGTTCAGCGTTCCACTGCCGGGCTCGATTAATCCCTTACGTTGCGCCTCGAATACCGCCTCGCTGCGCGAATGCACCGAAAGCTTGCCGTAAATGCTCTTGATATGCGTTTGCACGGTACCCACCGACACCGTCAGCATACCCGCGATGTCGCCATAAGTCTCGCCGCGCGCGATTAAATCCAAAATGGCCTTTTCTTTTTTGGTCAGCGCAGGACCATCGGCATCATCCGTAGTCACAGCCGTTCTAGGCCTGCCGTTACGCATACGGTCGAGCACCATGCGCGCGATGACGGGGCTCATCGGGGCGCCGCCTTGGCGCATGTTCAATACGGCGTTCGCAATGTCGTCCTTACTGCTGCCTTTCAGCAGATAACCGGAAGCGCCTGCTTCGATACATGCCAGTACATCGCATTCGCTGCTGGAAGTGGTTAATACCATGATGTCGCAGCGAGGATGAAGCCGGCTGCACTGATGAATGATCTCGATGCCATGCCCGTCGGGCAGCGCCAAATCTGTTAACAATACATCAAGACTTCCGCTTTCCAGCCACGTCAATGCCGGCGTGGCGCAATCAAATTCCGCGATCAACTGCAGCGCCGGCGAAGCGGTAATCGACAGGCAAAGCGCCTTTCTGGTCACGGAGTCATCTTCCACAACCACAACGCGAGTCGGCTCTGAGGAGAAAAAATGGGCCATGAAAATAAATGATGCACAAAAACAAGGCGATTTCATTGCCACCCGGAAAGAATACCGCCTTTTCAACCGAATATACCATCTTTATTTTCAAAATATCCCATATTTATGGGATGTTCACCGGCCCTAATTAACAGTACATTCAAGCCGTCTCTTCAACGCTTCTCCGGTGTTGAGTCAGCCCGCGGCTAAAAACTGCGGGCTTTTTTTTCGCTTTAAATTTCGACCTGGGTGCCGAGTTCGATCACGCGGTTGGGCGGCACCCGGAAGTAATCGGCAGCGTCGCGCGCATTGCGCGACATGGCGGCAAATAAGGATTCGCGCCATAAAGCCATGCCGCGGCCGACAGTCGGGATCACCGTCTGCCGGGCGATGAAGAAAGAGGTTTCCATCGGCTCGACTTCAAGCCCTTTCGCTGCGCACATTTGCAGCGCCAGTGGAATATCGCGCTCGTCCTTGAAACCGTAATACACATCGACCTGATAACACTGCTGCCCCAAGTCTTCTACCTTGACCCGCTCCTTTTCCGGCACATAGGGAATTTCAGTGTTGTGCACAGTGAGAAAAATCGTGCGTTCGTGCAGAACCTTGTTGTGCAAGAGGTTATGCAGCATGGCGTGCGGCACGCCGTCGCCATCGGCACGGAAAAACACCGCTGTGCCGGGGACACGATGCGGCGGGCTGACGAACAAGGAATCCAAAAAATCCTTCAAGGGAATCATGTGCTTCTTGAGATTCTCGAAGACTAATTCGCGTCCGCCACGCCAAGTGAGCAAGACTGTCATCATCGCCGCACCCATGACCAAGGGGAACCAGCCGCCGTGCATGAGCTTAAGCGCGTTGGCCGAAAAGAAGGTGATATCGAACACCAGGAAAAAACCGGTGGATAAGATGCATAGCAGCAGATTGAATTTCCAGCGATAGCGCACAACGAAGAAGGTGAGCAGCGTCGTCGTGACCATGGTGGTCGATACCGCAATGCCGTAAGCGGACGCCAAATGATCGGAAGAACCGAAACCGATCACCGCCATCAATACCAAGGCCAATTGCATCCAATTGACCAAGGGAATATAGATTTGCCCCATTTCGCGCTCGGAGGTATGGAAGACCTGCATACGCGGCAAGAAACCCAGCGCAATCGCCTGCTGCGTCACCGAGAATGTCGCGGCGATGGTGGCTTGCGACGCGATCACCGTCGCCATGGTGGCCAGTATCACGAGCGGATAAATGCTCCACGTGCCCAACTGGTGATAAAAGGGATTGACCACTGCTGTCGGATTCGATAACAACAAGCCGCCCTGCCCGAGATAATTCAGCGCCAAAGCAGGAAAGACGATCACGAACCACACCATGCGTATCGGTTTTTTGCCGAAATGTCCCATATCGGCGTACAGTGCTTCAGCGCCGGTAAAGGCGAGAAAAATAGCGCCCAGAGCAACGAAAGCCACCCAGCCGTTATTAATGAAGAATCGAATGCCGTAAATTGGATTGAGTGCCGCCAGGATCGCGGGCGTTTTGACGATATTCACGATGCCCATGATCGCCAGCGCGCTAAACCACACCAGCACAATGGGGCCGAACCATTTGCCGATGCCGCCGGTGCCGTGCTGCTGCAATGTATAGAGCATCACCAATACCGCCACCGTCAGCGGAACGACATAGGGCTGGAACGCCGGCGTGGCCACTTTCAAACCTTCGATGGCGGATAACACCGACATGGCCGGCGTAATCACGCTATCGCCGTAAAACAAGGCGGCGCCGGTTAAGCCGACGAACATCAAAGGCACATACAAGCGCGATTTTTGCGTCACCGATGACATGGCCAGCGCCATGAGCGCCATGATGCCGCCCTCGCCGCGGTTGTCCGCGCGCAGAATCAGCGTCACGTATTCGAGCGATACGATGATCGTCAAACCCCATACAATCAGAGACACTACGCCCAGGAGATTAGCTTCATTCAGCGCCACGCCGTGGGTCGGCGAAAACACCTCTTTCATCGTATAAAGCGGGCTGGTGCCGATGTCACCGAAAACAACACCGATGGCGGCTAGCATTAAGGTAGCAAGGCCGCTGCGGGGTGCGGAACTGGACAAGTTTTACCTCGACAATTTTTCGCGATGCGGTAGTTTATCCTAGAACCTCAGTTGCAAAAACCAGGCCATGCAGCCTGTTGTTATTTCAGCCGGTTACTTTAGCTTGTAGACATACGCGGCAATATCATGCACGTCCTGTTCGGATATCAGCGAAGGATACAGCGCCGGCATCGGCGGCTTGGGATGCTTAATCACATCAGCGATTTTTGCATCAGATAAACGCGCGCTCAAATTGCGTAGACTAGGGCCAGCCAAACCACTGCCGTCGGCCCCATGGCAACCGGCACAATTCGCGGCGAACAAATTCTTGCCGCGCAGCGCAAACGCCTCCGCTTTCTGCGTGCCGCTCACTGTCGTCGTTAATCCGCCCATAACCGATCGCAGCCCTTGCATCCAAGTTGCCCACTTCGCGGCGAGGCGCTCGCGCCAGGAGCCTTTGTTGCTTAAGTCGGGCACCTCGCCATCCGTACCGGCGGCGTCGATCATTTTCGGCGATGCGTTCTCCGCTCCTTGCAACGCCATCACGATGATGGCCGGCGCGCCAAGCGCACCAAGCGTAGCACGCGACACATTCCCCGATGTGCTGGCCACATACTGTCGCCCTTCCAGCGCATAAGTAATCACGCCGCCCGCAATTGCACCGCCGGTATTGAACTTGTAGAGCAATTTACCGGAGTCGGCATCAAGCGCAAGGAAATTGCCTGCCATATCGCCGGCGAAAACGATACCGCCTGCAGTGGGGGTAACGCCCGCCACAACAGGAGCCTCAGCCTTGTATTGCCAGCGAATGCGACCGTTATCCGCATCGAGGGAACTCACCCACCCCATCGCCGGCAAGAGTTGCTTATAACTGCCGCCCATGAAGAGACTGCCTTTTGCACGATGCGAATCGGGCGCTTCAGATCGAATGATGGAGCACCAGTCGACCGAACCAACGACGATAGCGCGGCGCGGTGCATCGAATGCCGGCCCATTCCATTCGCTGCCGCCATACACGCCGGGGCAGAATCGTCTGCCTTCAGGCGTTGGCGGCAATCCTGCATTTTCAATCGTGGTGACCGGTGTCTTGAACAGTAAGCCGTGTGTGCTTCGATCGATGACGTACACATGGCCGTCCTTCGGAGCGACTGCAACGACTTGCTTGCCGTCGGCCTGCTGATACAGCATCGGCGCAGCACCGATACCGTAATCATGACCGTCGTTCGGCGCGACTTGATACCACCACTTTAGCTTGCCGCTTCGTGCATCGAGAACAACGACGGAATTCGTGTAGAGATTCGCGCCGGGGCGCAGGGCTGGAGAAAAATCCGGCGCGGGATTGGCCACCGGCACAAACACTTCCTCCCTTTCGATATCAAGCGCGTAGGAACCCCACGTCCCCCCACCGCCGTGATCAAGTGTTTCGGGTCTTTCCCAAGTTTCCGCGCCGGGCTCATGCGGCATCGGCACAGTATTAAAGCGCCACACTTCGTGCCCGGTGGTGAGGTCGAACGCCATCATGCGGCCGCGAATACCCCAATCGCCGCCGGCGATTCCGGTAAATACCAGGCCGTGCCACGCAATCGGGGCCGATGAAAAAAACTCTCCTTTCTTGGGATCGCCTGCGGCCGTTTGCCATAACAATTTTCCTGTCTTCGCATCGAGTGAAAGCAAACGTCCATCCGCGGTACCGCGAATCAAGCGTCCATTCACCAATGCGACGCCGCGATTGGTTGCCCATACTTCACGTTCCTCCGGCACATAAACACTACGCCACAATAGATTGCAATTGCGCGGGTTAATGGCAACCGTCAATCGTGCAGTCGTGGCATACATGACGCCGTCGACAACGATAGGGCCGGTATGGAAAGATCCGCCGCGTGCCAATTTGATGCGGCATACTTCACGTAGTTGCGCTACGTTGCCGACATTAATCTGATTAAGACTTGAGAATCGCTGACCTAGAAAATCCTTGTTGTACATCGGCCAGTTGGCCGCAGGAGAAGCGTGAGCCGATACGCATGCGCACACCCAAACCAAACAAGAACAATAAAAGTAGAAAAAGAAGTTTTTCATAGCGGCCGGTACCCAGCATACCGACACGAATAAATAATTCCCTTGACGAAAATCACTCTTGGCATTTCCCGGACGCGTTCCTTCATGGAAGGCGTTGACATCCGTCAGTGTGCACGGCGGCATGTGTCTTAATCTGATTCGTAATGCGCGTCGATCCAGCCGGCCGCTCGGGATGGAAGCAAAAAATGCACAACGACTCACCGGAAGTTTTGGATAAACGAAACGAACAAGAACCGTCTTTTGTTCGCAAATTGCTCTCCACATCTCCTACGATCGAATCTGTACTAAGGCAATATCGCGGAGCAGGCCCGGGTTTCGATGCTTTGCGTATCGGATTGGCTTTAGCCATTCTTTCTTATCACGCCGTTTTACTTTCATACGACAAGACCACGCTGGCTTTCGTCAACCAAACCTTTCATATTTTCATCATTGCCCTTGTTCCCATGTTTTTTGCACTCAGCGGCTTCCTGGTGACGGGCAGCGCGCTCAGAACGCGATCGGTCCGCGTCTTTCTCACCTATCGCGGCTTACGCATTTTTCCCGCGCTTGCGGTTGAAGTGACGCTGTGCGCGCTGGTGCTCGGCCCGATCGTCACTTCCGTGCCCTTATCGACCTATTTCACCGACAAGCATTTCTTTGCGTATTTCGGCAATGTCGTCGGCATGGTCCGCATGACTTTGCCCGGCGTATTTCTCGACAATCCGCACCCGAATGTCGTGAATGGCAGTTTATGGACGCTGCAACCCGAGTTTTACTGTTACCTCATCATGGCAGGACTCATGCTGACGTCCATCGTCTTCAGCCGCTTCTGGTTCACATTGGGATTTGCAATTTCAACCGTAGCGTTGACGATGTTGAACGTACTGTACGGCTATGGCACCCCCGGTGATTTATTTCCGCCGAATGTGATTTTGTATTACTTTTTCGTCGGCATTGCTTTTTTCCATTGGAAAGATCGCATCGTGGTGCACCCCGCTCTATTTGCCGCAAGCGCGCTTTTAGCGTACTTCACATTGCCGCTTCAAGGGTTCTCGTATCTTGCTGCTTTACCCATCACCTATTGCACCGTATATATCGGCATGCTCGCAATACCGCGCATTCCGCTTTTGCAAGCGGGCGACTACTCGTATGGAATTTATTTATTTAATTTCCCGATTCAGCAAAGCCTGGTCTACGCATTTCCGTCTCTGC
Organism: Burkholderiales bacterium; assembly: GCA_016177875.1. GTDB lineage: Bacteria > Pseudomonadota > Gammaproteobacteria > Burkholderiales > Burkholderiaceae_D > Paucimonas. The sequence goes on from JACOUL010000041.1 coordinate 29,360, forward strand.
GTGAATGGTGGATGCTGCTGGCCGCCGCAGTACCGCTGACCGTCCTATTTGCCGCTTTGTCGTGGCATTGGATTGAAAAACCGTCTCTTGGATTGAAAAAACGCTTCCTGCCGCAAACGAAGGCGCCGACGATGACGCCGGTCGCACGGCCCGCAGCACGATAGGAAAGCCATGAACGACCGCTCAGCCATTTTTGACAAAACCGGCGCAATCGACACCTTACCGGTCGGAGGCACATTCTTCAGCTTATTCGGCAAGTTCCGAAGCGCCGCAACCGTCATGGAACAAAACGGCGGCGCTGGCCCGGGTTTCGACGCGTTGCGCATCGGTCTCTCGCTCTGCATACTTTGGTACCACGGCACGCAGAATGCATATGGCCCCGGCTACACCAGCCATGTGCCTGCATTTCTCTATCCGGTGATACTGGCTTTGCTGCCGATGTTTTTTTGCCTGAGCGGCTTTCTTGTCACGGGCAGCGCGGTCCGCACGCGTTCAGTGCCGGTCTTTTTGACATACCGCGGCTTGCGCATTTTCCCTGCCCTGGCAGTTGAAGTTACCCTGTCCGCACTTTTGCTTGGCCCGATGGTGACCAGCTTGCCGCTTGCAGATTATTTCAGCGGACGCGAGTTCTGGGAATATTTCGGCAATATCGTCAGCATCATCCGCTATACGCTGCCGGGCGTATTTACCGACAATCCGGTGCCGCACATCGTCAACGTCAGCTTATGGACCTTGCGCCCGGAATTTTACTGCTACGTCATGATGGCCTTCTTTATGTTCAGCGGGCTAGTGTACAAGCGCCTCTGGTACACACTGGCCTTTGCCGGCGCAACTGCGGCACTGACGATTCTCAATATCGCCGATGGATTCGGGGCACCGACCTCGACCTTTCCCTGGCACGTGATCCTCTACTATTTTTTCGTCGGCATCTTCTTTTTTCACTGGAAAGAATATGTGCCGATTCATTTTTCAGTCTTCGTCGCCGCAGCCGCGTTGTCGTACTTCATGTTGCCGGTACGTGGCTTGAGTTATGTTGTCGCGCTGCCGCTCACCTACTGCATCGTCTATCTCGGCATGTTGAAAGTTCCCCGTCTGCCGCTGCTGCAGAACGGCGACTATTCTTACGGTATTTATCTATTCCATTTCCCCATTCAACAGGCGCTGGTGTATTTCTTTCCTGTCTTGCGTGAATGGTGGCTGCTGCTACCGGTAGCCGCACCCTTGACCGTTCTGTTTGCCGCAGGTTCATGGCACTGGATCGAAAAGCCATCGCTCGGTTTGAAAAAGCGCTTATTTCCCACGCCTTCTCCGAAACCCGTCCCTTCAAGTTAAGCGCTTGACCAACGGGCTTTTTTGACGGCCGATAAGGCCGTTTTTTTTTCTTCGGCATAAGATTCCAGGCAGACACTCTTGCCCGCCGAATATGCCGCGCCTTCTCTTTTTCTTGTTTACCGCCTTACCGGCAATCGCTCTCGCCCAACACGCACAGAAAGCGATTTCACTTGCGCCGATGGTTGTCACCGCCACGCGCAGCGCGCAGTGGAGTTTTGATTTGCCGCTTTCAATCGATCAATTAACGAGCGTTGCGATACGCGAAGATCAGCCGCTGGCGAACATGTCGGAAGCGCTGGTGCGCGTCCCCGGCGTGATCGCGCAGAACCGGCAAAATTATGCGCAAGACTTGCAGATTTCCTCGCGCGGCTTCGGCGCACGCTCGACTTTCGGCGTACGGGGCGTAAGAATCTATGTCGACGGCATTCCCGCCACCATGCCGGATGGACAGGGACAGGTATCGCATATCGATTTGGGTTCTTCCAACAGAATCGAGGTCATGCGCGGGCCATTTTCTGCGCTCTATGGCAATTCCTCGGGCGGCGTTATTGCTGTGTTTACCGAAAATGGCAAGCCCGGATGGAATATGCAAGGCGATGTCGAGACCGGCAGCTTTGGCTCGATACGCACCGGATTGAAAGTATCCGGCCAACAAAATGGCGTGAATCATGTAGAAAGTGTTTCACGTTTTTCCACCGATGGCTATCGTGAACATAGTGCCGCGCAGCGAACGACCGGCAATGCAAAATTGCGATTCGTATTAGACGATAAATCGTCGCTCGCTTTGGTCGGCAATGCGGTGCAAATGCAGGAGGTAGACGATCCGCTTGGTTTATCCCGTACGCAATTCGACGCCAATCCGCGCGGTGTTAACGCGAGCGCCCTGCTATTCAATACGCGCAAGTCGGTCGATCAGCAACAGATCGGCTTGACTTATGAACGCCACTTCGACAGCGATGACAATGTGCAAGTGAAGTTATACGGCGGCCGGCGCACCACCATGCAATTCCAGGCTATCCCCCTTACTGCGCAAACACCACCTACGAGCGCCGGCGGCGTGATTGATCTACAGCGGCAGTATTCGGGAATTGATTTTCGTTTGACACGCAAATGCGAGCTGGCGGGAAAACCTTGCGAATGGACTTTTGGCGCCAGCTACGATCAGCTCGATGAAGACCGGCGCGGATATGAAAACTTTATCGGCGCAACGCTCGGCGTGCAAGGACGATTACGCCGCGATGAGGCCAACCGCGTATTTAACTTCGACCAGTATGTTCAGGCGCAATGGGAGCCCCACTCACGCTGGTTGTTGGCGGCCGGCCTGAGAAACAGCGTCATCCATTTTCGTTCCGACGATCGTTACGTGACCACCGGTAATGGAAACGATAGCGGCAGCGTGCGCTATGCAGCGGCGACGCCTGTTCTGGGCGTAACGCATCGCTTAAGCCCTGCGCTGAATCTGTATGCTTCCTGGGGAAAAGGATTTGAGACACCGACCTTCAATGAACTCTCCTATCGCTCAACGTCAGGCACAGTTACCGGACTGAACTTCGGATTGCAGGCAGCCAAAAGCGAACATGCGGAGCTTGGATTGAAAGCCCTGATCGGCACACAGGCAACGCTGAACGCCGCTCTTTTTCATATCGACACCGACAATGAATTGACCGTGCTGACGAATAGCGGCGGACGCTCGGTTTATCAAAATGCAGGCAAGACGCGGCGTGACGGCGCCGAACTCCAATTCAACACCCGCTGGGAAAATGGAATCGAACTCTATGCCGCTTATTCTTGGCTGAAAGCGGAATATGCGGAATCGTTTTGCAGCGGCGCCTGTGCCGTGGCGACGCGCGTTGCGGCCGGCAATCGCATTCCCGGTATGCCGCGACAAAGCTGGTTCGGTGAATTGAGCTGGCGTCATGCCAGGTCGGGCTTTCATGCGGCGCTGGAGACGCGCTACGTCAGCCGCGTTTATGTCGACGATATCAATAGCGACACGGCGCCCGCCTATTTTGCGGTGAATGTTCGCGCCGGTTTGGAAAAGAAAGTGGGCAGGTGGACGGGGAAATTATTTGCACGCATCGACAATCTAGGAGATCGTCGCTATGCAGGCTCCGTAATCGTCAACGAAAGCAACCGGCGCTTTTTCGAACCGGCCCCCGGCAGAAATTTTCTAGCGGGGGCCAGCCTTGCGCATCAATGGTAAGCGCCTGATTCCTGCGGAAAGAAGACGCTTCTGGTTTTAGGCAGAAACAGCGCCGCAGAAGGCGGCCTTCTCAGCGGACTTAGCTTCGATGTTGGTAGCCGCACCGCAAAATGCAACTTCGGCTTTGCCGCAAAAAGCAGCTTGCTTTTCAGCAGCACCGCAGAAAGCAGCCTCCTGCTGAGTCTCGGCCGCAGCACCGCAAAATGCAGCTTCTGCTTTGCCGCAAAATGCAGCTTGCTTTTCAGCAGCACCGCAGAAAGCGACATCCTGCTGAACCTCGGCTGCAGCGCCGCAAAATGCAACTTCGGCTTTGCCGCAAAAGGCAGCTTGCTTTTCAGCGGCGCCGCAGAAAGCAGCCTCCCGCTGAATCTCGGCCGCAGCGCCGCAAAATGCATCTTCGGCTTTGCCGCAAAACGCGGTAGCGGTCGAATTTGCCGAGCCGAATTCCTGAGCATACAGGCGGCGCATAGCATCGGCCGCAGCTTCCTGTTTCACCGCGTCTTCTTCGCCGCGCAAGCCGAAATACGGGTTGTGGTGCAAGAAGTAACCAAAAATGTTTTGGCAATCCTTGGCATACTTCATCGTGTCGAGAATATGGCCGTGCCAGAATTTGTCGGCAGCCAAGCTCGGCGCGATTGGCTCGTCCGGATACTTCACCAATAGCGCCAGAAAACGCTTGTATTCCACCTCATGGCGATCGGCTTCTTCGCGAGTCCAGCCATAGCCGTCTCTCTTATGCATCATCTTGGATTTCACTTGTTCAAGATCCAGCGCAAAAATGGCCTTGACAACGTCCGCCGGCTTCTTGGTGGGGGGAATCTGATTCATGGTTAATCCTTTCTTCTTAATATGGGAAAAATGAATAGCTCCCGGAATGGGAACTGTCTCCGACTTATTTCCTGCATGAACTATAAAATCTATCATATGCCATTTGCGCAATGTCATACTGAAGTTTGATAAATCTCAAACTTTGTGTAGGCTAGCAATTTCCAGGGGCGGTTCCTGACGAGAATATGGACATTTTTTGACGACTCGCTATTTTTATACTTGGCATTTCCATACTGACACACAGGCATTGTATTTACTTTAAGGAATGCTTGGAGCCAAGTAAAATGAGCCTCCTCACAAGTTTTTACCTCTATGCGAATCTCAAAGCGCTTTTTCCGATCCGTTCTTACCTCCAGCGTATGGTGGCTGGGCCTAACGATCGCCTTGGTGCTGGCGCTGCTCAGCTCGCGTATGACGGAACAGAAAGCGGCCGCCGAATTCGACCATCAGACCAACACCGCCGAAGCTGCGATTCAGACGCGGGTGCAAGCCTATATCGATTTGCTGCGCAGCGTCCGTGCGCTGTTCCACACCAATGATGCCGTCAGCCGCGCGCAATTTCGCACCTTTATCCAGCAATTAAACCTGGAACAGAGCTTCCCCGGCATTCGCAACGTAAATTTCGCGCCGCGCGTCCTGGCGAGCGAACGTAAGGCGTTCGTCGCCTCGGTGCGGCGCGACACCAGCGTCGATTCGCAAGGCTATCCCGATTTCTCCATCAATCCGCCTGGGGACCGTCCGGAACATCATGTGCTGACTTACCAAGAGCCGATGGAAAAGAATGTCAGCAGCTTCGGCTTCGACATGGCGTCGATCGAAATGGTCAAAAAATCGCTCGATGTCTCGCGTGATACCGGCGAGCTTAGTGCCTCCGGCAAGGTAATCCGCATCGTCGGCCCGAACCGTCATCCGGCGCTTGCCATGAGACTTCCGCTCTATCGGCACGGCATGCCGCTCAATACGGTGGAGCAGCGGCGCGCCGCCTACTACGGCTCGGTCGGTGCGGGATTCGATATTCACAAGCTCATGGCGGATGCGCTTGACAAGAATATGCAGCCCCATATGCGCGTCAGGCTATATGACACGGGGCTTAACTATGAACAACGCAGCATCGGCACCACCGACCCCGGGAGGCTGCTGTTTGACAGCGAACACGAGAACGCCGACGTCAAGCCGCAATCGATCAGGCCGCAACCAAGGGATAAATTTTTCAAGAGAGTGCCGCTGCAAGTCGGCTCGCGCGTCTGGGAAGTGGAGTTCAGCGCGATCAAATCCGGCATGCTGAGTCCGCTGGAGATCGCGCTACCTTGGGTAGTGCTTGCCATATGCCTGACTGCTGCACTGCTGCTGCATATCATCTATTACTCGCTCAACTCGGCGCGTGAGCGCGCCGTCGAAATTGCGACGGATATGACCAAGGATTTGCGCGCAAGCGAAGCAAACCTGGCCGAAGCGCAACACATGGCACATCTTGGCAGCTGGTTATTTTCCCCCTCCAGCGGGAAAATGGTCTGGTCGAATGAAACTTACCGTATTTTCGGCATGGGACACGACATCGACGCAAATATCGACAATTTCCTGCAATGCCTGCGTGAGGATGAGCGGGAAACGATCCGTGCCGGAATTATGGATCCTATTCAAAGCGGTGAAGAATTTAGCGCCGAACACCGCATCGTGCAAAACGGCGGTGGCCAGCGTTGGGTGCACACCATTGTTCGACTGGACAACAGCAGCGAAGACCGACTTCTGCGCGGCACCATCATGGATATCACCGATCGTAAGGAAGCGGTGGAAGCGATGAAACGTTCTCAAGAGTTGCTGCGCGAACTCACTGCGCATCAAGATCGGGTAAAAGAAGAAGAACGCAAGCGCATCGCGCGCGAAATCCATGACGAACTTGGACAAACTCTGCTGGCGCTTCGTATTGATATCGCCATGCTCGAAGCGCGCACCGGGCAAACCCATCCCAAGCTTAACCAGAAAGTTCGCGCCGTGCTCAGCCATATCGACGGCACCGTCCGGACCATACGCAATATCATCAACAACTTGCGGCCGGCGGTGCTGGATCTCGGCTTGACCGCAGCCATCGAATGGCAGGTCGCGGAATTCGAGCGGCGCAGCGGGATCGATTGCGAGCTCATCATTGGAACACGCGATTTTTCCGTGGACGATACGCGCGCAACTGCCCTGTTCCGCGTCTTACAAGAGTCGCTTACCAACGTGTTGCGCCATGCCGAAGCGACGCGGGTAATGATTCGCCTTTATCAAGAGAGCAATCAATTGGTAATGAAGATTACCGACAATGGCGTCGGTATTTATCCAAATTCGCGCCGCAAAGCCAATTCATTTGGATTAGTCGGTGTGGAAGAACGCATTCATGCGCTGAACGGCAAGTGCGTCATCAGCAGCGTACCCGGCGAAGGCACTACGTTGACAATCTATATTCCGATGGCCCGCACGAACCGTACGCTCATCGCCTGATCGGCCTTACTTGCGCCGTCCATATAGTCTGCGCTTCTTCATTTCTCGATGATATCCGCCACTGCGGCGCCGAATGCATTGGAACACTTTGTTGCAATCGATAGTCCGCGCTGACGCCCGCCGTTACTGCAATCGGCATCACCCTGATTCACCGAAGTGCCGGTCAGCCACTGTAAATTGGCGCGCCCTTTCGGGTCGGTGAGCGTCGTAATGAAAGGCCCTTCTTTGGCATTGCCGAGCAAAGACAAATCGCGCGGCGACTCGGCAACGACCGCCAGCATCCTGTCGGTTCCGGCCGGCCCTTGCGCCGTAATTTGCCATTTCTTGCGCGGCAGCTTTAGAGTTTGACCGGCGCTAATCGCATTATCTTGATCCAGTTCATTAGGAAAGAGCAGGTAGTAGCTCTTATCATCCGATCCCAGCATGATGAGATAGACATAACCGTCATGCGAAGATGTCACCGAGAAATCTAAATTGTCTTTACCAATGCGCAGCGCCGAGTTGCGCAAATTGATCGAGACCTTGCGGCGTGCATCACGCTGCGCGTAGATATCGTCCAAAGCGGCAGATGCCGGCGGTTTGACCGCAGGGGCCGCAGACGCAGTGGTTTGGGTATTGGCGGAAACTTGGACGATAGGCGCGGCAGACTGGCCATCCGTCGATGCCTGAGCCACCGAGTTGCTCGCGAATAGATTAGGAATGAAGGCCCGATTGCCGCCAATGGTGATATGCGGCGCCGCATATTGCGCGTTGTTGGCAAATCGCTTGTCGATCTTGCCCTGTGCGCAAGCTGCAATCTCGTCGACCGATATGGCGCCTGAATTATCGATGTCTTCCGCATCGCTCAGCATGCAATCGCGCCAAGCTTGAGTGGCTAAGCCGCCGCCGGTCTCATCGTCGAATGAAATCTCATCCTGACGCGAAGACGAAACTTCGACGATATTCTGCGGCAGCGCGCCTTGTTTCGACGCTTGGTCGGTAAAGCTGCGGGTTCTGAGGTTGGCCGGTGTAGCGCAGAACGAGGGCACGCCGGCAGGAGAATATTTAGGCGTCAGCTTGGCAAAGGCGCTGCCGGTAAAGGAACGTGTCGTTAACGGTTTGTCGACCACGCCGCCGGAATGACAAGCGTCGTAAAACACGAACAGCTTATCGGTCTTGTCCGAAATCGGCTTCAACAATGCCGCCATGCGTTGATTGGTCAAGGGCTTGGAGTCGGATGGCAATAGCGCCTCAACACAGCCATCCTTTTTCAATGCTTCGTCGTACCAGCGGGTGCCATGACCCGAGTAATACAGGAACACGCGATCGCCTGGTTGCGTGCGCTTGACGAGCTCGTTGATTTCTTGCTCGATGCGCGTCGAAGTGGCGTCAAGGTCGCGCACGTAACGAATATTTTCTTTTGGAATGGACATCGACTCCGCCATGCGCGTCGCCGAATCCATATCGTGCTGAATTCCCTTCAACGAAGGTACCGTCGAATTCATGTATTCGCCCACACCGATGATCAAGGCATGGCGCGACGCGATGCTGAGAGAACGCTTGCCCGACGCCGGTTGAGCGTGCAGCAAGGCCGGCGTCAATGCGCCGACGAACACCAAAATATTGAGCGCCGGCAGCAATTCCTTCAAAGCTTTGGAAGAGGAGGCCATATCATTGCTCCAAGCTGACGATACGCACGCGCCGGTTTTCCGGTGCGGCAGGGTTGTCGGTATTCAGAGGCTGCGACGACCCCTTGCCGATTGCATACATACGGTCTGCGGCGACGTGCTGCCGGATTAAGACGCGTCTTACTTCATCGGCCCGTGCAGCCGAGAGCTTTAAGTTATACGCGATACTGCCGCGGCTATCCGTATGGCCTTCGATACGAAACTTCATGGATGCCAGTTCGGATGAAGCCAACGCGGCGGACAATTCTTCGAGCGCCTTGCGACTTGCCGGCGATACCTTGCTGGAATTGAATTCGAATTGAATCGCCAAATCGATGGAACCCGAAACACTCGACGCTGACGAATTGGGCGTTGGAGGCGTTTGATTAACTGCCTCATTGGATTGCGCATTGGACGAGGCCTCTACTTCAGCTTCCGCTTGCTTCACCCCCAAATTACGCATGCCGCGCGTTCTGGATGGCTTAAGCGCGTCAATGATCTGCTGCGAAGATGGGTCTGCAGTGGGCGTCTGCGCGAATGTCGCGGCCGGCATTGCGCCTAAACCCCATACCAGCCACAAACAGAAAATGAACATATTGGACGGTTTAATGATAGCCTCCCCCTGTTTTTATGTCTGAATTGACGTATTGGATGCAGCAATTGCCGCTTGCCAAAAATTATATAGGCGCCCCTCATAAGAAACCATGTAAATTGCACTTTTTATATCGCCGATTTGAGACATGATGACCCTAAGCTGGATTTGATGCTACTCAAAATTGGATGAACGTAATCGAAAGCGAAGCCGCAACGATGGTCAAATCGGCATCACCCGACAAATGGGGGAGCAATCACTGTGACTGAACCTTTAACGCCATTTGAAGCGCTTAGCCGCGAATTGAACGAGCTACGTGAACGGCGCGTCGCGCAACGGCGTTTGATGGAACGCGATACGCCGGACCGGCGCCGCAGCGATGATGGACGCTCGGACGCCGAACCGGACCCGCATTCTCTCGATTCCAGCAATCAAACGCCCTGACCGCCGGGCCTTAAGGATTGATTTGCCGTGCCGGAGCGTGAGCCGTAATCATGCGCATACACACGCGTAAATTCGGCGCCGAGCAAAAATATTTGGGCCGAGTAATAAACCCACACCAGTACCACTACCAAGGAACCGGCCGCGCCGAAAGGAGATGCGACGCCGCTTTTGCCGATGTAAAGACCGATGAGAAGCTTGCCGACGTTAAAAAGCAAAGCGGTCACCGCCGCACCTATCCAAACATCGTGCCATTCGATTTTCGCGCGCGGCATGATTTTATAAATCATGGCGAACATCGCGGTAGTCAGGGCAAAACCAACGAAGAAATTCACACCCTGAGCCAATAATTCCCACTCGGCAAAGAGTGGCCCCCACCATTTTCCCAATGCGGACAAGACGGCTGAAAACACCAACGACACAATCAGCAAAAAACCAAACCCGAGAATCATGCCGAAGGATAAGAGCCGTGCGCACGCCAGCTGCCACAAACCGCCGCCGGAACGCTTGGGCACATGCCAAATGCGGTCCAGGGCATCCTGCAATTCGCCAAAAACGGTTGTCGCGCCGACGAGCAAAAGAATCGCGCCAACGACAGTGGATACCGCGCCTTGCGCCGGCTTGTTTGCCTGTTGCAGCAGTGCCTGCACTGTTTGCGCGCCCCGCTCACCCATGAGGCCGCGCAGCTGGTCGACGATCTCGCCATGAGCGGCGTCGGCACCGAACACCAATCCCGCAACCGACACCACGATGAGCAACAAGGGCGCGATCGAAAACATGGTGTAATAAGCGAGCGCAGCCCCCATGCTGGGTGCATAATCGGCCACCCACGAGGAGACGGCCTGCTTCATGAGCGGCCACAGATTAGGGAAATTCACGGCAAGAGCCTATGAAGGGCGAGTCGGCACCCTTCATTTTCGACCCTTAGCGTGAAATTATTTTGGCTTAGCTCAACTGAGCACGCGACGAATGGTGGCGGCCAACTCATCCGGCGCGAACTTGGCGACGTAGGCGTCGGCGCCGACGCTTTTCACGTGGTCTTCGTTGGCGGAACCCGACAGCGAAGAATGAATGACTACATGCAAATTCTTGAAACGCGGGTCTTGCTTAATTTTGCGAGTCAGAGTGAAACCATCCATCTCCGGCATTTCAAGATCCGACAATATAAGCGCCACTTTGTCTTCAACGGTTTTACCTTCGACCTGTGCAGTGACTGCGATGGATTCCAGTTTGTCCCACGCTTCCTTGCCGCTCTTCGTCATGATGAAAGGCGCGCCCATGGCTTCCAAGGCGGCTTCGATCAGCACCCGCGCGGCGAGCGAATCGTCGGCCGCGAGTATCGCCGTACCCGGCTTTAAATTGAGAACGCCGACGCCTTCCAATTTCTGCTCTTCGTCTTCCGGCGGCGTAAGGCTGCGCATGATGGTTTCGACATCCAGGACTTGAACCAGGCGCGTGGTATGCAAATCGTCTTCCAGCCGAGCGATACTGGTGACCATGCCGCCCATGGTGCTGCCTTCCGCGGTGAGCACTTGTTTCCAATCCAGGCGCACGATGTCTTCCACCGCCTCGACCGCGAACGCCTGCGTGTTGCGCGCGAATTCGGTGATCAGCATGATGTTTAAGCCCGTCTTAGGCTTGCAGCCGACCAAGGCCGGCAAATCGATCACCTTGATGATCTGGCCCCGTACATTGACCACGCCCAGCATGTGTTGCGAGGCGCCGGCAATCGGCGTAATGACCGGCATCGGCACGATTTCCCGGATCTTAAATACGTTGATGCCGTAAAGCTCGGTGCTATCGCTTTGACCGTCGCCACCTAGTCGAAACAGCAATAACTCGAATTTATTGGAACTGGTGAGGTTGGTACGCTCGTCGACTTCCTGCTGTAAATGTAAATTACTCATCCTGGAGGGTTCTTTGCTATTGTTTTTTCATGTGACTGATGCCAAACCTTTGTATCATTTTTTCTGCACTGTCGCATCTTTTTTCGCGCCGTTTTGTCGTGATTGCCACGCCGCCAATTCCGCTTCATAGCGTACGAGCGCCTCGTTATAGCGATCAAATATGCAGGGGTCGCAACCGCTGCGGCAACAATCCGCCGGCTCGGGTTGAATCGGCGGCACCGGCGGATCAGCGGCCGTAGATAGCGCTGCGGCCATGGTTTAAATGAAAAAATAAAGAATCGAGCCGACCCCGATCACGAAAAACGGCAAGGCCACCCAAAACAGCTTCGTAAAGACGGACGTTGCCGATGCCGCAGGCCAATCGCTTTCCAGGAACGAAAATGTTGTGCCCCGCCCCGGCCGCCAATCCAAACTCCACAGCAAACCGGCGGAGATATACAGCACGGAGGAAGCGAAAATATTGGCAAACCAGGTCAGCGGATATGCACCGTCCCTAAACACCAAGTAAATGTCATATGACCAGCTGGCGGAAAACATCCACAGACAGAAAGCGACGTAAAGCTGCTTACCTCCCTCTTTGCGCCGCGCGAACAAGTACAGGGTGCCGACTACCCACGGCGCGCCGGCAAAGGTCAATATCGACATAAAGGCGGCGTCGACATAATCCCAGGTGGGGTCACCGGTATAAGGCGCGACCACCGTCATGGCGGTTGCTGCTATGGCAAAAGTGACAAGCTTCCAGGGCACACCCAAAAAACGGCGGTATTGAGGCGAGGTGAAGCTAAACGAAGCCGGATCTCTCATGCATAACACGATCGCCGTTACGCAAAGGCTAAACCAGGCGGCGATATACCAGTAGAAGAAGGGCTCTAGTGTAATTTTGTTCATGTCAGCTAAGCACGTTATACTTTCCCGGCCATTTCCTTAGGAAATTTATCATGAATCCTGCCCCGGTTTCGCTACAACAGCTCAATCGCACCTTCATCGGCAGCGTGCTTTTCATCGACATCGTCGGCTATGCAAAGCACACCGTGGCGGAACAGCTGGGCTTGAAAGAGCTCTTCGCCAAATTGCTGATAAGCGCCATCAAAAACGTTGCGGAGACCGAACGCATCTTGGTGGATACCGGCGATGGCGCGGCAATCGCGTTTTTAGGCGATCCGGAGGACGCCTTGTTTGCCGCCTTGTCTTTCCGCGACGCGATTACGCTGGCCGATATTCCGAACGGCGGCGGACCGAATTTTGTCCGCATGGGGATCAATCTCGGGCCATTGAAAGTGGTACGCGACATCAATGGCCACACCAATATGATCGGCGACGGCGTCAACGACGCGCAACGCGTGATGAGTTTTGCCGGCGCCGGACAAATTGTGGTGTCGCATTCATATTACGACATTATTTCGCGCTTCTCGCGCGATTACGCCAAGCTGTTCGTATATGAAGGCACGCGGCAAGACAAGCACGTCCGCGAACATGAAGTGTATAGCCTCGGTCCGATCGAAGATGCCGAAAAATTTGCGGAGACCATGCGCGACCGTTCGCGCGCCAAACAAGCCGATGAGCAAAACGCCACTTGGCAACCCGGTGCGACAGGCTATAAGTCCGTCAACCTGCCGACGCCGCCGGCAACGGCGCAAAAGTCTTTCGGCTGGGGCAAATTAGCCGCAACGCTTTTGTTCGCAGGCGCTGCGGTCGGCGCTGCATGGTGGTACTTGGGCACGACATCGAAAGCGGATGCTTCTGCGTCGGCATCGACGAAGGCCGTGGCAAATGCCGATGAAATACACTCTACGGATAAACCCGCCGTCAAAAAAGCTGCCGCCGTCAAGTCTTCGGAAAAACCGAAGACCCGTAAGTGCAAGTTTTTCAAATTCGAGACTGAATGCAGCGACGCGCCGACCACCACGCCGCAAGGGTACTGACAGCGCCTACCCCTCCAATAAAACCTACGCTTATGGCGACACGCATCCTGGTCATCGAAGACGAGCCGGCTATCGCCGATACGCTGACTTATGCTCTCTCGACCGAGGGTTTCGAACCGGTATGGTGCACCACCGGCGAAGCGGCGCTGGCGAGCTTGCGCCAATCGAATTTCGCGATGGCATTGCTCGACGTCGGCCTGCCCGACATCAACGGTTTCGACCTGTTCAAGGAAATCCAGCGCCACTGGCCGCTGCCCATCGTCTTCCTGACGGCACGCTCGGGCGAGATCGACCGCGTGGTCGGCCTCGAACTGGGCGCCGACGACTATATCTTGAAGCCCTTCAGCCCGCGCGAAGTCGTGGCGCGCGTGCGCATGGTGCTACGGCGAGCACAGCGCGCCGGCGCGCCGGCGGCCCCTGCTCCCGCGCCGGCAATGCAAGCGCCATTCACTGTCGATGAAGAACGCAAAGCGATCAGCTTCCACGGCCGCATGCTGGAACTGTCACGCACCGAATACCGCCTGCTGAAAACCCTGGTCGAACGCCCGGGCCGCGTGTACTCGCGCCAGGAATTGATGGACCAGGCGTGGGAACATCCCGATGTGAGCCTGGACCGCACGGTCGACGCGCACATCAAGCAGTTGCGCGCCAAGCTGCGCGAGATCGACCCCGGCAGCGATCCGATCCAGACCCATCGCGGCCTGGGTTACTCGCTCAAAGAGGGCAAGTGAGCCGGCGCAACCGCATCTTCCTCGGCATCCTTGCGCTGTTTGCCGTGGTGGTCAGCGTGCTGCTGTACCGCGTCGCCGGCGACCTCGACACGCGTTACCGCGAATCCGCCGAGGAATCGCTGGTCGATACCGCGCATCTCCTGGCCGCCTTCATCGAAACCGACATGCGCGAACTGAACGCAGCACCGCAGCACCTGCGCGCCGCCTTCGACAATGCCTATCGCCGCCGCTTCGAGGCGCGTATCTTCGGCATCACCAAACGTCGCGTCGACCTGCATGTCTACCTGACCGATGCCAATGGCAAGGTGATTTTCGATTCGGCCGGCCGCGCCGAAGGCGAGGATTACCGCGCCTGGCGCGACGTGCACAAGGTATTGGCCGGCGAATACGGCGCACGCACTACTCAGATTGATCCCGACAAGCCGGACTCCGCCGTCATGTACGTCGGCGCGCCGATCCGCGCGAACGACCGCATCGTCGGTGTGATCAGCGTCGGCAAGCCGGTCGCCAGCCATCGCGAACTGGTTGCCACCGCACGCGAAAAACTGCTGTCGGTCGGCATCATCACCCTGAGCGCCTTCGTCCTGCTGCTGCTGGTGGTGTCGGTCTGGCTGGCGCGGCCGTTCGGCTTGACCGCCGACCTGCTGCGGCTGGTGCGGCAGGAAGGCGTGCGTCATCCGCGCCGCCTGCTGCGGCGGCTGGCAACTGTGCTGCGGGCCGCTTATGCCGACATGCGCGACGCACTCGCCGGGCGCAGCTACACCGAGGAATACGTGCAGACCCTGACGCATGAATTGAAAAGCCCGCTGACCGCCATCCGCGGCGCCGCCGAACTGCTGCAGGAAGATATGCCGCCAGAGCAGCGCCGTCGCTTCGCCGGCAATATTCGCGAACAAGTGCAACGCCTGCAAAATCTGGCCGACCGCCTGCTGGAGCTGGCCAGCTTGGAAAAACGCCGCACCGTCGACGATGTGCAAGCGCTCGACATCGGCGACGTAGTGCGTGAAGCGGTGACCGCGGTGGAGCCGGCGGCGCAGCACAAAAAAGTCACGCTGCAGACGCACATCACCGGCGCGGTGCGCCTGGAAGGCGATCCGTTCTTATTGCGGCAGGCGCTGATCAACCTGCTTGCCAACGCGCTCGACTACTCGCCGGCCGGCGGCACCATCCACCTGCACGCCCAGCTCACCGGCCGCCGCGCGGAAATTTCGGTGCGCGACCACGGTCCGGGCATACCGGACTACGCGCTGGACCGCGTGTTCGAACGCTTCTATTCTCTGCAGCGGCCCAACAACGGCAAGAAGAGCACCGGCCTGGGACTGGCCTTCGTGCGAGAGATCGCCCACTTGCACGGCGGCCAAGCCCATATTGCCAATCATCCGGAAGGCGGCGCGGTCGCGTCCATTATCCTGCCCGCGGCCGGCGCCACCACCAAATAGCCAGCGCCGCGACACTCAGCTCCAGCGCGAACGACCAGTGCAAGAAAAAATTCAGCCACCACGGCTGGTACAGTGCCGGCACCGTGAATAGCGAATATGCGCGATCGACGAACGGCGCCAGCCACCAGATGCGCCCGACGATACTGTCGAGCAGCATATGGCCGAAGCCGTTCAAGCAAAAAATGGCGACAAGCGAAGCGCAACGCTTGTCGCGCGCTGCGTAAAGCCAGATCGCCGAAGCCAGCAGCAATGCACTCCACGTGATCGGAAAATGCGTCCAGTAGGTATGGTGGTTATGCTGGCGCTGGTCGACCAGATAGAAATACAGCATATCGATATCCGGTGCGACCGCACCCAGCATGCCTGCCGCCAGGAAGCGCTTGGAAGAAACGCCGAACCGTTCGGCGCGGCGCTGCAAAAGCCGCGCCGCGATATAGCCGGCGGGAAGATGGCCGAAAAACATATCGCATCAGCCCTGAAGCGCCGCGTCGGCCGGCTTGCCGATTTGGTACCAGTCGACCTTGCGGGTCGTGATCATGATCGCCGACAGCACGGCAAACAGCAGGATGCTGCCCATCACCAGCGCATTGTTTTCCGACTGCAGCAATCCGAACAGCACGCCGTACAGCACGGTCAAGCCGGCGCCGAAGCCGAAACCGCGCATCCGGTTGCGCAACACGTGCGCCAAGTAAAAGCCGATCAGCAAGATGCATGCGCCGCTGGCAATCAGGTAGGCAAGCACGAATTGGATATGCTCGGACAAGCTGATCAACAACAGGAAAAAGAGCGCAAGCGCCAAACCCACCAGCACATATTGCACCGGATGAATCGGCAAACGCTTCAACACTTCAAACAGGAAGAAAGCGGCAAAGGTCAGCGCGACGAACAGCAGGCCGTACTTCACGGCGCGATCCGCTTGCGAATAAATGTTGACCGGCTCGATGAAAGCCACGCCGAAGCTGTCGACCCTTTCAACGGACGACCCCGCGCCATTCTCGCCGGATTTGCGCGCAGTCTCCATCCGTGTCAACTGCTGCTGCGCATTGGTCGCCAGCGCCGAAATATTCCATGTCGCGGAAAAGCCGTTCGACGTAATGCTGCGGTCCTTGGGCGAGGGCAGGAATTGTCCGCCGAACTGCGGATGCGGCCATTTCGATTTCAGCGTGACGCGATTGTTCTTGGCGACCGGCGTGAAGTGCAGACGCTCGATGCCGTCCAATTCCAACCCGAAGGAAAACTTCACGTTCGCCGGCTGCTTCCAGTCGGTGATGTCCACGTTTGCATGCAAGCCGTCCTTGAAACTCGTCAATTTGCTGCCCTGCTCGAACTCGATCTGTTGCCCATTCCAGTCGATGCGCGGAATATTGCGAATGCCGCGCACGTCGCTGATCGACAAGGCGACAAACGGCTTGTCTAACGTAAGCCGCGAATCCGGCTTGGTGCGCTGGAAATCGGCCAGCGCCGGCAGCGTAAAATCGCCGGCGACTTGGTACTGGCCGCTGTAGATCAAGACCTTGTGTATGCCGCGATAACGGTTGTCGGTATCGATGCCGCCGCTGATCTGCAGATCATTCGGATACACCAGCAAACGGTGCGGCACCGCATGTTTTTCGATGCGAGTCTTCAGCGTCTCGCCCTGCACCGCTTCCTCGCGCTCGTATTCTTCAACATAGGGAATGACCAGCACCGGACCGACCACGGTCTGCTCGCGCACCGAATCGGCGGAAATGGTACGCACCGCCTCTGCGCGAAACGCCATACGCTCGGCAATGGTGAATTGAATCATCATCAAGGGAATGCCGATCAATACGGTCAGCACGCCCACGATCAGGAATTTGTGGATGAGGGATTTTTGCATGGCAGTGTCCTGGTTGTGGAAGGCGCTGCCAGTGTAGAAATCTTGTGTGAAGTGTTGATGCGGGTTTTGTGAAATTGAGGTGGAAAATCAGAGCTCTTCTCTCAAGAGAATGTCTCACGATAGAAATATTTGCAGTTGGTTGAATTTAACGCTTGCGCTGACCGGAATACAACCAGCGCGGCAAAGCCGCAGCTTTCAGTTGTGTTTCCGTGTCGAGCAAAATGTTTATGGCATGCTCATTTTGCTGTCCCTTTGTCAGCCGCCCTTTTCGCGTCAAGCTCCTTGCGCATCTGTTCGTTCATTTTGATGAACTCGCCGACATATTGATCACATGCCTCTTTAGCACCGCCGCAAAGCACGTCCATCCCAATGAATAAATTCCCCTTCTCCTCAATAACTTGACGCTTCACTACGCTCGGAAATGACGGGTGCGATTGAGGTGCAAATGTCCAAACTCCCTCGTTTATCCCCTCAGGAACATGAACCACTTCCCAGCCTTCAGCGTTGCGCTTTAACTTAGCAAAGGGATCTTTACTGAGCGCGATATACGCGGACCGCGGCGATTCGTAGGGAATCTTTGTCTGCGTCTGGGCTTGCGCATTGACCGTTAATCCGACAGCAATGAGGAGGCTGGTTCGAAGCATGTGTGCCATATAACTTAAATTCTATCGAAACATAACGTCTGATCAACTCGGAAGCTTGTCTGTTCCACTGGACCGACGATTGCCTGAAAATCCGCGTGCCTACCGACTTTCGCGAATCCCGCCAAGTTAAACGTCAAATAAAAATCAGTGAAAAGCGAACAGCCCGAACCGCGACTCAGTTTATGGCGAAATTGCCATTTCCGCAAATTTGAACGGCGCAAACGGCAGCTTTGAGGGCTCCCACGGAATGGTCTGCTTCGATCCAAAGTAGCCTTTCCCAGTCAGCACAAGCGGACGCTCAACCGCGTCGAGCCGCTTCGATCAGAGCTATGTCGATCTTTCCCATGTCCATCATAGCTTCGAACGCGCGCTTGGCCGCTGCTCGATCAGGATCGGTGATCGCGGCCGTCAGGGCGCGTGGCGTGATCTGCCACGACAGCCCCCACTTGTCCTTGCACCAGCCGCATGCGCTTTCTTGGCCGCCGTTTCCGACAATCGCGTTCCACAAGCGATCCGTTTCGACCTGGTCGTCGGTCGCAACCTGGAACGAGAATGCCTCGTTGTGCTTGAACGCCGGACCACCATTAAGGCCGAGACAAGGAATTCCCATTACCGTGAACTCGACCGTCAAGACATCGCCCTGCTTGCCCGAGGGATAGTCGCCTGGCGCGTGATGGACCGCCACCACCGCGCTGTCCGGGAACGTTTCGGCGTAGAACTTTGCGGCGTCCAACGCGGTGCCGTCGTACCAGAGACAAATCGTGTTCTTGCTGACCATCTTGGTTCTCCTAAGGAGGAACAGATACATACATTTAAGCTGCGCAGGCAGTCACGCTACTTTAGCAGCTTGTACCAGGGGGTGACGGAGCAGCCCAATGCCGAAGGGGCGGCATGCGGCTTCCGGCCGCAAACGGCATCCTTCCTCTCCCGCTCACGTCATATTGTTTCCAGCCAAGCACTTCACAAAAACTTCACACCGATTTCAACCACCCTTCATAGCATCTCCTCCCTCCTCGGCGAACATTCCTCCTGACGCATCACCCGATGCCCACCACCCCAATGGAGATCGCCATGACATGGATACGCCGACTGATCGCAGCATTTACCGCCGCGGCCTCGCTTGCCGCGCCTGCGGCGTGGGCGGATGAACCCGCCCGCAGCGACAAGATCGAAGCGCCCTACTTCTTCATCGGCAACGGCGATCCGTCGGTCGACCGGCTGCCGTTGAAATCCACAGCGGTGGACGTGAAGATCGCCGGCGTGATCGCCGACGTCACGGTGGTGCAGCGCTACAAGAATGAAGGCACGCGCCCGATCGAGGCGCGTTACGTATTTCCCGGTTCGACTCGTGCGGCTGTCTACGGCATGCGCATGCGTATCGGCGATCGGCTGATTGAAGCCGAGATCCGCGAAAAACAGAAGGCGCGCGCCGAGTATGAAACCGCCAAGAAAAAAGGCAAGAGCGCATCGCTGCTGGAACAGCACCGCCCCAACGTATTCCAGATGAATGTCGCCAACATCCTGCCGGGTGACGATATTGAAGTGGAACTGCGCTACACCGAAGTCCTGGTGCCGACCGATGCCAAATACCAGTTCGTGTTCCCGACCGTGGTCGGCCCGCGCTACAACGGCAATCCTTCCACCGGCAGCGGCACGCATGAAAAATGGCTGTCGCAACCGACGCAAGGCGCCGGGGAAGGACCCAAGTCCACGTTCGGCATGAAGCTCATGATCGACTCGCCTATCACGGTCAAGGAAGCCGCCTCCAGCACGCATCCGGTGCGCATCGCGCAACTGGATGGCCGCAAAACCGAAGTAACGCTGGCGCCGGCAGCCGCGCACGGCAATCGTGATTTCATCCTGGATTACCGCCTGGCCGGCAAGGGCATCGAATCCGGCGTGCTGCTGCACAAAGGCGCCGAGGAGAATTTTTTCCTGGCGCTAATCGAACCGCCGGCGCGCGTGACAACTGACGCAATCGTGCCGCGCGAATATATCTTCATCGTCGACATTTCTGGATCGATGCACGGCTTTCCGCTGGAGACTGCCAAGGTCTTGCTGCGCAAGCTGATCGGCGGCTTAAAGCCGAGCGATACCTTCAACGTCATGCTGTTCTCGGGCGATAACTCTATCCTCGCCCCGCAATCGCTGCCGGCCACCAAAGACAATATCGAGAAGGCGATCGATGTCGTCAACCGCCAGCAAGGCGGCGGCAGCACGGAACTCTTGCCGGCGATGCGCCGCGCACTCGCCTTGCCGCGCGACGAGACGCGTGCCCGCAGCTTCGTGGTGGTGACCGACGGCTATGTCAGCGTCGAGAAAGAAGCATTCGATCTGGTGCGCGCCAATCTGAACCATGCCAACGTGTTCTCGTTCGGCATCGGCAGCTCGGTCAACCGTCACTTGATGGAAGGCTTGGCGCGCGCCGGCCAGGGAGAAGCTTTCATCATCACCAATGCGAGCGAGGCCGAGAAAGAAGCCGAACGCTTTCGGCGCTATATCGACAGCCCGGTGTGGACACACCTCAAGCTCAAAATCGACGGGCTGGAAGTCTATGACTTGAACACCGAAACCCTGCCTGACTTGTTCGCGTCGCGCCCGGTGGTATTGATGGGCAAGTGGCGCGGCGAGCCGAAAGGATCGATCACCGTGCAAGGCCACGCCGGCAGCGGCATGGTCAGCCTATCGGTGCGCGTGGACGAAGGCCGCATTTCCGGCGACAGCGCCGCGCTGCGCTACCTGTGGGCACGCGACCGCATCGCCACTCTTGCCGACACCGGCAAACTCGGCGGTGCGTATGAAGAAACCGTCAAGACCATCACCGCGCTGGGGCTGAAATACAAACTGCTCACCGATTACACTTCGTTCATCGCGATCGACCAGGTCGTGCGCAACACTGCGGGAAGCGAAGCCGTCGACCAGCCGCAACCCATGCCGCAAGGCGTCAGCAATATGGCCGTGGGCAGTCATGTGCCAAGCACGCCGGAGCCGGAATTCTATGCCTTGATTGCCGTCGCCAGCGGCCTGGGCGCATGGCTGCGCCGCAGGAGAAAACATGCTGCGAAGTAAACTACTTACCTGGCACAGCCCGGCGTGGCTGCTTGGCATCCAGCTGATTGCGCTCTGGCCGCACTGGATATGGATGACACGCCGCATGCTGGATGGATCGGACGAGCCGTGGGGCATGCTGGCGCTGCTGGCCATGATGGCGCTGGTGGCGGTCGACCGGCATCGATTAAGGGCACACCCGTCAGAGGCGATACTGGTGACGGCCGGGCTGCTCTCCCTTCTAGCGGCGTGGGGCACGGCTTATTTGCCGCCGATGATCGCGGCGGCGCTTGCCATGCTGGCCGTCGCCGCATTGATGGCAGGGCTCTTGCCCTTCGACCGTCCGCGCGCGCCGATCGCACTGCTGGCCTTGCTGGCGCTGCCGCTGACGGCATCGCTGAATTTTTATCTCGGTTATCCGCTGCGCTGGCTGTGCGGGCAAGGCAGCGCGGCGCTGCTGTCAGCCATCGGCTGGAACGTCACGGCGGAAGGCGCGGCCCTGCTGTGGAACGGCAAGATCATCCTGGTCGACGCGCCCTGCGCCGGCATTGCCATGCTGTGGGTCGGTCTGTTCACAGCCGCGCTCTTGTCTTATCTGCACCGGGCATCGCTGCTGCGCACTGCCATCAACGCGGTGGCGGCAATCGCGATCGTCTTGATCGGCAACACCTTGCGCAACACTGCGCTGTTTTTCAAGGAATCGGGCATCGCCGATCTGCCGCACTGGACGCATGAAGGCATCGGCTTGCTGCTGTTCGCCTTCATGTTCCTGGCGATGTATTGGCTTTTTTCCTGGAGGTCACATGCGCCGCGCTGAATTCATCGCAATCTGGTTCGTCTTCGCACTGGCGCTCGCTGCGCTCTGGCCGCTGGCGCATACCGCGCCACACACACCGCCGGCGAAAGCGGGCAGCGTCGAATGGTGGGAAGGGCTATGGGCGCCGCAAAATACTTCACTGGTGAAGCTGCCGCTATCGCCGCTGGAGCAACGCTTCGCGCGCCAGTTCCCCGGACAGATCGGCAGATTCACCGATGGCCGGCGCGAATGGATCGTGCGCGTGATGGACAAGCCGACGCGCATGCTGCATCCGGCATCGGACTGCTTTCGGGGGATGGGCTATACGGTCGATCCGCCGCGCGTCAGAAGCGATGGGAAGGGCGAGCACTGGCGCTGCTTTACCGCGACACGTAAGGACACAAGCGGCGCAAAGCTGAAAGTGTGCGAGCGCATTTTCGATGCACGCGGCAAGCAATGGACCGATGCATCGTCCTGGTACTGGTCTGCGTTAATGGCGAAAGCCACGCAGGCGAGCGGGCCGTGGTGGGCAGTCACGCAAGTCGAACGGGGAGAATAGACATGAAGCTTGGGATTATTTTTTCGGGCATGTTGCTGATGCTGGGCTTGGCGGTCACCGCCGGCGCCGTGGTATTCCTGGTGACGGCCGGCGAGGAAGTATGGGCAATGCCGGAGGCCGGCGTCGGAATGAATTCTATGTACATTCAGACTGCGGCGCGTGACTGCAATTGACGCTGATCGGCTCTACCTCGCCTTGCGTTGCGCGAACTCGATTTCACGCAAGGTCGCCAATGCCGTATCGCGCCATGGGCCGCCCAGCTCGATCGCGGTTTGCGCGGCTTGCCTTGCAGCCGTCCATTCGCCTAGCTCGGCCAGAACCGAGGCAAGATTATTGAATGCCGGCGCACTGCCGGGATGCAGTTCAGTCGCGCGCCGGAACGCTGCAGCCGCCGCAATGCGGTCGCCGGCAGCATAGGCGGCATTGCCGTAGCCCAGCAGCAGTTCGACGTGGTGCGGCCAGCGTTCCAAGGCAGTTGCATAGGCACGGTGCACTTGTGACGGCCGGCTGCCTTTTTCAAGGGCGAGCAATGCAGCTATCGTTGCATCAGGCTCGGCAGTAGCGGGCAGGCGATCGGTCGGCATGGTTACCATTCCCCAGAAATGACTGCGACCCCAGGTGTGCTCGAAGGTCGACATGGACATCGGCAATCTTTCGGTCGTGCCGGAACGCAGGATGATTTCTTCACGATCCAAGTCATAGCCGATCACCAGCGCGTAATGCCATCGCGGAAACACCGGCAAACTCAGGTTTTGCAGAACGATCACCGGATTGCCTGCGGCGAGCTCCTTCAGCAGCGCATCCATGCGCGGCGGAATCGTCATCGCGAGCGCGCCATTGCGGCGTCCCGCCGCCAGCATCTCGGTTTGCAAACTGCCTTCGCGCTGCGGTACATACACCTGCGATCGCAATGTTTCAGGCGTGGTGTTCATGCCGATGGCATTCAGCGACATGGCGAGCGCCGCCGGGCCGCATTGGTACGACTCTTGCGCAAAAAATGGCACGGACGCGAGCTCGACACGGCGCGGCAGCTGCGCCGGTGCACGCTGCAGCAGAGCTTGCGTCTGCGTGGCGCAACCGGACAATACTGCGAGGATGAGAAAAAAAACGCCCGGCAGAAATCGACGCCGGGAGTTTGAAGCGGTTGGCGTCATCGCTGCGCGCGCGTAAACGGGAATATCTTGGTCAAGCCGAGAATATCGGTCACCAGCAAAAGCACGAAAATGAATACCAAAGCACCCAGAATGCTATCGCCGCCTGCCGGCAGGCTATCGATTTTTCCGGCCACGCTGGCTGCCTCAGCGTCGGTCAACGCGGCCACGCGCGCACGCGCCTCATCGGCGTTCACACCTTGCTTTTCCAATTCAGAAATCACCTCGGGGCGGTTCAAGGCCGCAGCGATCTTGTCGCGATGGGCCTGCGCCGATGCGGCAGCGGCAATTTGTTCAGTGCCGATCATCGCCGCTTGCGCGGATTGCGTGAACCCAAGCGACAGCAAGGCGAGCGTGACAAAGTAAATAAAGAAACGTTTTGCTTTTGTGATCATGTTTTCCTCGCTTGTCGTTGAAAAAGATAACCTCTAAGTCTTTCACGCCCATCTCTTACAGTTTTTGAGGAGGATCAATTGAAGATTGACAACTTCATCGAGTCAACTTATGCACCGCTTGCCGGAATTTACGCCAGCACCAAAATTTCTTGTTCAATCAAGAACATAGAAACTCATGCACAGACTTGTCCACAAACTTGCCAACAATTGCTGTGAGTAATTTGTGAAGCTGTGAAACTCATTCAAACCGTCTCGCAAGACGAAACCCCGATCGGGTTTATCACTCTAATTCGCATCATCGATAGGGATTAGAGTTCACTATGGCGGCCGTCACTTACACCAAGTCGAGCTGGAAAGCCGAAGCGGATATCCAGCGACTACCCAATGGAAAATACCAAGGCGTGGTGTTGATCACGCCGATGGGCAGGGAGGATAACGATGGCGAACCGCGAGCCGTTGATGCCGTTTCAGATACGGCGCATGAAGCGTTGGAAGAAGCGAAGGCGCTTGCGCACCGTTTGCTTGGCGATTTGCAATAGCGAATTAGTTGAGGGCAGAGCAGCCTCCGGCTAGCACTGTCCAGCAATTTATAAGATTCGCTACTGCAGTTTCATGCCGTTAGCCAGCAGCTCCTTGGCTTGAGCAAAGCCTTGGTCGGCGGATTTTTGCAGCCACTTGCGTGCTTCGTTTTCGTTTTTCTCCACGCCTAAACCTTTTAAGTACATCAACGCCAAGCTGAACTGCGCTTCCTTCACGCCCTGCTGCGCCGCTTTCCGGTACCACTTCACCGCTTCGACCGGATCTTTTTTTACGCCGAGCCCGTCTTCGTAACTGAGGCCCAAGCTGGCTTGCGCATTGCCGAAGCCTTGTTCAGCTGCCTTGCGAAACCAGTTGGCCGCTTCCACATCGTTTTGTTTTACGCCTTGGCCGAAGGCGTACATGATGCCCATGCTGGATTGCGCCGGCGCATAGCCTTTTTCGGCGGCGGCCCGAAAATATTGCACGGCGACGTTCGGATTTTGCGGAACGCCCTTTCCATCGGCATGCATCATGCCCAACTGATGCTGCGCAACCGGATTGCCCTTCTTGGCCAAGGGCTCAAGATATTTTTGCGCGGCAGCCGGATCTTTGTTTTGGATAGCCTGCATGCCGAGTTCGAGTTCACCCTTGGCATACGTTATAGGCGCGATTAGACATAGGCTCCACGACAGCAGCCATACCGTCAGCGACTTCCGAATCGTCATTCCGTCCAAATTCTTATGCATTTCACGCCTCTTCCCAAGCTATCGCGCGCCGCCCAATTCCTGCATCGCTTGAACGTGGCCCTGTTGCGCCGCGCGCTTCAGCCATTTTTGCACTTCTGCCGCATCGGGAGCAACCCCGTATCCATATCGATACATATCCGCCAAACGAAACTGCGCATCGGCGACACCACTGTCGGCAGCTTTTTTCATCCATTTAAATGCCTCGTTATCGTTTTGCATCGCGACTGGACCGGTGCGATAGAAAATCGCCAGCTGCAGCTGTGCTCCCGGGTTGCCTTTTTCCGCGGCGACGGTGAGAAATTTCTTGGCCTGCGGCAGATCCTCGGGTACGCCATTTCCTTGCAAATACATCAGACCAAGAATATGCGCGGCGTCCGGCTGTTTGTTTTCCGCTGCTTTGCGCAGCCAATACACCGCCTTCTGCTGATCGATGGTTTGCAGCGCCGATACCAGCATGAATTGCGCGTCGGCGTTACCGCGTTTTGCCAAGGGATCGAGGTAATTCACGGCGGCTGCGGCATTGCCTTGCTTTAAAGCCGATATGGCCGGCTCAAGATCGTGTTTTTTTTGCGCATAGACATGGCTACTTGTTCCCAGCATCAGGCACGCGGCCAGCGTCACGGATTTAAATAGATTCATACCTTATCACTCCAAGTAAAAACCCCCTCGCAAGCGAGGGGGTTCAAGTCTATCCGAAGTAGGAGGACTTGCGTCCCCCGACTTGATTACGGACAGGTCACTACAGTCGCCGAATAGGTGTAGTAACCCTTCGGTTTCTCTTTCAGGTAGCTATACACACCCATGCTATTCAGACCCATGTTGGTGCCGGAGCCGACGGCGCAGACATAACCCATGGTGCACGGGCTGGTCGTGTAACCGCGTTTCGGGTTGGACGTGCCGTGACCATAGTTATGACCATACCATACCTTGCAGTAGGTGGCCGGCAGGGTCTTCGCAGCGACTTCGTTGCTGTTCACGCTCTCGACACTGGAGGTGTTCTGAGCGCGGACCACGAAGAAGTAGCTGGAGTCAGGCTGCAGCTTGTCAACCGTGTAGCTAGTAGCACCACTACCGACCAGGCTGCTGTTGTGCTTGGTGTAAGCGCCGCCAGTCTGTGTTGCGGTGTACACGTTATAGCCGTTCAGGTTCGGGCCGGTGGAAGCGGTCCAGGTCAATGGCACGGTAGTGTCGGTGGTGCCGGTTCCGACTGCGACGTTGGTCGGCTGGGCAGGCTTGGCCGACAGGGTCGAACCGCTCACCTGTGACGAGTTGGCGGACTCGGTACCGGTCAGATTCACCGCACGTACCACGAAGTAGTAGGTAGTGCTGCTGGTCAAGCCGGTGTAGGTGTAGCTGGTTGCACCGTTCGGCACGGAATTGTGCTTGGTGTACGGTCCGCCAGAAACAGTACTGTAGTACATGTTGTAGCCTGCCAAGTCAGAACTGCCGCTCGCGGTGTAGCTTACTACAAGCGAGGTATCGGTTGCGGTACCAGCACTCAAGCCGGTCGGCGCGCTGACAGAAGCCTGTGCCGAGGTGGTGGCGTTGACTTCATTGGAGGCCGGGCTTTCCTGATTGGACGCATTGTAGGCCTTGGCCACGAAGTAGTAAGTGGTGCTGGCCGCCAACGACGTCACGGTGTAGCTGGTGCCGGTGATGCCGGTGCCATTGACCTTGGTCAGCACGCCGCCACTAGCCGTAGAGATATCCGACTGATAGACGTTGTAGCCGGTGGCACCGGAAGCCGCGGTCCAGCTCAAGGCAACCGAACTGGCGGTTACCGTACCCACGCTCAAGCTGGTAGGAGCAGCCTGCGTGGTCGTGGTCGTGGTTGCATCCTTGACATCCGACTTCTGGCTATTGGTACCGGCGCTGTCTTGCGCAGTCACGAAGAAGTAGTACTTCGTGTTGCTTTGCAAGCCGGTGACCGTGTAGCTGGTGCCGGTGACCAGCGAGCCATTGGCCTTGGTCTCGTTGGTGCCGAGGGCGGTGGTCGAGACATAGACGTTGTAACCGGAAGCACCCGTCACTGCGGTCCAAGACAATGCGACCGAGTTATTGGTGATGGTGCCGACCGTCAGGCCTGTCGGTACGGCGATCACGCTGGCGCAATCGCTGCTGATGACATAGTAGCCGGAAGGAGCTTCCTTCAGCGTGGTGTTGGTATAGGTATTGTTCAAGCCCATATCCTGCATCGAACCGACTGCGCACACGTGGCCGGTAGCGCAACCGGTTTGTGTTGCACGCCCTGCGGTGCCATGAGCATAGTTGCTGGAGGTATGCAGGGCACAGAATGCCGGTGCGCTGGTCATCTTGCTGACCACAGCCCCCTCGTTACCTGCCAAACCGGAACCATCCAGGCTGCGTCCCCAGAAGTAGTACGTGGTCGAAGCGCGCAAGCCGCCTACCGTGTACGACGTCGTGGTAATCGCATTGGTGTTGGACTTGGTGCGCGCGCCGTCCGACGCAGTGCCGTAATAGATGTTATAGCCAGTAGCGCCGCTGACAGTAGACCACGTCAGAGGCACGGTGGTATCGGTTGCGGTTCCCGCGGTCAGTGTCGGTCCTGCGACGCTGCCAACCGGAGCATCCGGGGTAGTGGCGTTGACCTGGTTCGAATCCACGGTTTCCAAACCGCCGCTGTCCTGCGCTTTCACCACGAAGTAATAGGTGGTATTCGGCTCAAGTCCGGATGCGGTATGGCTGGTGCCCGTAATGAGCGATGCATTGCTCTTGGTGCGCGGGCCGCCGCTGGTGTTGGAACGATAGACGTTGTAGCCGGAAGCGCCGGAGCTGGCAGTCCAGGACAACGGGACCGTGTTATAGGTCACGGTGCCTTTGGTCAAGCCGGTCGGTGCCGGGTTCGCCGATGCGGAGACGAAGCCGGAATTCAGGCGATCGACGATGTCCTTGATGAACTTCATCTGCGGACCAGCCTTCTTCACGGCACTGGCGTTGGTGTAACCCCAGAAGTCCCAGCAACCGTTAGGGTTGGCGCTCGACATGCCGCCGCCGGTAAATGCTGCCACCGTCTGCGGGTACACGACAATGATGTTGTTGGTGTCGGCCCATTCATTCAAACCGGCCTTCTTGATGAACTTGTCGCCGATCTTGGAATAGCTTTGTACGCAGCCATGCACAGCTACGTGCACTTTACATACTTGCTTTGCTGCGCAGTTTGCCGGCACATACAGCCAGCCGGAATCGGCCAGGCTATAGTCGACCGGCTTGCCGCTCGGGACGAATTCTTTCTGATCGAACTCGATGAAGGAGCCGCCCAGCGTTCCCGTGTTCTTGGCGTTCAACGTGCCATAGAACTGGGTCAGGAAGGTCTGCTCCGGGTCGATCGAGCAATTGCTGATGTAGGGATCGCCCTTGGTGCCGCAAGAGTTCGGACCATACGGAGAAATCCATGCATGCTGAGCCGCCGTAGTGCTGTTATAAGTCACGTTACCGGTGGACAGACCCAAGCCGTTGGTGGCGTGCGTGTAATACGTGTATAGCACGTCCATGACCGATTTTTTAACGACATCGTCCGCGGTACCGGAAAACATATAAATCTTGGTGTTGGCCAGATTGCTGGTCGGATCGATGGTGCCTGCCGAGGCAAAATTCAAGGTATCGGACCTGGAGGTCGCGGCGGAAGGCGCCGGCGAGCCTTTCATACAATCTGCTTGAGCAACCGAAGAGCTATTTTTGGCACAGTTGTATGGACCGCCTGCAAAAACTGCGACACCGGTTTTAAACGTGGCGGAATACGCAATATGGATCTGTTGCGCAAAATAACCGCCGGACGAAATGCCGGAAACGGAAGTTTTCGCTGGGTCCGCGTTATAAGCAGAGAGCTTGACGGCAGCAGCATTAGCCGCACTGCCAAAGGCTAGCGCGGATATAACGCCTGCGCTAGCGAGTACTATCTTGATTTTTTTTAGTCTTGTATAGCCACTTGGTGTGCTCATGAGTGTCTCCTCGTGTGATGGACGTCTAAGCCGGATCTTCTCTTTCTCCTCTTTTCGGATTTTTCCTACAAAGAAAAGATATTTCCGACAGACAATTGTTTTTATAGGCTTGCCCAAATGCACTGTCAACGAAAATATTGATAAATGGCATTAATTCTCAGTGGCAACGTTTTCGAACCTAAAGTCACACTTCTCCAAGCTTTCATTCACCGGTGAATTGCACCATTTTAGTGCAAAATACGAGGACTTGGGCGATTAGGAACCAAGCATTCTCGGCTTTCTCCTTGCAGCGATTGACAGAAAAATTGCTTCCTGTAATTTGAGCTGCTTGAGTCACGGAGGGAATCGATGAAAGAAAGCTGTCGCTGGATCTATGAAAAAACCGATTTGAAGCTAGTGGAGAACTGGTTTCGCGCCTTAGTCGCCGCCAATGAGCGTTTGCTCGAAGAGGCTAACTTCCTTTTTTACTCAGCGTGCGATGGCAAGGAAATCACGCCGAATGAAAAAATTCGCCGGCTCGAATTGCTTTCGGCTTGCGTGCGTCACAATGTGCGCTTAGCGGAGCGTGGCGAAAAAATGCGCTTGGAAGTGTTCAAAGATCCCGCCGATATGCTGGAAAAATATCAAGCGCATGTCAAAGCTTGCGATGTCGTGCTCAGCTCCATGCCCAAGGCCGGATTTTGAGCGGCTGCCGAAACTTTAAGATACCTAGTTAAAACAGGTAACCGGCAGTTATCGCTGATTTCTGTCGATTGCAGCCGCGATTTTTCCATCGTCGCTTATCTCCATCATTACCTTCACAAATTGTTGTATGGCAAAAGGTTGCATGGT
Source organism: Burkholderiales bacterium (assembly GCA_016177875.1). Lineage (GTDB taxonomy): Bacteria > Pseudomonadota > Gammaproteobacteria > Burkholderiales > Burkholderiaceae_D > Paucimonas. The sequence goes on from JACOUL010000041.1 coordinate 59,388, forward strand.
AGCCTTGGATGATAAAAATACAGGGGACAGTGCAATGACATCAGTCACGAAGCAAGGCTTGGGAGAGGCCCGCGCAACGAAGCGGACACCCACTTATGATTGCGCGCGCGGCATCGGCACACGTTCTTCCGGCTTCACCTTGCTTGAGCTGTTGGTGGTGATTGTGATCATCGGTCTGCTCGCTGCTTATGTCGGCCCGAAATATTTTGCGCAACTGGGCAAATCCGAAGTCACCGTGGCCAAAGCGCAAATCGAATCGTTTGAAAAAGCACTCGACACTTATCGCCTGGATGTCGGCCGCTATCCGACGACGGAAGAGGGCTTAAAGGCCTTGCTCGCCAAACCGCCTACCGCGCTTAAGTGGAACGGCCCTTACCTGAAAAAGGACGTGCCGCTCGACCCCTGGGGCCATTCTTACCTCTATCGTGCGCCGGGCACAAAGGGGGATTTTGAAATTCTGTCCTATGGCAAAGATGGACAACCGGGCGGCACCGATGACAATGCCGATATCAGCAACTAAGACGGAACCGTCGCCATGCAGTTCGATGTGCGTGCCCTGACCGCCGATCACCTGGTCACCAGGCTGTCTATCGACGCAACCAGCGAAGAAGATGCGCGGCGTCAAGTTGAAGCGCGCGGCTTGTTTGCGGCGGCCATCACGCCGGCGCGACGTCCCCTCTTCGGCAATTTCTTCGCCGGCCCCGGAAAAAAACGCGGACTGTCGCTCGTCCTGTTTAGCCAGGAATTGCTCGCTCTGTTGAATGCCGGCCTGTCAATCGTCGAAGGTTTGGAAGCCTTGCTCGAAAAAGAAGGCAACCCTGTCACGCGCGAGATCCTCACCCGCTTGTTGACTGCGCTGCGCGAAGGCAAGCGCTTTTCGCAAGCGCTCGGCGAACAGCCAGACTTGTTCCCACCGCTGTACGTAGGCATCGTCAAAGCTGCGGAAGGCACCAGCGATTTACCGCGCTCTCTTGCACGCTTCATCGATTACCAGCAACGCATTGACATCGTTCGCGGCAAGATCGTCAGCGCGGCGATTTATCCCGCCATCTTGATGTGCGTAGGCGGCGGCGTGACGTTCTTTTTAGTGGGTTACGTTGTGCCGCGTTTCGCCGAAGTCTACCAAGGCGCAGGCCGCAGCTTACCTTGGCTTTCGCAATTAATGCTCGATTGGGGGCAATTGGCGTCTAGTCATACCAAGTCCATTCTGCTCGCTCTTGTACTCGGCATCACAGCAATCTTTATCGGCGGCCGCCGTTTCTTCGCGCAAGGCGGCGTGACCCGCTTGCTGGTAAAAATCCCCGGCATCGGCGAGCGCGCGCAAATTTACGAGCTGTCGCGCCTGTACCTTACGCTCGGCATGCTGCTCGAAGGCGGCATTCCAATCGTGGCTGCGATGGAAACCGTGCATGGCATGGTGTCGCCTCGCATCAAGACCGCGCTTCAAAATGCGCGCGAAGCGATTCAATCCGGCGGCCAATTCTCGACTGCCTTCGAAGCCAATAACTTGACCACGCCGATTTCACTGCGCATGCTGCGCGTGGGCGAACGTTCCGGCGAACTCGGCAAAATGCTGACCCAATCGGCCGCCTTTTATGACGGCGAGATCAGCCGCTGGATCGATCGTTTCACGCGCAGCTTCGAGCCGCTGTTGATGACCGCGATCGGCCTTGTCGTCGGTTTGATCGTGGTGCTGCTCTATATGCCGATATTTGATTTGGCAGGAGGATTGTCATGAGTGCGCAAAACAAAATCGCGACGGTATTGCCGTTCGACGCCGCACTCGTGCAGCGCGCTCGCAGCGCCGCCACCACATCCAAACGCCCGGTAATTGTCGAACTGCAGGAATTGATCAACGATGAGCCGCGCCAACTTGTGCAAAGCGTAGCATCGGCATTTGGCTTGGATGTAATGCAAACAGCCGATATGCTGTCCATGGCGCCGGCCTTCGATTTACTGCCGCTGTCCAAGGCGATTCAACGCTCATGCGCCTTGCTGCGTGACGCGCAGGACGAACTGATCGGCGTCATCGCCGACCCCTTCGATCCCGATCTCACTACGTGGCTGGATGCACAAGCGAAAGCCCCCGTTGCTTTGCGCTTGGCACTGCAGTCCGACATCCAAGCCTATTTATCCAAGCAAGAAGAGACGGCTCGCGCTACCGACAGTTTGGTGGAAACCGGATCGGATACGCGGCGCGACGGCAAGACTGCCGCCGTTCTCTCCTTCACCTCAATTTCCGAAGCCGCCAGCCCTGCCGTCAAACTGGTCAACTCGACTTTGTACGATGCCTTGAAAGCCGGTGCTTCCGACATTCATTTGGAAAGCACGCCCGGCGGCTTGGCGATCAAATTCCGCATCGATGGTGTCTTGGATCATGCAGCCGAAGTGCACGGCATTGAATTGGCCGAGCAAGTCATCTCGCGTTTGAAGGTCTTGGCCGAGCTGGATATTTCCGAACGCCGTGTGCCGCAAGACGGCAGCTTCCGCGTGGAGGCCGCCAGCCGGGAAATCGATTTGCGCGTGTCGATCATGCCGAGCATTCATGGCGAAGACGCGGTCATTCGCGTGCTCGACAAGCGCGCCATGATTGAAGCGTATGGCGCCTTGACGCTGGACGCATTGAGCTTTGACCGGGATTCCTTGGATAAATTAAGAAGTCTTGCCGAAGAAGCCTACGGCATGCTGCTGGTGACAGGTCCGACGGGGTCGGGCAAGACCACCACCTTGTATGCAGCCTTGACGGAAATTCACAATGGCCGCGACAAGATCATCACGATCGAAGATCCGGTGGAATATCAATTGCCCGGCATCCTGCAAATTCCCGTCAATGAAAAGAAGGGCCTGACCTTTGCCAAGGGTTTGCGTTCGATCTTGCGGCACGACCCGGACAAGATCATGGTGGGTGAAATCCGCGATAAGGAAACCGCGGAGATTGCCGTGCAATCCGCGCTGACCGGCCACTTGGTGCTGACCACCGTGCATGCCAACAATGTGTTCGATGTGTTCGGACGTTTTGCGCACATGGGCATCGACCCCTATGCCTTCGTATCGGCTTTAAACGGTATTTGGGCTCAGCGTTTGATTCGCTTGAATTGCCCGCATTGCTCGGTATCGGTCGAGCCGACCACCGACGAGTTGACCCGCGTGAATCTCTCGCCTAACGAAGTCACCGGCTACACTTTTATGCAAGGAATGGGCTGCGGCGATTGCCGCGGCACCGGCTACAAAGGACGGCGCGCGATTGCCGAGATCCTGACGCTCAATGACGAAATCCGCGAAATGATCATCGACAAGCGGCCGATCCGCCACATCAAAGAGGCAGCACGCTTGAACGGTACGCGCACTTTGCGTGAAGCAGCCTTGGAATTGGTCAAGCGAGGCGAAACCACGCTGCTGGAAATCAAACGAGTGACGCTGCATGCTTAAATTGTTTTCATCTTCGTCTTTTTTTCTTGGCATCGCACCGGATGGCGCCGCGCTGCTCCGGGCAGAAAGCGGCCGCGCCGCATCTACGGTGCTTGCCGAATATCAGGCAGAGTCCGCACAATCGCTGCCGGCATTGCTCGACGGCCTGCGCACAAAATTGGCCAACGCCGGCGTCATGCGTATGCCGGTGACGATCATACTTGCTGACCAATGGACACGCATGTTCATGGTGACGCCTCCGCAAAACGCAAGCAGTCTCGACGATTGCCGCGCCGCCGCAATGCGCCGCTTTCAAGATTTATACGGTGAATCGCCGAATGGTTGGCAAATGCATGCCGATTGGGATGCGCAACATCCTTTCCTGGCCTGCGCGATGCCGGACAGCGTCCTCTCCTCGCTCAAGCAACTCGCTGCTGAATTTCGCTGGACGCTCCTCACCGTTGTGCCGCAATTTATCGCCGCCTGGAATCGCTGGCACAAAGAACTCGACGGCAATGCATGGTTTGGCGTCGCGCTCGGCAATCGGCTGAACCTAGGCGTGATCGAACACGGCAGACTGCGTGCAGTCAATGCGATTCAAGTAGCCGACGGCGCATGGAAGGATGCGCAATGGTTGCCTGCGCAAATGGAGAGAGAAGCACTGCGCCTCAGCCTCGCCTCGCCGCAACAAATGCGCGTGTGCGGCCTTCTGAACGGCGCGCCTGCCGGACGCGCTGAAATCACGCCGACCTGCCAACGGCTCGATGCGGCACAAATCGACACGACGGGAACAGCAGCGATGGCGCTCGCTCGCACGGGGATACGCGCATGAGGCCGATTCAAATCGACTTTGCACCCGCTTCATTGGAACGCACTCTGCGACTAAGCTCACCGCTTACTTGGGGCTTGTTGCTGATGGCAATTGTCTTGTGGGCCGGTGTGGCTTTCAAGGCAAATCAACTGGCGCACCAAAAAGAAAGGGCTGCAGCCGATTTAAAGCAGGTACTGAAACAAACCCAGACTCGTTTGCAGGAACGCGAAGCGAAAAAATTGGCGGCTAGTCAGTTCAGCATTCCCGAATCTCAAGCGAATGCCATTAATGCCGCGATCGCCCAGCTCAATTTACCCTGGCGCGACTTGTTCGATGCGATCGAGGCGGCGACACCGGCAGATATCGCTCTGTTAGCAGTTGAGCCGGATGCGAAAAAACATCTGTTGCGGGGAACCGCCGAAGCCAAAAGCAGCGAAGAAATGATCGCGTATATCGAGCAGTTGAAAAAACAAACGCTTTTTACCAGCGTGCTTCTGACTCGGCATGAGATCAACGAACAAGACCCGAACAAGCCGATGCGCTTTCAATTCGAAGCCGAATGGGCAGGAGGCCGGCAATGACGGCATCCCGCTCCACATTGTCGCCGCTGCACGCGCGCATCGCACTAACACGGATAGGCTGGCTCAACGTGTTTGCGATCGCCATGCTGCTTACCGGCCTCATCGGCGGCGGCTGGCTGATTTATTTTTTTCAGGCTCAAGTGCAAGAACCCGTGCGTTCCTTGCAGCGCGCCGAGCAAGCGTTACGCGCTTCCGCGCGCAGCGCCGATGAATTGCTGCGTTCGCTGCCGCAGGAAAGAGTCAACGCTTTTTACGATGTGCTGGGCGAACGACGCTATGCCGAGCAGCAAATCAAGACTTTGTTTGCCGTCGCCGCCAAAAATGGGCTTACACTTGCGCAAGGTGAATACCGCGCCACTTACGACCAACCCAGTCGTCTCACTTCCTATCAAGTCTCGCTGCCGGTGCGCGGAAGCTATGAAGCGATTCGACAGTTTTGCGAACAAGCGTTGTTGGCGGCCCCCTTCGCTTCACTCGATGACATCGCTTTCAAGCGCGATGCCATCGCAAACCGTACGCTCGAAGCAAAGGTGCGCTTCACGCTCTATTTGGGCGAAGGTAAAGCGCAATCGAATCAAGCTACCCAGCCGATTGCCGCAACGGGAGATGCGCGATGACGCCGCGTCACATCCTCATGGGCGGCGCGCTGGCGATTGCAGCATGGCTCGCCATTTTCGGCGACAAGACGCCGTCCGGCGACATCGCCGAACCGGTCGCACGCAGCAGCGATGACTCTTCTATCCGTTCGTCGCGCGGTTCAGGCAGCGAAAGTGCCGCGACCAATGACAAAACGCGCCGCGAACAACCGATACTCGCGCTCATTCCGCGCCAACAGCTGATCGGCGGCGCACGCGGCGAGGGCCGTCCGTATCCATTATTCGGCAGCCAAAGCTGGACGCCGCCGCCCCCTCCGGCGCCGCCGCCGACGCCGCCGCCCCCGCCCACTGCGCCGCCGCTGCCGTACACTGTGCTCGGCAAAAAAGTGGAAGACGGCAAATGGGAAGTATTCCTCGCGCGCGGCGAACAAACATTTATCGTGCGTGAAGGCAGCACCATCGAAGGCACTTATCAAGTGAAATCGATTGCGCCGCCCGACATATCGCTGGTATATCTGCCATTAAAACAAGTACAAACCCTCACTATCGGAGGAACCGACTGATGATCAGAGCTCATTTCATCAATGCGAGGGCTCGCGAAGGAGGTCTGGACGAATGCAGCTCTAGCCGCCCCACATTTTTTCGGATGCTCGCATGGCTATGCGCCATCTTTTTATTGGCAGGCTGCGCCGCGCAAATGGCGTATAAAGACGGCAAAGATTTGGTCGCGCAAGACAAGATCGAACTCGGTTTGCTCAAATTCCGCGAAGCGATGGCAGCCGATCCTAGCAATGCCGAATACCGGGTCGCATTTACGCAAACGCGCGAACGTGCCGTTAATGCTTACGTGGCGCAAGCCGACGCCTTGGCGCAGGCCGGCAAATCGGAACATGCGGAAGCGCTGTACCAACGCGCCTTGGGCATCGATGCCGGCAATGAACGTGCCCGCGCCGGACTGCAAGCGCTCGGCGCCGCCAAACGCCACGCGCAATGGCTTCAGGAAGCGCAATCCGCGTATGACCGCCAGGATATGGCAGGCGCTCAACTCAAGCTTAATATGATTTTGGCGGAGAACCCGCAGCACGCGACCGCCGCCGCGATGAAACGGAGTCTTACCGAAAGAGCCGTTAAGCCGTCTGTCGAAGCGAGCCTCGCGGACACGTATAAAAAGCCCATCTCGATTGAGTTTCGCGATGCGCAGCTGCGCCAAGTATTCGAAGTCGTCGCAATGAGTGCCGGCTTGAATTTTGTTTTCGACAAAGATGTAAAAACCGACCAGAAGACGTCGATCTTCTTAAAGAACAGCACAGTTGAATCGGCGATTCACATGCTGCTGCTGACCAACCAGCTTGAGTCACAGGTTCTCGACGCCAATACCATACTGATCTACCCCAACACGCCGGCCAAGCAAAAAGATTATCAGGAACTGGTGGTCAAGAGCTTCTTCTTGACCAACGCAGACGCCAAGACCGTTGCGACCACCTTGAAGACCATCATCAAATCAAAAGACATCGTCACCGATGAAAAGCTCAATATGGTCATCGTGCGCGACAGCCCGGAAGCCATTCGACTCGCCGAAAAACTGGTGGCGCTGCATGACGCGCCGGAGCCTGAAGTAATGTTGGAAGTCGAGATCCTCGAAGTGAAGCGTTCGCGCCTGCTGAACCTCGGCATCCAATGGCCGGGCACGCTGTCGCTGACCCCATTGGGGCCGGCCGATGGCTCACCATTTACGCTGGAATATCTGCGCCGAGGCATTAGCGACGGCCGCCTGGGCGCAGCCATCGGCGGCGTCACTGTAAGAGCGCAGAAGGACGATACCGACACGAATCTGTTGGCCAACCCGCGTATCCGCGCGCGCAACCGCGAAAAAGCCAAGATCGTGATCGGCGAAAAAGTGCCGATCATTTCGACTACCACCGGCTTCACCGGCAGCACGCCGGTCACGTCGGAAACCATCACGTATGTCGACGTCGGTCTGAAGCTGGATGTCGAGCCGACGGTACACCTGGATAACGATGTCGCGATCAAGGTGGGCCTTGAAGTCAGCAATCTCGGCGCGGAAGTGCCGACCAAGTCCGGTTCGGTTGCCTATCGCATCGGCAATCGAAACGCGAATACGGTGCTGCGCTTGAAGGATGGCGAAACACAAGTGCTGGCCGGTTTAATCAACGACGAAGACCGCAAGAGCGCCAGCAAGATCCCGGGATTGGGCGACATGCCGATACTCGGCAGGCTGTTCGGCAGCTCACTCGACAACAACGACAAGACGGAGATTGTTTTGTCGATCACGCCGCGTATCATCCGCAACATTCAGCGCCCATCGGCTTTCGCCACCGAATTCCGCTCCGGCACCGAAACGAATTTCCGCAGCGCGCCCGATTCAAGCAATCGCGGACCTGCTGCAGGCGTCACACCGCAAGGTCGTGTGACCGTCGGCGCTTCCTCGGGAGTGGTGCCGGCCGCAGTCGTTGCCGCGCCGCCGGCTGCAAACAATGCGCCTGCGGGCACCGCTCCCTCAACGGCACCTGCCGCACCGGACGCTGGCGGCAAAGGCGTCTACATGCAATGGACGGGACCAAACCTGCTCAAAGTAGGAGACCCTTTCGATATGCACCTCGTGCTCGAATCGAAACAAGCGCTGTCTGGGCTTGCGCTCACGCTCAGCTTTGACACCAAGGCCCTGCAATTGGTCGGTATTTCGGAGGGCGACTTCTTAAAGCAAGGCGGCGCACAAACGACCTTCAATAGCCAAGTCGATCAAAGCGGCAAGATAAGCGTTCAGGCCAAGCGTGACCCCGCCGGCGTAGGCGGCGCGACCGGCCCGGCTTTGCCTATCGTTGCGTCTTTCCGAGCGATGGCGCCGAGCGAGGCGGCGAAAATCGATTTGCTCAGCATTTCGGCGACTGACACCGCGGGGCGCAACGTTGCGCTGCCGTCGATTGCCCCGCACGCAGTGCGCATCCATAAGTAAATTTACATCTCTCATGGGCCGCACCGCACGCAATGCCGGCTTTACCTTGATCGAGCTATTGGTCGCGCTCGCCATTCTGGGTGCGTTGGCAAGCATCGTGTTACCAGTGGCGGAAGTGTCGATTCAGCGATCACGAGAACAGGAATTGCGGCGCGCGCTCTGGGAAATTCGGCACGCGATCGATGCATACAAAAAAGCAAGCGACGGCGGTCGCATCACTAAAATGGCCGGTACAAGCGGATACCCAAAAAATTTGGAAATCTTAGTGGAAGGCGTGCCGGATCAATCCGTTCCTAAACATCCCAAGATTTATTTCTTGCGCCGTATTCCGCGCGATCCGATGAACCCGAAATTCGAAGGCCCGGAATCGGCTTCATGGGGTAAGCGCAACTACGCAAGCGAAGCGAATGATCCGCGCGAAGGCGACGACGTCTACGATGTGTATTCGACGTCGACCAAAACCGGTTTGAACGGCGTGCCTTACAGAAAATGGTGAAAGCGTGAAGATCATCCCCTCCGACGATAGGCTGCGCGGTTTTACCCTGATCGAATTGCTGGTGGTGATGGCGATCGTGGCCTTGCTGCTCACGCTTTCGATCCCGCGCTATTTCAACAGCATCGATTCCGGCAAGGAAACCGTGCTGCGCGATAACCTGCGCATCACGCGCGAAACCATCGACAAGTTTTACGGCGATACCGGCCGCTATCCCAAATCGCTGGACGAGCTGGTCGAGAAAAAATATCTGCGCGCTCTTCCGGTCGATCCGATTACGGACAGCACCGGCACCTGGGTCATCGTTCCGCCGGACGACGCGGATAAGGGCAACGTCTACGATATCAAGAGCGGGGCGCCGGGCAAGAGCCGCGACGGCTTGCCGTATGGAGATATGTAGAGACTGCGATGAGGAACGCCGGCTTTACATATTTGGGGGTCTTAATCCTGTTGGCGATCATCAGCCTGACCGCCACCGCATCGATCCAAGTCGGCTCGATTGCGCAGCGCCGCGTCGCGGAGGAGGAATTACTCGCAATCGGCGGCGAATTCCGTTCGGCGCTTGCCAGTTATGCCGCCTCATCTCTGCCGGGCCAAAAGCGTTCGCCTTCTAAACTCGACGAGTTGTTGAGAGACCCGCGTTATCCGGTTACCCGGCGCCATCTGCGTAAATTGTATGCAGACCCGATAACCGGCAAAGATAGCTGGGGATTGATCATGGCAGCGGATGGGAGCGGCATTATCGGCGTCCACAGCTTGTCGGAAGAAAACCCCATCAAGATCGCCAACTTCGAGCCGCCTTTCGAAAAATTCGCCAACAAGCCTTCTTACCGGCACTGGGTATTTCAGCCGTAAAAAAACCGCACCGGTTATCCGGCGCGGTTTGAAGGAGCTTAACAGCCGGCGCACCGACTGCCTATCCAAACTACGTGTTTACTTAATCGTCCAGCGCTGTTGGGGAGCCTCTGCGCCACAATCCCATTGCTGGGTCCTAGCGCCGTCGGCAGTCGACCAACCCGTCACGTCCATGCATTTTCCGGAAACCGCCGACTTGAGCCGCGTATAGCTGCCGTCCGCCACCAGCGTCCACAATTGTTTGCTGGAGCCGGTGCAATCCGATTGCTGAACCGGCGTACCGTTGGTGAGTCCGCCATTCTGCACTTCGGCACACTTGCCGCTGTTCTTGGAAATGACCTCGATTTGAGAATTACCCATGTCCTTGAACACCCATTGCTGATTGACGTTGCCGGCACACGACCATTGCTGCAGCACCGTGCCGTTAGCCGTCGACCATCCGGTCACGTCCAGACATTTGCCGGAAACCTGGGAGGTCAAGGTCTTTGCGGTTGATGTGGAAGTGGAAGTCGACGTCGTGGGTGCGGTGGTAGCCGCCGGCAAGGCCAACAACTGACTGTCGGAAGTCGCGCAAGTTGCTTGCTCGATTGCGGCACCGTTAGCAGAAGAGAAGCCGCGTACGTTCACGCATTTGCCGCTGGCGGCCGATACAAGCTGCGAGTAGCCGCTGGCAGCCGTACGGCGTGTCCACAACTGGCTTGCGGTATTCGAGCAAGCGTACTGCTTCAATGCCGTACCGTTCGCCGTGGAGCCGTTCGGCACGGTCAGGCACTTGCCGCTGCTCTTGGACAACACCTGGACTTGCCCGTTGCCTGCATCACGCACCGCCCATTTCTGGTTATCCGAACCCTTGCAGCTCCATTGCACGATCGATCCGCCGTCGGCGGTCGACCAGCCGGACACATCCAGACATTTGCCGGAATTTTTTGCGGCGATGTCGGCATACGCGGTCGTGGTACCGGTTGTGCCGGTGTTGGAAGCCAGGGTTGTGGTCGTGGTGCTGCCGACAGTGGTAGTGGTCGACGCTTTGGTCGTCGTGACACTGCTTGCCGTCGTCGTTGTCGAGGCTTTGGTCGTCGTCGTCGAGGCTTTGGTCGTCGTTGTGGCTGCGGCCGTCGTGGTGGTGGTCGCCGTACCGCTGCCGTCCACACCAGGCGGCGGATTGGACTTCATCTCCGCCATGGTCGCGCCGTAGTTCGGGTTCGGGATGATCATCGTCGCGGTACGCCAGCTGGAGGTCGCCAGCAGCATGCGGCCATTGCCCATGCCTGGGGCGTAGCCGAGGCTCCAATCGCCTTGACCGTTGCCGGGCCAATAGTCACCGCCGGTATCCACAACATATTTTGCGCTGGCGCGATCGTCAGGCTTGTTCGGATCATCGACCGCCAGACGGAAATCCATGGCGACATACACCGCACGCACATCTTGCGGCGTGATGTTGACCGAATTGCCATAGCCGTGATGGAAGTTCGGATACTTGGGCTTGATCGAAATGCCGCCGCTCGATTCATTGCGAACGCCGCTGCTGCCGCCGGTGTAATTAAACGGATATTGCCAAATGTCGACACCGGGTGCCGCCTTCATATCGTACTGTTTCCAGGTGCGCGTGTTTTGCGACAGGATATAAAAACGCAAGTTGGCGATCTGGACGCGCGTATTGGTTGCGCCATTTCCCTGTGCTTCGAAAGCGGTAAACCAAGTCAGCACGTTGTAGCACCATTCCGGGCGATTGCCGGTCCACCAGCTGGGGATAGCATCGCCGCGCGGCGCATACATCGTGACCGCCGGGTTGGATTGCCATGAATAACGTGGGTCGATCACCATTGCTTCACTAGGAGAGCTCATATCGGCGACGACTTGGTCGATCGTAATCGCGTATGACGACACGGCGGACATACCAAGCGTGAAGCCAAACAGGAATTTGGCAAATCTGCGGCTTCCTCCGATAGCCGCAGATTTGCCAGGCGTGCCGCGCGTCTTGCTTGCGGCTTGCAAAGGAGCTTGCGCATGCGCCTGGGTCCGATCTCCACCAAAAACGGTGCGTGTGGAACTTAAAAAACGGGATAGGGGGGCGTGTTGATTCAAAATAATTTGCTCCTGAAAGGGTGTCGGAAATGAACGAGAAAAAATTGTCATTCGACGGGTTCAAGGTCGTGCTGGAAAAATTGCAAACAGCACAGGTCAGCTGTCCTTTCCGAACAGCAACCGAACATATCGACCTTGCGCTAAAGCATTAAGTTCCGGTAAAAAACTGAATTTCGGAAATGGATGGAAGAGAAGAAATTGTCAAAATTGAGAGACAAAATAAAAAAATGATCGATATGTAACAGCACAAATCAACGCATCACGAACGTGCAATTCCTTGCTCTAGCGCAAAGTCTTTCGAGAATTGCCGAATAGAATTAAGTTGAAGGTTTTCAGATAGTTGCCGGGCATCGGAAGAAATTCCTGCTTCGCTCCTCATGGTTTTTTTGAATTTTTTTCAGCCATTCATATGCAGCATTTCTTTTCTTCCGATGAGTTAATTGAAGCGCTGATCGATTCACATTGCGGCGCCGAGACAAGCCGGGAAAAACATCTCTTGCGTGAATGCCTGCGCAATTTGGTACGGCTCGCGAAAGTTGAACAAACTGAATCGATGCTGACGCAAACACGTTGGGAATTTCCTACGCAAGGGGAAAGCGTGCTGCATTAAAGACAACACGATTGTCTTCTTTTTCCGCTACCAGTCCTTGCCATTTTTTCAACTCCGCAAGGCCTCTTGTCATACCTTCACCTTGTCAGAAATGTTCCCTGATTTCCGAAAAATTCGGAGTATGATGTTTTAGAGCATCTAGCTTCTAACAGCGACGCAGCGTAGTCAGGAAGTTTTATTCTTGATAAGGCAGATCATGAATGACGCTGACAAAAACGAAAGGGAAGAAGTTAGGCGCAGCGTCCCTCAGGTGAATGCTGCGCCCGTGGGCATTTCTGCCTTGAAGCCCAAAGGAGCATGCTGGTATTGCAACGCGCCACTCGATAACGTACGGCGATTTTGCAGCAAGACCTGCGCGCAGGATTATCAAACGGAAGAAGAAGCCTTCCGCTGATTGCTCCTCCGATAACGGAACAGATATTCTGCCTCGATGCCTAAGATGAAAACAAAGGCATTCCGTGAATCTCAATAAACATCCGGTCTTAAAATTTGCGCTAGGCCTTTGGCTGGTTTTCTGGCGCTGGGCCACACCCTTTTGGCTCTTCCGCGATGCCAATAGCGGCACGGTCGAACAACGCATTGCCAACTATCGCTTCAATCGATCTCAACGGGAGATTCTGCCTAGCTACACTCTCAAATGGATGGCGATTGCCGTTTGCATGCTACTGACCATTCACGTGTATTCGGACATGCTCAAGCAACTCATCGAAGGCACGCCCGCGTATATTTGCGTTACCCTGGTTTGCGTCAGTTCCGGCATCGGTTTTTCCTTCGCCTGCGTGGTCATCGCGATTTTGTTAATCTGTTATTTGTTTTTGACCCATATCAAGCGGTAAACCATTTCCTGATTGGTACCCTGTTGTTTCCATGGGTAGCTGCATGTGTTTTTTTATGCGCTTGCCCCAATCTCAACTGCCAGGTGAGCCTTCATGAATCACGCTACTCCGTCTGAAAAATCCGAGCATAGCTGCTGCAGCCATCATGAAAATACCACTTTGGGGGCAATGGAAAAACCCTTAGAAAAGCCCTACATCGACCCGGTATGCGGTATGAAGGTTGCGGCCAACCCGGCGCGATCGGTTACGCACAACGGCACCGTCTATTATTTTTGCAGCGACAAATGCGTGACGAAGTTCCGCGCCGACCCGCAGCAATACCTCAATAAAGATGCGGCGCCGGTTGCCGCGACGCCGGCGGACAGCAAGGCTATCTACACCTGTCCCATGCATCCGGAAGTGCAACAAGTCGGCCCAGGCACTTGCCCCAAATGCGGAATGGCGCTTGAACCTTTGCATGCGAGCGCCGAAGAAGATACGACTGAGCTCGACGATATGACGCGGCGCTTCAAGCTGGGCCTTGTTCTCACCTTGCCGTTGGTGGTCGTTTCCATGGGTGATTTGTTGGGACTGGACTTAACCCATCAACTCGGCATGCAAGTTTTTAACTGGATGCAGGCTGCGCTCGCGACACCGGTTGTACTGTGGTGCGGCTGGCCCTTCCTGGTGCGTGCCGTAGCATCGGTCAAAACCTGGAATCTCAACATGTTCAGCTTGATCGGGCTGGGCGTCACCGCGGCTTACCTGTTTAGCGTTGTCGCCCTATTGGCGCCGGATGCATTGCCGCCGGCATTTCGCATGAATGGCATGGTGCCGCTGTATTTCGAAGCGGCTGCCGTGATTGTCACGCTGGTATTGCTTGGTCAAGTATTGGAGCTACGGGCACGCGCGCGCACCAATAGCGCGGTGAAGTCTTTGCTTGCGCTCGCGCCCAATACGGCGCTGCGTATTAAGCCGGATGGCAGCGACGAAGAAGTGCATCTCGATAGCGTGCATGCAGGTGATTTGTTGCGCGTGAAACCCGGCGGCAATGTTCCCGTGGATGGCGAAGTCGTCGACGGCGAATCCAACATCGATGAATCCATGATCACGGGCGAACCGATACCGGTGACCAAACGAGCCGGAAGCAAGGTCAAGGCAGGCACCGTCAATCAAACCGGCGGCTTCGTCATGCGCGCGGAAAAAGTAGGGGCGGAAACGCTGCTCGCGCAGATCGTGCAAATGGTGAATGAGGCAGGCCGTTCGCGTGCCCCGATTCAAAAACTAGCCGACCAAGTATCCGGCTGGTTCGTCCCGGCGGTGGTTGCCGTCGCCGTCATTGCATTCGTTGCGTGGGCATCGTTCGGCCCGCCGCCTGCTTTGGCGCATGCCTTGGTTGCGGCGGTGTCGGTCTTAATCATCGCTTGCCCATGTGCCCTCGGACTGGCGACACCGATTTCCATCATGGTCGGCATCGGACGCGGCGCGCATGCGGGCGTGCTGATCAAGGATGCCGAAGCGCTCGAATTGATGGAAAAGGTCGATACGCTAGTGATCGATAAAACCGGTACGCTGACGGAAGGCGCGCCCAAAGTGCAACGCGTTTTGGCAGCGGAAGGATTCGTTCCGACCAATGTATTGAAGCTCGCAGGCGCTCTCGAAAAAATGAGCGAACATCCCTTAGCGCATGCCATCGTCGCTCACGTGCAAGAGCAGTTAGTGGAGATCCCCGGCGTCGATCAATTCGAATCCGTTACGGGCGCTGGCGTGCGCGGCCGCATCGGCGGCAAGCGTATCGCGCTAGGGAATGCAAACTTGATGCAGCAAATGGAGGCCGACATTACGCCGCTCGAAACGGAAGCACAAAAATTGCGTGAGCTCGGCCAAACCGTGATGTTCGTCGCCGTAGAAAATCAGCTGACCGGCTTAATCAGCGTGGCCGATCCGATTAAGAGCACCACCGCGGAAGCGATTGCCGAATTGCGTCAAACCGGCATTCGCATCGTCGTACTCACCGGCGACAATGCCGCCACCGCCGCTGCCGTCGGCCGCCAGCTTGGCTTGGATGACATCAAGGCGGAAGTGCAACCGCAAGATAAATTCCGCTACGTGCAGGAACTCCAAGATCAAGGACGCGTGGTCGCGATGGCCGGCGACGGCATCAACGATGCGCCGGCGCTTACGCAAGCCAACGTCGGCATCGCCATGGGCACCGGCACCGATATCGCTATGAATAGCGCGCGCATCGTGCTGGTGAAAGGCGATTTGCGCGGCATCGCCAAGGCGCGGCGCTTAAGCCAGCGTACTATGCGCAATATCCGGCAAAACCTGTTCTTTGCTTTTATCTACAACTTCCTAGGAGTCCCGGTCGCCGCAGGCGTGTTGTATCCGTGGTTCGGCGTACTGCTGAGCCCGATGATTGCGAGCGCCGCCATGAGTTTCAGCTCGGTGTCGGTGATCGGCAATGCATTACGGCTGCGCCGAGTCGACCTGTAGACGACTATCTTCTCTCATGCGATGATCAGGCATGGACTTGGACACTCGCTTTTCGACAATCATTTTATCGGCAGCGTTTTCGGCTGCCGTTTCCGGCTGCAAAAGCGACGCGCCGACACAGAACATTAATGTGCCGGTCAAACCGCCGGCCGTCGTTCTTCCAAGCAAAGGCGCGGTAATCTATGCCGCCGGCGATATCGCGCAATGCGGAAAATTGCCTGTCCAAGAATCCGGCGCAGCTAAGACAGCCGCGTTAATTTTGCGGGAACTTGCGAGCCATCCCAACGCGGCCGTTCTCATGCTCGGTGACAATACGTATCCTGACGGCTTATTGGCGGAATTCACCGATTGCTATCATCCTACCTGGGGCCAATTCAAGGCGCGCACCTATCCTTCGCCAGGCAATCACGAATACAACACGCCGGGCGCTGCCGGTTACTACACTTATTTCGGCGCGGCGGCGGGTAATAAAGACAAGGGTTATTACAGCGTCGAGTTGGACAGCTGGCATCTGATTTCACTCAACAGCAATCTGCCGCCGTCAGAACACCAAGCTCAACTGGCGTGGTTAAAAGAAGATCTCGCCAAACATCCCGCCCGTTGCACATTAGCCTACTGGCATCATCCGGTATTTAGTTCCGGCGGCCACGGCAATGTCGATCGTATGCGCGACGCATGGACATTGCTTGTGACGGCAGGCGCCGACGTCGTGTTGAGCGCGCACGATCACAACTATGAACGTTTCGCACCGCAAGATGCTGACGGCTTGCGCGACGGCAGGCGCGGCATACGCGAATTCGTGGTCGGCACGGGCGGTGCGCGCTTGACGCCTATTGTTTTTCGCAAAGAGAACAGCGAGATCACCGGCAATTCAACACACGGCGTCTTAAAGCTAGTGCTGAAGAACGGCGGCTATGAATGGGAATTCCTGCCTGTTTCGAACGGCGGATTCACCGACAAGGGCATCGCACTGTGCCATTAAATAAAATTCGGGGGCGAATATGCATATCGAAGAATCGATCAAATTGGATTTCAAAGATGTCTTGATTCGTCCCAAGCGCTCTACTCTTCCCTCGCGCTCGAACGTCGATATCCGCCGCGAATTCATTTTTCACCATTCCGGCAAAAAATACTTCGGCATTCCCATCATGGCGGCCAATATGGATAGCACCGGCACCTTCGAAATGGCGACCGCCTTGGGCACGCAAGGCTTGTCGGCTGCTTTGCATAAGCACTACGCGGAAAACGAGCTGGTCGGATTTTTCCAATCGCTCCCGCAGAAAAATCTGCCGCGCTCAAGCGCGTTTTACTCGATGGGCGTCGGGCAGGCCGATTACGACAAGTTCACCGCAGTCATGCATCGCGCCGGCGACGCAGTCGAATATGTATGCATTGATGTCGCCAACGGCTATACCGAACGCTTTATCCAATTCGTCAAAAAAGTTCGAAACGAACATCCGCACTTGATCATTATGGCGGGCAACGTGGTCACCGGCGACATCACGGAAGAATTGATTTTGGCCGGCGCCGATATTGTCAAGGTCGGCATCGGACCGGGGTCGGTATGTACCACGCGCAAGATGACCGGCGTCGGCTACCCGCAACTCTCCGCCATCATCGAATGCGCGGACGCGGCGCATGGCCTGGGCGGCCTGATTTGTGCAGACGGCGGCTGCGTGGTACCCGGCGACTTGGCCAAAGCGTTCGGCGGCGGCGCCGACTTCATCATGGTGGGCGGCATGCTGGCCGGCCATGACGAATGCGCAGGAGATACGGTCGAGCGCGACGGCAAGAAATACAAACGCTTCTATGGCATGAGCAGCCGCACCGCGATGGAAAAATATGCGGGCGGTGTCGCGCAATATCGCGCTTCGGAAGGCAAGGAAGTATTGGTGGAATATCGCGGACCGGTGATCAATACATTGCAAGATATTCTGGGCGGCGTGCGGTCGGCATGCACCTATGTCGGCGCCCGCAAGCTCAAAGAACTGACCAAACGCACCACCTTCATTCGCGTGACGCAGCAATTGAATGAGGTGTTCGGCAAATCCTAATGAGTGAGTAATGAGCGAGAAGTCTCTTCGCCTGTTCTATGCGCTGTGGCCGAATAAGGATGTGCGTGTCAAGCTACAGCAATTGCAGCAGCATACGCGCGGCAGATACACGCGTCCTGAAAATCTGCACATCACGCTGGCTTTCCTCGGCCAACAAGCGGCCGAGACGCTGCCGCAATTACAGAATATTTTGGCCGGCCTTCCCTACTGTGATTTTTCGCTGTCTATCGACCGTCTCGGCTACTTCAAAAAAAATCGTATCGCTTGGGCCGGCATGAAAGACATACCCGAGCCACTATTCACTTTTCAAAAAAATTTAGTGCAATCGCTGGACGCTGCCGGCATCGCATTCGATAGCGGCAACCGATTCAAGCCGCACGTCACGCTGGCGCGCGAAGCCGATCCACCGCTCGATACATCGTTTGATCCTATTGTGTGGCAAGCCGCACAAACGACGCTGGTACAGTCCACGCAAATGGACGGCATCTTGACCTACCGCGTACTCGCGTCCCACTCTCCTGCTACGTCGACATAAAAAAAGCGGCCGAAGCCGCTTTTTGTTTTTGCCGAGCGTTGCCGAGATTACTTATAGACCGTAACCGGCTCCTGCTTTTGCACCGGCTCTTGGCTGCCGCCCTGCTGAATGATAGTCGTGGTACTGCTGCTGGTGCGGCGCCCTGTACGCGGCACACCGAATTGCACCATCATCTCGCCATATGCAGCCTCGGCCAAGCTCTTCGACGTCTCTTGAATCACCTTGCCGCGGTTATGCACGACGCGGTCACCGGCTGATGTCAGAATCTTGGTGTCTTGGCCGGCCCCGGAAGCGCTGAATGCTGCTTTCACTTCATAAGTCTTGGTATTGATCAGGCTGAAGTCGGCTACCAAGTCCAAGGACAAGACCGCGGTATAGGAGCCGCCCAAGTTCATCGTCTCCTGGCGGAAGGCGATATTGCTCACCGTGCCGAACAAGACATAATCGGCGCCCGGATAATAGCCTTGCTTGATGCGGCCGATGATGTCGTAGATCTTCTCGGTCGGCTTGCCGGAATACGGACGCGCTTGCACCAGGCGCACGCCGCCGCCTTTCAGCATTTGGCCTTTCAGATCAGCCGTGTAAGTACGCAATTCGCCGCGGTCGATCCAGGTGTAAGTGCCTTCGGCAGAGTAGTAATTGCTTTCATTCTTGGCGCTGTAGCGGCCGCGCGCAGAGTAGCCATAATCGGTTTCACGCTCGCTGCCGGAAGCGCGTACGCTGCTCTTGCTGGAAGCCGACACGACACGGAAATACTCGCTCACCTTTTCTTCATAAGTCAGATCGGTGACGGCGATCTTCGGTTCGGCGGCAAAAGCAAGGTTGGCGGCAAATGCCAAACCGAGCAGCAGCTGGATTTTCTTTGACATGATGTTATCCCTGATAGTGTGAGTGCGGCTGAATTAGCGCTTGGAAGTTTTGCGGATCTCTTTTTCTTCCTGCCACTCGATCGAGCCTTCTTCGACGTCATATACCTTCAAGGTCATCTTGTAGAACACATCCTTGGTATCGGCATTCTGCTTAACGATCGAGACGATCTCGCCTTCCAGCGTGTACTTGGCCGCCGTCATCTGGCCGATCTTGGCCTTGCCAGCCGCTTTGTACAGACCGCTTTGGTTTTGACGCTGGAGCTCGGATACGCCGGCCGTCATTTCATCGGCGCTGCGCACGAACTTGACCTTCCTGCTTTTGACCAGCGCGGTCTGGATGGAATTCATGATCGACTTGGTATCAATATATTCCGAAGTCTTATTACGCACTGCCGACAAAGTCATGGTCGGACGATCTTTCACGAGAGGATCTTCCAGCAAGGAGCCGATCATTTTCTCGGCGATGAGTTGCAGGTCGGTCGAGCCGAATTCGTTGGTGACGGTTTCCACCGCCTTGGAATCGCCGTAATTCACTTGGCGCGCAAAACGCACGGTCGGCTGCGACAGTTGCGTTGGGCAAGCGGTCAGCAGCAAGGTTGCGGCGGCTGCGCTGCACAGCGCGAGCGCCAAGGACGTATAACGTTTCATGGTTGAAGCTCCTGAAAGAAAAACGAAATTAATTAATCTGAAAACTGCGCCGCGCTTAACGCGGCTCCGCGCTCATCTCGATCTTGAAATCGGTAGCTTGCGGGCTATACGCCGTGCTCTTGACCATATGCGTCTGCTTGCCGAGGAAGACCAGCGGCTTCCATACTTCGCCGTCGCCGACTTGCATGCCGGCGGTGTCAGTCCAGCGGAATCGATAATACAAGCGCAAATCGCTGGTGTTATTGTTGACCATCTCGGCCTGCACCACCATCACTTCACCGCGTTTTTGCGAACGCAGATCGATCACTTTCAAGCCCTGTAGATCGCCGCGCACCAGCAGCTTAGCCGCGATGCCGGGCGATGCGGCATACGTCGCCGGATCCACGTCATCCGCATAAGCACCCGCAGTAGCGAGCACCAAACCCAGAGCGATGACGGCATGTTTGAATATCGGTTTCATGAGTCTTTCCTGTACAAAAAGAGGGAGTGCAAAAAATTACTGCGCCGGCGCCTTGACTTTCGTTACCGTGGTCGTCTTTTTGACGGTAGCCTTTACCTTGGTCGCTTTCACGTCGGTTTTCGATTTAACTTCCGGTGTCGCCACTACCATCTCGACCTTGCCGAACTGGGCAATCTCGCCAAAATAAGTCGTGTTCTTAAACAGGCGTACCGGCACGATCATGTAGCGGCCATCCACATTGATTTTCTTGGCGCCGTCAGCCTGCGTCGGTAAACGCAATTCATATTCACCCGGCGCGACGAAACCACGCGCAATGAACACACGGTCAGGCAGCGAACGCCACATACGGTCGTCGGCCGGCGGTTCCGTAGCTGCCGCGGCAACGTTGGCCAGCAAACCGGCGAGAGCCCCCGCCTTCTTATTGACCTGGTCTTGAATGACGGCCTTGCCGATCGCGCGAATCGCAGCGCGCGCTTGAATGCCGGGCATATCTTCTTTTAATGCCTTACGCGCCATGACGTTAAAGTCGGTCACCAGAGCTGCGGGCAATGTCTGGCTGCCCAGCGAAATTTGCGAAATGCTCACCGAATTCTTGTCCGGATAAATCGCCGGGAAAGAAAACGACACGGTGATCAGCCCGCTCGGCGTCGGCACAGGGAAGGCAACCTTTTGCGATTGACGCGCCGGCGAATTGCCCGCCTCGATCACAAACAGCACATCGGTCATACCCTTCTTGCGACGAAAGCTGGTGCGCTGATCCAATCCGCGCAAACCCTCTTCCAATACCGGCAAGTCCGGACGCAATTCGATCGCCTTGCGATAGCCGGGCGCGGCAAGGCTCGGCTCGTTCAATGCCTCATATACAAAACCCGCTAAATAGTGAGAGAACGCGTTCTGGAAGCCATTCTTCAACTTCAATACTTCCGGATCGTTCAAGGTCTCGGTCGGATAGCCGTTCAACTCCTTGGCGCTGACCTGAATCCCTTTCTCCTTCGCTTCCTGCTCGGCCGCTGCGGTTTCCTTCGCGCGGAATTCGGCAATGATGGCTTCGCGTTCGTGGGTACGCTTGATGTCGACACGTGCGGTATCCAAGTCACCCATATTGATGCGGTTCATCGCCATGCGCGTCGTCAGCATGACTTTTTCATAGTCTTGCCCTTCATAGTCGCGCGAGGCATCGCCCATGAACACGGCGCCGATCTGGCTCATCAACTTAGCCGGATCGCTCTTGGCCAATTCCTCCCATTTTTTGACTTTAAGATCGGCGACTTCAAACGCCGCAAGACTGTCCTTATAGCGTGTGCCGATACGCATCAACTCACCCTTCTCCATATTGAGCAGAAGGTCTTCCTTGTTGGAACCTGTGGTTTGCGCTTCCAGCTGTTGAATCGCCGCTGCGATATTGCCTTGACTGGTTGCAGTAAGGGTGGTGCCGACTTTACTGTCGTGGGTAGCGGTGGCGCAAGCGGATAAGAAAACGACCGTAAAAAGAGGTAAGAGATAAGAGCGCATGCTTGAATATATTGAAGTTGTTATAAAGAAAGAGAAAGGAATCGAAACAATATCATTACCAAAATTTAATTGGAAGGAAGTCATATTATTTTTGTGAAATTGCATAAATGTCACGTAAATTGCACATCGCTTTTGATCGCCCGCTTTTAAGCAATTGGAAGATTTCTGTGGGCTTCTTTGCACTCTGCAATTTCTTGTTGATAAAAAATTACGAAAAATGCACTAGTTTGTACCGCTCCGCCAATTTTTCTAGTTAAGATATTGGTCTAATTCAATTTTTTGAATTGTCGAGCGGCAATTCTATTCCGCAGTCATGGGTCGGCTTTATTTCGTCGCCGTAGTATTGATGCCCTTATTGGTTGCATGCGCCGTCAATGGCGTCGCTTCCGGCGAACGGTCGCCTAATCAAAAAACGTCCATCATCAGCGCTGCCGCCGATGTAATTTCCATGGCAATTTGGACCGTGCCCCAGGGCGGCTTTACCTCCGGACAACCGATCCAAATTCAAGTAAGCCCAATACCGCAAACCATTATTGAACAAGCGAGTTTGCGCGCCATCTCCGGCGATAAAAATCTAGTCATCACGTCACCAAGCGAAATTGCGTTAAGCCGTTTGCAGCCGCCGCAAGTGCCTGCGCCGCAAAAAGAATCAGCGACTCACCCACCTGCCCTGGGAGTGACCACCATACGATCGTTTGAAGTTCTCCCTCAAAAGCCAGGCAGTTACACCGTTCAAATTATTTTCGAACACTTGGGAAAAATCCAAACGCGGGAAATCGAGTTAAAGGTGAATTAAGCGGCAAGCCGAATTCAAGATGAGAAAGCAACAAATGATATTCAAGCCCAAAGCATTTTTCTCTTTACTATTTTTCTTCCTGGTATTTGCCAGTATGCCGGGATATGCAGAGAAAAATTTTGCGCGCGAAGCACGCGAACATATCCCCGCGCCTGATGCGCGCTGCCCGCAGGAGGGCGAGCGTACCGACGAGGCGATAGCCGCAAGCATTCACCTATCGGTTGAACGCCTCAATCTGTTGAAACGATTGCGCGCTTTGACCAATGATGAGGTCTGCATGCTGCCGACCGCAAAGCTGAAGAGGGCGTTGGAAAAAACCGAACCCGTTCCTACCGATTTTCCGGCTCAATCCGCGATTTTCCGCGGCCTACAACAACGCGACGAACGCGGTGTAATTCCTCCTAATGCCTATTTGCGCGCCGTCGCACAAAGAAACGCTGTACCGAAAACCAAGCGCATGGGCCTCGCTCCGACTTCCGTACAAGAACGCGCCGCCGGCGTATCGTCGTCCCAATGGACAGCGCTCGGGCCGGGCAATATCGGCGGACGCGTTAATGCCATCGTCATCCATCCGACCGACACGAATAAAATCTGGGCTGCGGCAGTACTGGGTGGAATTTGGTACAGCGCGAACGCAGGCGCTTCCTGGAGCCCGGTCAATGACTTCTTGCCGAATCTGGCGGTCAAGACGCTGGTCATCGACCCACTCGACCCCAATGTCATGTACGCAGGCACGGGCGATGCGCTCGGCGTCAATATTTCTCCTGACGTCCAGCGGGGCGCCGGCGTATATAAATCCACCGACGGCGGCGTTACCTGGACGCGCTTAGCCTCGACCGATCCAACCGTCAACTCCAGCTGGTATTACGTCAACCGCTTGGCAATCCATCCCACGCAAACCAACATCATCGTCGCCGCCACCGAATCGGGCGCAATGCGCAGCACGGACGGCGGCACCACCTGGACTAGCGTGAGTACCGCCCGCAGCAAGGATGTACAGTTCGACCCCAACAATGGCGCCAAAGTCATCCGCGGCCGCAGGGACGGCATGGTCTCGTACAGCACCGATGCCGGCGCGACTTGGCAAATCGCGACGGTGACGAGCAACACGTCGGCGCGTATTGAAATCGCCTACGCAAAAAGCACACCGGATCTCGTCTATGCATCGGTCGACGTCAATAACGGTTCGATTTATAAATCGGTCGATGGCGGCGTCAGCTGGACGTTCGTATCGAATCCGGCGCACCTAAGCACCCAAGGTTGGTACGCCAACACCATTGTGGTCAGCCCGGTCGACGCCAACCAAATCATTATCGGCGGCTTGGATTTGTATTCTTCAACCAACGGCGGTGCATCGTTCACCAAGATCAGCACCTGGTATTACTCGCCCACGTCGCCGCATGCCGATCATCATGCCTTGACGCTCGACCCCGGATTTAACGGCGCTAGCAATCGCAAGCTATATAACGGCAACGACGGCGGCATCTATCGCGCCAACGACATCAACGCCGTTAACGCATCCTATTCAAATAACGGCTGGACGATGCTCAACAATGGCTTGGCCATCACCCAGTTCTATTCGGGAGCCGGCTATACCGGCGGAAACATCATCGGCGGCACGCAAGACAATGGATCGCTCAAGTATGCGGGAAGCGGAACCAATTGGACCGCATTCTTCGGCGGCGACGGCGGGTTTTCGGCGATCGATACGTCGAACAGTAATTACCTCTACGGAGAATACGTCTACTTAACCATCCATCGCGCCACCAACGGCAGCTCCGGCAGCTATATCTGCAAAGGCATCACCGATGCGATCGTCGCCTATTGCGAAAATTCGTCGTCAACGCAATCTTCCAAGGCCAACTTTATTGCGCCCTTCATTCTCGACCCGAACAACAATAACCGCATGCTGGCCGGCGGCGCATCCCTGTGGGTGAGCGACAATGTGAAAGCGACGACGCCCACTTGGCGCATCCTCAAATCATCGATAGGCACGTCAACTTCGTATTACATCAGCGCGATTGCTGTGGCTTCCGGCAATTCCGACATCATTTGGGTGGGGCACAATAACGGCAGCGTGTACAAAACGACGAATGGAACCCAAACGACGCCGAATTGGACTTTAGTATCCAACCCATTGCCCGGACGTTTCGTGACCCGCATCCTGATCGACAAGAGCAATTCCAACCTCGTCTACGCGACGTTCGGCGGCTACACATCCGGCAATGTTTGGCGGACCACCGACGGCGGCACCAGCTGGACCAATATCAGCACCGGCCTGCCGCAAGCGCCGATTCGCGCAATCGCCCGTCATCCGAACAATGCCAATTGGTTGTATGTCGGCTCCGAGGTCGGCGTCTTCACCAGCGAAAACGGCGGCACCAGTTGGCTCACCACCAATGACGGCCCGGCCAACGTCGCCGTCGATGAATTGTTTTGGTTAGATAGTTCCACCTTGGTCGCGGCGACTTTCGGCCGCGGCATGTTCAAGGCAACCATCAACAGTTCCGGCACCAGCGTCGTACCGCAAACCGGCTGGTGGTGGAATCCTAACGAAGGCGGCCGCGGCTACACGATCGAGCAGCAAGGCAATAATATTTTCATGGCGGCTTACATGTATGACAGCTCTGGGCGCGCCATTTGGTATGCCGCCGGTCCAGCAGCCGTCAGCGGTTCGACGTTTACCGCCCCCTTGTTGACCTATGTCGGCGGACAATCGCTGACGGGATCGTGGCGCGCTCCGACCGGAACCACCAACAACGGCAACATCTCGATTACGTTTAGCGATGCCAGCCATGGCACGATTTCCTGGCCCAACGGCAGCAGCACGGCGATACAGCGCTATGACATTGTGTCCGGCGGCGCAAGCGCAACGCCGCCCGCCGGCACGCCGCAAGCAGGCTGGTGGTGGAATTCCTCCGAAGGCGGTCGCGGGTATTCGATAGAAATTCAAAACGGCACCATGTTCATGGCCGGCTATATGTACGATAGCTTGGGCAGTCCGATCTGGTATGCCTCGGGTCCGATGGCCATGACGAACACCTCGACTTATCAAGGCACATGGCAGCAATACGGCAATGGCCAAACCCTCACGGGCAGCTATCAGGGCGCAAGCGTGGTCAACGGCAACGTCGGCAACGTGACGGTGCAATTCAGCAGCACAACGACGGGAACGATGACCTTGCCCGATGGCCGTCAAATTCCCATCGTACGCTATACATTCTAAATAAATTTCCTTCGGCGACCTCTCCCTATCAGGGAGAGGAAAATAGCCACAATTCGAGCGCATGCCAAAAATGCGGCAATTGAGATCCGCTCGGGCTGACTAAACCATGGTCCGCCTGCGCATAAGTGGCGAGCGTGAAATTGGATTTTCCCAACGCGGCAAAACGATCGTGTGTTCGCTGCGCGGATTCAATCGGCACCAACTGGTCCGCTTCGCCCATCGCCAGCAAAATCGGAATCTTCAACGCCAATAATGCATCGGCGGTTTTCAGCTGATTGAGCTCAGACCAGTACCGCCAGGTGCGCCGCCCGAGAGAAACATCAATGGCATCAGGATCTGCCGGCTCGCGTGCAAGCGATGCCAATACCGCCGCCGCCTCGCCGATTCCGTGCTTTTTTGCCTGCAAACGGTAAGTATCGATGGGGTTCATTCCGCCATTCGAGAGAATCACGGCATGCGTAACTTCAGCAATGCTTTCTGCCAGCATGGGCACGATATCGCCGCCTTCCGAAATCCCCACCAAGATGACGCGCTTAGGAACCAGCCCTGCTTGTTTTGCCCACTTCAATTGCGCTTTGATGAACTCCCGCTGGTCGGCAATCCAGCGACTCGGATAGTCTGCGCGGATGAATTCATCGCTGCAGCCCCCTACCCTTCCCCATGTGCCTGCTTCGATAAATCGCTTATGTAACATGAAGAGACGCAGCTTACCTGCCTCGCCTTCCAAACCGCGAAAATATTGCGGCAGGAAATACTGCATGCTGGTGCAGTCTGAACCGCTGATGACGAAAAAATAATTTTCAATACGCTCCTGTGTCGGCGACAGACTTTTATCGAGTGAAAAATAAATCGCGTTGCCGCCGTCCTGGAATCGGAAGGTTTGTGCAGGAACCCTATTGTCGGGCAACGCAGGAGGCCCAAAGGAACAAGCTTGACACGCCAGCAGAAGCGCCGGCAATAAGCACCGGTAGTTTGCAAGAAGGCATCGAGAAAAAAAACGCTTCACTTACCGACGGCGACGGACGGCATGGCAGATGGTTCCCCTGCCGCTTCGGCCAGCTTGCGCAAGACTTGAGCCGCCGCTACCAAGCCGAAACTTGCCGTAACCGGCATCGACGAGCCGAATCCGGCGCAATTCAAGCCGGTGATTCCTTCGGCATCTATCTCGCAAGCCTCGCCTTCTGGAAAACGCAAAGGCTCAGTCGAAAATACCGCGTCGATACCGAACTTGTTTTTTGTCCCGCGCGGAAATCCATGCAGCGCGCGTAAACGCTTGCGCACTTTGGCTAACAGCGGTTCTTGCTCGGTGCGGCAAAGATCGCGAATTTCGATTTTGGTCGGATCGATTTGCCCACCTGCGCCGCCGATGGTGATGAGCTTGATGCCATGCTGGCGGCAGTAGGCGATCAGCGCAACTTTCGCTCGGACGTTATCGATCGCATCCACGATGTAATCGAACTTATCGATGCCGATCATCTCCGCGAGATTATCTTCGGCGATGAAATCTTCGATTTGCGTGACGCGGCAATACGGATTGATCTGCGCAACACGCTCCGCCAGCGCCGTCACCTTGGCCTTGCCTAAGGTGTCAGACAAGGCCTGAATCTGCCGGTTAATATTGGACTCGGCGACGTTATCCAGATCGATCATGGTGATATTGCCAATCGCACTACGTGCCAAGGCCTCCACCACCCACGAACCGACTCCGCCGACACCGATCACACAAACATGTGCTTGATGAAAACAGTCAAGCGCCTCTTTGCCATAGAGGCGCGCGACGCCGCCGAAACGGCGCTCGTAATCGACGTCGTGGTTGGCAGATAACAAAGGAGAGTGAAATGGGGCTTGCATACCGTCATTTTAACGGACGGCACGAATTAGTTGAGGACAGAGTACCGCTTTGCTTAACCCAGTCCCACAATTCTAAAGATTTCTTCTAGAATAGATTTTCGTATCTGAACGTCTTCTCCGTGCCGCAAGCTTCTGCATTATTGCAATTAATTCTAGTGTCGGTCGCTGCGCATGTTGCGTTGGCCGGCATACGCGTCACTACTTCCCTTTATGCATTATCGCTTCACGCTTCCGAATTCACGGTCGGCGTGTTGATGGCATTGTTCGCCCTGTTTCCCATGTTGCTTGGCGTCCCAGCAGGTCGCTTGATTGACCGTATCGGCTTGCAGCGCCCGATGTTCGCCGGCTGTGCTGCCTTGAGTATCGGTTGCGCCTTACCTGCCATGCTGCCCGGATTGACGATTTTGTATCCCGCCGTCGTCTTGGCCGGCACCGGTTTCATGGTGATTCAAATCGGCTCCCAACACACCGTCGGCGCCATGAGTGAAGAAAATGCACGCTCCGGCAACTTCGGCTGGCTAGCGCTGGGGTACTCCATCTCCAGTTTTTCCGGCCCGGTGCTGGCAGGTTTCATCATCGATCATGCCAAGCATGCAATCGCTTACAGCACGTTTCTCGGTTTTGCCGTACTTGCATTGCTCATGATTGCATTCGGCGGCTTAGGCAAAATCCAAGTACGCCACGAGTCTCGCAGGACAGACGGCAGCGCGCTTGAACTCTTGCTGCACGCCGAGATGCGCAAGATTTATTTGGTCGGTATTCTATTGTCTTCCGCGTGGGACTTATTTACCTTCACCATGCCGATTCACGGCACACGCCTGGGATTTTCCGCCTCGACCATCGGCTTAATCATGGGCTGTTTTTCCGCGGCGACCTTCACCATTCGGTTAGCCATGCCTTGGATCACACGCCATCATTCCGAGTGGCGCATCTTGGCATCCGCTCTCACGGTAGCGGTCGCCTGTTATTCGCTGTTTCCCTTCATGCGCTCGCCGCAAACACTCATGGCAGTTGCCGCGCTCTTGGGGCTTGCGGTCGGCTCCAGTCAATCCAACATTCTGACCTTGCTGCACAACGCCGCTCCGCCGGGACGCGCTGCAGAAGCGGTCGGCATTCGCAGCACCATCGGCAATGCATGCCAAGTGGTACTACCGTTAAGCTTTGGCGCCGCCGGCGCCGCACTCGGCCTATTTGCCGTGTTCTGGACCATGGGCGGCATGATCGCCACCGGTTTGCCCTTGGCTTGGCGCCAAGCATTCCGAGAGATTGGGCGCGGGGCCAAGTATTGATCTTTGCTAATGCAACTATCGCCCGCTGCAGTACTTTAAAATAGACATCTGACCAAGTGAGGAACCAGATGTCGATCGCAAATCTACGCAAAGAATATAGCCAAGCCAATTTGTCGGAAGCGGATACCGATCCGGATCCGATCAGGCAATTTTCCAAATGGTTTGATGAAGCGCTCAAAGCGCAGTTGCCCGAACCGAATGTCATGAGCGTGGCGACTGTGGGAGAGAATGGCAGACCTTCTTCGCGCATCTTGCTGATCAAAGAATTCGATACACGCGGCTTCGTTTGGTATACCAATTATGCCAGCCGAAAAGGACGGGAATTGCAGCACAACCCCTATGCGGCCATGCTGTTTTTCTGGATTGAATTGGAGCGGCAGGTACGCATTGAAGGCAAAGTTGAACGAGTCACAGAGCAGGAAAGCGAGAGTTATTTTCAAAGCAGGCCGCTGATGAGCCGACTCGGCGCGAACGCATCCATGCAAAGCGCACCGGTCGCCGACCGGCAAACGCTGGAAGCCCGCTTTACCGAAGCGCAGGAACAGTATGGCGAGCATCCGCCGCGACCGGCCACATGGGGCGGTTATCGGCTGGTGCCCGACACGATCGAGTTTTGGCAAGGCCGTCCATCACGGCTGCATGACCGCATCCTGTATGCGCAGCAGCCGGATGGCTGTTGGCAACGACAAAGGCTGCAACCGTAAAAGCCGCCGGTCGCGCTCCCGGTTGCGCCTTTTCAGTAAGGAGAGGCCGCATGTTCTGGGAAAACAAGCTCGACAACTGGGTGAACCATATGCGGCATAAAGCCGCCTTGCCGCTTCGCGTGGAATTGTGGAATGGCCGGCACGTCGATTTCTGTAAACCGCATCCGCCGCAAGTGACGATCAAGATTCCCGAGCCATCCGCGCTCGCCTATTTGCTCTCGCCTTCGCTTTCCAACCTCGGCACTGCTTACGTTGAAGGCAAGATCGAGATCGATGGACGCGCACGGCAAATCATCGATATCGGCGGTGCGCTGGCAAGCCATACTTTAAAGCCTGTGGGGAAATTCGGGCGCGTGGTGCGTTCGATTCGGCATACCAAGAAAAACGATGCCGAAGCAATTCGCTATCACTACGATGTCTCCAACGAATTTTATCGCCTCTGGCTTGATGAAAACATGGTGTACTCGTGTGCGTATTTCGAGAGCGGCGACGAAACGCTGGCTGCGGCGCAACTCAAAAAAATCGATCACATCCTTACAAAAATTCGACTGTATCCAGGTCAAACTTTGCTGGACATCGGCTGTGGTTGGGGCGCGCTGGTATTGCGAGCGGCTCAGCGTTTTGGCGCACGCTGCATAGGCATTACCTTGTCGGAAAACCAGTATGCCCTTGCCGTCGAACGCGTGAAGCAAGCAGGACTTGAAGACCGCGTTGAAATTCGATTGGAAGATTATCGCGATACCCAAGGCAAATTTGATCGCATCACCAGCGTCGGCATGTTCGAGCATGTCGGCCTGAACAATCTGCCGGTCTATTTCAAAAAAATGCGAACGCTTTTAAGCGACGATGGTTTGGCAATGAATCATGGCATTACCAGCACCGATATCGCAGGCGGTGAAACACCTTATGGGGGCGGCGAATTCATTGAGAAATATGTCTTCCCCCATGGCGAGCTGCCGCATATCAGTTTGGTGTTAAGGACCATGCAAGAGAGCGGCTTAGAAGCAATCGATGTGGAGAACTGGCGCAAGCATTACGCAAAAACGTGTGAAATCTGGGCGGACAATTTCGAATCGCACGCCGATGCCGTTCGCCGGGTCGTGGATGACAAGCATTTCCGCATTTGGCGTGTCTATCTGGCGGGTTGCTCCTACGCTTTTGCCCAGGACTGGGTATCGATTTACCAGGTGCTGTGTACCAAAGCCGGTAAAGTGCCGACGACCCTACCCTGGTCGCGACGATATATGTACGATTAACTTTGCTTCATTCGGTCAGCGAACATTTTGCGGAATTTTGCGACCTTGGGCTCAACCACAAATGCGCAATAGCCTTGGTGCGGATGCTGACGGAAGTAATTCTGGTGGTAATCCTCAGCCTTGTAGTAATCGCTCAAGGGACTGAGTTCAGTCACGATCGGCGCATCCCATACATGGGCCATGGCGGCGATCACTTGCTTCGCGGTTTCCTGTTGCTCAGGTGAGTGATAAAAAATGACGGAGCGATACTGCGTGCCGATGTCATTGCCTTGACGATTCAAGGTCGTGGGATCGTGGATGGTGAAAAATATTTCAAGAATATCCCGATAGCCGGCCACCGCCGGATCGAACGCCACTCGCACGACTTCAGCATGGCCGGTCGTGCCGCCGCACACTTGTTCATAACTGGGATGCGCAATCTTGCCGCCGGCATAGCCGGACTCGACATGCTGTACACCTTTTAATTCCTGGTAAACCGCTTCCAGGCACCAGAAACAGCCGCCACCCAGTGTCGCAATCTCCGTTGTCATGATGGTCTCCCTCTGCGCTATGCGCCGCTCTTGTTAGCATACCACCGCGCGTTGCGCTTGCGTCAACAGACAGGCGGGGCATTTCACGCGCCTCAAAAAATCGGCGCTATCGATTAATCAAAGGCATGGTGTATCATTTTTCGATACTTTCTTTCAAACCAAAGAGGCCGTCTCATGTTGCAGGCAACCGCCATCGTCGATTCCCTCAAGCGCCACTTAAAAGCGCGTGGCGTTACCTACGCCGACTTGGCCACCCGCATCGACATGTCGGAAGCAAGCGTAAAACGCATGTTTTCGCAAAAGAATTTCACTTTGCAAAGGCTGGATGACATCTTGCGCGCGACCGACATTGATTTTCGGGATGTCGCCAATAGCGCCCATGTCGACAGCAAGCTCATCACGCAACTCACGTTTGCGCAAGAAAAGGAAATCATCAGCGAGTCCAAGTTGCTGCTGGTCGCCGTATCGATGCTCAATCAGCTCACCGTGGAACAACTCGTCGGCAATTATCAAATCAAAGAGGCGGAAGTCGTCAAATGCCTGGTGCGCCTGGACAAGATCGGCTTTCTCGAACTCTTGCCCAACAACCGCGTCAAGCTTTTGATTGCCCGCACCTTCCGCTGGATTCCGAACGGGCCGATTCAAAATTATTTCCGCGAGCAAGCCTATAGCGATTACCTCGCGTCGCGTTTTGACGGACCGGAAGAATCGCTGCAATTGGTCAATGTCATGCTGTCCAAGACTTCCATTGCAACCATGATTAAGCGTTTGAAACAATTGGCGCAAGAATGCGCACAGCAGCATCAGGAAGATGCCAAGCTGCCTTTCGATGACCGCTTCGCCATCAGCTTCTTGCTGGCCGCGCGCCCTTGGAAACCGCAAGCATTAAAGGACATGGTGCGTAAAAAGTAAGCTCCACAATGTCTTAGCTTTTTCGGCATAATGAACCGCAACACACCACTCTTAGACATTTGATGCGAACCCGTATTCTGCGTAGCGCCACGCAACCCCTGGATCCCCGCCATTTCCGCGATGCGCTTTCTCAATTCGCCACCGGCGTCACCATTATCACCACGCGCCTCGCCGACGGCACATTCATCGGCTTGACCGCCACTTCGTTTAATTCGGTTTCGCTCGACCCGCCTTTGGTGCTATGGAGTTTGGCCGATACCGCGCGCAGTCTGCCGATATTCACCGCCAATTCTCATTATGTGATCAATGTCTTGGCCGGCGACCAAGTAGCATTGGCGGAGCGTTTTGCCACCCGCATGGATAACCGCTTTGAAGGTATTCCTGTCGATTTGTCGGCAACTGGCCTGCCGATTTTGAAAGGCGTCGCCGCTTGGTTCGAATGCCGTAACCGCAGCCGCTATCCGGAAGGCGATCATGTGATTTTCGTTGGCGAAGTCGAGCATTGCGACGTGCAAGCACAATCGGCGCTGGTATTTCATAACGGCCGATACGTAAAAACCGAGGGAGACAAATCATGAGCGCAGCCAAGGCTAGCTTTCAATGGGATGATCCGCTTCTGCTGGAACAGCAATTGACGGAAAACGAACGCATGGTGCGCGATGCCGCGCGCGCGTACTGCCAAGATAAATTACAGCCGCGCATCTTGGATGCCTTTCGCCACGAAAAGATGGATACCGCCATCTTTCGCGAGATGGGCGCGCTTGGCTTATTAGGCCCCATGATTCCCGGCCAGTACGGCGGGGCTGAGCTCAACTATGTCAGCTATGGCTTAATCGCGCGAGAAGTGGAGCGCGTCGATTCCGGTTATCGCTCGATGATGAGCGTTCAATCGTCGCTCGTCATGTGGCCGATTTTCAAATTCGGCACCGAAGCGCAGCGGCAAAAATATCTTCCTAAATTGGCCGGCGGAGAATGGATCGGCTGCTTCGGCCTCACGGAACCCAATCACGGCTCAGATCCCGGCTCGATGGCTGCGCGCGCGAAGAAAGTCGATGGCGGCTATACGCTCAGCGGCAACAAAATGTGGATCACCAATTCTCCCGTCGCCGATGTGTTTGTCGTTTGGGCCAAGGATGAAGCCGGCGACATCCGCGGATTCATCCTCGAAAAAGGCATGCAAGGATTAAGCGCGCCTGCGATCCACGGCAAGTTCGGCTTGCGCGCATCGATCACCGGCGAGATCGTCATGGACCAGGTGTTCTGCCCGGAAGAAAATGCCTTTCCCGATGTACGCGGCTTAAAAGGCCCGTTCACTTGTCTCGACTCCGCACGCTACGGTATCGCCTGGGGTGCGTTAGGGGCGGCGGAATCCTGTTGGCATATCGCGCGCCAATATGTACTCGATCGCCGGCAATTCGGCAAACCGCTCGCAGCAAACCAGCTCATACAAAAGAAGCTGGTCGATATGCAAACTGAAATCACGCTGGGACTCCAAGGCTGCCTGCGACTGGGCCGCATGAAAGATGAAGGGACTGCCGCAGTTGAAATCACCTCGATGATGAAGCGCAATTCCTGCGGCAAATCACTCGACGTCGCGCGCGCTGCACGCGATATGCTGGGCGGTAACGGCATTTCGGATGAGTTTGGCATTATTCGCCATATGCTTAATCTTGAAGTTGTGAATACCTACGAGGGCACACACGATATTCATGCGCTGATACTCGGCCGTGCCCAAACAGGCTTGCAAGCTTTTCAATAAGTCCCTGATTTTTAGTCACAAATCCCGGTAACTCTACTATCGTAGAGTTACTGTAGGGTAACCCTCACCTCTTTTCTCTTTCCCTCTGAAAACCAGACTGATATTCACATCAGTTATTGCGCATATCAAACCTTTTCATTTCAAAAAAAATTTCCTGCAGCACACAATGCATCGCAAGGACTAAAAAGAAATGAATCAGGGAGTAATCATGAAAAAACGCATATTGGCGGCGCTGCTTGCACTGGCGGCAAATGGCGCCTTGGCGGCCGCTACGGAATTCGACGTCAGCAACAGCCGCTTGCTCATCAGTTCGAACACGATCTGGAACAACGTCGCCGGCAGCAATGTTTCCGGGCCGTTCGGCAATAGCACGCTAGGCAATATCCGTATGTATTACGACGCCAGCGATACCAATTACGGTTATGCGTCGGCGCCCAACTATTGGAATTACAACTGGTCCGCCTATCTGCAAACCAGCAGCGCTCTGGGACCCTTGGGTCCGCTCGGCTATGCCGGCCCCCTGAGTTCGATCGGCCCGTTGGGCACCAACAGCTATTCATGGAGTCCTAGCTCTTGGCTGCCGAATAATTATTCCGCCTGGATGGGAAGCAACGTCTGGAACGGCAGCGCCGCTTTCGGGTCGGGCAGCCCCTATGGCCCCTCCGGTCCGCTCGGCTACAACGGCCCGCTGACCACGCAGGCGCTCTATACCACCATGTACCACTTGAATGAAGTGGTCGGCTCCTCTCATCAAGAGCAAAGCTCGGACTACAACGATTTTCCGCATCAGCTCGATCCCAGCGGTGTGTGGGGCATACTCGGTCCAGCCGGCCCGCTGGGCGCATTAGGCCCCTTGGGACCGCTCGGCAAGCTCGGCTACGGCTCCTCAGGTTATGTGACCGTCAACTCCACCGCCGGCGACTTCCAATCTGGTGGCGTGACGGCGCGCAGCCTCATGGTTCAGCACGATAACAACGCGCCGGCCACCTACCGCATCTACGATTTTTCGGAAATATATCCGCGCGCCAATCTGATCTCGCGCCAAGCCAATCCGAGCAGCTTCCGCAACGACACTTCGTTTTCGGTGGATGCCGTCTCGGCCAGCTGCACGCTGAGCTATAGCTCAACGGCAAATCACACTTATTATTTCCAGTCGAAATACGAGCAGTTCGTCTCGCTGGTGCTGACCAACGCCAATGCCTACGCCGAACTCGACTTCGACGTGTACATCAAGGCCGACACTTCGGATACCTTTAAAACATCGACCGATGCTGCCGCCTGGTTCGGCACTCCGACCAAGAAATTCGGCGTGGACACCGCATCGGCGCTCTGGTACGGCTATACCGTCGGCTACCAAGACTTCGCCACGTTCCGCGTGAAAAAGAATGAAGTGATCAAGGTGGTGGTCAAGGCGCCGTACGGCACCGGCTACGACAGCTGCGGCTACCATCTGCACGTCACCGGCACCGGCTTCCAAACCCAAGCCGGCACCGGCGGCACGCCCTCCGACTCGACGTTGTTTGCACCGCGCCGCACCAGCGCTTCCGGCTACCCGACGTTCAACGTCACCGGCTACCATCAAGAAGCGTTGAGCTGGTAAGAAGAACTGCTTATTTCATCAGACGTTCAAGTGCCCCCGCCGAATCGAAGGCGGCGCGGCGCAAGCGGTCGTTGACACCCTGCCAGATGTCTTCATCGGGCGGAGCTTCCGCCAGGATGATGTCGGCGCCGGCAACATCCATGGCGCGCAAGGCCGCATACAAGTCATGCGCATAGCCCGCCTCCTCCAAGGGCATGCGAATATGCGCGACGGCTTGCGATACAGGCTGTGTCACGCGACACATGACTGCAATGCGCCGGCCGGCCTTCAACAAACGCTCCGCGATACCAGCTAGTTCCTCCGCATTCACCAACGCCAATGCCGTGCGCGGCGCGTAATGGGCATCGAGCGTACCGGATGCACGCG
Source organism: Burkholderiales bacterium (assembly GCA_016177875.1). Classification (GTDB taxonomy): domain Bacteria; phylum Pseudomonadota; class Gammaproteobacteria; order Burkholderiales; family Burkholderiaceae_D; genus Paucimonas. The sequence goes on from JACOUL010000041.1 coordinate 95,479, forward strand.
GCGCGGCGGCATCCGGCGTATTCGGGACACGGCCGATCACCCCGGCGATCTGCTCGCGTGAGATATGGCCCGGGCGCAGCAGCACCGGACCATGCGTCGCCATCCGCGTTAGATCAACGATGGTCGATTCGATGCCCACCTCGCTTTGCCCGCCATCGAGAATGCAGGCCAATTGCGCATTCGGCGCAATGCCGAATTCTTCGCGCACATGGTCCGCCGTCGTGGGACTCACATGCCCGAATTTATTTGCCGACGGCGCGGCGACGCCCCCCTTGCCTTGCTTGAATTCATTGAGCAGAGCTTGCGCGACGGGATGAGAAGGACAACGCAATCCGATCGTATCCTGGCCGCCCGATACCGCAGCGGGTATGTGAGAAGCGCGCTTGACGATCAGCGTCAACGGCCCCGGCCAGAATGCCGCGATCAGCTGCCGCGCCGCTTCAGGCAACTCATGCGACCAGTAACCGACGTCGGCCCCGGGCGCTAGATGTACGATCACCGGATGATTTGCTGGCCGCCCCTTGGCAGCATAGATTTTTGCGACCGCCGCCGGATTCTCGGCATCGGCACCGAGGCCGTAGACGGTTTCAGTCGGAAAAGCGACCAGGCCGCCGGATTCGAGAATGCGGGCGGCCTGGTTGATTTCAAAAGAAGAAGCATTCATCAAGTGGTCAGCAAGCGCAGCGCCTCAGCATACTTGTCCGCAGTCTGCTGCGCCACTTCGGTCGGCAAACGCGGCGCCGGCGCTTTCTTGTTCCAAGGCTGCGTCTCCAGCCAGTCGCGTACGAACTGCTTGTCGAACGACGGCGGCGACATGCCGACCTGGTAGCTTGCGGCCGGCCAAAAGCGCGACGAATCGGGCGTGAGGATCTCATCGATCAAATGCACCACGCCCTTGTCGTCGAGACCGAATTCGAACTTTGTGTCGGCGATGATGATGCCCTTGGTCGCGGCAAATTCGGAGGCTTGCGTATACAAGTTGATCGCCGCTTCCTTCACTTGGCGCGCGACATCCGCTCCGACGATTTTCTCGGCTTCTGCATACGAAATGTTTTCATCGTGCTGACCCATGGGCGCCTTGGTCGACGGTGTAAACAGCGTCTCCGGCAGCTTCTGCGCTTCCTGCAACCCGGCCGGCAATTTAATGCCGCACACCGCGCCGGTCTTTTGATAATCCTTCCAGCCTGACCCGATGATGTAGCCGCGCACGATGGCTTCGATTGCCAGCGGTTTGAATTTCTTGACCACGATGGCGCGACCGTCGACTTGATCGTGCTCTTCGGGCACCACCACCGACAAGGGATCGATGCCGGTCTCGTGATTGGGCATCAAATGGCCGAATTTCTTGAACCAGAAATTTGACATGGCGGTCAGCACCTTGCCCTTGTTCGGGATCGGGTCGTCCAGGATCACGTCGAAAGCAGACAGGCGATCAGTTTGAATCACCAGTAGTTTGTCATCGCCGACAGCGTAGATGTCACGCACCTTACCGCGATGCAGGAACGGCAGGGATTTCAGATTGGTTTGCAGCAGGCCAGCCATGATGTTGTCTATCCTTAGTTCAATTCGGGCAGTTTCGCGTTGCGCACTTTTTCAGCTTGCTGGGCGCGGAATGCCACCAGCTTCGCTTTCAATGCAGGATCGTTCAGCGCCAGCATCGCCACCACCGACAAGCCGGCGTTGCCGGCTCCGGCTTCGCCGATCGCCAGCGTCGGTACCGGAATGCCCTTCGGCATCTGCACCATGGCCAGCAAGGAATCAAGGCCTTTCAGATATTTCGATGGAATCGGCACGCCAAACGTCGGCAGAATAGTTTTGGCGGCGACCACACCCGCCAAATGCGCGGCAGCACCGGCGCCGGCGATGAATGCCTGGCAACCGCGCGCTTCCATATCTTCGATCCATTGTTCCAATTCAGTCGGCGTGCGATGCGCGGATAAGGCACGTGCTTCATAGCTAATGCCGAAATCCTTGCACACTTGCGCAGCTTCCTTCATCACGTCCCAGTCGGACGTCGAACCCATGACGATACCTACCAAAGTTTTTTCAGCCATTGTCGTATCAATGTGAAGTTAAGAAAAACAATGTCGCTCCGGCGCTTGCCGGAACGACATTTCGTGGGCCATCTAGTTTAACGAATTATTGGACGATCTGCGCCAACTCGCCCTTCTTGTAGCGCTCCGCCATTTTCTCCAGCGGCAGCGGCTTGATCTTGGCAGCTTGGCCTTCGCAACCGAAGGCCAAGTAACGCGCCTTGCAAATCTTCATCGCGGCTTCGCGCGCCGGCTTGAGATAGTCGCGCGGATCGAACTTGGACGGGTTCTCGGCGAAATAACGGCGGATCGCGCCGGTCATCGCCAAGCGGATGTCGGTATCGATATTGATCTTGCGCACGCCATGCTTGATGCCTTCTTGGATTTCTTCCACCGGCACGCCGTAGGTTTCTTTCATATCGCCGCCGAATTCGCGGATCTCGGCCAGCAGCTCTTGCGGCACCGACGACGAGCCGTGCATGACCAGATGGGTATTGGGAATACGCTGATGGATTTCCTTGATGCGCTCGATCGCCAAAATATCGCCGGTCGGCTTGCGCGAGAATTTGTACGCGCCGTGCGAAGTGCCGATGGCAATTGCCAATGCATCACATTGCGTCTTCTTAACGAAATCGGCTGCCTGGTTCACATCGGTCAGCAACTGTTCGCGCGTCATGGTGCCTTCGGCGCCGTGGCCGTCTTCCTTGTCGCCTTTCATGGTTTCGAGCGAACCCAATACACCCAGCTCAGCTTCTACCGTGACGCCGATCGAGTGCGAGAACTCGACCACCTTGCGCGACACTTCCACGTTGTATTCATAGCTGGCGACCGACTTGCCGTCTTCCATCAACGAACCGTCCATCATCACCGACGTGAAACCGGATTTGATCGCGGCCATGCATACTGCCGGCGACTGGCCATGATCCTGGTGCATCACCACCGGAATATGCGGATAGGCTTCGACAGCAGCTTCGATCAAATGGCGCAAAAATGCTTCGCCCGCATATTTGCGCGCACCGGCGGAGGCTTGCATGATTACCGGCGCATTGATTTCATTGGCAGCCGCCATAATCGCGCTGACTTGTTCCAGATTGTTGACGTTGAATGCCGGCAGGCCATAACCGTTTTCAGCGGCATGGTCGAGCAATTGGCGCATCGATACGAGTGGCATGGTTGATCTCCAAAAAGAAAATTTGATACGGAATTCGGGAGCGCTATTCGACCTTCATGATCTTGAGCGCATTGGTGCCGCCGGGATGTCCCATCGGCGCGCCCCAGGTGAACACAATCATGTCACCTTTCTTTACCAATCCCTTGGCTAACAGCAAATCTTGTGCAGCTTTGAGGGTGGTTTCGCTATCCTTGGTTTGCGAGAGATCCAGCGTACTCACGTTCCGGTAAAGCGTGGCTTTACGTTGGGTAGCCAGACGCTGGGTCATGGCGAAAATCGGGATGTCGATATTGTGACGGCTCATCCACAGCGCAGTCGAACCGGATTCGGTCAAGGCGACAATTGCTTTCACGCGCAAGTGATGGGCGGTGAACAAGGCGCCGTAGGCAATCGATTGATCGATGCGGGTAAACGTCAGGTTCAGGAAATCGGCGTCGAGCGTATATTCCTGCGACTTTTCCGCTTCCAGGCAAATCGCCGCCATGGCCTCCACGGTTTCCACCGGATAGCGGCCGGAAGCGGTTTCAGCCGAGGTCATCACGGCATCGGTGCCGTCCAGCACGGCATTGGCCACGTCGGAAACTTCGGCACGCGTCGGAATCGCATTGACGATCATCGATTCCATCATTTGCGTGGCGGTGATCGCCAGCTTGTTGGAAGCGCGCGCCATTTTGATCATGCGTTTCTGCAGTGCAGGCACGGCGGCATTACCGACTTCCACCGCCAAATCGCCGCGCGCCACCATGATGCCATCGGAAGCGTCGAGAATTTCCTGCAAAGCAGGAATCGCTTCGGCGCGTTCGATCTTGGCGATCATCATCGGCTTATGCTTGTGCGGCTCGCCGGCGATATTCGCCAGCTGGCGCGCCATCATCATATCGGCAGCATTCTTGGGGAAGGACACGGCGACGTAGTCGGCTTGCATATTCATCGCCGTCTTGATGTCTTCCATGTCCTTGGCGGTCAAGGCCGGCGCCGACAAACCGCCGCCCTGGCGATTGATGCCTTTGTTGTTGGACAATTCGCCGCCGATCTTGACAGTCGTATGAATCGCACTGCCGACCACCTTATCGACCACCAGCACGATCAAGCCGTCGTTCAACAACAATACGTCGCCGTCTTTTAAATCATGCGGCAATTCCTTGTAATCGAGGCCGACGCGTTCTTGATTGCCCATTTCGCAAGCGGCGTCAAGGATGAACTTGTCGCCTTTTTGAAGTTCGATCTTGCCGTTTTCAAACTTGCCGATGCGAATCTTCGGCCCCTGCAAGTCGGCAATGATGGCGACTTCACGGCCGCACTTTTGCGCCGCTTCACGCACCAAGCGTGCGCGATCGATATGATCTTGCGCCTTGCCGTGCGAAAAATTCAGGCGCACCACATCGACCCCGGCTTGAATCATGCGCGTGAGCGTCTCGATGTCGCTCGAAACAGGGCCGATAGTGGCAACGATTTTAGTGGCGCGACGCATGGAGGTATTCCGACAAATTGAGATGGGGACGATGAATTCCTACATGCTGTCGACGAACTCGCCGCCCGCGCGCTGCTGTAAGACTGCTACGGCCGGCAAGGATTTTCCTTCGAGGAATTCCAGGAACGCGCCGCCGCCGGTTGAAATATAGCTGATCTTGTCAGCGATATTGTACTTGGCAATCGCCGCCAAGGTATCGCCGCCGCCGGCGATCGAAAACGCCTTCGATTCCGCAATGGCCAAGGCCAAGGACTTGGTGCCCTCGGCAAATTGATCGAATTCGAATACGCCGATCGGACCGTTCCATACGATGGTCTTGGCCTGCGCGATCTGCTGCGCCAGCAACGCGGACGTTTTGGGACCGACGTCGAGAATCATGTCGTCGTCCTGGATATCCTTCACGTCCTTAACGGTAGCGGCCGCTGTAGCGGAAAACTCTTTCGCACAAACGACGTCGACCGGAATCGGTACCGGCACCCCGCGCTTAACCATCATGTCGATGATGGCTTTAGACTCGTCGACCAAATCCGCTTCCACCAGCGATTTGCCGATTTTTAATCCGGCAGCCAGCATGAATGTATTCGCGATACCGCCGCCGACAATGAGGAAATCCACCTTGTTCGCAAGCGATTTCAGAATGGTGAGCTTGGTCGACACCTTGGAGCCGGCGACGATCGCAAGCAAGGGACGATCGGGCGCGCCGAAAACCTTGGCCAAGGCATCGAGTTCCGCCGCCATCAAGGGACCGGCGCATGCCGTCAAGGCATACTTGGCAATGCCGTGCGTCGTGGCTTCCGCGCGATGAGCGGTGCCGAAAGCATCATTGACATAGACATCGCACAGCTTCGCAATTTTGATCGCCAGCTGATCCTCGTTTTTCTTTTCGCCCGGATTGACGCGGCAATTCTCCAGCAGCACCACTTGACCCGGCTTTACATCGACGCCGTCAACCCAATTTTGCACCAGCGGAACCGGCTGCCCGAGCAATTCGGACAAACGCTTGCCGACCGGCGCCAGCGAGTCTTCCGGACGCAATTCGCCTTCCTTCGGGCGGCCGAGGTGCGACGTCACCATCACTGCCGCACCGCCGGAAAGCGCCATCTTAATGGCCGGGACAGAAGCGCGAATGCGGGTATCTTCAGTGATACTGCCGTTGCTATCGAGTGGAACATTCAAATCGGCGCGAATAAAAACGCGCTTGCCTTGCAGTTGCTTGAGGGCGACCAGGTCGCTCAATCGTTTGAAATGCATAGTTCCTCGTAATGGCTAAACATTGACGGAAAACCGCTATTTTACCGCAGCCAATCGGACCGAAAACCGCTTTTTGATCATGCTTTTATAAGATCAATCGCAAGACCGCATACAAACCCATGCCGAAGGTAATCGTACCCAGCATGTGGCGCGTACGCAGAAAAAATAAGGTCGCACCGATCGCGGCCAGCAACTTGGGATTCATCAAGGAAAGATTAAGAGCGCCGCCGGTCAGCGCCAAGTCCGGCGCCACGATCGCAGCCAGTGCCGCGGCCGGCGCGTAACGCAAGGCATGCTGAACTTTAGCCGGCAGTTTGACTCGGTCTCCCAGCATGAAAAAAGAACTGCGCGTCAGGATAGTGGAAACCGTCAGCAATGCGATGGTCAGCCAAACGTCGAATGCGTTCATGCATCTCCCCTCGTTTTCTTTTGATGATCGATGAGCGTGTCGACTGCCATTGCCGAGGCCATGCCAAATATGACGGCAACCAGTAAACCAAGCCGATACGGCAGGTGCGCCGTGAGGATGGCAACGGCCGAGGCCACCAATACGCCGGTCAACGCCGCCGAGTTGGCAATCAAGGGGATCATGACTGCCAAGAGTGCGAGAGTTCCGGCAAATTCGATGCCCCAGCTTTGCGGAATCTGGCTCGCCAAAAAAATGCCGACAATCGATCCGGCCTGCCAAAATGCCCAATTCATGTAATCGATACCGGCCACATAGCCTGCCTTGCCGGTCGGCTGGTACAAGGTATGAGGAGGAAAGCGCATCGAAAACAAAGCCATGGTCAAGTCGGCATTCAAGTAACCGTACCAAAGGCGCTTGTACCAGGGCAGATGCGATAAATGCGGTCCGATCGCCGCAGCAAAGATAACGAAGCGCAGATTGACGACCATGGCGGTGGCGAACACCACCCATACCGAGGCATTGGCGGCGATCAGCGGCAGCGAGGCGAGTTGGGCGGAGCCGGCAAATACCACCAGGGTCATGCCGAGCGCCTGGCCGGCGGTGAGGCCCGATTTCACCATGGCCATTGCCGTCACCATTCCCCATGCAAAAATGCCCGGCATGGTCGGCGCGCTGGTTTTGACGGCTTCTTTGAAGGCCGCTTTTTCCGAGAGCGGCGGATCGAGGTTCAACAAATGCGGAAGAAATGCCGGATTTGCAACATCGGCATCGCAAAAAATTTAAAAACGTATTCTATCGAGGAAGCAATTTCACTGCTTGAGGGTTAAAATCCTTCTCTTTGCACATTGTTTGGAGACTGCACCATGTCCATGGACGACCGCGACGGCAAGATTTGGAAAGACGGCGAATTGATCGATTGGCGCGATGCCAAAGTCCATGTGTTGACCCATACCCTGCACTACGGCATGGGTGTATTTGAAGGCGTGCGCGCTTATAAGACCGCGCAAGGCACGGCAATCTTTCGTCTGAAAGAGCACACGCAGCGCCTATTCAATTCAGCCAAGATTTTCCAAATGAATATTCCATTTGATATGGAAACCATCATGGCTGCGCAGCGCCAAGTGGTACGCGAAAACAAACTCGAATCCTGCTACCTGCGCCCACTTGCCTGGATCGGCTCGGAAAAGCTGGGCATCTCCGCCAAGGGCAACACCATTCATGTCGCTATCGCGGCTTGGCCCTGGGGTGCTTATTTAGGTGAGGAGGGTTTAAAGAAAGGCATTCGCGTTAAAACCTCGTCCTTCACGCGTCACCATGTCAATGTGTCGATGGTACGCGCCAAGGCGTGCGGCTACTACATCAACTCTATCCTCGCCAACCAAGAAGCGATGACCGACGGCTACGATGAAGCCTTGCTGCTCGATACCGACGGCTATGTTTCAGAAGGCGCCGGCGAAAACGTATTCGTCATCAAGAACGGCAAGATCTATACGCCGGATTTGGCATCCTGCCTGGACGGCATCACGCGCGATTCAGTGCTGACCATGGCGCGCGACCTCGGCATCCCGGTGATCGAAAAACGCATCACGCGCGATGAAGTGTACTGCTGCGACGAAGCCTTCTTCACCGGCACGGCAGCGGAAATCACGCCTATCCGCGAACTCGACAATCGCACTATCGGCATCGGTTCGCGCGGTCCCATCACGGAAAAACTGCAATCGCTGTTCTTCGATGCGGTCGCCGGCAAAGCACCGCAGTACCAGCATTGGCTGACCCTCGTTTAATTGGAGCACACCATGACTGCACAAGTAGAGATGACCTTTGTGGAGCTGGATGACGCCAGCTCCAAAACAGCGTTCTGCCCCAACCCCAAGATGCCGCTCTGGTCCGGCCACCCGCGTGTTTTTCTCAGCTTCGATGCCGACGGCCGCGCAAAATGTCCGTACTGCGGCACCTTGTATCGTTTGAAGGAAGGCGTGGCCCACAAGGGCCATTGAAAGCAGCTACCGCATGGGCAAATCGCGCAAACACGGGGGCACGGTCGAGGAAGTCGAGGCCGCCTACTACGACGCCATCAGTCATGCCGACATTGAAGCATTGATGGCCTTATGGGCGGACGATGAAGAAATCGTTTGCGTACATCCGGGCGCGCCCCGCTTGGTAGGCCATGCCGCCATCCGCGCCGCCTGGGAAACCATCTTCCAGCGCGGCGGGCTCGACATTCGTCCGGTGCAATTGCATGCCGTGCATAACATGCTGACGGTGGTGCACAACGTCATCGAAGAAGTCCGGCGCGGCGAAGACGAATCGCAAGATATGCACATCCTCGCCACCAACGTTTACCTTAAGACCCCGCAAGGCTGGCGGCTGGCGATGCATCACGCCAGCGTCGCGCCCGGCAAGGCGCCGCAGGAACCGGTCATCGCTTCCGTACTGCATTAGCCGCACTTCGTCCTTCAACTACTTGAGCAATTCCGCCGCGCGCGTTATGTTTGACAGCGGGGCACCGTTTGCCCCCGTTCATAACAATTGGGGAGAATTCAGTATGAAAAAATTGTTGTTAACCGCTATGCTCGCATTGGCCGCAAATTACGCTCTTGCCGGCAAATCGCCTTCGATCATCATGATTGAAGAATACAAGGCGTATGCCTATGAATATGTTCAGCAGCAACCCAGGAAGCTGGCGACCGATCTTCCTGAATTCACCAAATACATCGGAAAAAAATACGGCCCGCCGAGTGCCTCCACGCCAAGCAGTCCGTTGTGGTTCCTGAAGGTGCCGAATGAAGAAGGGATGTGCGTCACCCTTGAGTTGTTTCAATCGAGCAAAGGCGCCGCCATTTCCGTCAGCGCAGGCGTTGCCAAATGCGATCATCCGAAATACGCAAAAAAAGGCATTAAACCAAGATAAACCCATGCCCGAGCCGGATATCTACACAGCGCCGCGCTGGCTGCGCGGCGGCCACCTGCAAACGCTTTATCCGGCTCTTTTTGCCGCCGCTCCGCCGGTCGCATTTCGACGCGAACGCTGGGACACGCCTGACCGTGACTTCATCGACGTGGACTTCATTGATGGGCAGCCGGGCAAACCGTTTCTGGCACTCTTTCATGGATTGGAAGGCTCTTCCGACAGCCATTACAGCCGTGCGCTGATGGCACACATTGCCGGCCTTGGCTGGTCAGGCGCCGTACCCCACTTTCGCGGCTGTTCGGGCGACATCAATCTTGCGCCCCGCTCGTATCATTCCGGCGATGCCCAAGAAATTGAATGGATACTGCAGCGTCTCAAAGCCTATAGTGAAAGCCGCCATGCCCACGGCTTCTATGCCAGCGGCGTATCGCTGGGCGGAAATGTCTTGCTGCGCTTTCTCGGTGAATCGCAGCATGCCGCTGAGTTCGTCGACGCAGCATGCGCCATCTCGACTCCATTGGATTTAGCGGCATGCGGCACCGCTCTCGGGCACGGATTCAATATGATCTATACGCGAAACTTTCTGCAATCCTTAAAACCGAAATGCCTGCAAAAGCTCGAACAGTTTCCGGGATTATTCAAGCGTGAAGCCATGCTTTCCGCATGCAACCTTTACGAGTACGACAATGTCGTGACAGCACCGCTGCACGGCTATCGGGACACGGATGATTATTGGCACCGCGCCAGTGCGAAACATGTGCTGCTCGATATTACCGTGCCAACCCTGGTGCTCAATGCGAAAAACGATCCTTTCCTGCCGCACGAGTTTTTGCCGCGGCAAGCCTCGAATGCAGTCACCCTAGAGTTCCCCGACCATGGCGGCCATGTCGGCTTCCTGGCAGGCGGGTTTCCTGGGCACTTAGGGTGGCTGCCGCGACGCGTAACGCGTTTCCTGGAAGGTACAGAAGCCTAGACAAACTAAGCGTTCCTGAGCGTGGTATCGTTAAAGCCATGGATGACATCGTCAAACAAGCGATCGCCAAATGGCCCAATGTGCCGCATTGCTACGGCTGGCTGGCATTGGATGCACGCGGCAATTGGCGCATGCGTGACGAGCGCGCTCAAGCGCTCAAACTTGCGGGAGACCGCATCACGAATCCCGCGCTGCTGGGCTTCATCAATCGCAACTACCTCCATGACGAACGCGGTTGCTGGTATTTCCAGAACGGGCCGCAACGTGTCTATGTCGCCTTGGAAGCGACGCCCTACATTGCACGCACCGAACCGGATCATCGTTTTATCTTGCACACCGGAGAGGCACTTTCGACACTCGACCATGCATGGCTGACCGAGAGCGGCGCATTAATATTGCAAAGCGGAGAAAAAATAGCGATGGTGGATGATCGCGACATGGCGCAATGCATGACGCAATTGCAGTTGGGAGAATGTACCGTCTGCGATGATGAATTGCTTGATTGGATGGCTGGCGCCGACAACATACAGCCGCTAGTCCTACGCTATAACGAGCAATCGCTCGCCGTAGGACGTATTGCGCTCGAAGCACTTGCGTCGCACTTTCGCTTCGTTCGCGAGCCAAGCCCCGAAGTGACCCGCTCTCCGAATTAAGTGATTCAAGGAGACTTGCGGCTATCCCTGATTTCTTCCCTCAAGCGAGCCTGTAATTCCCGTTCGCGCGCATCGATCTGCGCCTGATCGTAAAAAGAGGCATCCGGAGCGCGGCGAGCGATGCTGAGCTGATCCAAGGCCGACGCCCAACTACCGGACAAAGCATAGGACTCCGCCAAGGCCAAATGCTGCAGCGCCTGCTTGCCCGCTGCAGCATAAGCTTTCGCCAAACGGTCTTGCACCTGTGGCTCGGACCGATACAGTTGCGCTTGATCGCGTAAGTAGTGAATAGCCTCATCATTCCGTCCCGCGGCCAACAAGGCATCCGCGTATTGCATCGCAATGCCGCGCGACAGCGGAAACTGGTTGCGCGCATTTGCGGCTTCCTTGACCGCTTCCTCAGGCTGATGCATCGCCAATTTTAAATCGATCGCCAGGTTCGCAAAAATAGCACTTGGCTTAGCACTCTGCGGCAAAGCGGCGCGCGCTTCCTGTAACAGCGCTTGCGACTTGGCATAATCTCGCTGCTTAAACGCGATAAGAGCCAAACCGTATTTCGCCGCCGCTGTCTGAACGCGGCTTTTTTGCTCAAGCTGGCTATCGAAAATATCCGCTGCTTCACGCAAGCCTTGCGCGCTGCTGTCTTGCAACACACGCAAACGAGCCTTGATGAGATGAAAATCCACGCTGTCGGCGCGTTGCTTGTAGCGCTGATCACGAGTCCGCGCCTGGATGTCGGCGATACGTTCCGTGGTCAAAGGATGCGAACGCAAGAAGGCAGGCGCCGCATCGGTATAGGCACGCGTGGCGCTTTGCATGCGGCCGAAGAAAGAAATCATGCCTGATGTGTCAAAGCCGGCATCGCGCATGATCTGCAAACCGACGCGATCTGCTTCGCGCTCGGCATCACGGCTAAAATTCAATTGCCTTTGCAACGCCACGCCTTCCCCTCCCATCAAAAGCGCTTGCGACGCGTCGGGACTGGCGCGCGCGGCGAGCACCGCCAAAATCATCGCCGCCATCGAAATCAAAGAATCCTGCCGCTGCTGTCCCAGCATGCGCGCAATATGGCGCTGCGCGACATGGCCGACTTCATGCGCCAGAACCGAGGCCAATTCGGATTCGGATTGGGCTGCCAAAACCAGCGCCGAATGCACACCGATATAACCGCCCGGCAACGCAAAAGCATTGAGCATGGGATCGCGCACGCCAAAGAAGTAAAAATCAAAACCTGCTTCGCCGCGCGCCTCCGGTTTTGCCGCCAGAAGCGTCGCGCCGAAATTATTAAGGTATTCAATCAAGGGCGCGTCGTCCAGATAATCGCGGTCGCGCCGTATGTCGCGCATGATTTGCTCGCCCAACCTGCGCTCCATGATAGGCGACAGTTCTTGCCGCTCCGTGTCGCCTAGGCTGGGTAAATTTTGCGCGCCCGATAATGAAGGCACTACGGCGGACGGAAAACCGCAGGCAAGCGCAAGCAACACGGTCACGAGACGAGACGCCGCGCGCTTGCGTGAGCTTGATCGGAATGAAGTCAGGTTTCTTTTCACGGTGCTATGATACCTGCACTCATGAATCGTTCAAGAAACGACATACTTTGTTACCGATGGATAATCAAGACGACAAGCCCAAGCAACCCGGCATACAGGGATTGACACATTTCGATGCCGGCGGTCAGGCCCATATGGTCGATGTCGGCGCCAAATCAGAAACGCACCGCGTCGCTATCGCCGCCGGCACCATACGCATGAAGCCGGAAACGCTGGCAATTATTCAATCCGGCACGGCGAAGAAAGGCGATGTGCTGGGAATTGCCCGCATTGCCGCCATCATGGGCAGCAAACGCACCAGCGAGCTGATTCCCTTATGCCATCCGCTTGCCTTGACGCGGGTCGCAGTCGAATTTGAAGTAGACGCTGCATCTTCCAGTGTGACTTGTCAGGCTCAAGTAGAAACCCACGGCAAGACAGGCGTCGAGATGGAAGCGCTCACCGCTGTGCAAATCGGCTTATTGACGATTTACGACATGTGCAAGGCTGTCGACCGCGACATGGTGATGTCGGTCATTCGCGTTTTGCACAAGCGGGGCGGCAAAACGAATTATTAAGATGTGAGCGTCATGCAAGCATGACGCTCCATATTGCTCACTACGACAAAATATCGACGATTGCGCCGGTAGATGCATCGACCGCCACTTGAAGCACCGTATTTTTTGCAATCAGCGGTAAAAATAAAACCTTCTTGTTTTGCGCATTGAGTTTCGCTTCATAAGCTGCGAGACGCGCCATTACGTCAGGATTCATCCCTTTGACATCCTTGGCAGCCTTGCCGGTCTTCTTCACTTCGTCCGCGACCTCTGGATAAGGCATAAAGAACCTTGGCATATTTTGTATACCCATGCCGAATCCGCTTGCAAACACCAAATCCGAATTTAATTTCGGATCAGTCGGCGTCTTGGTACCGACTATCTGCGGCCCCCAAATAGGCAATTTTTTGTAGTCCGGATTCGTGACTTTCTTTTGCTCGAATTCTTCAATTTGATTGGCGGTAGTCACATGGAAACGATTTTCGGTAAAGACCACATATACCGGCCGCGCCTCGAAAATCGACCAGACACCGTATAACATAAACGCGATCTGAAATATCAATACCGAGGTCACATCAAATTTCAACGACTTCTTTTTGGTGTTGAAGATGATCATCATGATCAGCGGGCCGGCAACGACATCCACCGCGAATACGATCATCAGAAGATTCAACCCACTGGCAGCTTGAAGCAGCGCCCCCGGATACCACACTGTCGACACGAACAATACTATTAACGATAAAACAGCCAAGCTTCCCACAAAGTGAATGGCTGCAGCCTTGTAGCGACTCATAGCGACTCCCCTATAAAAAGTTGGGTTAAGAACTACGACAAGCATATATGTCCAAGCAGCAAAGAAATCAATACGTATTTGTAGTGACCAAAACAAAACACCCCGGCTCAATTCAGAACCGGGGTGTTTGGACCTTACTAGCTATAGGTGTGCCCTATATCTATTTAACTAAGCTTGGCTATTAGTTAGCCTTGCACCAGCCGCGAGCTACGCAGGTACCACTGTTGACCCAAGTAACAGGGTTACCCGGTGCTGCCGGCGGAGTAGGAGTCAAAACAGAGGTCAGGCTGTCAGCCGCTGCCGTGGCGGTACCAGTGATGGTACCGTCTGCTGCTACGGTCAGCGAAGTCGTATTGGTCGTCGGCATGTTGGTCGGAGCAGCCGGAACGCCACCATTACCGTTGGAACAGTTCGCAGCAGTAACCGGGTCGGACAAACATTCAGAAACAGCACTCTTCAGGCTATCGGCCAAGCCTTGAACTTCAGCGAAGCGCGACTTCTTGGTGTAATCCTGATAGCTAGGAATGGCGATTGCCGCCAAAATACCGATGATCGCCACAACGATCATCAACTCAATCAACGTAAAGCCGCGCTGTGCGGATTGGATCATTTTCATCGATTTCATTTCAGTCTCCCCGAATAAGTTAAAGGACTTCTTGGCACTACGCTTCCATATGAGCAATGGTCATGCCAGGTGGAAATATGCCATGCAATCGTCAAATTGTGTGAAATTTCCAGAGGAAAATTAAAATTTAGCCCAAATTGGCTGACAATTTTTGTCAGTCGCATAAAAATTGTCAGTCCCGCGTTGTCAAAAATCTTATTTTTGTGCCGTCGATTTCCACCTGGTCGCCGTTTTGCAGTCGATGTTGTGTCGTCGTCATCGATTGACCATTCACTGCGGGACTGCGTTCACCTTCCACGTGAAGCAAAAAATAGCCTTCAATATCCTGCACGAAAGCAGCCACTTGTATGCCAGGCTTGCCGATCGTTATTAAGGACTTATTTAATAAAACACGTTTGTCCGCATGAACGCCGCTAAGGACTTTGATACAAGCTGGAGCATCGTTTGCATAAATTGACGTCGGGTGTGCATTTGTCCCATTTGACGAAATCGTGGAATCGACACTGAAGCACATGCCATATGCGGCCAGATGAATTTGGTCGCCATCCTGCAAAAAATGTCTTTTAATCGGCTGGCCATTGACCTTGGTGCCATTGGTACTGCCTAAGTCCTCGAGGACAAAATCGCTTTGCTGCAATTGAATGACGGCATGCTCGGAACTGATGCCGGGGTGTTCAATGACAACGTCATTGTGGGCCGCGCGTCCGATTGTGAGCCGTTTTTTGTTCAGCGGGATTTCCGTCCTTAGGTTGCCGTCTTCGGCGATGATGATTTTTGCCATGTCGCCCTCGCCAAGAAATGCTTTAGAGGCTATCCCAGTAGGTACTGCACGCCGCCTGCCCGCCAGAAGGCTCGGATACAGCGTTGCTCGTCATTGCGTGGGGCCTGCCACGCGGCTTCCTCGCATCTTGTCTCCAATCCTTCTGGCAAGCATTCGTCATACATTACCTCCTAGGCTATCCCGAGCCGTTTCAGTACGCGCCCAAAAAACTTTTCGGCTTTTGTATCGATAGCCACTACTTTGGCCAGAATGGCGGAAATATTATCTTTACCGCCATGTTTATTGGCGCCTTCAATTAAGGCAGCACAAGCGGCATCCAAATTCATCTTGGGATTGCCGAGGATCGCCGCGATTTCTGGATCGGTCAACATATCGGACAAACCATCCGAGCAAAGCAAATAAATATCGCCGGGCTTGACGGCGTGGTCGTGAATTTCAATTTCAATTTCGTAATCGACACCGACCGCACGCGTAATTAAATTTTTATTCGGCGAATTCTGCGCCGCCTCCGGCGTAATTAAGCCGGCGTCGATTTGCTCTTGCAATAAGGAATGGTCACGCGTAATTTGCTCTAGCGCACCTTGGCGAAAACGATAAGCGCGAGAGTCACCTACGTGCGCAAAGGTGACCGTATCGTGATGAAATAAACCGACGACTACCGTCGTTCCCATTCCACTGAATTGCGGTTCGTTTCGGGCCGCCTCCATAATGGAGCCGTTGGCGCGGTCTACCGCCTCCAGTACAAGCTGCTGCAACTGCTTGCTGCGGTTGGACATCTTTTCCTTGAAATGCAAGGGCAATTGCTCTTCCAAGGTTTCCTGCACTACCGTCGTGGCGATACTGCTCGCCACTTCGCCGGCGCTATATCCGCCCATGCCGTCCGCGAGAATGACAAAACCCAGCTCAGAGTTGATCGCAATGAAGTCTTCATTATGCGATCGCACCTGTCCGGTATCGGTTTTTGCGGCAAGTTCGAGTACGACGTGATAGGCCATAAAGGATTATGCAATACGGCCAGTGCCTGAGGAAATCCGGGTCACGAAGCTGCTTTCTGGTTTATTTGCCAAAAATGATACCTAAAATTCGGGCATTCCGGCACTCCTAGTTAACGATTGTTCATTTTCGCGCCGCACAAACAATAACGGGGAGCCGAAGCTCCCCGTCTCTCAATGCCTTTTTAAGAGAAATTACAAGACCGATTTCAGCAATCGACCCATTTCCGACGGATTGCGCGTGACCTTGAAACCGCACTCTTCCAAGATCGCGAGCTTGGCATCGGCAGTATCCGCACCACCCGAAATCAAGGCGCCCGCATGGCCCATGCGCTTGCCCGGAGGTGCGGTGACGCCAGCGATGAAGCCGACAACCGGCTTTTTCATGTTCGCTTTACACCAGCGCGCGGCTTCAGCTTCATCCGGACCGCCGATTTCACCGATCATGATGACGGCGTCAGTATCCGGATCGTCGTTGAATGCCTTCATGACGTCGATATGCTTCAAGCCGTTGATCGGGTCACCGCCGATACCGACCGCGGAAGATTGGCCCAAGCCTAGCTCGGTCAACTGGCCGACGGCTTCATACGTCAGCGTACCGGAGCGCGAAACCACGCCGATACGGCCTTTGCGATGGATATGGCCTGGCATGATGCCGATCTTAATTTCATCGGGCGTGATCAAGCCGGGGCAGTTCGGGCCAAGCAACAGGGTTTTCTTGCCGCCTTTGGCTTCTTTCGCCTTCATTTTGTTACGCACGACCAGCATGTCGCGCACCGGAATACCTTCTGTGATGCAAATCGCCAGATCCAGGTCGGCTTCCACAGCTTCCCAGATAGCATCGGCAGCGCCCGCCGGCGGCACATAGATGACCGAAACTGCGGCGCCGGTTGCTTCTTTAGCTTCTTTGACCGATGCGTAGATGGGCACGTCGAAAATTTTCTCGCCCGCTTTCTTCGGATTGACGCCGGCGACAAAGCAATTTTTCCCGTTAGCGTATTCGATGCACTTCTCGGTGTGGAACTGGCCGGTCTTGCCGGTAATGCCTTGGGTGATGACTTTGGTGTCTTTATTGATCAGGATGGACATGTCTCTTGTTCCTTATTTCGCTGCAGCGACGACTTTTTGCGCGGCTTCTGCCATGGTGTCAGCCGAAATGATCGGCAGGCCGGAATCGGCCAGAATCTTCTTGCCGAGATCTTCGTTGGTGCCCTTCATGCGCACAACCAGCGGCACTTTGAGCGACACGGCGCGAGATGCTGCGACCACACCTTCTGCGATCACGTCGCAACGCATGATGCCGCCGAAGATATTGACCAGGATGGCTTTCAAGTCGGGGTTTTTCAGCATGATCTTGAAGGCTTCGGTAACCTTCTCGGTGGTAGCGCCGCCGCCGACGTCGAGGAAATTGGCGGGCTCGCCGCCGAATAACTTGATGGTGTCCATGGTTGCCATCGCCAAGCCGGCACCGTTCACCAGGCAGCCGATGTTGCCGTCGAGAGAAATGTATGCAAGGTCGAACTTGGACGCCTCAACTTCAGCCGGATCTTCTTCATCCAGATCGCGGTAAGCGACGATCTCAGGATGACGGAACAGGGAATTCGAATCGAAATTGAATTTGGCATCCAGCGCCTTGATATTGCCGTTGCCTTCGAGGATCAATGGATTGATTTCCGCCAGCGACGCATCGGTTTCCATGTAGCAGGTGTAAAGCTTCTTGAGGATGTCGATTGCCTGCGCGATCGAAGCTTCGGGAATGCCGATACCTGCAGCGAGTTCGCGCGCTTGCGCGTCGGTCATTCCAACCAGCGGATCGACGAATACCTTGATAATTTTTTCCGGCGTCTTGTGGGCGACTTCTTCGATATCCATACCGCCTTCGGACGATGCCATGACGGCTACTTTTTGTGTCGCGCGATCGGTCAGCGCAGCCACATAATATTCATGCTTAATGTCGGCGCCTTCTTCGATCAGCAAGCGACGCACTTTCTGGCCTTCCGGGCCGGTTTGATGGGTTACCAACTGCATACCCATGATGGCATTAGCATATTCGCGCACTTGGTCGAGCGACTTGGCAACTTTAACGCCACCGCCTTTTCCCCTACCACCCGCATGGATTTGTGCCTTAACGACCCAAACCGGTCCGCCTAAGGTTTCAGCAGCCTTAACCGCCTCGTCGACCGACATGCACGGAATGCCGCGCGGAACCGCCACTCCGAACTTACGGAGGATTTCTTTGCCCTGATACTCATGGATTTTCATGCGAACGTCCCTTTAGACCCAGTTTGAAATGGTAATTCGGTAATTTTGATTAATTACTCTGACTTGCTGCTTACTGATGTAGCCGGCAATACGGCTAGCTGACTACAAAAAAAAGATGCCGCATGCGTGAAGCCGCAACCGCTTGCAGCGCAGCTCCCGTCATACGGCGACGCGGAAAAAAGTGTAGCACAAGCTACTCAATGAGAAAGCAGAATGGTAATTCTACGAGTGGAAGATCGCGTGTAAATTGTCGTTATTGTGCACCGCACTCATCGCTATCTTCGATGGAATTTTGCATTGCTGCGCGAATAGCGCGATGAGAAAAGCCTCGTTGCTGTAAAAAACGCACTTGTTTGGCGCGTTCTGCAGCATCTGCCGGTTCGCGGCCGAACTTGCGCAACCAAACTTCACGAGCACGCGCTTCCTCGTTTTCCATCAGATTTGCTTGAAGATTCACCAGAGATTCGCGCTTGATGCCATGACTTTGCAGTTCGGACATGATGCGGCTATTGCCAAATCGCGCGGCGCGACGATTGACCAGCGATTCCGAAAAACGCTCCTGCGATAAATATTTTTTCGCTTCAAGAAAATCGAGCAAGGCGTTTACATCGTCGGTTTCTTGGGCATACCGAGCAAGCTTGCGTGCAAGTTCCAAGCGGCTGTGTTCACGCGCCGCCAGGTAGCGCAATGCGCGTGCCTTAAGACTGATTTGCGGTTTTGCCATGCGGACTGGGAAATTTGAGATCACGCAAAAAACAAAAAGAGCCATGGCTTTGTAGCCATGGCTCTTGGGGAACAACTTAAAGCAGGATCATTCGACTTCCTTGCTTTCTTTGATTTCCTTATTTTCTTTGGCTTCCTTAGCTTTCTTAGCAACCGGCTCGGTACCTTTGATCGTTGCCAACTCCGGCACTCCTAAGGCAGCGCGCACTTTGTTTTCAATTTCGCGCGACAGTTCCGGATGCTCTTTCAAGTAAATACGAGCATTGTCCTTGCCCTGTCCGATTTTTTCACCGTTGTAGCTATACCAAGCGCCGGACTTTTCGACGACTTTGACTTCGGATCCCAGGTCGAGGATTTCGCCTTCGCGCGAAGTACCTTCGCCATACAGAATGTCGAAATGCGCCTCCTTGAACGGCGGGGCCACTTTGTTCTTGACGACCTTGACCTTGGTTTCGTTGCCGATGACTTCATCGCCCGACTTGATCGAACCAGTGCGGCGAATATCCAGTCGTACCGATGCGTAGAACTTCAGCGCATTGCCGCCGGTGGTGGTTTCGGGGTTACCGAACATGACGCCGATCTTCATGCGGATTTGGTTAATGAAAATCACCAACGTATTGGTACGGTTGATCGAGCCGGTGAGTTTCCGCAGAGCTTGCGACATCAAACGCGCTTGCAAACCGGGCAATGAATCGCCCATGTCGCCTTCGATTTCCGCCTTGGGAGTCAACGCCGCTACGGAGTCGACCACGATCAAATCGACCGCGCCGGAGCGTACCAGCGCGTCACAAATCTCCAGTGCCTGTTCGCCGGTATCAGGTTGCGAAATGAGCAAATCCGGCAAATTCACGCCCAGCTTTTGCGCATAGGTCACATCCAGCGCATGCTCGGCATCGATGAAGGCGCAGGTACCGCCCAGTTTTTGCATCTCTGCAATAGCCTGCAGAGTCAGCGTAGTTTTACCGGAAGATTCCGGACCATAAATTTCGACAACACGGCCGCGCGGCAAACCGCCAACGCCCAGCGCAATGTCGAGACCGAGCGAACCGGTCGAAACGACTTGCACCTCTTCCGCCACTGCGCCGTCTTCCATGCGCATCACGGAACCTTTACCGAATTGTTTTTCGATTTGGGCCAGGGCAGCGGCGAGTGCCTTGCTCTTGTCCAAATTCGCTACAAATTTTTTCTCGTCCATATATGTATTCTTTCAGAAGTGACAGGCATTGAAAGGGGGTAGGAAGCTGTACTGTATAAAAAACCAGTGCTTTTTGCAAGCGCTATTTCGCCCTTTTTTCATCATTTTTGCGTCTTTTTTGAACGCGTCCGCTTTCCCACCTTGCCGCATTCCAAGAAAGGCAATAGACTCGTCACACCTGTTATAACCCCATGAATTTTCAGGTTAAAGCCATGCGCATATTGCTCGCCGAAGACGACACCGTGTTGGCCGATGGCTTAACCCGCTCCTTGCGCCAGGCAGGTTACGCGACCGATTGCGTCAACAACGGCGATGCCGCCGACACAGCCTTATCTACCCAAGATTTCGACTTGCTTATCTTGGATCTGGGCTTGCCTAAACTTTCCGGACTTGAAGTATTGAAGCGCTTGCGTGCACGCAACTCGCGCCTGCCTGTGCTGATCCTGACTGCTGCCGATTCGGTCGAGCAACGGGTCAAGGGCTTGGACTTGGGCGCCGACGATTACATGGCCAAACCTTTTGCCCTGTCTGAACTCGAAGCACGCGTACGTGCCCTTACGCGGCGCGGCAGCGGCGGCGGGCCGACGGTCGTCAAACACGGTCCGCTGACGTATGACCAAGTCGGCCGGGTCGCTTATCTCAATGACCAGATGCTGGAATTGTCCGCGCGCGAACTCGGCTTGCTGGAAGTATTGCTGCAACGGACCGGACGCTTGGTATCCAAGGACCAGCTGGTCGACCACTTGTGCGAATGGGGCGAGGAAGTCAGCAACAACGCGATTGAAGTGTACGTCCATCGCTTACGTAAAAAAATTGAAGGCGCCGGTGTGCGCATCGCCACGGTGCGCGGTCTCGGCTATTGTCTCGAAAAATTTCCCGAGACGCCGAGCAACCCCTCCGGCGGCAAGCCTGCATGAGTTCTATGCATAATGCATCGGATGCTTCTGCTCCTTCCGATGAAACCTTCACTCAGCCGTCTGAAGAAAAAATCCAGCGTTCGCTATTCGGCGAGCTGCTCGACTGGTTATTAATTCCGCTGCTTCTCTTATGGCCGCTCAGCATTGCGTTTACTTACGTGGTCGCCAAGTCGATCGCCAATCAGCCTTTCGACCGCGCGCTGGAAAATACCGCGACTGTGTTGGCACAGCAAGTACGGGAAATCGATGGAAAAATAAGTGTGCCTTTAGCCAGTTCAGCGCGCGACATCTTGCATGCCGATGATACCGATACGGTGTATTTCCAAATTCTCGGTCCGCGCGGCGAATTAATTGCCGGCGACCGCGACATGCCCGCCCCTCATGCGGAAGAAAATCCAAGAATCGGCGTAGTGCAATTTCGCGACGATGCCGTGCATGGCACAGAAGTACGCATCGCAACGATCCGCGTCGACTTGCGAAAGTCGCGCGCTCTTGCGATGGGAGCCGCAGAGCCGCGCATCGCCCTGGTGCAAATCGGCGAAACCCTGGGCAAGCGAGGACATCTCGCCAATGAAATTATTAAAGGCGTCGTGCTGCCGCAGTTCATCATCTTACCGATTGCATTGGCGCTGCTTTGGCTGGCGTTGTCGCGCGGCCTTTCTCCGCTAGCGGAATTGCAAAGCCGTATACGCGCACGCCGGCCGGACGACTTAAGTCCGATCGAAGCGGGTCAAGTGCCGGAAGAAATCTCGCCGCTGGTCGCCTCTCTTAATGACTTGCTGGAGCGGCTTTCGCAATCGATCGAAGTGCAAAAACGCTTCATTGCCGATGCCGCCCATCAAATGAAAACACCGCTGGCTGGATTACGCACACAGTCGGAATTGGCGTTGCGCCAAACCAGCCAGGAAGAAATACAGCGCTCCCTCATGCAATTGGCAAAAAGTTCGGAATCCGCCACACGCATGGTGAATCAATTGCTGGCATTGGCACGAGCGGAGCATCAAGGCCCGGCCGCCAATCCATTTGCTCCCGTGAACCTCAATGACCTGGCGCGCCACGTCGTACAGGACTGGGTGCAAACCTCCTTTACGCGCAACATCGATCTCGGATTTGAAGAACCCGAGCAGCCGCTCACCATCCTAGGCAATCCCGTCACCTTACGCGAACTAGTCTCTAATTTGGTGGATAACGCACTGCGTTACACCCCCGCAAAGGGTTTCGTGACGGTACGTGTGCGCAGCGACGCCGATCAGCAGCATATATTGCTGGAGGTGGAAGATAATGGCCCAGGCATCCCGCCGTCTGAGCGTGCGCATGTATTCGACCGCTTTTATCGTGTTTTGGGCAACGATGTCGAAGGCAGCGGATTAGGATTGGCGATCGTGCGCGAAATCGCTCAACAGCATGACGCCGAAGTGGATGTCTTCAATAATCCGCACTGCTCCGATCCGAAAGCGCCCGGCTGTTTGTTCCGTGTGACTTTTCCTTTGCCAAAGCCATGAATGCCGATCGTAAAATTGACGCGCTGGCTCAAAGGGCACGTATCTGGAGCCGCACTGAAAAGCTGACGCTGAAGTTATTGCTTGTGTGGGCGAGCGTGACGCTCGGTGTGATTTTCTTTGCGCGAGAATTGTCGAGCCTGACCCTATTCGGCTGGCCCCTATCGTTTTACATGGCGGCGCAAGGCGCCCTTCTCGTCTATCTCGCAATCGTGGTCGCATATGCTTGGCGCATGCATCGCACGGAGCGCTCCCACGAGGAAATCAGTCATGACGCATGACGCGTACGCGCGGCGCCTCAAGCGCTACTACTTAAGCTTCATGCTAGGATTCCTGGCGTTCCTGGCGGCGCTGGCAATATTGGAGAAAGAAGGATTTCCGCGTAGCTGGATCGGTTACCTCTTTCTATTTTCGAGCATCGCCTTGTATGCGGCGATCGGCGTCATGAGCCGCACTTCGAACGTGTCGGAATACTATGTGGCCGGCCGGCGCGTGCCGGCGCTATTCAACGGCATGGCAACCGCGGCTGATTGGATGTCGGCGGCGACGTTCATCAGCTTGGCCGGCGGCTTGTATCTATATGGCTTTGACGGACTGGCCTATTTGATGGGTTGGACCGGCGGCTTTTGTCTCGTCGCTCTGCTGATCGCGCCTTATCTGCGTAAGTTCGGCCACTACACGATTCCCGATTTTTTGGCGGCGCGTTATGCCGGCCGCCATAACGGCAATTTGATTCGTGTCATCGGCGCGATTGCCACCGTTCTTGTTTCATTTACCTATGTCGTCGCGCAGATTTACGGAGTGGGCTTGATTGCGTCGCGCTTTACCGGCGTGGATTTTTCAGTCGGCATTTTTCTCGGTTTGGCGAGCATTCTCGTGTGTTCTTTTCTGGGCGGCATGCGTGCGGTTACGTGGACGCAGGTGGCGCAATACATCATCATTCTGATCGCCTTCCTCATTCCCGTCACTTGGTTATCGGTAAAACATACCAAGATACCGGTCCCGCAAGTGGCTTACGGCGCCGTGCTACCGGAGTTAGCCGAGCGTGAGAAGGTCCTGATTGACGATCCGCGCGAGCAAGAAGTGCGTTCAATATATCAACGCCGCGCAGCGGAATATGACGCGAAACTGAAGGCCTTGCCGCATTCATTTGAAGAAGGGCGAATCGAAGCGCGCCGCCGCGTCGACGAACTCAAGCAAGCCAATGCCTCTCTGGCGGAAATTAAAGCAGCAAGCCGCTCGTTGGCGAATTACCCGCAAGACCCGGAAGCCGCACGAGTCAAATGGACGGAAGCCAAAAACGCCAATCTCGCGCGCGCCGAACCGCCGGTCGCCCATGTGAAACCCTTCCCCGGCAAAGACCAAGCCACTTCGGATGCCAAGCGCAATAATTTTCTGGCGCTGGTGCTATGCCTCATGATGGGCACGGCGGCATTGCCGCATGTGCTCACGCGCTACTACACCACGCCGTCGGTAACGGAAGCCCGCTTTTCCGTAGCCTGGACCATGTTCTTCATCATGCTGATCTATTTGACCATTCCGGCGCTGGCGGTGCTGGTCAAGTACGATATTTACACTTCATTGGTCGGCATGAATTTCACCGAACTGCCGTCGTGGGTACCGTACTGGCACGGAGTCGACAAAGCCAATCCGCTGGTAACCATTACGGACATCAATAGCGACGGTATCGTGCAGTTGGCGGAAATCGTGCTGGACGGCGACATCGTGGTGCTGGCCATGCCGGAAATTGCCGGCTTGCCCTATGTGATTTCCGGATTGATTGCTGCGGGCGGTTTGGCATCCGCATTGTCGACCGCCGACGGTTTGTTATTGACGATTGCCAGCGCCTTGTCTCACGACATTTATTACAAGGTCGCCGATCCTAGCGCCTCGACCCAAAAGCGGGTGACGATTTCAAAGCTGTTTTTGCTGGTGGTCGCCCTCATCGCCGCGTATGTCGCCTCCCTGAAACCGAGCGATATTTTATCGATGGTGGGCGCGGCATTTTCGCTGGCGGCCTCAGCCTTGTTTCCTGCGCTGGTGCTGGGTGTGTTTTGGAAGCGCGCCAATAAAGCGGGCGCAATCGCCG
This sequence comes from Burkholderiales bacterium, assembly GCA_016177875.1. Classification (GTDB taxonomy): domain Bacteria; phylum Pseudomonadota; class Gammaproteobacteria; order Burkholderiales; family Burkholderiaceae_D; genus Paucimonas. The sequence continues at coordinate 120,313 of JACOUL010000041.1, forward strand.
GAATCGTGACGGGATTTTCAGTATGCGTGTATTACATGGCCCACACAGCACCTGTTTTAGGCGGTTCGGTTGCCGGGCAATGGTTTCATATAGCGCCCGTCTCTGCCGGCGTATTCGGCGTACCGGCGGGCTTGGCTGCGATTATTTTTGTGAGCCTCCTGACGGAGCCGCCCGATCCGCGGTCCGCAGCTTTCGTCGATTACATTCGAGAAGCGTAACCGTTTTGTTCTTCCCTCGCTTCTTCGGCAATACAAATTCCACACAAGATAGCGAGCATTACGGCATAAAATCCGGCCCCGACATGATGCGCAAAAAACACCATGGTGAGGCCGAATAAAAAAGTCGACGCTACCAAGATTACGCCGGCCACCGCAAACGGATAATTCGCGGCGGGCTTGCGCAAACGGCGCAGAAAAAAGTGCAAGGGCGCGGCATATAACGCCATGAGTGCGGCCACGCCCAACAAACCTTGCGTCGCTAATGCATGCATGAATTCATTGTGCGCATGATAGTAACCGGCCACTGGCGCGGCCAACTCGCCGCGCGCCACTAGTTCCCGCAAGCCGGTGTTGAAATGGGCACGCCCGACGCCGGCAATCGGATGTTCCAAAAACATGTGCCATGCGCCGCGCCACATTTCCACACGCAAGCCGATGGAGGTGTCGACATTGCCCGCACGATACTGCGCCAACTCTTCCGTAATCATGGTTAGCCGTTTGCCGACGCCGATTTCGGCACTCAATGCAGCGAGCGCGAGCAAGATCGCAGCGGAAACAAAGCACAGCAATGCGACTCTGCTCAAGCGCCATTCCCGGCGCCAAAAAGGCAGCGCAGCCAATGGCAGCGCGATCCATCCGCCGCGCGATTCGGAAAGCAGCGATGCGCCGATGCCGAGCAAAAAAGCAATGTAAGGCAAGAGCCGCAAGCGCGTCGCTGCAAAACGCTGAACACCGGCGAGCGACATCAGGCCGAGCGCCATGGCGATATCGCCGAACATGATCACCAAGTGGTAGCCGCCGGCGCGTTCCAAATGCAGGTAGAAACGTTGGTAAATTGCGAATAGCGCCGCGCCTAAAGTGCCGAGGAATACGCCGTACCAAAACCAATCCGGCTTCGGCTTGCTATGAGCGATGAGGCCGATTGCGAAAACGGCAAGCAACTGGCGAAAAGGATTATCGAGAAAATTGAGCTCGTGTGAAAACGAATGAATCGACAACACCGCCACGCCGAGATAAATCCCGAAGGCAGCAAAAATCCAGCGAGTGGAATGGAACAGCCGCTGCCGTGTTTGCCACAAGCGCTTGGCGAATACCAGGGTTCCTATAAGCAGGCAAACTTCGACGAGTCCGACCCCAAATGAAGTCGTCAACGTCAATAGCGGAAACAATAAAATCAGCGATGAAAAAACAATTTGTTCTGCCGGATATGCTGTCGCCGAATTACTTTTCATTATCAAAAAAATGCATTTCCTAAACTTATAAGCTTGGTATTGAAGCACACAACCCGGAAATTGAAAAATTCGTGCATTATGGAAAGACTGCGAACCTCTTCAGGAATTGATTATTCCCCTTGGCATGCTTCTTGTTAGGTAGAAACAAACGTGAGAGATGATGCGAGCCATGCCAAAAATTTTCGATGAAATGTATTCGGACGACGCGGCCACGGTGCGCCGTCATTACCGCGAACTGGAAGCCTGGCTCGCCGAACAGCCGACCGACGGGATCGCCGCCAAACGCGCGGAAGCCGACTTAATTTTCCGGCGCGTCGGCATCACTTTCGCGGTGTACGGCAACGATGCCGGCACCGAACGCCTCATCCCTTTTGACATCATCCCGCGCATTATTCCGGCAGCCGAATGGTCAATGCTCGAAAAAGGATTGGTGCAGCGCGTTCAAGCGCTCAATATGTTCATCCACGATATTTATCATGATCAGAATATCGTGAAAGCCGGGGTCATTCCGCCGGAGCAGATTTTCCGCAATGCGCAGTACCGCCCCGAAATCCAAGGAATCTCCGTGGTTTCCGACATTTACGCTCACATTGCCGGCATTGACCTGGTGCGTGCCGGCGAGGGCGAATTCTATGTACTGGAAGATAATCTGCGCGTTCCATCCGGCGTGTCTTACATGCTGGAAGACCGCAAGATGATGATGCGCTTATTTCCTGAGCTTTTTTCGCGTTATAAAGTCGCGCCGGTCGCGCATTATCCCGATCTGCTGCTGGAAAACCTGCTCTCGGTGGCGCCGATGGGCGTGACCGATCCCACCGTGGTCGTCATGACGCCGGGCATGTATAACTCAGCCTATTTCGAACACGCCTTCCTGGCCCAGCAAATGGGGGTGGAATTGGTCGAGGGGCAGGACTTATTCGTCAATGACAATGCGGTCTATATGCGCACCACGCATGGTCCCAAGCGAGTCGATGTGATTTATCGCCGCATCGACGACGATTTTCTCGATCCGCTTGCCTTCCGTGCCGATTCGACTTTGGGCGTCGCCGGTCTGCTGTCCGTCTATCGCGCGGGTCGTGTCACGCTTGCCAATGCGATCGGCACCGGCGTGGCGGACGATAAGTCGATCTATCCCTATGTGCCGGACATGATCAAGTTTTATTTATCCGAGGAACCGATTCTCAACAATGTGCCGACCTACCAATGCCGCAAAAAAGCCGATCTCTCCTATACCTTGGAGCACTTATCCGACCTGGTCGTCAAGGAAGTGCATGGCGCCGGCGGTTATGGAATGCTGATCGGCCCAACTGCCAGCTCGGCTGAAATTGAAGATTTTCGTCAGCGCCTGCTCGCCAAGCCCGAAGGCTACATCGCCCAACCGACCTTGGCTTTGTCTGCCTGCCCGACCTATGTGGAATCCGGTATCGCACCGCGCCATATCGATTTGCGGCCATTCGTCTTATCCGGCAAAACAATTTCGATGGTGCCGGGCGGCTTGACGCGGGTCGCCTTGAAAGAAGGATCGCTGGTGGTGAATTCGTCGCAAGGCGGCGGCACCAAGGACACCTGGATACTGGAACAATAAAGGATACGCATGCTGAGCCGCACCGCCGATCATTTATTCTGGATGGCGCGCTATACGGAGCGCGCCGAGAACACCGCGCGGCTGCTGGACGTCAACCTGCAAACCTCGCTCTTGCCGCAATCGCCGCAAGCCGCGGAGCAAGGTTGGCGCGCCATGCTCGGCATCTCGGAATTGCAAAGTCTGTACGATCACCAATACAGTGCTTTGACAGCTGAAGATGTGCTGGATTTCATGGTGAACGATCCCACCAATCCCTCGTCGATTACTTCTTGTTTATTTCAAGCCCGCGAAAATGCGCGTGCCGTGCGCGGCAGTCTTACCACCGAAGTGTGGGAAACCTTGAACACCACCTGGCTGGAAATGCAGGTTCATGTAAAAAACCGGATGCTCAAACGCGATCCGGGTCAATTCTTCGAATGGGTGAAACATCGCTCTCACCTGTCGCGCGGCGTGAATTTCGGCACCATGTTGAAAGACGATGCCTTTTACTTCATTCGTCTCGGCACATTTTTGGAACGCGCCGACAACACGGCTCGCATTCTCGATGTGAAATTTCACGGTGCGCAAGAAGACAAGAAATCGGACGACGAAGCCCCGATTGATTTCTATTACTGGGCCGCGATCCTGCGTTCGGTTTCGGCGTTCGAAATTTATCGCAAGGTATATCGCGACGTCATCACACCGGCGCGGGTGGCGGAATTGCTGATGTTGCGGCCCGACATGCCGCGCTCTCTGCTCGCCTGCATGGATGAAGTCGTCGCCAATCTTAGGCAAGTCAGCAATGATTTATCGGCGGATACGGAAAGACTTGCCGGCAAGCTCCATGCAGACCTTCAATTTACCCGTATCGAAGACATTTTGGATGCAGGCTTGCACGATTACCTGACGGCGTTCCTGGAACGCATTTACGAAATCGGCAACGGCGTCAGCCGCGACTTCCTGGTGCCGATTGCGGCATAATGCAGAGATGCTTTGCATACGCCACGAAACCGTTTACCGGTATACCGCGCCGATTGCCTACACCATACAGCAAGTGCGCCTTACGCCTCGTAGCGAAGCGCATCAGCACGTGCAGTCATGGCAGCTCAAAACGCCCGGACTTTGCCATGCGTTCACAGATGCCTTCGGCAACCTGTGCCATACCCTGACCATCACCGGCCGGCACAGTGAAGTGCGTATCGTCGCCGAAGGCGTGGTCGAGGTGATGGAATTAGACCGTGGACGCTTGCCCGACAATGGCCTGCTTTCGCCATTGGTGTTTACCGTACCGAGCCGTTTGACAGAAACGGCACCCGCTGTCATGCAGTTTGCCGCCCGACATCTCGCGCTTGGACCACGCAGCGCCGCACTATTGTCGCTCGCGGAAGCGATTCGCGGTGCAGTGAAGTACCAAGGTGGTGCAACCGGCGTCGACACCACGGCAGTCGACGCTTTGCAATTAGGGCAAGGCGTATGCCAAGACCATGCACATCTTTTTATCGCCTGTTGCCATACGCAAGGCATCCCGGCGCGTTATGTATCCGGCTATATCCATGCAGGCGATACCGACCACGCCGAAAGCCATGCCTGGGTCGACGTCTGGGTGGAAGAAGTCGATTATTCGGGATGGATCAGCATTGACGTCACGCACGCGAAGTTCGCCGGCGCCATGCATTGCCGGCTGGCGGTTGGTCGCGATTACGGCTCGGCCGGCCCGGTACGGGGCATGCGCCGCGGCGGCGGCAACGAAACCCTCTCGGTTCAAGTCGATGTATCCTCGGCTTAGGAAGCTGTTCGAGCCTTATTGCCTCCGGTAGAATGGGATTTTTCGCTATGTCCATTCAAAAATGACCTATTGCGTTGCCATGCGCCTCGATGCGGGGCTGGTCTTCTTAGCCGATTCGCGTACCAACGCCGGCGTCGATCAAGTCGGCGCATTTCGCAAGATGACCGTGTTTGAGAATCCCGGTGACCGCGTCATGGTTATGATGACCGCGGGGAATTTATCGATATCGCAATCCATCCGGCAAGTGGTATCGGAATACGTTAATGCGGCGGGGCACAGCATTTGGACGGCGACGTCCATGATTGAAGCAGCGCAAATCGTAGGCGATGCGATCCGTATCGTTTATGACCGAGATGCCAAATCACTCGAACGATTCGGCATCGACTTCAATGTCAGCATGATTTTCGGCGGACAAATCAAAGGCGAGCGCTGCCGTTTGTTCCAAATGTACTCAGCCGGAAATTTCATCGAATCGCACAATGAAAATCCCTACTTCCAAATCGGCGAAGCCAAGTACGGCAAACCCATCATAGACCGCGTGATTACGCCGGCAACACCGTTGGACGAAGCCGCCAAATGCGCCTTGATCTCGATGGATTCAACGCTCCGGTCGAACATTTCCGTTGGATTGCCGCTCGATTTACTGGTGTACGAAGCGGACCGTCTGACCGTCACACGCTTCGTCACGATCGACGAAAAGAACCAGTATTTTCAAATGATCCGCACCAGCTGGGGAAAACAATTGCGAGCAGTCTTCGAAGGAATCGCCGATCCGGTATGGAATGCCGCACCCGATACGACTGCAAATGTGCTGTCGACGGCAAATAGCTACAGCCAACCGATCCGCGTTACCCCACCAGCCTCCAACGGCAATTCCGCCGCCGGCGCCAAAGCGCCGATGCAGACGCTGGCCCAGCAGGCGGGCGACGGCAAACAACATTAACCGAAAAATAAAAAAGCTGCGGGACGCAAGTCCGGCAGCTTTTTTTGCGCTTGCCTAGGTCAGACCACGATAGTCTGAGCCTCTTTTCCTTGCCGTTCGCGAATCTCGCCGAGATGCATCACCGTTTCGCCGGCCGCTTTCAGTTGCGCCATTGCCGCATCCGCATTTTCTTTTGAGACGATCACCGCCATGCCGATGCCGCAATTGAACACGCGGTGCATTTCCGCGTCGGCCACGCCTCCGTGCTGCTGCAGCCATTGAAATAGCGGCGGCATGGTCCATGCATCGCGATGCAGTACCGCCGTTAAGTTGTCGCGCAAGACGCGCGGCACGTTTTCCACTAAGCCACCGCCGGTGATATGGGCCATGCCTTTGACTTCCAGCTTTTCCATCAAGGCCAGCAAAGGTTTGACGTAAATGCGAGTCGGTTCGAGCAATACATCGGCCAGGCGCCGGCCATGGAAATCGGCATTCAAATCCGGATTGGCAACCGAGATGATCTTGCGCACCAGCGAATAGCCGTTGGAATGCGCGCCGGAGGAAGCCAAGCCGAGCACGACATCGCCCGGAATAATTTTGCTGCCGTCGATGATTTTCGATTTTTCGACGGCGCCGACCGCAAAGCCGGCCAAATCATACTCGCCGTCGGGATACATCGACGGCATTTCAGCCGTTTCGCCGCCGATCAAAGCGCAACCGGCTTGTTCGCAACCTGTTGCGACGCCTTTAATAACGTCGGTGGCAGCAGCCACATCCAGTTTGCCGCAGGCGAAATAGTCAAGGAAGAACAAGGGTTCGGCACCCTGCACCAGAATATCGTTGACGCTCATGGCGACCAAATCGATGCCGACCGTATCGTGCTTATTCAAGTGGAAAGCGAGCTTGAGCTTGGTGCCGACACCGTCAGTGCCGGAGACCAGCACCGGCTCCTTATACTTCTTGCTTACTTCGAACAAGGCGCCGAAACCGCCGATACCGCCGAGAACGCCTTCGCGCATGGTGCGCTTGGCAAACGGCTTAATGGCTTCGACCAGGGCATCGCCGGCGTCGATATCGACACCCGCATCGCGATAGGAAAGAGATACAGAAGACGTGGAACTCATATGTGATTGACTGCAGAGGCGGTAAAATAGGCGGCCGGTTCCGGATTGAAACACCGGGAAGCCGCTATTTTAACAAAATCACCCTATTCCTACCGATGCTCGAAACGCTGAAACAAAGTTGGCTATGGCTTGCACTGGGCGTAGGGCTCCTCATTTTGCTCGGTTTGCTGGGGCCGGTACTGACGCCTTTCGTCATCGCGGCTATCTTGGCCTATGCCTTGAATCCCGGCGTCGACTGGATTTCGAGCAAACGTGTCGGCAAGTTTACTATCCCGCGTGAAGTGGGCGTGATTGTCATGATGCTCTTGCTGCTGGCGGCCTTGCTTGCCTTAGGGCTCATTGTCTTGCCCATCCTGCAAAAGGAAATCCCGCTTTTGCAGGAAAAAATTCCGCAATTCTTGATGCGCTTGAATGCTTTTCTCGGGCCGAAATTGCAAAAACTCGGTATCGAAGCCCAATTCGATACCGCGAGCATCCAACAATTGCTGACAAGGTATTTCAGCCGCAGCGGCAAAGAAGCCTTTGCCGCCATCTTCGCCTCGGCCAAGGTCGGCGGCCTGGCGGTCCTAGGCTGGCTGGTGACGATTTCGCTGGTACCGATCGCCCTTTTCTATCTTTTGCTGGACTGGCACCCTTTTTTAAAACGCCTGGAAAACCTGATACCGCGCCGCTGGGCCGGTAAAACGATTGCGCTTACCAAGGAAGTCGATGCCCTACTTGCGCAATATCTACGCGGCCAACTAGCGGTCATGCTGGCCCTGGCCGTTTATTACTCTGCATCCTTGGCCCTGGCCGGTTTTGATGTCGCGCTGCCGATAGGCATCCTGACCGGCCTATTAGTCTTCATTCCTTACATCGGTTACGGCCTGGGTTTGATTTTGGCCATTATGGCCGCCATACTGCAGTTCGATAATGCGCACGGATTAATTGCGGTAGCCAGCATTTACGGCATAGGCCAGATTATGGAAGGATTTTTCTTAACGCCGCGCTTGGTGGGCGAGCGCATCGGTCTGCATGCGCTGACGGTGATTTTTGCCTTGCTGGCATTCGGCCAATTGTTCGGTTTCGTCGGCGTGTTGTTGGCGCTGCCGGCGTCGGCCGTTATTTCGGTCGCGGTCAAGCATTTGCGTGCGCATTATCTTAGCAGCCAGTTCTACACGCGGCACAATTAGAGAGTGTTATGAAACAGTTAGTGCTGGATCTTGATGCCCAGCAAGCGCCGACGCTTTCCGCTTTTGTCGTTGGCCGCAATAGCGAATTGCTCGCCCTGTTGCGTCGCGTGGAACAAGGAGCAGTGCAAGGCTTAGGCGAACGCTTCATTTATCTGTGGGGAGAGGCCGGCGCCGGCAAAACCCATTTGCTGCGCGCATTGGAGTCTTCAAACAAGGCGATTCGAATTGACGGTAGTGCAGACGAATCTGCCCTCGTCTTTCAACCCGATGTGGCGCTGTATCTGATTGACGATTGCGACAAACTCTCTCCTGGCGCACAAATCGCTGCCTTTAACCTCTTCAACCAAGTGCGGCAATCGGGCGGCGTCCTGATTACAAGCGGCGCTAAACCTCCGGCCGCCCTAGCGCTACGAGAAGATTTGCGCACCCGCCTGGGATGGGGCTTGATCTACCAAGTGCACGACTTGACCGACGAGGAAAAAATTGCGGCGCTTGACGCCGCCGCACAGGCACGCGGCTTGGTCTTGTCGGCCGGCGTGCTACCCTACCTGATCACGCATTTCCGGCGCGATATGCCGTCGCTGGCGGCCATGCTGCATGCGCTCGACGGCTATTCCCTGGAAACCAAGCGGCCGATCACCTTGCCGCTGTTGCGTGAATTGTTACAACAGGCAGGCGATGCCTCTCCTATACATTGACATGAATCTCGCCTTATTCGATCTCGACCATACCTTAATCCCGCTCGATTCCGATTTCGAGTGGGGGCAATTTCTAGCCCGCACCGGCGCAGTGGACGCGGAAGCAATGGAGAAACGCAACGCCTATTTTTACGAACAATACAAGGCCGGAACACTCGATCCCATTGAATACCTGGAATTTGCCTTCGGCGTATTGGCGCAATTTCCGCGGAAACAACTCGATGCCTGGCATCGCCAATTCATGCAAGAAGTCATCGCACCGGCGATCCTGCCGCAAGCCAAGGCATTGGTGCAAAAGCATCAGGACGCGGGCGACCTGGTCGCGATCATTACCGCGACTAACCGCTTTGTCACAGGACCGATTGCCAAAGCTTTTAGCGTGGCGAATCTGATTGCTGCGGAACCGGAACTGACGGATGACGGTGAAATCACCGGCCGATTGGTCGGCACACCGCCTTACGGGCAAGGCAAGGTAGTCAATGTGCACGCCTGGCTGGCCGGTCTAGATAAAACGCTCAGCGACTTTGGCGCCAGTTATTTTTACAGCGATTCGCAAAACGACATCCCCCTGCTATCGATCGTGACCCACCCGGTTGCGACCAATCCGAATGCATTGCTGGCGGCCCATGCGGAAACGCAAGGCTGGCCTGTATTAAAATTGTTCACATGATCAAAAAGTTCATTCGGCGCATCCTCGGTGTCGCCAACAAAAACAATGCGAATGAACCGGTCGTGCTCGGCCCTAAAGAGCATGGCATCGACCCACGCCTGATTTCGCCGAATGCCGTCCGCGTCACGCAAACCTTGCAAGAGGCTGGTTACAAAGCATTTTTGGTGGGCGGCGCGGTACGCGATCTGCTGCTGGGCATCAAGCCTAAAGATTTCGATGTCGCCACCAATGCCACGCCGGAAGAAGTAAAACGTCTATTTCGCCGTGCTTTCATCATCGGCCGCCGTTTTCAAATCGTGCATGTGATGTTCGGCCCGGAATTGATCGAAGTCACCACCTTCCGCGGCGCATCTTCCGAAGCGGCACCGAAAGACGAGCATGGCCGCGTATTGCGCGACAATACCTTCGGCGAACAACATGAGGATGCGGTGCGCCGCGACTTCACCGTCAACGCGATGTACTACGATCCGGCGACGCAAAGCGTGCTCGACTACCACGATGGCATGGCCGACATTCGCAGCAAGACCCTGCGCATCATCGGCGTGCCGGAAGCGCGCTATCGCGAAGATCCGGTGCGTCTGCTGCGCGTGGTGCGCTTCGCCGCCAAATTGAATTTCTCCATCGCACCGGAAACACAAGCGCCGATCGCCGTGATGGCGCCTCTCATCAACAATGTGCCGGCCGCACGCGTGTTCGATGAAATGCTGAAGCTCCTCATGAGCGGCCACGCCATGGCGTGTCTGCAGCAATTGCGCAAAGAAGGTTTGCATCACGGTTTGCTGCCGCTGCTGGACGTCGTCATGGAGCAGCCGCTAGGTGAAAAATTCGTGCGCCTTGCCCTATCCAATACCGACGCGCGCATCAAGCAAGGCAAAGCGGTATCTCCTGGGTTTCTATTTGCGTCCCTCTTGTGGCATCAAGTGCTGGAAAAGTGGAATGCGTATAAGGCAGCCGGCGAATATCCCATTCCCGCGCTACACCTGGCAGCCGATGACGTACTCGATGTGCAAGCCGATAAGCTCGCGCTGCAGCGGCGCATCACTTCCGACATGCGCGACATTTGGGCAATGCAGCCGCGCTTCGAACGGCGTGTCGGCAAAACGCCTTACAAAATGCTGGAACACCAGCGCTTGCGCGCCGGTTACGACTTCCTCCAGCTGCGCTGCGAGTCGGGTGAGCTTGAATCGGAAATCGGCGATTGGTGGGATGCCTTCATCAAAGCCGATGGCCCAGGCCGCGAAGCGCTGCTCGCACAAAAACCCAAACCAGAGGGCGACGGTGCGCCGAAAAAACGGCGCAGGCGCGGCGGACGCAGCCGCACCAAGACGGCGGCAAGCGATAGTGCGACATCCGCAGACGAGGCAACCGAATGACCTCGGCGGTCATCGCCTACGTTGGCGTCGGCGCCAATCTCGGCGATGCGCGCGCGCAAGTTGAATCCGCCATCCTAGGGCTGAACAAACTGCCGGATACCAAAGTCTGTGCCCAATCCAGCTTATTTAAGAGCGCGCCGATTGAAGCCGAAGGCGACGACTTCATCAACGCCGTCGTGCAAATCGAAACGACTCTGACTGCTCAAGACTTGCTCGCACAATTGCAAAATTTAGAACAAGCCGCCGGGCGCGAACGGCCTTACGTCAACGCGCCGCGCACCTTGGACCTAGATCTTCTGCTGTACGGGCAACAGCGCATCTCCACTCCTGAACTCACCGTGCCGCATCCGCGCATGACGCAGCGGGCTTTTGTGCTGATCCCTTTGCTGCAAATCGATCCTTTCATCGCCGTCCCGGGCAAAGGCGCCGCGCATCAGTTTGCCCCCGGCGTCGCCGGCCAAAAGATCCACAAGATCTAATCTCCGTTCGACTTCTTAGACGCCATGCAGATTCCCGTCATCGCCCAAACTGTCGGCTTACTGGTCCTATCGAATATTTTCATGACTGTCGCGTGGTACGGTCATTTAAAAAACCTGTCGAGCAAAGCCTGGTGGATCGCCGCGCTGGTGAGTTGGAGCATCGCCTTATTCGAGTACATGTTGCAGGTGCCGGCCAATCGCATCGGTTTTACCGAAATGAGCTTGGCGCAACTGAAAATTCTGCAGGAAGCAATTACACTGATCGTATTCGTGCCCTTTGCCATGATTTATATGAGCCAGCCGTTTAAGCTCGATTACGTATGGGCGGCGCTGTGCCTGGTCGGCGCGGTTTATTTCATTTTCCGTACATGAACAATCTTAAGTATGTCGTGGTGGAAGGTCCGATCGGCGTCGGCAAGACCTCGCTCACGCGCCGCATCGCCGAGCATTGGGGCACGCAAACCCTGCTCGAACTGCCGCAGGAAAATCCTTTCCTGGAAAAGTTTTATCGCGACAGCGGCCGCTATGCATTGCCGACGCAGATGTTTTTTTTATTCCAGCGCATGAATCAGCTACGCGACCTGGCGCAAGCCGATATGTTCAGCGGTCCGGTCGTGTCGGACTTTTTGCTGGATAAAGACCCGCTGTTTGCGCGTTTGACGCTGGACGACGATGAATTGAATTTGTATCGCCAGTTGTACGAACACCTGCGTCCGCAAGCGGCGACGCCCGACCTGGTAATTTATCTGCAGGCGCAACCGGAAACGCTGATCGAGCGCGTCAAAAAACGGGGCGTGGCTATGGAAGCCGGCATCTCGGAAACTTATCTTTACCGGCTGTGTGAAAGCTATGCCCGTTTCTTTTATCATTACGAATCCACGCCTCTGTTGATCGTCAATACCGAGCACTTGAATCCGATCGGACGCGACGATGATTTCGATTTGCTGATGAGCCGCATCAAGAACATGCGCGGCAAGCGTGAGTTTTTCAATTTGGGGGAATAACGATGACCGGCTATCTGCAAGACAACCCAAGCGGCGAATCAGGACAACGCACCAAGACCGTCGCCATCCCAGCTTTGCAAGCCATGCGTGCGGCCGGCGAAAAAATCACGATGCTGACTTGTTATGAGGCCAGCTTCGCCTCGCTGATGGACCGCTGCGGGATCGACATCTTGCTGGTCGGCGATTCGCTCGGCAATGTCTGCCAGGGCCATCCATCTACCTTGCCAGTGGCCTTAGCCGATGTCGCCTACCACACCGCCTGCGTCGCGCGCGGCAACAAGACCGCGCTCTTGATCGCCGACCTTCCCTTCGGCACCTATCCCACGCCGGAATCGACATTCGACAATTCGGTGAAGCTGATGCAGGCCGGTGCCCATATGGTAAAAATGGAAGGCGGCGCTTGGCTTGCCGAGTCAGTACAGTTTTTAGTCGAACGCGGCATACCGGTATGCGCGCATCTTGGACTGACGCCGCAATCGGTCCACCAATTGGGCGGCCACAGGGTGCAAGCGAAAACCACTGCCGAGGCCGATAAACTGAAAGCCGATGCGCTGGCGCTGCAAGCGGCGGGAGCGTCGCTCCTGGTGCTGGAAATGATTCCGGCCAAACTGGCAAAGGAAGTCACCGATATGCTTGCCATCCCCACCATCGGCATCGGCGCCGGCGTGGATTGCTCGGGACAAGTATTGGTGATGCACGACATGTTGGGCGTCAGCAGCCGCAAGCTGCGCCTGGCCCGCAACTTCATGGAAGGCGCAGACACCATTGAGGCGGCCGTGCGCGCTTATGTGGCGGCGGTCAAAGATAAAACTTTCCCGACGCCGGAAAATTCTTTCTAAGTCGGGCAGTAATCCTCGTAGCGAGCAAAGCTCTCCCGCAGCTTGTCGGCCAATTGGTCCGGCCCGTTCACCGTGACGCCCAAATCACGCAGCAAGCCATCTTCCAAACTATAGATCCAACTGTGGATGGTTAATAGCTGCCCGCGCTCCCAAGCGTCGCGCACGATCGTCGTTTGGCATACATTGGCGACTTGCTCGATTACGTTCAATTCGCATAGGCGGTTAAGCTTTTCCCGCGTCGGCAATACCTCGCCCAAATATCGCTCGTGTTTCTGGCACACATCATGCACATGATGCAACCAATTGTCGGCCAGGCCGATACGCTTGCCTACCAAGGCCGCATGCACGCCCGAACAACCGTAATGACCACACACAATCACATGCTTGATGCCCAGGACATCGATGGCAAATTGCAGCACTGACAAGCAATTTAGATCCGTATGTACCACAACGTTCGCAACATTGCGGTGCACGAACAATTCACCGGGTTGCAAATTGACGATTTCATTAGCCGGTACCCGGCTGTCGGAACAACCTATCCACAAATATTCAGGCGATTGCTGGGCAACCAGCTTCTTGAAGAAGTCCGGGTCTTGCTTGACCATGGAATCCGCCCATTCACGATTATTGTGGAAGAGCTTGTCGAGTGTGACGTCTGGCTGAGTAACCATATTTAATTAATGGAAAATGTTTTCGCGATCAGATTTTTCTATATACTCGCGCGGCGCCGATTAGCATAATTGCCATGATACCCGAACACCTAGGCTTGATCGTTATCCTGTTTTGCGCCTATCTCATCCGTGGCGCCGCCGGTTTCGGCTCCGGACTCATCGCCATGCCGCTGCTGGCCTTGTCCTATCCCTTGAGCTTTGCCGTGCCCCTGGTGCTGGCGCTCGACTTGCTCGCTTCATTTATGTTAACGCGTGTACGTAAAAATTTGGTGAGTTGGTCGGAGATCCGCTGCCTGCTCCCTTTTGGTTTAGCGGGTGCGCTTACCGGAGTTCTCCTCCTCGTTCAAAGCGATTCACGTATCCTGCTGACCCTGCTCGGCGTGCTTACGCTGGTCGTCGGCGTTAGCAATATCCGAGGCAACCCGTTAAAGAAGCCGATCACGCGTGTCTGGGCAGTACCGGCCGGCTTGGCCGGCGGCTGCGCCGGCGCCCTGTTCGGAACCGGTGCGCCACCCTACATCATGTATCTGTCACGCCGGATGCCGGATAAATCCATGTTGCGCGCAACCTTTTCCTGGATTTTTCTGATCGAAGGCAGCTTTCGCATTACATTGTTTGCAGCGAGCGGCCTACTGCAGCAGCGATCAACACTCATCGCGATCGGGTTCGGTATGATCCCCATGGCAGCCGGCCTTTATGCAGGCAATGCTTTACATAAGCGTGTTTCCAATCATGACATGCATAAAGTGATCGCCACTATTCTAATCTGTAGCGGCGCATCCTTACTGATCAAAACTTTCATATAAAAATTACATGCTTCAGGAGAGCATTATCAGAATGCCAAGGCAATACTTAGCAATGCCACAACGCGCCGAATTCCGTTTCCTCATTGAAAAAGTAAATGGTACATTTACACACTATTTAACAATTTTCAGCAGTTAACAAGCAAAAAGAGGTCGCTTGCATAAGGGCAGTCGAAACCCGATCCGCGATCATGATGAGCTGTATTAAATGGCGCATTAGTAGGAGTACAAATTGACATTTGCCAGGATACTTATCCTTGCATTTACCGTTTGGCTGTTGCCTGGAATCGCATTAGCAAGGGATGGAAAAGCGACCTTGTCATTTGGCGTGATCAGTCAGCGTAGTGCCGTGCTGACCGCGCAATACTGGAATCCGATATTGCGCTACGTGAGCCAACGCAGCGGCGTGCCACTCCAGCTGAAGCTCAGCAAAACCGGCAATGAACACGCTGCCATGATTAGGCGCGGCGAATTCGATTTTATCTATTCCAATCATAATTTCATTCCTGAAAACGATACGGTCGGCTATCGCGTGATGGCACGTCCCTTGGAAGATGCCATACGCGGCCAGATCATCGTGCTTGCCGACTCGCCGATCCGCTCGCTCGCCGAACTGCAAGACAAGGAAGTCGCTTTCCCGTCGCCGGTAGCCTTTGTCGGCTACTACGTCCCCATGGACGCGCTGCTGCGCGCCGGCATCCGGGTCATGCCGCGCTTTGCTGGAAATCAGGAAGGGGCGATGGGACAGCTCGCCTCCAGACGAACCCAGGCAGCCGGCATCAATTCCCAAATCGCGCGCGACTTCGCCTTGCGTCAGCAACTTGCCTATCGCGTGCTGTGGAGTTCCGAGGAATTTCTAAACATTCCGATTTCCGTCCACCCTTCCGTACCCGCAGACAAAGCCGAAGCCGTTCGCGCCGCCTTGTTCGGCATGAGCGCCGATTCCGAAGGAAAAAAAATACTGGCCGAAAGCGCGGCCGTCATTCACCAGTCTCCTCCCTTTGGCTTTGTAAAGGCCAGCGATGCCGACTTCGACAATGCCCGCCGCTTTTATAAGAGCAGCCTCGTGAATAGAGCGACCCAATGAACCCGTTTCGACTGTGGCAAAAGCTAAGCCTGGCTGCACGCGTGATGGCAGTGGCCGGCGCGGTGCTAGCCATTACCAGCATCGCCTATTGCACCGTGGCCTTGAAAACCGAGATCGAATACCATCGCGCGGACCTGGAGCAAAACCTTAAATACGAACTCGATTTTCTCGCACCTGCCATTGCCGAGCCGGTTTTGGTGGGGGACTTTGCGAATGTGCAGCAGATGCTCGCCGCTCGGGTACAACAACCGGATATTGCGAAAATCGCCTGGATCGATAACGACGGCACGGCAATTCACAACCTAAGCGACGAAGCCGCTTTGGCCGCGCCGGTCTGGTTTGCGCACTTGGCCGATTTGCCGGATCTCCGCCAAGCCAAGCCGATTACCGTAGGAGGCGAAAACTATGGCAAGGTGGAAGTGACGATGAGCACTGTCCCTTCCGTTAACAAGATTTGGCAAATCATACGTACCAAGCTCGGCATACTGCTCATCGGCATGGGCACCCTGTTTGCGCTGATCGTCGCCATCGTGTCCAGCGGCCTGCGTCCGCTGTACGACTTGAAAGCCGCCGCGCTCAGATTTGGCCAGGGCGCTCATGCCTTGCGCATTCCTCCTTCCGGTCCGCCGGAAATGCAAGCCAGCATCGAAGCCTTCAACAACATGGCCGGCAATATCGAGCTCCTGCTGGCGTCACTGCAAGACAGCGGGGCACGCAATCGGCTGCTTGCCATCATCGTCGAACAATCGAACCTGCCCATCATCACCAAGGACTTGCAAGGCTTGATCACGAGCTGGAACCCGGCGGCGACCGCGTTGTACGGCTACGCCGTCGAAGAAATGCTAGGCAAGCCCATCAGCATGCTGCATGTGGAAGGCAGCAACGAAATCGAAGAAACGCTGCAGCGGGTGAACGCGGCGCGGGCAACCATCTTCGAGGCCAAGCGCGTGGGCAAGGACGGCATCATCCTCGACGTATCGATCAGCGTCTCACCCCTGTACGACGAAAACAACCGCCACATCGGCGAAGTAGGCATCACGCGCGACATCACCCGGCAAAAACGTGCAGAGGCCGCCCTCTCCAAGGAAAAAGAACGTGCGCAAGTCACGCTGGCCTCGATCGCCGATGCGGTCGTTACCACCGATATCAACGGCAATATCGATTATCTGAACCCGGTGGCGGAAAAGCTGTTAGGCTGGTTTTCAGAAGAAGCCTACGGCTATAGCCTGACTTCTGTTTTCCATTGCATCAACGACGCAACCGGCGAACCGATCGGCAATCCGGTGGCCAAGGTGCTATCCGACCAGCGCACGCTAGAAGTGCGCGGCGATGCGTTACTGGTGTCGCGTAACGGCGTACGCATTCCGATCGAGCATTCGGCTGCACCGATCACCGACCATGACGATCACATCATCGGCGTGGTGCTGGTGTTCCGCGACGTCAGCGCATCGCACAATATGGCGCGCCAGCTGTCGTGGCAAGCCAGCCATGATGCCCTGACGGCATTGGTCAACCGCCGCGAATTCGAACGGCGCCTCGCGAGCCTCATCGACAGCGCCGATAGCCAGGACCGCAAGCACGCGCTGTTGTACATGGATCTGGACCAGTTCAAGGTCGTCAACGACACCTGCGGCCACGGCGCCGGTGACGAACTGCTGCGCCAGTTAAGCGCCCTCTTGAACAGCCGTATTCGCGGCAGCGACATCATCGCCCGTCTTGGCGGCGACGAATTCGGCGTACTGCTGGCCGACTGTCCGATCGAAAAGGCGATGGAAGTCGGAGAGACCCTGCGCCAGGCGGTCTCCGATTTCCGCTTTGTATGGCAAGACAAAACCTTTGCCATCGGCGTGTCCATCGGCGTGGTCGCCATCACCGGCAAGCGCGAAGACAATGCCGATGTCATGGCGGTCGCCGATGCTGCCTGCTACGCCGCCAAGGACAAGGGCCGCAATCAGGTCCAGGCAAGCCCGAACGCACGCGAACTATCGCAACGGCGCGGCGAAATGCTATGGGTATCGCGCATCAACAGCGCCTTCGAGGAAAACCGCTTCCGCATCTACTACCAGCGCATCGTGCCGATTCAATCTGCGGAAGAGGAACTTCACTATGAAGTGCTGTTGCGCATGCTCGACCAAGAAGGCAATGTCGTTCCGCCGATGATGTTCATTCCGGCCGCCGAGCGCTATAACCTGATGCGCGCGCTCGACCGCAAGGTGATTTGCATGGCATTCGAGGAATGCGCAATGCGTGAAGCCAATGGCTGGGCTGGCGACGCGCTGACGATTTCAATCAACCTATCGGGTGATACCTTATCCGACGCCTTGTTCCTGGATTTTCTAAAAACGCAGTTCGAAACCTTCCAAGTCGATCCGCGCGAAATTTGCTTCGAGGTGACCGAAACCGCAGCGATCGCCAACCTGTCGCAGGCCGCTAATTTGATCAAGGAACTGCGGGAAATGGGTTGTCGTTTCTCGCTGGACGATTTCGGCAGCGGCCTTTCCTCATTCGGTTATTTGAAAAATCTACCGGTGGATTATTTGAAGATCGACGGCGGGTTCGTGAAAGACATGGTGCAGGACGAGATCGACACCGCCATGGTCAATGCGATTCACAACATCGGCCATGTCATGGGCATCAAAACGATTGCCGAATGGGTCGAGAATCAAGAAACCCTCGATGCTTTGAAGCGCATCGGCATCGATTATGCACAAGGCTATTTCTTCGATAGGCCCAAGCCGCTGGCAGAACTCATGCCGGCGGCCAAGGAAATCATGGCGGGATTCTAAGCTTCAAATAAAAAACGCTGACCAAGTCAGCGTTTTTTATTGCAGAGTTCTATTCAAAGAAGCCCTTCACCTTATCTTTCCAGGACTTTGATTGTGGACTGTGGCGCGATCCGCCTTCCACCGTCAGTCGATCCAGCTCGCGCAGCAAATCCTTTTGCTTGTCGGTGAGCTTAACCGGCGTCTCGATCACGACATGGCAAAACAAGTCGCCCGGATAACCGGAGCGCACGCCTTTGATGCCCTTGCCGCGCAAACGGAAAGTCTTGCCGGTTTGCGTGCCTTCCGGCAGCGAGAAAGATGCCTTGCCGTTCAAGGTCGGCACTTCCACTTCGCCGCCCAAGGCAGCCTTGGCAAACGAAATCGGAATCTCGCAATGCAAATCATCGCCTTCGCGCTGGAATACCGGATGCGCCTTGATATGGATTTCCACGTACAAGTCGCCCGGCGGTCCGCCGTTCATGCCGGGCTCGCCGTTGCCCGAGGAACGGATACGCATGCCATCGTCGATCCCGGCAGGAATTTTAACTTCCAGCGTTTTGTTGCGCTTGATGCGTCCGGCTCCGCCGCAGGTCGTGCAAGGCTCGGGAATAATCTTGCCGGTGCCGTGGCACTTCGGACAGGTTTGTTGGATGCTGAAAAAACCTTGCTGCATGCGCACTTGGCCGTGGCCGCCGCAAGTCGGACATGTCGTAGGCGACGTGCCCGGCTTGGCGCCGCTGCCGTGGCAAGTATCGCAACCGTCCCATGACGGCACACGGATAGTGGTATCGAAACCGTTTGCCGCTTGTTCGAGAGAGATTTCAAGGTTGTAGCGCAAATCGGCGCCGCGATAGACTTGCGGCCCGCCGCTTCTGCGGCCGCCACCGCCGAAAATGTCGCCGAATATATCGCCGAATGCATCGGCAAAACCGCCGCCGCCGAATCCACCGCCGCCGCCCATGTTAGGGTCGACGCCGGCATGCCCATAACGGTCGTAGGCATCCCGTTTTTGCGGGTCGGACAGCATCTCGTAGGCTTCTTTGGCCTCCTTGAATTTCTCTTCCGCGCCTTTGCTATCCGGATTGCGGTCCGGATGAAATTTCATGGCGAGCTTGCGGTACGCCTTCTTGATGTCGTCATCAGAAGCGTTCTTGCCTACTCCCAGTACTTCGTAAAAATCGCGCTTAGACATGTTTTGATCAACAGAAAACGCCGAGTCGCGGGATTAACCAACGACTCGGCGAAATTTCGCGGCAGCATACACTAAAGCCGCGTTCTAGGAGGAATTATTTATCCTTGACTTCTTTGAAGTCGGCGTCGACTACATCTTCTTCTTTCGCCTTAGGCTCTTCCGCGCCTCCCGCAGCACCTGCTCCGGCAGCGGCAGCTTGCTGCTGCGCTTGCGCATCGGCATACATCTTCTCGCCGAGTTTTTGTGCCGCAGTGGTCAAGGCGGCGATCTTGGCTTCGATCGCACCCTGGTCATTGCCCTTCAGGCTTTCTTCCAAATCCTTGATCGCGGCTTCGATCTTGTCCTTGTCGCCGGCGTCGAGCTTGTCGGCGTACTCGGTCAAGGCCTTGCGCGTGGAGTGTACCAGCGCGTCGCCCTGGTTATGCACTTCCGCCAATTCCCTCAAACGTTTATCTTCAGCGGCATTCGCTTCGGCATCGCGCACCATCTTCTGGATTTCTTCCTCGGTCAAACCGGAATTGGCCTTGATCGTGATCTTGTTTTCCTTGCCGGTGGCTTTATCGCGTGCCGACACATGCAAGATACCGTTGGCGTCGATGTCGAACGTCACTTCGATTTGCGGCACGCCGCGCGGCGACGGCGGAATGCCTTCCAGGTTGAATTCGCCCAGCGCCTTGTTACCGGACGCCATTTCGCGTTCGCCCTGATATACCTTGATGGTCACCGCAGGCTGATTGTCGTCGGCAGTCGAAAATACTTGCGAGAACTTGGTCGGAATCGTGGTGTTTTTCTGAATCATCTTGGTCATCACGCCGCCCAGGGTTTCGATACCCAGCGACAGCGGGGTTACGTCGAGCAGCAGCAAATCCTTGCGGTCGCCTGCCAAAACAGAGCCCTGGATCGCGGCGCCGACCGCGACGGCTTCATCCGGATTCACATCCTTGCGCGGCTCCTTACCGAAGAATTCCTTCACCTTTTCCTGCACCTTGGGCATGCGTGTCATACCACCGACCAGGATGATGTCATCGATATCGCCGACTTTGACGCCGGCATCCTTGATAGCGATTTTCAAGGGCTCGATGGTCTTATTGATCAATTCCTCGACCAGCGACTCCAGCTTGGCGCGCGTGATCTTCAGATTCAGGTGCACCGGCGCGCCATTGGCCATGGCGATATATGGTTCGTTGATTTCGGTTTGCTGCGAAGAAGACAATTCAATCTTGGCGCGCTCGGCGGATGCCTTGATACGCTGCAGCGCGATCGGGTCCTTGCCCAGGTCCAAACCGTTGATCTTCTTGAATTCGTCGATGACGTAATCGATCATGCGCTGGTCGAAGTCTTCACCGCCGAGGAAAGTGTCGCCGTTGGTGGACAGCACTTCGAATTGCTTTTCACCATCGACATCGGCGATCTCGATGATGGAAATGTCGAAGGTACCGCCGCCCAAGTCGTACACCGCGATCTTACGGTCGCCCTTTTCAGTCTTGTCCAGACCAAAAGCCAGGGCAGCCGCGGTCGGCTCGTTGATGATGCGTTTCACATCCAAACCGGCAATACGGCCGGCATCCTTGGTGGCCTGGCGCTGCGCGTCGTTGAAGTAAGCCGGCACCGTAATGACGGCTTCGGTCACTTCCTCGCCGAGATAATCTTCGGCGGTCTTCTTCATCTTACGCAGCACCTCGGCGGAAATTTGCGGCGGCGCCAGCTTCTTGTCGCGCACCGAGATCCAGGCGTCACCGTTGTCGGCCTTGCTGATCTGGTACGGCATCAAGCCGATGTCCTTTTGCACTTCCTTCTCTTCGAACTTGCGGCCGATCAAACGCTTGACGGCGTACAGCGTGTTCTTGGGATTGGTCACTGCCTGGCGCTTGGCCGGTGCGCCGACCAGGATTTCGCCGTCTTCTTGATAAGCAATGATGGACGGCGTGGTGCGCGCGCCTTCCGAGTTTTCAATGACCTTAGGCTGGCCGCCTTCCATGATGGCGACGCAGGAATTGGTGGTGCCCAGGTCGATGCCGATGATCTTGCCCATGATGTTGTTCCTTTATGACTGGATTTCTGTTAATTGGAATATGTGGAAAAAAGTCGTACTTTCAAGCACCTTCGGGCGGAGATTGTGCAGGTTGAGCCGGTTTTTCCTGTGCCACCGTCACCAGCGCCGGACGCAACAGGCGGTCGGAGATCATGTAACCCTTTTGCAGCACGTTGACGATGGTATTGGCTTCTTGGTTGGCCGGCACCATGGAAATGGCTTGGTGCTTCATGGGATCGAGCTTGTCGCCGGCCTTGGGATTGACTTCCATCAAGCGATTTTTTTCAAAGGCGGAAGCGAGTTGCTTCAAAGTCATTTCGACGCCTTCCTTGAGAGACTCCACCGACGGCGTGTCGATTTGTAGCGCCATCTCCAGACTGTCTTTCACCGGCACCAAACTTTCGGCGAAGCCTTCAATGGCAAATTTATGGGCCTTGGCGATGTCTTCCTGAGCGCGACGGCGGAAGTTTTCGGCTTCGGCACGGGCACGCAGGAAGGCATCCTGCATTTCCGCCGCTTTAGCCTCGGCCGCGGCCAAGCGCTCTTCCAGTTCGGATCCGACCGCCGCTCCGGCACCTGCCGCTTCCTGCGCCGGTGCTGTCTGATCCACTTGTTTTTCCTGGTCTTGCATTAAAAAGTCTCCAATAATCAATGACTTGCTTATGCGTTAAATCTGCGTTCATCTGCATGTAAGGCCCAATGCCTTGTTTTCAAGAGGGCATTTTAAGAATTGCGAGACTGCTACGGCATCATTGGGGGCAGGGTTTTTAATGCGCCCTTATTTCGCAGCGCCCAGCTGTTGAGCGCGATGACGAGAGGCGTCGAGTTCCTGCCTTTGCACATCTTGCTCCGCTTGAGAAAGAATGGTCGGCCATCCCAGCAAGTGCTGTTCGACGATATCGGCCAGGGCGTGGATATGTTCCGGATTCTGATTCAGGCAAGGAATGGTATGGAACTCGCGTCCGCCTGCGGTCAGAAATTCCTGGCGCACTTCCATGGCGATTTCTTCCAAGGTTTCCAGGCAATCGGCGGCGAAACCGGGACAGATCACGTCAATACGTTTCGTGCCGGCCTTACCGAGCGCACGCGCCGTCGGCGCGGTATAAGGCTGCAGCCATTCCGCCTTGCCGAAGCGCGACTGGAAAGTAACGATGTACTGGTCTTCCTTCAATCCCAATTGCCTCGCCAGCAAGCGCGCCGTTTTTTGGCATTCACAGTGATAAGGGTCGCCCAGCAGCAAGGTACGCTTGGGCACGCCGTGAAAACTCATGACCAGTTTGTCAGGACGGCCGTGGCTTTGCCAATAGGCCAGCACCGATTGCCGCAGCGCTTCGATGTAGCCGGTATGGTCGTGATAGTGCTTGACGAAACGCAGCTCGGGCACATTGCGTTGATCGGCGTAATGCGCGAACACGGCGTCGAACACCGAGGCCGTGGCAGCCGCGGAATATTGCGGATAAAGCGGCAAGACGAGAATGCGCGCGCAGCCGTCATGCTGGAGCTTTTCCAGCACCTCCGGAATCGACGGATTCCCATAGCGCATGGCATAGGCGACATGCACGCGATGCCGGCGCTCGCCAAGATAGCCGCGCAACAGCGTCGCCTGCTTTTCCGTATGCAGTCTCAGAGGCGAGCCTTCGCGCATCCAGATCGACGCATACTTCACCGCGGACTTGCGCGAGCGCAGCGGCAGAATGGCGCCGTACAAAATCGGCAGCCAGGCGGCGCGCGGAATTTCCACCACACGCGGATCGGACAGAAATTGCTTCAGGTAGCGCCGTACCGCCTGCGGCGTCGGCGCGTCAGGCGTACCCAGATTGACCAGCAAAACTGCGGTGCGCGTCGCCTTGCCGTGCGTGTGTTCCGGTTCTTTACGATAGTCCATCAGAGTGCCAACAATTCGCGCGCATGCTTGCGCGTCGTCGCGGTAATTTCAAGGCCGCCCAGCATGCGCGCGATTTCCTCGATGCGTTGCTTGGCATCGAGCGCATCGATAAAGGATTGCGTTTTGCCTGCAACACCGCGTTTGCTGACTTGGAAATGTTGATTGGCTTGGCTTGCGACTTGCGGCAAGTGCGTCACGCACAGCACTTGACGATCTTGTCCGAGCCGCCGCAGCAAGCGCCCCACCACTTCCGCCACCGCGCCGCCGATGCCGCTGTCGACTTCATCGAAGATCAGCGTGGGGGTCGTGGTTGCGGTCGACGTAATGACCGAGATCGCCAATGAAATACGCGCCAATTCGCCGCCGGAAGCTACTTTTGCAAGCGGGCGCGGCTGCGTACCTGCGTGGCCCGCCACCAAAAATTCCACTTGCTCCAATCCATAGGACGCCGGTTCGCACGGGTTGAGCTCTACCGTGAAACGCCCGCCCGCCATGCTCAAATCCTGCATCGCGGACGTGACTGCTTCACCCAGCGATTTGGCCGCCTTAGCGCGCGCTTTCGACAGTTTTTGCGCGGCATCCACATAAGCTGCATGCAACTTTTCTTCCTGTGCGCGTAAGGCGTCCAAATCGGTCGCATCGGCCAGCTGACGCAATTGCGCCGACAGCGATTCAAATTCCTTCGGCAGGTCTTCGGGCTCGACATGGAATTTACGCGCGGTCGCATGCAATTCACCCAAGCGCGCCTCCACCTCTTGCAAGCGGCGTGGATCGAGTTCGAGGCGCCCCAGGTATTCATTCAAGGCGTATACCGCTTCTTGCAATTGAATTTGCGCCGGCCCCAACACGTCGAGCACCGGCTTTAAGCCATCGTCGATGCCACAGAGCTTGCCGAGCTTTTGATTCAAGGCGGCTAATTGCTTCAACATCGGATTGTCGTCCGATTCGGAAATCGCAGCCAATGCTTCCTGCGCGCCTTCGATCAGCGTCGCCGCATGCGACAAGCGGCTATGCTCGTGATTGATTTCAGTCCACTCGCCTGCTTTCGGCGCCAATTTTTCCAGCTCACCCACCTGCCACTCCAGCCGCTCGCGTTCAAGCAAGACATTCTTGGCATTATTCTCGAATTCTTCGCGCTGCTTGGATAAAGCACGCCACGCTTTATAGGCGGCTGCGACCGCCTTGGCTTGGTCTTGCAAACCGGCTTGACTATCGAGCAGCACGCGTTGCGCATCCGCCTTCATCAGGGATTGATGCGCATGCTGGCCGTGTATGTCGACCAGCATTTCACCCAGATCACGCAATTGGGTGGCGGTAGCGGCAACGCCATTGATGAAGGCCTTGGAACGCCCGGCGTTGTCGATCACGCGACGCAAGAGCACGCCGCCGTCTTCATCGGCAAACTCATTTTCGGCGAGCCAGGCGGCGGTTTCTTCATTGACGGCAAATTCGGCGGAGATATCCGCCTTGGCCGCGCCTTCGCGCACCACGCTGGCATCGCCGCGTCCGCCCAAGGCGAGCGCCAACGCATCGATCAAGATCGATTTACCGGCGCCGGTCTCGCCGGTAAACACGGTAAAGCCCGAAGCCAATTCAAGTTCGATGGCTTCGACGATGACGAAATCGCGAATGGATAAGGTGCGCAACATGGGAAGTTGAAAAGCGATAGGCCGTTATTTTAACTGGCCTTCGACCGAGGGATATTCATGCCAGTGCAACTTTTCGCGCAGGGTGGCGTAGTAGCTCCAGCCGGCCGGATGGAGAAAAGTAACCGTGTGCCCGGAGCGGCGCACCAGGACGCGGTCATGGTGCTGCAGGCTGGCAAAGGTTTGCATATCGAAATTGACGCTGATATCGCGTCCGTTGATGACTTCGATATCGATTTTGCTGGTGTCCGGCAGCACGATCGGACGATTAGACAAGGCATGCGGCGCGATCGGTACCAGCGCCACGCCGTTTAAATTGGGATGCAAGAGCGGGCCGCCGGCGGATAGAGCGTAAGCGGTCGAACCGGTCGGTGTCGCCACGATCAAGCCGTCGGAGCGCTGGTTATAGACGAAGCGGCCGTCGACTTCGACTTTCAACTCCACCATGCCGGAACCGGAACCGCGCGCCACCACCACATCGTTGAAAGCCAAGCCGCGGAAAATCGCCTGGCCGCCGCGCATGACTTCGCCTTCCAGTAAAGTGCGCTGTTCCGATTCCACTTTTCCTGCCAACATATCAGCCAGCAGCGGCATCATGCGTTCGACTGGAATATCGGTCATGAAGCCGAGGCGTCCCTGATTAATGCCGATCAAGGGCACGTTGTACGGCGCGAGTTGCCGCGCAATGCCCAGCATGGTGCCGTCGCCACCGACGACAATGACGAGGTTCGCTTGCAGCCCGATTTGATCAGCCGTGAGGGTGACGCCGCCGGTCATACCGATATGACGAGCGGTTTCCGCCTCGAACATCACCTTGCGCCCCGTGCTTGCAAGAAAATCGGCAATTTCCGTCAAAGAGTCGCCTATACCGACGGCCATGGGCTTGCCGGCGAGTGCTATGGTAGGGTAGGCAAGAGTCGAAGTGGAAGACATGCTGTGGATTAAAACATAATTGGTGAACGTTAACAAAGTGCTCCTTGAAACATTCCGCTCAAGAATCACTCTACATCTTTATGAATGCTCCGATTAAAGCCGTTTTATTCGATTTGGACGATACCTTGTGGCCGATCGCCCCTGTCATCGCCCAAGCCGAAATTGCCATGCATACATGGCTGGCTTCGCATGCGCCGCGTGTTGCCTCTCGTCACAGTATCGAACAATTGCGCGCGCGCCGTATGGAATTACTAGAAACGGAACCACGCTATCGCATCAATTTGACCGAGCTGCGCCGGGCGGTCCTGCATGAAGCATTTGCCGCCGTCGAAGAAGACATCCGTAGTGTACAAGGTGCATTGGATGCCTTTTTAGCGGCTCGCAACAAAGTGACTTTGTATGAAGACGTGCTGCCCGTCATTTCCAAGCTGCGCGGACGCGCTGTGCTCGGCTCCATTTCCAACGGCGTGGCGGATTTACGTGCCATCGGCCTGGCGCATCATTTTCAATTTTCGATTGCCGCTCATCAAATCGGCTGCGTCAAACCGGATGCTGCAATTTTTCGCGCCGCTTGCAAAGCACTCGGCGTAGCGCCTGAACAAGCCCTCTATGTCGGCGACGACCCGGAACTGGATATTGCCGGCGCTCAACGCGCGGGCTTACGCGCTGCTTGGATGAATCGTTTCGGACGCACCCTGCCCTCCCATATCATTCCCGAGGCACAGTGCCGGAACTTGCATGAATTACATGATTGGCTGGCAACGCATATTCCCGCATCCGCCACAGTTGACGAACTCCCATTGGCAGCAGATAGGCCCGCTGGTTAGAATACCTCCATGCAACTCGATAATCGTGCCCAAACCATCTTGAAAGCGCTGATCGAACGGTACATCGCCGACGGTCAGCCGGTGGGATCGCGCGCGCTGTCAAAAATCTCGGGACTCGATATTTCGCCGGCAACCATACGCAACATCATGGCCGATCTGGAAGAAATGGGTTTCGTTGCCAGTCCGCACACTTCGGCCGGCCGGGTGCCGACGCCCAAGGGATATCGCGTATTCGTCGATACGCTGCTGACGGTGCAATCGCTCGACGAGGTGGCGCTCGAGTCACGCATGCAAGCTCAGTTGCAAATAAATTCGCCGAAAAAGATGGTCGCCAATGCAGCGCAAATCCTGTCGTCGCTTTCGCAATTTGCGGGAGTGGTATTGGCGCCGCGCCATGAATCGGTGTTTCAGCAAGTTGACTTCCTGCGCCTATCCGAAAAACGTATTCTGCTGGTGATCGTCGCACCCAACGGCGACGTGCAAAACCGGCTGCTGTTGACGGATGTGGATTACACGCCGGCGCAATTGACCCAAGCGACCAACTACATCAACCAGAACTATGGCGGACAAAGCTTCGAAGAAGTCAGGGTGCGCTTGAAAAACGAATTAGTGCGATTGCGCGACGACATGACGCGCCTGATGCAAGCCGCGGTCGAGGCCGGCAGCGCCGCCATGGCCGATGAAGGCGACGATATGGTGATTTCCGGCGAACGCAACCTGTTGTCCGTATCGGATCTGTCCTCCAACATGGCGTCTCTGCGCAAGCTGTTCGAATTGTTCGAACAAAAGACCGGCCTCATGCAATTGCTCGATATTTCCAGCAAGGCGACCGGCGTACAGATTTTTATCGGCGGCGAATCGCAATTGGTGCCGGTAGACGATATGAGCATCGTGACCGCACCCTATGAAGTCAACGGCAAGGTAGTCGGCACGCTAGGCGTTATCGGCCCGACGAGAATGGCGTATGAGCGAGTGATACCGATCGTCGACATCACCGCTAAACTACTGTCGAATGCGTTGAGTCACCACTGATGGCGGAATCAGGAAGCCACGATGCCGTTGATCACGGTGGCATTGGCCGGCGTTAGCTGGCTAAATTGGAATCCGGTCCGGAAACCGTCTTTTCCGCAGATACTATAAACCGCCTTAGCCGTCGCACTGACTTGCTTTGGAATGCCTTTGACCAGGGTGTCGAAAATGATCATGCAAAGATGACCGGCCGGAATCGGCCCTTCGACCATGACGCATATACCGGAAATAGAGATGTCAAGGGTTTTGCCTTGCAAGGTAGGGCCATTCTGCATGATGACCCGCGAGCGAACCTTTAACACTTTTCGCGGGGCGACACGCGCTTCTTCAGGTTCAATCATAGGCCGAACGCTTGCAATTGTTATCGTCCGCGGTGCGGGCAATCGGCCTTGGTGCAATGACCGTATAAAGCCAAAGCGTGTTCAGCGATATTAAACCCACGCTCTATCGCGATTTTCTGTTGACGCTGTTCTATTTCTTCGTCAAAGAACTCTTCCACCCGGCCGCAATCCAGACAAACCAAGTGGTCGTGGTGCGAACCTTCATTTAATTCAAAAACAGCCTTGCCGGTTTCAAAATGATTCCGATGCAGCAAGCCCGCCTGTTCAAATTGCGTCAACACACGATATACGGTCGCCAAGCCGACATCCATATTTTCCGCGAGCAGAATCTTGTAGACATCCTCGGCACTCAAATGCCGAACGCTGCTGTTCTGAAAAATATCGAGAATTTTCAGACGGGGCAGCGTCGCCTTCAGGCCGCTGGATTTCAAGTCAGAAGGAGTATGGGACATGTTTTTGGTGGAATGCGCAATCTGCCTTATCATATAGCGTTTTGACACTGAATGCGATCCTTTATGCGAATGCTTCTCGCCTTCCGTCCGGCTTCGCCGCTGGCGGCTAGCTTGTGCGTGGCCGCCATTCTCGGCTTGTCCGCTTGCGCCTCCAAAAACCCTTTGATGGAAGAGCCCGCCCCGGTCGCGACCGCCAAACCTGCCGCTCCTGTTGCGCCTGCAGCGCCTGCCGCCGCAACAAAACCGGCGCCGGCTCCTACGGCCGCTGCAGTGCCCGCGGCGCCCGTCGCGTCGGCAAAAATTGAGACGCCTGCGAACAAGGGCGTGGAAACCAGCAAAGAACGGCGTCTGTTCGGCATCTTTACGCCATACAGGCCCGATATCCAGCAAGGCAATTTCGTTTCGCGTGAAATGATGGCGCAACTGAAAATCGGCATGACGCCTGAGCAAGTGCGCTTTGTCCTCGGTACGCCGCTCTTAACCGATATTTTTCACGCCGATCGTTGGGACTATGTGTTCCGTTTGGAGAAACGCAATGGCGACGTCATTTCCAGTCGCATCGGCGTGTTTTTCAAAGATAACCGCCTCGCTCGTATCGACGCCGGCGAACTGCCGACGGAAAAAGAATACATTTCCTTGATCGCAGGTACGCCCCCTGCTCCCGCTGCAACCTCTACCGCAACTCCTGCGGCTGCGCCTACCGCTGCTCCGGCGGCGGATAAGAAATAATCATGAAGGTTGGAACCTCTAACGCAATGAAAATCGCGATCGCCGGTGCATCGGGCCGCATGGGCCACATGCTCATTGAAGCAGTGCTGGAAGCGGACGACGCCGAGCTGGCCGGCGCACTCGATATTCCCGGCCCCAGCATTGGGGTCGATGCCTGTGCATTTGCTGGCAAAACCAGCGGCGTTTTGATCGAATCGGATCTGAGCAAGGGCTTAGCCAATGCCGAATATCTGATCGATTTCACCCGCCCCGAAGGCACCTTGACCCACCTGGAGTACTGCGCCGCGCACGGCATCAAAGTGATCATCGGCACGACCGGCTTCGATGAAGCCGGCAAAGCGGCCATCGCTACGGCTGCACAAAAAACCGCAATCATGTTCGCACCCAATATGAGCGTAGGCGTAAACGTCACGATGAAGCTCTTGGAAATGGCGGCAAAACATTTTTCCGAAGGCTATGACATCGAAATCATCGAAGCTCATCATCGTCATAAAGTCGATGCGCCTTCTGGTACTGCGCTCAAGATGGGCGAGGTCATCGCCCAGGCATTGGGACGCGATTTGAAAGAAGTCGGCGTGTTTGCACGCGAAGGCGTGACCGGCCCGCGCGATCCCTCCTCCATCGGTTTTGCCACCATTCGCGGCGGCGACATCGTCGGCGACCATACCGTGCTATTTGCCGGCATGGGCGAACGCATCGAAATCACGCACAAATCGTCGAGCCGTGTGCACTACGCGCATGGAAGTCTGCGCGCAGCGCGCTTTTTGGCTGACAAGAAAACCGGTTTATTCGATATGTACGACGTGCTGGGACTGTCATGAATTCAACTCCTACCCCACTCGGCTTTACTCATTACTTGGCGCAAGGCGACGCGATTTCGTACGCCGTCGCCGGCGTCCTGTTGTTGATGTCGATTGTGAGCTGGTATTACATCCTATCCAAAGCTTGGAGCTCTTGGCGCATTCGCAATAGCGCCAGAGCCCTCGAAGCCTTCTGGACCGCGCCGACCCTGACTGACGCCATCGCCCTGATCGGCAAGAGCGATACGGAAAACGTCTACACCCCCTTGGCGGCACAAAGCGCGCAAGCAGCCAACGTAACGGCGCAAGCCGGTTCGCTCAATGCGGCAACCGATCCAGGCGAATTGATTACCCGGACGCTGCGTCAAGAAATCAATCGCGTCGCGGCCCGCCT
Source organism: Burkholderiales bacterium (assembly GCA_016177875.1). Classification (GTDB taxonomy): domain Bacteria; phylum Pseudomonadota; class Gammaproteobacteria; order Burkholderiales; family Burkholderiaceae_D; genus Paucimonas. The sequence continues at coordinate 150,980 of JACOUL010000041.1, forward strand.
GGAGAACGGCTTAACGCTGCTGGCCTCGGTCGGCTCGACCGCTCCCTTCGTCGGCCTATTCGGCACGGTGTGGGGCATTTATCATGCGCTCGCCAACATTTCAGCAGCCGGCACAGTGCAGATCGACAAAGTCGCCGGCCCGGTGGGCGAGTCCTTGATCATGACGGCGCTCGGCCTGGCCGTCGCGATTCCGGCTGTACTGGCGTACAACGCCTTTACCCGGGTAAACCGCATCACGCTGGCGGAACTCGACGCCTTCGCGCATGACTTGCATGCCTACCTCACCACCGGCGCGCGCGTAGGGAAATAAGGGATATTTGCATGGCTTTCGGCGGCTTCAACAACAATCAGCAGCAAACTCCGATGTCGGAGATCAATGTCACGCCCATGGTGGATGTGATGCTGGTACTGCTGGTGATCTTCATCATCACTGCTCCGCTGTTCACCCACGCCGTCAAGCTCGATCTGCCGAATGCACAGTCGACACCGGTACAAGAAAAGCCGCAGACTGTCACAATCGCCATCAATAGTGAAGGCAAGCTGTTCTGGAACAACGCCCCCATCGCGCAGCCAGACCTGGAACCACGCCTGGCTGCCGAAGCCAAAAAAACGCCGCAGCCGGAATTGCAACTGCGCGCCGACAAAGCCACCCGCTACGAAATCATCGCGCAAGTGATGGCGGCGGCGCAAAACAACGGCATGAACAAGATGGGCTTTGTCACCGAGCCCAAAGAAGCTGCCAAGAAATAATGGCACACGCCACGCTCGACGGTTCCGCCATTACCGACTGGGCATCGTTTCATGCGGTCAGCAAACAAGTCTTCGGCTTTCCCGATTTCTATGGCAATAACATGGATGCCTGGGTCGATTGCCTCAGCTATTTGCGCGATGACGAAGGCATGTCCAAGTTCCGCCTCATGCCCGATGAAGTTCTTGAAATCGACGTCACGCATGCCGAGCAAATAAAGCAACGTGCCCCTGAGATTCTGGAAGAACTGGCATTCTGCGTGGACGCCATCAACGACCGCTACGACGACTACGGCGAAAAACCTGCGTTAAAGCTGATAATTCGCTGATTTTCAAGCGAAATCCCCAAAGTTGTGCCCTCCAAAGAGCAGTGCCGACCCGGTATAATGTCGGGTTCATATCCACTTACCGGCACCACCCGACATGCAAGACAAATACAGCCCCGCCGACGTTGAAAAATCGGCGCAAGACCATTGGCAAAAAATCGACGCCTACCGCGCCGTCGAGCACGCGAAAGACAAAAACGGCAAAGCCAAGCCCAAGTTTTACGCCTGCTCCATGCTGCCCTACCCGTCCGGCAAGCTGCACATGGGCCATGTGCGCAACTACACCATCAACGACATGCTTGCGCGCTTTTTGCGCATGAACGGTTACAACGTCTTGATGCCGATGGGATGGGATGCCTTCGGTCTGCCGGCGGAGAATGCCGCGCTGAAGAACAAGGTGCCACCGGCAAAATGGACGTATGAAAACATCGCGTACATGAAGAAGCAAATGCAGGCGATGGGCTTGGCGATCGATTGGTCGCGCGAAGTCGCCACCTGCGATGCGAGCTACTACAAGTGGAACCAATGGCTGTTTTTGAAGATGCTGGGAAAAGGCATCGCCTACCGCAAGACGCAAATCGTCAACTGGGACCCGGTCGATCAAACCGTGCTCGCCAACGAGCAAGTGATCGACGGCCGCGGCTGGCGTACCGGCGCGCTGGTGGAGAAGCGTGAAATCCCCGGCTACTACTTGAAGATCACCGATTACGCAGAAGAGTTGCTCGACCATGTGCAGCACAAGCTGCCCGGCTGGCCGGAGCGTGTGCGTTTAATGCAGGAAAACTGGATCGGTAAGAGTGAAGGCGTGCGTTTCGCCTTCCCGCACGAAATCAAGGATGGCGGCGGCCAGTTGATCCAGGACGGCAAGCTGTGGGTGTTCACCACCCGCGCCGACACTATCATGGGCGTGACTTTCTGCGCGGTCGCGCCGGAACATCCGCTCGCCACGCACGCCGCCGCGACGAATCCGAAACTTGCCGACTTCATTGAAGAATGCAAAAAAGGCGGCACCACCGAAGCGGAACTCGCGCTGCGTGAAAAGGAAGGCATGCCGACCGGTTTGTTCGTCACGCACCCCCTCACCGGCGCGCAAGTCGAAGTGTGGGTCGGCAACTATGTCTTGATGAGCTATGGCGACGGCGCCGTGATGGCGGTGCCTGCGCACGATGAACGCGACTTCGCATTCGCGAAAAAATATCAGCTGCCGATCAAGCAAGTCATTGCAGTCGAAGGCGAAAGCTTCTCCACCGACGCATGGCAAGAATGGTATGGCGACAAGCAGCGCGGCATCACTATCAATTCCGGCGCCTACGATGGCTTGAATTACAAAGCGGCAGTAGACAAGATCGCCGCCGACCTCGCCGCCAAAGGCATAGGCGAAAAGAAAACCACTTGGCGACTGCGCGACTGGGGCGTATCCCGCCAGCGCTATTGGGGCACGCCGATTCCCATCATCCACTGCGACGCGTGCGGCTCGGTGCCGGTGCCGGAAAAAGATTTGCCGGTCGTGCTGCCGCAGGATTGCGTGCCGGACGGCTCGGGCAATCCGCTCAACAAGCGCGAAGACTTCTTGAAAGTCGATTGCCCCTCGTGCGGCAAGCCGGCGCGGCGTGAAACCGACACCATGGATACCTTTGTCGATTCGTCCTGGTATTTCATGCGTTATTGCGATCCAACCAACAACGAGCAGATGGTCGCCGACGGCGCGAACTATTGGATGCCGATGGACCAGTACATCGGCGGCATCGAGCATGCGATTCTGCACTTGCTGTATGCGCGCTTCTGGACCAAGGTGATGCGCGACCTGGGCTTAGTGAAGATCGACGAGCCCTTCGTCAACCTGCTCACCCAAGGCATGGTATTGAAAGGCGCGTTCTTCCACAAACCGGCCGACGCCGGCAAGAATTACTATTGGGAAGACGAGGTCGACGCCCTCACCAACGAGCAAGGCCAGATCATCGGCGGCAAACTGAAAGCCGACGGCACGCCGCTCGAATACGAGATGACGACCATGTCGAAGTCGAAGAACAATGGCGTCGATCCGCAAGAGCTGATCGACCGCTACGGCGCCGACACCGCGCGCCTGTTCGTCATGTTCGCTTCGCCGCCTGAGCAAACGCTGGAATGGAATGATGCCGGCGTCGAAGGCGCGCACCGCTTCTTGAAGCGCGTATGGTCTTACGCGCACGCGCAGTCGGGACGCATCGCCGCCTACGGCGCAATCGATCCAAGCACCATGGACGATGCGCAGAAGAGCTTGCGGCGCGAAGTGCACAAGATCCTGCAGCAAGCCGAACACGATTACAAGCGCCTGCAATACAACACCGTGGTGTCGGCCTGCATGAAGATGCTGAACATCCTGGAAAGCGCCAAGCTGGACGATAGCACCGCCAGCAATATCGTGGTCGCCGAAGCCTTGTGCGTGTTCCTGCGCATCTTGAATCCGGTCGCGCCGCATATCACCCATGTGCTGTGGCAGGAACTTGGATATGGAAAGGCGCACGGCGAAATCCTCGACGCCCCTTGGCCGCAAGTCGATGCCGGTGCGTTGGAGCAATCCGAAATCGAACTGATGGTGCAAGTCAACGGCAAATTGCGCGGCAGCGTCAAAGTGGCCAAGGATGCCGACAAAGCCACCATCGAAGCCACCGCGCTTGCCAATGAAAACGTCAAGCGCTATGTCGAAGGCACGCCGAAGAAAGTCATCGTCGTGCCCGGCAAGCTGGTCAATATCGTCGCCTAACCGTTTAGGACAAACATGTTCGTGACACGCCGCGCCATTTTCGTCATCCTGCAAAGCTTGCTGGCAGCCACGCTGCTGGCTTCTTGCGGTTTTCAATTGCGTGGCGCGGACGGCCGCACCAATTTACCGTTCGCGACGATTCATGTCGGTTTCCCCGAATCGTCTTCGCTCGGCGCGGAACTCCGGCGGCAAATTCGCGCCACCGGCGGCACGCAAATCGTCGACGACCCGAAAACCGCCCAAGCAAGCATCGAAGCGCTCGGCGAATCACGCGAAGAATCCGTGTTGTCCTTGAACAGCCAGGGCCGCATTCGCGAACTGGCTTTGTATTACAGGCTCACGTTCCGTGTCAAAAATACGGCAGGCAAGGAATTGCTGCCGTCGACCGATATCGTGTTGAAGCGCGACATGAGCTTCAATGAAGCGCAAGTGCTGGCGAAAGAATCGGAGAAAGCCATGCTTTACCGTGACATGCAAACCGATGTCGTGCAGCAGATTCTGCGGCGCTTAGCCGCGATCAAATCCGCCTGACCATTTATGCAGCTGCGATTCGACGCGCTCGATGCACACCTGAGCAAGCCGCTCGCGCCGCTGTACGTCATCACCAGCGACGAACATTTGCTTGCCCTCGAAGCGGCAGACAAAATCCGTAAGACGGCTCGTGCCCAAGGTCTCACCGAGCGCGAAGTCCTGATGGTGGAGCGCAGCTTCAAGTGGGGCGCCTTGCTGGAAGCAAACCAATCGCAGTCCTTGTTCGGCGATAGGAAACTCATCGAGCTGCGCATCCCGACCGGCAAACCCGGCAAGGAGGGCGGCTCGGCCTTACAGGATTACGCGGCGAATCTTAGCCCGGATAACGTCACGCTGATTACCCTGCCCAAGCTTGACTGGGCCACGCAAAAAACGGCGTGGGTGTCGGCCTTGCAGCAAGCCGCGGTGTATGTCGACATCCCCATGGTTGAGCGCAACCAATTGCCGAATTGGATAGGCATGCGCTTATCGGCCCAACGTCAAAGTGCGGACCGGCAAGGCGTGGAGTTCATTGCCGATAGGGTCGAAGGCAATTTGCTGGCGGCACACCAGGAAATTCAAAAGCTCGCCCTGCTCTATCCGGAAGGGAAACTAAGCTTCGAACAGATTCACGATGCCGTGCTGAATGTCGCGCGCTACGATGTTTTCAAATTGAATGAAGCCATGCTATCGGGCGACGCCGCGCGCTTGACGCGCATGCTGGATGGTTTGAAAGGGGAAGGCGAAGCGCTGCCGCTGGTATTGTGGGCGGTGGCGGAAGAAATCCGCACGTTATTGAAATTGAAATCGGCCATGCAGCAGGGACGGCCGCTGGGTGCTCTCCTGAAGGAATTTCGCATTTGGGGACCGCGCGAACGTCTGATGGAGCCGGCGCTGGCACGGCTTACAATACGAATATTGGAAGGTGCGCTGCAAGAAGCCGCCCAGATCGATAAGATGATCAAGGGTTTGCGTGCCAAGGCATTTGCCGGCGATGCGTGGGATGCGATGCTGCAACTCGGTCTCAAAGTCGCACACGGAAAATAATCAGGGAATTTGGATATGGACATCAAGCAATACATGAACGACGTCGGCCAGCGCGCTCGTACCGCTTCACGCGCCATGGCCAAGGCCGGCACGTCGGCAAAAAATCAAGCGCTGCTGCTGATCGCCGCCGCTATCCGGCGCGATGCCGAGCTGTTGCGTGAAGCCAACCGCAAAGACTTGGACGCTGCGCGCGCCAACGGTTTGGCCGAGGCCATGCTCGACCGCTTGACCTTGTCCGATAAAGCCATCGCCACCATGGCGGAAGGCTTGGAGCAAGTCGTCGCCCTGCCCGACCCGATCGGTGAAATCACCAATATGCGTTGCCGCCCGACCGGCATTCAAGTCGGCCAGATGCGCGTGCCGCTGGGCGTGATCGGTATTATTTACGAAGCGCGCCCTAACGTGACGGTCGATGCAGCAGGCCTGTGCATCAAGAGCGGCAATGCGACGATATTGCGCGGCGGCTCGGAAGCGATTCACTGCAATCAAGCTTTGTCCAAGCTGGTGAAGGAAGGCCTGGCGGGTGCCGGCTTGCCGTCCGACGCGGTGCAGATCGTCGAGACGACCGATCGCGCCGCCGTAGGCGAATTGATCACCATGCCGCAATACGTGGACGTGATCGTGCCGCGCGGTGGCAAAGGACTGATCGAGCGGCTGATGAAGGAATCCAAGGTGCCGATGATCAAGCACCTGGACGGCATTTGCCATGTGTATATCGACGACAGCGCGGACATCGAAAAAGCCTTGCGCATCGCTTTCAACGCCAAGTGCCATCGCTACGGCACCTGCAACACCATGGAAACGCTCCTGGTGGCGCGCGGTATCGCGTCGAATGTATTGCCGGGTCTCGCTAAGCTGTACGCGGAAAAAGAAGTCGAGCTGCGCGGCGATGATGAAGCGCGCAAAATTTTGGCAGCTTATCCGAGACTGACTGCCGCCAACGAAGAAGATTGGCGCACCGAATATCTGGCGCCGGTCCTGGCGGTAAAAGTGGTTGCCGGTGTCGATGAAGCGATCGATCACATCAATACGTATTCCTCGCAGCACACGGACTCCATCGTCACCGAAGACTACAGCAAGGCGATGCGCTTTTTGCGTGAAGTCGATTCGGCGTCGGTGATGGTCAATGCCTCGACCCGTTTTGCCGACGGCTTCGAATATGGCTTGGGTGCGGAAATCGGCATTTCCAACGACAAGCTGCATGCGCGCGGACCGGTAGGATTGGAAGGGTTGACCTCCTTGAAGTTCGTCGTGTTCGGGCACGGGGAAATTCGTGAATAAGTGCCGTGTTTACGGAGTGTCGCCTTGCAAGGCGACACCGTTACGCAGGCACGGGGCATGCCCCGTGAATTCCCTGCTTCACCACGGGGAAATTCGTGAATAAGTGCCGTGTTTACGGCGTAGCGAAGTTCGTCAATAGCTAGGACACGCCATGCTCTGGATTAAAGCGCTCCATATTGTTTTCGTCGCCTCGTGGTTCGCGGGATTGTTTTATCTGCCGCGCATTTTTGTGAATCTTGCGATGGAAAACGATGCGACCACTACCGAGCGCTTGCTGTTGATGGCGCGCCGCCTGTATCGCTTCATGTCGATACTCGCGGTTCCCGCGCTGGGATTCGGCTTGTGGTTGTGGCTGGACTACGGCATCGGCAAAGGCGCCGGCTGGATGCATGCCAAGCTGACCATCGTGGTGCTGCTGATCGGTTACCACCATGCCTGCGGAGCCTTGTTGAAGAAATTCGAGAAGAATGCGAATCGGCATAGTGATAAGTGGTATCGCTGGTTCAACGAGTTTCCTGTAATTGCATTACTTGCAGCAGTAATACTTGTGGCGGTCAAGCCTTTCTAGGCTGAGATGCGTCACAAAAAACGGATAAAGGGTTCCCCATGGCTTATTCCTACTTTCTTCCATGCCCGCGCGGCATGGAAGCGCCGCTCGCCGAAGAACTAGGCGAGATCGCGCAACAAAGCAAATCACTCAAAGTCCATAGCCAGGTGCCGGGCGGCGTGCATTGCTCCGGCGATTTGAGCGACGCTTACCGCATCAACCTGCATTCGCGCATCGCATCGCGCGTTTTGTTGCGTATCGCGCAATCGAGCTATGCCAACGAAAACGATATCTATGATCTCGCGCTGGCTCAGCCATGGGAAGATTGGTTCAGCGTCGATCGCACCATCCGCGTGGATCTCACCGCGATCAAGTCGCCGCTGAAGAGCCTGGAATTCACTACCTTGAAGGTGAAGGATGCGGTATGCGACCGCTTCCGCGATCAATTCAACAAGCGCCCCTCGGTCAATACCAAGACGCCGGACATGCGTATCTTCGCGTTTCTGGATGCGCGCAACGTCACGCTGTATCTCGATACTTCGGGCGAAGCGCTCTTCAAGCGCGGCTGGCGGCAAGAGACCGGCGACGCGCCCTTGCGTGAAAACCTCGCAGCGGGTTTATTGCGTGTCGCGGGCTGGAAACCAGGCACGGTATTGTTCGACCCCATGTGCGGTTCCGGCACGATTCTGATTGAAGCCGCCCAAATGATCATGGGGATTCCGCCCGGCGTACGCCGCAGCTTCGCCTTTGAAAAATTCCACGACTTCGACGCGAAAACATGGCAAGCCATCAAAGCTGAAATCAAACCCAATCCCTTACCTAATTTGCCTACGATTTTCGGCAGCGATATTTCGGGCGACATGATCGCGATGACGCGAAACAATCTCGTCATGGCGGGAATTCTGTTCGATGTGCCCTTAAAGCAAATCGAAGCGCAAGAAGTCAAACCGCCGACCGAAACGCCCGGTATCCTGCTCACCAACCCGCCGTACGGCGAGCGCATCGGCGTGCGCGGCGACAGCACGATTGCCAGCGATGACATGGCGCAAGCCTTCTTCAGCGCATTCGGCACGACCTTGAAGCAGCGCTTCGCCGGCTGGAGCGTATTTCTCTTCACCGCCGACTTGGGCGTGCCGAAACTCTTGCGCTTAAAGGAAGCACGCAAGACGCCGTTCTTTAACGGCGCGCTTGAATGCCGGCTGTTCCGCTTCGATATGGTGGCCGGGTTCAACCGGCGCGAAGCGGCCAAACCCAAATAGGCCGGGTAACAACTGCGCGCCGATTGATGCAGCCGACTTAGCAAAATTGTTGCTGCAGGAGGCCTTATACACACTCAAGATTGCCGAACAGACTGATCGAAACGCAAATAACAGCATGCGTTTGAGATTCTGATTTCACGCAAGACTAAGACCGGGATGTACTGGAGAATAGGTCGGCATGTACCTCTTCATCTGCAAACCCGTATCCGTGCAAAAGAGCAATTAATGTCTCTACAAGAGTGGCCCGTGTTGCGGCACAAGGCTTTTGATGTTCTCACCGCCACGCGATTATTCCATGTCGCCCTTGCACTGTTGTTATGGTCAATCTTTTCTCTGCCGGCCACAGCGGTTTCTTCCCAAGTGACGCTACTGACTATCGACGGCGCAATCAGTCCGGCCAATGCGGATTATGTCGTGCGAGGAATCACACATGCTGCCTCGAACGGCAGTCATCTCGTGATCATTCAAATGGACACACCTGGCGGTCTTGATACATCGATGCGCTCAATCATCAAAGCGATCCTGGCCTCTCCGGTACCGGTTGCCGGCTATGTCGCACCCAGTGGTGCGCGTGCGGCCAGCGCAGGAACCTATATTCTGTATGCAAGCCATATCGCCGCAATGGCGCCCGGCACTAACTTAGGTGCCGCCACGCCGGTCCAAATCGGCGGCACTCCGGGGCCGGAGCGGGAAAAGCCCTCAACTCTCCCTAATAACCATGCATCCGGTAAAAAGGCAGATGATCCCGAGGCCACAGATAAGGCTCTTACCGCACCCATGTCGCGTAAGCAAGTGAACGATGCGGCAGCGTATATCCGCGGGCTTGCGCAGATGCGCAACCGAAATGCCGACTGGGCTGAAAGAGCGGTTCGAGAAGCAGTCAGCCTATCCGCAGAGGAAGCTTCGGCACAAAATGTCATCGATTATGTCGCTAAGGACATCGCTGATTTGACAGCGCAGCTGGACGGTAAAAAAGTGAACATACTCGGTCAAGACAAGCTGCTGCAAACTAGAAATGCAAACGTCGTCGACATGCAGCCGGACTGGCGCACAAAGCTTTTAGCGACCGTCACGGACCCGAGTGTTGCGTTGATTCTCATGGCGATCGGCATCTATGGAATTATTTTTGAGTTCATGAACCCTGGTGTTGGCGTGCCCGGCGTTATTGGCGCGATCTGTCTTCTGCTCGGACTCTATGCTCTACAACTGTTGCCGGTGAACTATGCAGGTTTGGCTTTGATTTTGCTTGGCATGGCGTTCATGGCCGCTGAAGCGTTTCTCCCAAGTTTTGGAATTCTGGGACTGGGCGGCATCGTTGCGTTCGTGGCCGGAGCATTGATGCTTATCGACACCGATTTGCCGGGATATGGCATTCCGATGGCATTGATCGTTACCGTCGCCGTAACGAGCGCCCTTTTTCTCGTAGCGATAACAAATATGGCGCTGAAAGCACGGCGCCGCGCTGTCGTAGGCGGTTCCGGCAACCTAATCGGCAGCGTCGCCGAAATAATGGAGGCAACGCAGACGGAAGGATGGGCTCAACTGCAAGGAGAAAACTGGCACGTGGTAAGTCATTCCAATCTTCGGAAGGGGCAGCATGTACGCGTGGTCGCACGCAAGGGATTGGAATTGGAAGTTGCGCCACTCGATACGAATGAACAAGGAGAGCAATCATGATTTTGGACGGTGTCATTGGTTTCGGCGGTTTGGCCATTCTTTTAATCGCCATCCTCTCGTCTTCCATTCGCGTATTACGGGAATACGAACGTGGCGTGTTGTTTCAGCTAGGGCGCTTTTGGGGCGTAAAAGGGCCGGGATTAATTATTGTTATTCCCGTCCTGCAGCAGATGGTGCGCGTCGACCTGCGCACCATCGTGCTCGATGTCCCAACCCAGGACGTGATCTCGCGTGACAATGTCTCGGTGAAAGTCAATGCAGTCATTTATTTTCGCGTGGTCGAGCCCGATAAAGCCATTATCCAAGTCGCCAATTTTTTTGAGGCGACGAGCCAGCTGGCGCAGACCACCTTGCGCGCCGTATTAGGCAAGCACGAACTCGACGATATGCTGGCCGAACGCGAGCGCCTCAATATCGATATCCAGAAAGTGCTGGATGCGCAAACCGATGTCTGGGGCATCAAGGTCTCCAATGTCGAGATCAAGCATGTCGACCTCGATGAATCGATGGTGCGTGCAATTGCCCGGCAAGCTGAAGCAGAACGCGAACGCCGCGCGAAGGTTATCCACGCTGAAGGCGAACTCCAAGCGTCGGAGAAGCTCATGCAAGCCGCGAACGTGCTGGCGCGTCAATCCGGTGCCATGCAGCTACGCTACATGCAAACGCTGAGCAGCATCGCCGGTGACAAGTCGGCAACCATCGTATTTCCCTTGCCGATCGAATTGCTCTCCGATCTCATGGAACCGCGCTCGAATCGGACGAAGTGAATTTCAGGTGTGCGCATGCCGATGCGGCCTGGGCACATGCAGCCGGAACCGGGCCACCTTGTTCCAGGCACCATAACGCCCGACGATGCGTCCTTGGGGAAATGCCAGCCAAAACAAGGCGAGGCCGAATAAGACCGATGCTGCCGCACCGCCCCCGGAATACCCTCCAATCGTCCAAGGCGAAGCCATGAGCCACACGCCGAACAGAAGGTTCGCGAAGCGCAGCGGCCGCGCCACCTCGCCCCATGCCATGATCGAAAACGTCACCACGAGCGAGCCGATAATGTGATCGTTGGCCGCCGCTGCGCCGGATGCATCGAACAGAAGGCGAGTACACATCAATGCGATTCCGATTGCGGTGCTGACGACCAGCGTCCATGGCACAGTCACTCCGGAAAGCAGCATTTCGCGTATCACTGCACCCGGCTGTGCTTCGAAATTGTCGGAATAGTCGGCACTTCCGCCCGCCATCGTATCGCCGCGCATGAGCACATACCAAAGCGGTCTACCCTGGCGTCTGCGGTTTTTCAAAAATTGCAAAGTAGCCAGGATCTCATCAAACGAGTACGGGATCTGCAGCAGCATGGCCAGCGCGCCGACCAGGCATAGCGTGCACCACGTCCCAATGACGATGGGCTGGATAATAATGAAAAATACGCTGACCGCGCCCAGCGGCACGATCAAAATTCCGAACACCAGCACTAGCCACGGCATCGTGCGCCAGCGCCGCTTGTCGCCGATCAGGCCAGTGATGATCTCCAATGCATACACTGCTGCGCCAAGGCCGGCATCCGCCACCGGCCAAGCCTCGGATACCGACGAAGTGACGATGCGCTGGGTACCATCGACGAAGAATGGATCCCAGGCAGCATCGACATGGCCGAGCTGGTAAGCAGCGAGATAGCGGGAGATAAACAGCCCGACGAAGGCAAGAAAAATGATCGGCAAGCGATTCGTCCATCCGGAAGGACTGTAGTCCCAGCCAGGCGGCGCGTCAGGGCCTGTAACGCGCGCCACGGGACTGATTCCCGGCGCCGTCGGAATGCCGACGGCGAATACAATGACCAGCGCGCCGACCAAGGTATCGTTGGCATAAGCGGCCGCGCTCGACGTCCAAAACAATAAAGGCGCAAACAATAGCCACAAGCCAAGCGCGGCGGTAGTCCAACGCGCCCAGCCGGCGTCGCGCGACAATGACAACAACCCGAACCAGACGATTAACGCTCCTGTAATGACTTCGCTCATCGTCATCCACGTATCCGAGTAAGCTAAACCTCGACCGGTCGGCGTCATGAGCTCGCCTGGCTGCATCCAGTTCTGCGCAAGCCCGAAGACAAATGGGCTGCTAATCAACCACAATCCCAGTGCAATATTCGCGAAGTGGCACCAGAGCGTTTGCTGATGTTCGAAACGGCCCAACGCATGGTAATCAGCGATCACAGCGGGACTAGGCGTACCTTGATCGTGTGTTTCTTCGAGCCATATGGGCAACGGAATTTTGTTCTGTTTGTACCAGTGCGCCGGATCCTGACGCAATTCGCCAACCATAGTCGGCAGGCTGCGGCGCAAGCTATGTTTTGGATACCAATCAATCAGCTTTTCCGCGCGTGAAATATCCAACTCATAGTGGTCATCCGCCAATTGCACCATGAATGGCTTGATGAAAGTCTCTACACCGCGATCAATTGCATCCGGAATAATGTCCTCCGCCTTGTCTTGCAGCCACGCCCCTGTTGCGGCCACACTTTTAGGAATCTGCCGAGTAGCCCAGTGCTCGCCATGCGCGAGCCAGCCAATCAAATTCTGCAAAGCCTCATAGCTTTCCGTCACAGGTTCGCCGATCAGCATCATGGTTTCTTCAGGTAGTTGCGAGCGCCGATCGATCGTTGCGCGAAACGCGCGCACTACATCTTCCTCATGCACGAATGCCTGCCCGTGCGATGCATCGCCGGGAAACACATGACTCAGCATTTGCCGTTCATAGATGCGCTGTATTTGATAGGCAAGCGACGGCACTTCGCAATGGTCGGTATAAACGCCGGCAAGACGCAAAATCACCGCCGGAATTTTTCCGCGTTCGGTAGCCACGGCTCGCTCGGCTTCCAGTTTTGATTGCGGATAAGACCAAGTCGGCTTGAGCGGCCAATCTTCGTTAATCGGCTTGCCAGGTTCCGCCGAAGCATGTACCAGCATGGTGCCGGCATAAACGAATTGCTCAACTTCGAACGACTGCAAGGCACGTAATAGACGTTGTGTCCCCTTGACGTTCACTTCTTCATATAGAGAATTCGGCTCGCCTGAAAAATCGTAATAGGCGGCAAGATGAATGACCGAGGCGATGCGGTTACCGTACCGCCGGCGCAATTCAGAACACGCCTTCGCCATTGCCTCGTCCGAAGTGATGTCGACGGCAATACAATTTTCGCCCGTGCACTTACGCTCAAATCCAACAACCGTATAGGCGTCCATCAATCCGGCGGAAATCGCCGTTCCCAGCCGGCCGCCGGAGCCGGTAATCAACACAACAGGTTTCTGCCCAGCCATATCGATCTCCTCATAACATGGCAACTAGGGCACGCACGATATATGCCACTGTTCGGCAGTGCTAAAACAACCGATACTTTTGAGCGTCGTTGCCTGAAGTGTTGACACAATATGTGCCCTGACATGTATGACCTTAGACCATGCAAAAACGAACGGACGAACGCATGCGCCCCTCTTTTTTGAACCATCTCACGGATTGGTCTGACGCTTATTCGGGCAACATCCATTTCAAATAAGACATACTTCCTTCTACATGTCAGATCGCGACATCAAAACAATTAACCTTCGTCATGACGCGCAACAACTTGCGCAACGGCGACATCCAATTCGAAATCCCCCTTAGAGAAAATCGAAGTGCAAGAAGTCAAACCGCCGATCGAGGCGCCGGGCATTCTGCTCACCAACTCGCCTTACGGCGCATGCTTTAATGGCGTCCTCGAATGCTGGCTTTTCCGCTTTGATATGGTGGCCGGTTTCAACCGCCGCGAAGCTGCGAATCCTAAAGACGTCGCTGAAAGCTCCTGACACAACGCTGTCAGGAGCCCTCGCGCATGATGCGCCCTATGCCATGTGGCATTTATTCAGGAGCACCTCATGCACACCAAAATCAACTGGTTCGAAATCCCTGCCGCCGACTTCGCGCGCGCCGTCAAATTCTATGAAGCCATCTTCGCCACCCCGCTGCGCGTGGAAGCCTTCGGCGACACCCAGCTCGGCGTATTCACCGTCGAAAGCGGCGACAGCATCGGCGCCGTGATCGACGGCAGCAATTATGTCCCCGGCACCAACGGCCCGGTCTTGTATCTGGAAGCCCAGCCTTCGATCGATACCGTACTCGAACGCATCGAACCGGCCGGCGGAAGCATTAAAATGGGCAAATTCGCACTGCCCGACGGCATGGGCTACATCGCCCACTTCCTCGACACCGAAGGAAACCGCCTAGCCCTGCATTCCATGACATAGGATTATTCGATGGCATCGAAACGCCTTTCTTCCGTGCGCAATCTCGGTCCAAAATCGGAGTCGATGCTGGCAACGATAGGCATACACACGATGGAGGAATTGGCGGCCCGCGGTGCCGTCGATACCTTCATCGCGCTCAAAAAGACGAACAAGACAACTAGCCTGAACATGCTTTGGGCTTTGGAAGGAGCCTTGAGCGGCCGGCATTGGCAAGAGGTTGTACGTGACGATCGGCTTCGCCTATTGACCGAACTGGACGCACGCGGAGTGCACCTCTGATGCGCCGCGCCGACCGCCTGTTCCAGATCGCCCAATACCTGCGTGGACGCCGCCTCACCACGGCTAGGCAATTGGCCGATTGGCTGGCGGTGTCGGAACGCACCATCTATCGGGACATCCGCGACTTGTCGCTGTCGGGCATTCCGGTGGAAGGCGAGGCGGGCGTGGGCTACCGCATCAAGTCCGAATTCAACTTGCCGCCGCTGATGTTTTCCTCGGACGAACTGGATGCGCTGGTGGTCGGCATACGCATGGTGCAAGCCTGGGGCGGCCCGCAGCTGGCTGCATCGGGCGCCGCCGCGCTTGCCAAGATCATGCTGACCCTGCCCAAGGACAAGCGCGATTTCGCCGAAGCGACTGCTTTGTTTGCGCCGGATTTTCATATCGATGCAGCCCATGGCAAACGGCTAGAATGTATCCGTCAAGCGATCCAGAAACGGTGCAAATTACAGATTGGCTACGCCGATGCCAAAAACGATGCGACGCAGCGCATGATCTGGCCGCTTGCTATGTATTTTTGGGGCGGCGTCTGGTCGATTGCGGCGTGGTGCGAGCTGCGTAAGGATTTTCGCTCCTTCCGGCTGGACCGCATTCATACTCTGGTGACCGCCGCATCCTATCCTGATCAAAGCGGCCGGCGCTTGGCCGACTTCACGCGCAAAATCCGGGCAAATTCCTAAACCGATTTTGCATCCGCCACGCGCTTTGTCGCGTATAAACCGTGGAAAACCCATAGAAGATGCCGCTTCGGTATCATATGGCCTTTGCGTTTTTTCCACCCTCAAATTCCATGTCCACGCGCTTTTCCCGCCCTGTTTCTGCGCTTGCCGCACTGCTTGTGACCAGCCCCGCCCTTGCCGGCGGCGAACAGGTGCCCGACCAAGCCTTGCCGACCTTAGAAATCAGCTCCAGCCGCATTAACCAAATCGGCGTGGCCGATTCCGCCAATCAAGGCACGGTCACGGCCAAGCAATTGGAAAATCGTCCGCTCGCCCGCACCGGCGAATTGCTGGAAGCCGTGCCGGGCGTGATCGTGACGCAGCATTCGGGCGACGGCAAGGCGAATCAATATTTCGCACGCGGTTTTAATCTCGACCATGGCACCGACTTTCGCACCACTGTTTTAGGAATGCCGGTCAATTTGCCGACCAATGCGCATGGCCAAGGGTATTCGGATTTGAACTTCGTGATTCCGGAGCTGGTTAAAACCATCCAATACAAAAAAGGCACGTATTACGCGGAGGAAGGCGATTTCTCGGCTGCGGGCGCCGCCGCCATCGATTACTTCCGCGTGCTGGATAAAGGTTTATTCAGCGTTGAAGTCGGCCAGCATAATTTCCGCCGTATCGTTGCAGCCAATTCCTCCGCTTTAGGCGCCGGCAACTTGCTGTACGCCTTCGAAGGCGCCGGCAACAACGGTCCTTGGAACAGCCCGGAAAATTACAAACGCTTCAACGGCGTGTTGTCATATAGTTGGAAGAGCGGCAGCGACGATAGTCGCGTGACGGCGATGGCGATGCAATCGTCGTGGAATGCGACCGACCAAGTACCGAGGCGCGCGCTCAGCGCCGGCAGCATTGGGCGCTTCGATACTATCGATCCGACCGATGGCGGCGACACCTCGCGTTTTAGCTTGTCCGCCAATTGGACGCGGCGTCTCTCCGACGGCGCATACAAAGTGGATGCGTATCTGGTGCGCTCCAGCCTCGACTTGTTCAGCAACTTCACGTATGCAAGCTCAAGCAACGGCGCCAGCCTGAGCGATCAATTCCAACAATCGGAACGACGCACCATCGCCGGCCTCAATGCCGAACGCACTTGGTTCCACCAACTCGGCAAACTCGACATGGAAACCACGGTCGGTGCGCAATTCCGGCGCGACCGCATGGCACCTGTCGGTTTGTATAGCACCGTTGCGCGTCAGCGCGTCGCCATCACGCGCGAAGACCAAGTAACGGAAAGTGCGTCCGCCTTATTTGCGTCCAACACCACGCACTGGACGCCATGGCTGCGCACAACCGCCGGCTTGCGCGCAGACTGGTATAGCTTCGATGTCGCCGGCAATAATCCGGCCAATTCAGGCTCAAAGAGCGATTCCATCGTCAGCCCCAAATTCTCGGCGATTTTCACGCCGACCAAGGACGCAGAAATTTATCTGAACTGGGGCAAGGGCTTCCATAGCAACGACGCGCGAGGCGTCACAGATCCCGCGATGCCGGCCACCCCGCTGGTGAAAGCGATCGGCAAGGAAATCGGTTTGCGCCTCACCGATCTCGTGCCCAAACTACAAACCTCGCTCTCGTTCTGGCAGCTGGATCTGGGCTCGGAATTGGTGTTCGTCGGCGATGCCGGCACCACGCAAGCCAGCCGTCCGAGCCATCGCAACGGCATCGAGCTCGCCAACTACTACACCCCTGCGCCGGGTTGGATCATCGATGCCGACTTTGCCTGGTCGCGTGCGCGCTTTACCGATACCGACCCGAGCGGCCCTTATATTCCAGGCGCGATCGAACGCACGCTGTCGGTCGGCATGTCGGGCGATATCGGACGCTGGTCCGGCGGTGTGCGTCTGCGTTACTTCGGCGGCCGCCCCTTGGTCTCGGACAATTCAGTGCGCTCGCCTTCGTCTACATTGATCAATGCCAAGATCGGCTATGCCATCAGCAAAGACGTGAAGATCACCGCGGAAATCCTCAACCTGTTCAACCGCGAAGCGAGCGATGTGGATTACTATTACGCTTCGCAGCTGCGTGGCGAAGCCGCTGCGGTCGCCGACATTCACACGCACCCGGCCGAACCGCGCAGCTTCCGCCTGGGCGTGGCGGTAAAATTCTGAACCGTTTCCCCGTTTAAGAAAGCACCTTCCCCATGCATCTGGACCAACCCCTTTCCGACAAAGAATTCGAAGAGCTCGACCGTTTTCTCCTGTCCGACCGTTGCGCCGAAGACGGCATGACCATGGATAGATTGCACGGCTTTCTCACCGCATTGGCAATCGGCCCGCAGCAAGTCTTGCTTGCCGAATGGCTGCCGAAAGTGTGGGGATCGGCTGCGGAACAAGGTCCGCGCTTCAAATCCGAAAAAGAAGCCGAACGCATCACCACGCTGATTGCGCGCTTCATGAATGAAATCGCCGTCACCATGGAAGTCGCGCCCAAGGATTTCGAGCCGCTGTTTTGCGAACATGAATGGGAAGGCAAAACCGTGCTGGACGGCGAAGCCTGGACCTGGGGATTTTGGGAAGGCATCCACCTGCGCGCCGACGCCTGGGACCCGATTTGGGATTCCCCTCTGGCGCCATTGATGGAGTCGATCTACCTGCTCGGCGCGGAAGAAATCGAAGAAGAGGAAATGGCGTTGATCGACGATCCGATGAAGCGCCACAAGCTGGCGATCGAAGTCGAATCGGCGATTCCGCACATTCATCGCTTTTGGCTACCGCATCGCAAGTCCGCGGTCGCCCCGGTGCAGCGCGACGCACCGAAGGTGGGACGCAACGACGATTGTTCTTGCGGCAGCGGCAAAAAATTCAAGAAGTGTTGCGGCGCCGCGCCGACTTTGCATTAACGCTGAGAACTACTTGGCTTTTTCATGTTCTGGCTCGGCTCACGGCATGGCAACATGCCAAACTTTATTGACGCCATCCCCCGTCTTGTCGCCCGGCTTCTGATCTTTGCTCCATGTGTATAGCGGCTTACCCTTGTAGGCCCACTGCCGCTTGCCGTCGTCGCGCACGATGATCGAATAATCCCCTTTCGCCTTGTCACCGGTTTGCGCCAAAAGCGGAGGCCACAGAGCGGCGCAATCGCCGGCGCAGGCACTGGTGCCGGCGTTCGGCGTATCGCGATCAAACGTGTAAAGCGTCATGCCGCCTTGGTTGGTCAAGATGCCGCCGGAAACGATTGCCTGTGCCCATGTCAGCGACGCCATACCGGCAATGCACAGGGCCGGCAGCACTTTGCCGAGCGATGGGAATATTTTTTTCATGATGGTCTCTTAATCGGTTAAGGTTCACAAGCCTCATGCGCTTTATTTCCACTCCCACAGCTTGTCGGCCGTATTGCCGTTTTCATCGACTTCATATTCAAAGATGAGGGCCATCTTGTTGAGCGCGGCCAGGCGTTGCGATGTCGTCTGGTAATAAATGGAACCGCGCCAGCTGGCGGCCATGCCTTGTCCGGTCGGCTTGCCGACTCCCGTGCCGGTCCATGTGAGGGTTTCGCCATCGCCAGTGGTTACGATGCCCTGCCCTGCACCGTTGTAGACGCCTGCCGGCGTCATCACCGCAATATAGGTTCCCACGGTGGCGGTATCGACGCCGACCAGCTTGCCCTGAGCTTGGAAAGTCACTTCCATCCGGGGAAGATTTCCTTCGAACGGCAGCACCCGCACACTCGTAATCTTGCCCTGCTCGTCTCCAATCATTTCACCTAACATGGCACACCTCCTGAAAATCCCATCTTTGCAGTTGGGGCGATAAATGCCAGGTGCATGCGGGTTGCGATTGCGCTTCGTCAAACGGGGCTGCCGGCAATAAAAAAAGGAGCCGCAGCTCCTTTTTTATCGCGAAGGTGAAGGTATTACTGGCGCTTCAGATTCAAGGGGCCTGAGTAGCCGGCCACACTCCACGTGCCGGTCAAGGTCTTGTCATCTTTCATGCTGACCGTGAAAGACCAGCCTTCCGGCTGCTCTGCCGACAGAATGCCGCCGCTCACGGCGCCTTTGGTGATCGGCAATTTCTTGTCGCCGACTGCGGTGCCGTACCAGTTGGCGCTGCCTTTGATCGCCGTACCTGCCGCTTCCGTCACAAACAGCTCAAACTTGCCGCCGGCGCCGCCGACTGACCAGTCACCGACCCAATTGCCTTTGAGCTTGGCAGCCAATACGTCATCTTTTACCGCCGGTGCAGCAGGGGCAGCGGCTTGAACACCGCCGGACGCGGAAGGCGTGGACGAAGAAGCGCAACCGTTCAACACAACAACGGCGGCCAGGCAAGAAACAGTCAATAAGGAACGGATCATGGTGATATAGCCTCTCAGCAAAATGATTGGAAGGCCAGTATAAGCAATCCATGCGGCGGCAACAAACCTCCAAACGGAGAGGAAACCTTGAAAATCTTTCTCAATTTCAAGAATTGAGCGTGGGCCGGTCCGGTTCGGAAGGCGTCGAGATGTCTTCCAGCGTTCGATCTACTTCAGCCGAATGCTTGGTCGCCAAATCGCCCAGGGAAACAATCCCGATCAAATTGTGCGTGTGGTGATCCATGACGGGAATGCGCCGCACCTTGGCGTCACGCATTTTCTCCATCACTTCATCCACATCCTGATCATCGAAGCAATAATGCACCTCGGTCGACATGACGTCTTGCACTTCGGTTTCATCCGGTCCTTCGCCGACGGAAGTGGCACGCACCGTGATATCGCGATCCGTCACGATGCCGATCAAACGTCCCGCGTCGCATACTGGAATCGCGCCGACATTTAAGTCATCCATCAACTGTGCGGCGCGCCGTATGGTTTCGTGCGGCGAGATGGTCATCACGTCGCGCGTCATGATCTCGGAAATGTTTTGCATGGCAAGCTCCTTCCCGGCTGAGGTCATGTTTCGACATGATTGAACCCAAAAAATTGCCAAAAAGCGGAAAGCTCGACACGCAACGATCGCCGGTCAATGCCCTCCGTTATATTGCTGCCAGTTATAGATGGGAATCTCATTCAATCGCGAGCCGATTTGTATCGTGACGGAACGATGATGGATTAAATCGATATCGCCGGGGTTGGCTCCCATGTATTGATTCAATATGCCATTGTCTTCCACGTAAATGACGACTTGTCCGCTCAAACCCGCGACGTTAGTCCATGAAAGCGGATGGCCCCATACCCCGAAAAAATCCCCGAGCGTCAACCGCTTGTACGATACCTCCGTGGAATACATATCGACCACACCGTTCATATTGTCGACATTGAGTTCATATAAGCAATTGGCCGCGTAGCCGATGTAACGCGGAATCGCGAGACGCTGGCCATCGCGAAAAATCGAAATGTGCGCATGCGCATAATAGGCGAGCGAATTGATGCTGTCGTAGTTCACGCACTTGGCATTGCCCACCGTCGCACCCTGTCCGCCCGAACCGGTATCGCCATCGCCCCAGAATGGCGTGCCCAACACGGCGCTTGATGCCGGATCCAACAAGGTTTGTGTTGCGGCAAGCGGCGGCAAGCTGCCTTGCGGCACGCTCGTTGTACTTGTGCCGGCAACAGTCGTAGTCGTGTTTGCCGCAGTCGTTGTAACGACGGTTGCGGTAGTCGTCGTAGTCGAGCCGGCAGAGGTCGTGGTTGTGCCGAAAAGTGTCGTGGTCGTTTGGCCGGAGGATTGAACGCTAGTCGCACCCGAAGCAAGCGTCGAAGATTCCCTGCCCCCGCCGCACGCAGTCATGAAAACAAATGGCAGCAAGGAAAGAACCAACCGGAAATTGTTTCGCATGCGTACTCCCGACGAATGAGTGGAAACGACATTGAAGTAATAAGCGAGCGGCAAGGAATGCCGTGCTCAATCAATGTATCCACGCATGCAGAAAACGCTCTGCGACGCGTCAAGAAGCAACTGTTTCGAAATGACAGCGGTTTGCAAACCCGCAGGAAACCCGCGTAAAATGCGGCAATCGCGGGTGTAGCTCAATGGTAGAGCAGAAGCTTCCCAAGCTTACGACGAGGGTTCGATCCCCTTCACCCGCTCCAGCGAAAAATTGATCCCCGCAGACATACTCAATCCGTGTTTTACGATCCCACTGAAAGACGCATCCGCAGTTTTGTCACGCGCGCCGGCCGACTGTCGACCGGGCAAGCGCGCGCTATCGAAGAGTTCGGTCCACGCTATTGTTTGCCTTACGTAAAAGCGCCGCTGGATATCGATGCCGCTTTTGGCCGCCACGCCCCCACGATTTTGGAAATCGGCTTCGGCATGGGCGATACGACAGCCAAGATCGCAGCGGGCATGCCGGAAAAAAATTTTATCGGCGTCGAAGTACATACGCCCGGAGTCGGTAGCTTGTTGAAGCTGATCGGCGAACACGGCTTGACCAATCTGCGCCTCATTCAACACGATGCGGTGGAAGTCGCTACACATATGCTGGCGCCGGAATCGCTCGACGGCGTGCATGTGTTCTTCCCCGATCCCTGGCACAAAGCGCGGCACAATAAGCGGCGCTTGATTCAAGGCCCGTTCGTGAGTCTGTTGGTATCGAGGATGAAATCGGGCGGCTATATCCATTGCGCCACCGATTGGCAAGAATACGCCGAGCAAATGCTGGCGGTGTTGAGTGCGGAGCCTAGCTTGGAAAATACGGCACAGGATTATGCCGAACGGCCGCACTATCGGCCGGTGACCAAGTTTGAAAACAGAGGCTTAAAACTTGGCCACGGCGTGTGGGATCTGGTTTTCAGAAAACGGTAAAAGACCTGTTACGGTTTCGCCGCTTGCATCTTGAACGTCTCGTCCACGATCTTCTTATCGTTCGCGTAAATTTCAAAACGCCAAGTGCCGGGGACGATTTCCCAGTTATCGTCAAGGCGATATTGCGCGGCGCAAACCGCCTCCATTAAACAGTCAATCTGGCTCTCTGCCGAAAGCTGCGGCGGCTTGCCTCCGGGTGCAACAATTCCGGGAAAAGGAAAGTGCGTGACGTATTTAAGCTTGACTGAAGCCCCTTTCGATTTCTGACCGCTCGGAATAAACAACACGCCGAAATACATGCCTTTCTTACCGTCGATCATGCTCGTATCGACACTCGGCACCGGGCCTGACCACACTGGACCTAAATCGATTTTTGGTTCGGATTGAGCGGGCTTGTCCCAAGCATTACGAAAAACGCCGTGGAAAACGAGCTTGGCACTCTCCACATCCGCGCAAAAGCCGGGAGCGGCATAGGCGGTGAGCAAGGTTAAGGCAGCTAAATATTTACGCATAGGGTCTCGCATTAGTAAATTTGACGCTCATTGTAATCGGAAATATTTTATTTCGATTCGCAGCATTCACGCCTTCTCCGCAATCAAAGCGACGATCTCCGCACCGTAAGTCTCCAGCTTTTTCTCTCCCACCCCGGAAATATGACGCAAGTCGTCCAGCGATGCCGGCTTCACGCGCGCGATTTCGCGCATGGTGGCATCGTGGAAAATCACATAGGCGGGAACGTTGTGTTTGCGCGCGGTCTCGACACGCCACCAGCGCAGCTTGTCGAACAGCACCTGGCCCTCTGCCGACAAGTCGCTTTCCACGTAGCCTTTGGTTTTGATCGGCTTGAATTTTTGCTTGATCGGTTTTTGGTATTGGCGCAATTCGATTTGCTGCTCGCCGCGCAGGACGGCGCGCGATGCCTCGGTGAGCTTCAAAGCATTGAATCCGTCGTGATCGACTGTCACTAATCCCATAGCGATGGCCTGGCGCAAGATGGCGCGCCATTCGGCATCGCTGCGATCGGCGCCGACGCCGAAGGTCGGCAATTGATCATGGCGCCATTGCTTTACTTTCTCGGAATCCACGCCGCGCAACACGTCCAGCACATGCATGGCGCCGAAGCGCTGCTCGGTGCGGTAGACGGCGGATAACAGCTTCTGCACTTCGACCGTGGCGTTGAACGATACCGGCGGATTCAAGCAGGTATCGCAATTTCCGCAAGCGGATGAAGGCTCGCCGAAATAAGTCAGCAAGCGCACGCGCCTGCATGACAAGGTCTCGCATAAGCCGAGCATGGCATCGAGCTTGGCGCTTTGCACGCGCTTGAAATTTTCGTCGGCTTCGGATTCGTCGATCATGCGCCGCTGCTGCACCACATCCTGCAAGCCGTACGCCATCCAGGCGTCGGCAGGCTGACCGTCGCGACCTGCGCGCCCGGTCTCTTGGTAATAACCTTCGATGCTCTTGGGCAGATCCAGGTGCGCGACAAAACGCACGTCGGGTTTGTCGATGCCCATGCCGAATGCAATGGTCGCCACCATCACAATGCCGTCTTCGCGCAAGAAGCGGGATTGATTGGCCGCACGTGTGCCGTTATCCATACCGGCGTGGTAGGGCAACGCGGTGACGCCGTTCGCGTTGAGAAAATCTGCGACTTCTTCCACTTTTTTACGCGAGAGGCAATACACGATGCCGGCATCGCCCGCATGCTCGCTCTCGATGAAGTCGAGCAATTGCTTGCGGCCGTTGGCCTTTTCAACGATCTGGTAGCGGATATTAGGCCGGTCGAACGACGACACGAATTGCCGCGCCTCGTCCAACTGCAGGCGCTGGATGATTTCGGCGCGCGTCAGATGATCGGCGGTTGCCGTCAATGCGATACGCGGCACATCCGGGAATTGCTCATGCAGAATCGATAGCTTGATGTATTCCGGCCGGAAGTCATGCCCCCATTGCGATACGCAATGGGCTTCATCGATGGCGAACAAAGCGATCCTGGAAGATGCGAGCAGATCGAGGCAACGCGACGTCAAGAGCCGCTCCGGCGCGACATACAGCAAATCAAGCTCGCCATTGCGCAGCTTGCGTTCGGTACGCACCGATTCATCAAAACTTTGGGTGGAATTCAAGAACGCAGCGCGCACGCCGGCTTCGGCCAGCGCATCGACTTGGTCTTGCATCAAAGCGATCAGCGGCGAAATCACCACGCCCGTGCCTTTACGCAGCATGGCGGGAATTTGATAACACAAAGACTTGCCGCCGCCGGTCGGCATTAAGACGAGCGCATCGCCGCCGCTTGCCACATGCTCGACGATCTCGGCTTGCTGCCCGCGAAAGGCGGGATAGCCGAATACGTTTTGCAGCAGTTGAAGCGCTTGCTCGCCGATCGCCTCTTGGGCGGCGCAATTGTTTAATCCGCCCATACCACCGTGCCGCTATAGTGCGTGGCAATGATTACGAAGCCGAACACGATGCGATACCACGCGAATGCCGTGAAGGTATGCGTGCTGATGTAACGCAGCAGCCAACGCACGCAAAAGAAGGCCGAGACGAAAGAAGCCACCAAGCCAATCGCAAACATCGGAACATCAGCTGCCGACAGCAGCGCCCGTTCTTTGTACAGGGAATAGACGGTCGCCGCGAGCAAAGTGGGAATCGCCAGGAAAAATGAAAACTCCGTCGCCGCCTTGCGCGATAGTCCAAACAACATGCCGCCGATGATGGTAGCGCCCGAGCGGCTGGTGCCGGGAATCAAGGCAAAGGTTTGGGCAATGCCGACCTTGAAAGCATCCAGGAGGGACATCTCCTCAACCGAGTTGACGCGCGCCGCCACCGGCTTGATTTTGTGGCCGCGCTCCACCCATAGAATGATCAAGCCGCCGACGATGAAGGCCGCGGCAACCGAGATCGGATCAAACAAAAACGCCTTGATATATTTGCCGAACAAAAAACCCAGCGCAGCGGCGGGAACAAATGCGACGATCAAGTTGATCATAAATTTTTGGGCATTCTTGTCGGAAGCCAGGCCGCCGACTACCGCTCCGACTTTGACGCGATATTCCCACATCACGGCGAAGATCGCTCCCGCTTGAATCACGATTTCAAATACTTTAACTTTTTCGCCCGTAAATTTGAGCAGGCTTCCCGCCAAAATCAAATGGCCGGTCGATGAAATAGGTAAAAATTCCGTCAAGCCCTCGACGATGCCCATGATGAGGGCTTTAAGCGCGAGAATAAGATCCATGTTTGCAGGGAAGAAGCTATTTGGCGGGCTCAAAGGTTACCACGAGCGCATTCGGTTTGGTATTGATCTTGGTCGGTAGAAAGTTCACGCCGGCATAACGGAAATTTTCCGGCTGAAACGTATATAAAGGGATATCGCGAATGATCTGCTCGGCCAGCAGAGAACCGATGCGCGTCACTTGCCGCGAATAGGCCGGATCGACGCCATCGAAATCGACATTCTCCACGCGCGGGTCGAACAGCACCACCGCCCGACGCGCCGGGTCGATGGAAAGCACGCCGGAAAAAACCAGCTTGCCGCGCCAGGCATTGCGTAAAAAAGGCGGGGCGATGGCGGCATCTAGGGTCGTCGTCACGCGGCCGGTGTCGGGTTGCAGTGCCAAGCGGGGACTGGTAACGCGAATATCGAAAATTTCAAGAAAACGATTGTTCAAAGGAAAGCGCCGCTCCAGCGAAGCTTGCAGCGCCGATAAGGGAATCTCGACCTCGCGCGGCCCCAATAGGCCGGCGCATGCACTCAATAGGAATGCCGCCGCGACGGCCCACAATCGTGTTAAGTAATCATTGAAAAGCAATTGTGTAATCTGTACCAAAACCCTGCATCAAGGCGTCGACTTCCTGCTGCAATTCGTGACCGGCCAATGCACAGAAGCGGCGCCAGAAATATTTGGCCTGCTTCCACAGAATTTCAA
>JACOUL010000040.1 GCA_016177875.1 Burkholderiales bacterium
AATCGCTCAGCACCCAGCTTCGATGCTCCGAAGCACCGCAGAGATCTCCCGGGGTAAGACACGTCACTGTCGCTGCACGAGCGCCGGATTTACAAAATACATCCCGACCGCAGATGGAGGGCTTCGCGGTCACGTGCCCGCTCGCCCCGGATGCACCACGCCTCATATCCGGTTTTTGTTCATCGCCCCGCAGCTTCGGGTTCGGCTTCCTTCAGCCCCCGCCTCGCGGCGACGCCCTTGCCGTTTCCCTAGCCTTCGGCTCTGCGAAAACCTGGCTGTCGGACTTACACCGACATAGTTACGTGCCATGCCCGGCACACACGTAGAAGTGAGCGGCCTGCGCGGCTTTTCGCGCAGGTCCGCTCGACTGCCGGGTTGGGCCTCTGGCTAAAAGCACTCTTGCCCTCTCATTCTAGATTTCGTTCTATGAACTTCCTAAAGCCAGAATAAATTTCTGTCATTTTCAATAGGCAAGTTCCTCGATAGAACTTGCCCTCTTGGCATTCCACAGATAACGAAATTCTTGACGAATCACCCTTTCGCGGAATCTTCACCGATTTGACTGCAACCATGCCATCTTTGGTTGGCCTGTAGGTCTCAATGGTCGTTCGTGTCGCCAACTGAATCTTCATGTCGGAAGACTGGTTGATGTACACCTCTGTCAGGGCAAACGCCTTGTCACATCGCTTCGTTGTTGGGCAGTCTATATACGCATTGGCAGCAAGATCGCTAAGCCTTGACTCTAGTTCCTTAAGTCGATTTTCGCGCTCCTCTTGCTTCCTTGCTGCTATGGCATCTTCTTCTTCGATCTTCTTTCTCGATTCTTCAAGTTCGGCAGCAGACGGATTTAATGCAGCCCTGACAGCCTCGCGGGACTCTTCAACACATTGGCTGTGAGTCTTGTCTGCGCTCGACATGACACATTCGTTGATAATTCTGTCTCGCTCTTTACAGCCTTTCACATACCACGTGGGGTTTGCATCCTTGCAGACCCTCGGGTCATATTGGGCATACCCCGACCCTGCAATACACAGCAAGATGCCAGCCAAGAAAGTCTTCGTCATAGTTTCGTTCCCATAGCTATATTGCAGAGGCCCAACTTTGGGCGGTGTCCCGTTTTCAGTTGAAGGTTGGGACGGCGGTCGGTGCATAAACTAAGCGACCTTCTCCTTCGAGTCAACGCGTTGCGTGCTTCTCCCGAGAGCGGCGGCCAGGACCCACAGGTCGCGGTGCCCGTGGATGCG
>JACOUL010000042.1 GCA_016177875.1 Burkholderiales bacterium
GAAATCCTACAAATCCTGAGTTTGACCTTGTTTGAAACCACACCGATAAATCAATTACTTATGAAACCCACCGAAAATTCAGAACCGCTTTTCGAGCCCAATCAGCTCTCGCTACTCTGAAAAACGTTGGGACACTACTGAATGAAGTTCAAACCTTATCAAAGAGCAGTCATCATTTACGTAGTTGTGGCAGCCCTTTGGATATATTTGTCAGACACACTGGTCGCTGCCAATTTCAGCACCGTTCAAGACATCCAATCTGCTCAAATTTACAAAGGATGGTTATATGTCTTAGCGACAGGCGCAATTCTTTACGTTGTCATCAAACGAGACTTTGACATTATTGAAGTATCAGGAACAAGGCTTCTGAAAAGCTACGAGGAAACGCTACGCGGCTGGATCGACGTTCTGGATCTACGAGACAAGGAAACAAAAGACCATACGACTCGCGTAACGAAGGTAGCAACCGAACTCGCAAGACTTGCAGGCATGGACGGAGAAGACCTAAAAAAATTCGAACGCGGCGCTATGCTCCACGACATAGGCAAGATGGGCATCCCGGATGCCATACTAACCAAGCCAGAGAAACTCAATAAAGAAGAGTATGAAGTCATTAAGCGGCATCCCGATATTGCTTATGACTTGTTGAACCACATCGATTTTCTTAAAAATTTCATTGATATTCCGTACTGTCATCATGAAAAATGGGATGGATCCGGCTATCCTCGAGGCCTAAAAGGCGACGAAATTCCATTCTCTGCTCGACTATTTGCGATCATCGACGTCTGGGATGCCTTAAGCCGGGACAGGATATACAAAAAGGCCTGGTCCGAAGAAGAGATATGTACATTGTTCAAGAACGAGTCGGGCCGCCATTTCGATCCATTTGTGGTGGACTTATTTTTCACGCATTATGCTCGGCTTATGGAAGTAGCGCAGAATAAGGAGCTTGGATCGATCCGAATTTGAGAGCACGCCTGGGCAATTATTTTCAGCATAGGTAAAAGCCAGGCCCCGTGATCGTAACGGCTGATGGTCGATCGCCGCGCTGCATGCCCTGCTGCTGACGAAATGAGTTCTCATCATTCAAAGCCGTTAGTGTCGAATCACTAACGGCTTTTTGCTTTTCATCGCACACCGCTTGAACCTTCCTTATTTGGAAGTTAGGATAAGAACACGTTGGTTCAATCCGGCGTCCAAACAAAAATGAAAAATCGGGGAAGGGAAACCAATGACAGAAGAACTCAAACCGGCAACCCAGGGCAAAGTCACGACCAACGGCATCGACATCTATTACGAATATTTCGGCAAAAAAGATCGCCCGGTCATGGTGATCTTCAATGGCGTTGCGATGGAAACGAAGTCCTGGTACAAGCTCATTCCAGTCATTTTGCCGAAAATGGATGTGCTGCTTTGGGATTATCGCGGCCAAGGGCAATCCACCTCGGACGACGCACCCTATTCCGTGGAAGAATCGGCGGATTGTTTGATCGCGATTTTTGACGCCCTTCAACTTGAAGCCAAGAACATCCATTTGCTTGGCGTGTCGACTGGAAGCATCATTGTTGCTGAAACGCTCCGTCGCTTCGAGAAAAGAGTGAATCGAGCCGTGCTGTCCGGACTCATTCTTGAAAAGGCCATGACATTTAAGCTCGATTCCGAATTCGGTATCCATATGCTTCGTGAAAATCACGTGCACTTATGGGCCGAAGCGCTTTATACGAAAATCCTGAGCGATGGCTTTTTAATGAAGATCGAGCAAGCTGTACCGGCAATGCGCGCCGCTCTTTTCGAACGCTACAAAGACAGGCCGCATGCGCTCGCCAGAATCATTGAGACGCAGTCCAACTACTTATGGAACGTTGAGAAGTATTATTCTGACTTTGAAAAAATTCAGACATCGATTCTGCTGGTAGCCGGCACGGAAGATAAACTCACGCCGCTGTTTTACCAAAAACGCGCACTCCAGCATTTTAAGAATTCACGTTTCAAGCAATACCCCGATTGCGCGCATATTCCCTTCATTGAAAATACGGCAAAGGTCTTCGGCGATTGCATCCGGTTTTTTCTGAAAAAATAAACCGTCTTGCGTCGGAAGCGATTTGATCCAGGCCGCGACGAAAGTATTGCAACCGTCCGGCTCGCGTTCCTGGCTTGCTTTCGAAAAAAAGGGTTGCAAGCTGCAACCCTTTGGCGGTGCGATGATCGGCTGCAGCAGCTTCACAAGTTAGGAATAAATGTTCTCACCGCGATATTGCTTCCAATTGTCGGCAAGATAATCGGCATCTTCGCGAGAGCGCGGTCGCACGCCCATCAGAATGCCGCCCTCTTTAATGCCGGACTCGTACTGCTTTACGCGTTCTTCCGGAATGCCGGCACCGACCAAGGCCCCGACTAATCCCCCTGCAACACCGCCGGCACCGGCGCCGGCCAGCGCAGCCGCCAACGGTCCGGCCACAACAATACCCAAACCGGGAATTGCAATAGACGTGCCGACCGCGGCAATTGCCGCAGCGATCGCCCCCAAGGTTCCACCAATCGCACCGCCTACTCCTGCGCCTTCGGCGGCTTTATTGCCGAGCTCGGTTTGTGCGCTTGATCCATCCGAGAAATAGCGCTTACGCGTCTCGTCCGACATCACCAAGTTGACGTCGTCGCGACCGTAGCCACGCTCCGTGACGGATTGATAAGCACGTTCGGCACTTTCCCGATCGCGAAACAGGCCCGTGACGAGAGGGGAATTGGTATTCGACTTTTCATTCATTGCCATTTGAGTCTCCTGTAATTAACGATGGGACTTAGGGTTTGCGGATGGTTTCGCGTACCGTTTCCTTGGCATCGCCGTAGCCCTTCTGTACTTTTCCTTCGGCTTGCTTGCTCAAACCCTTCGCTTGCTGGCTAGCGTTGCCGGTCACCTTACCCGCGGCTTCCTGGGTTTTGCCGGCAAGATCCTTGCCCATGCCTTTGATCTGATCTTTGTTCATGATGAAAGCTCCTATATTTAAAAAAGGAACAACTGCCTATTCAATGTACGGTAATTAGAAGCGCTCATCTGTGCGGCAGGCCGCATAAAGTGGGTCCCGCCATATTCAGGGAGAGGGAGACGAAACATTTGTTCCCGCAATTTCCACAGGAGTAGGCAACAAGCCCGCATATTGTCGCCGCACGTTTTCATAGCATTCGCAGACTTCTTGTTCGAGACCGTCGCGATCCGCCACGGTAATTCGTCCCCTGCTATAGGAAATCCAACCAAGCTCCTGCAATCGCCCCGCAGCTTCGGCGACGCTTTCCCGCCGCACGCCCAGCATGTTGGCAATCAATTCTTGCGTCATGTTCAATTCATTTACAGGCTGCCGGTCGATGCACTGCAACAGCCAGCGGCAGAGCTGTTGAAATACGCTGTGATGGCGATAACAAACGGCGCTTTGGGCGGTTTGCGTCAACAAAGCTTGCACAAACCGAAGCAGGTATTCTTGCAGCGCACCACCTTGATCGAATTCTTCTTTCAACACCGATGCCCGCAAGCGAAAACCAAAGCCGGCGCATTTCACCACTGCGCGGCTTAAATTCTCTCCGCCGCCCATGCAGTGCCCAAGTCCGACCAAGCCTTCGCTACCCACGACCGCCGTCTCCACGGTCGCGCCTTCGGCAGTATCACGCAACAGAGACACGACGCTGCTTGTCGGGAAATAGGCATATCCGCCGCCCAAGCCATCAGAAAAAATGCCGTCCATGGGCATAAAGGCGAGTTCCAAATGCGGTGACAGTCTTTCATATTCAACGTATGGCAAGGCCGCAAGAATATGGTTTTGGTGAGGATTGTGCCCAAACAATCCGGCAATGCGTACCGGTGGACTTACCGCTGCAACGCCAGGAGCAAAGGTGTCTTTGTGCAAAGCAGCGAGGGCGGACGGCTTCATGTTGGAAACGCTCCGCCGCAGAAAATCAGCATCGAGTTTACGCGCCATCTTGTACTCCGATATTCATCAAGTCCGTCTCCAGTTCGTGCAGTCTTGTTATGGAGTTCAGGGCTCATGAAAAGTTGCCTATACATTTGTTAGCAGACGTTTAACTTCGCCATTGTTTTACGTGAACCACTTTTGTGCAGCACATCAATGGAGCTTGAAATCGACTTTCCCAAGAAAGCGTCGGCGAAGCCCTTTAATTTTTTTAAAGAAAAAACAGGACTTGCTTTCCCCGCTTCATCTTCATGGAAGATTTCGCATGCAATAGCGATAATGAAAATATGGCTTGCTGGAATCGCCGCATAAACCCTGTCCGCCTATAGACGAAAAAAATTTTCTCAGCGCAAAAAGAAACGACACACCAAGTGAAATTACGGCGTATTATTAAATTATTGCCCCACATAAATTTAACGTTTCTACGATCCGATAACAGTATTAACAGCAGCACCGATTCATTCCTTGTTAAGGACATCGCACATGAAAATTTTCGACAACTATGCATCGCGTTACGAACGGACTCGGGAAGAGGAATATTCTTTGAAGGAATATCTCGAGATCTGCAAACGAGACCGCCTTGCCTATGCTTCTGCCGCTGAGCGTATGTTGCATGCCATCGGCGAGCCGGAGCTCGTCGATACCCGCAACGATCCGCGCCTGTCGCGGATTTTCGCCAACAAGATCATCAAGATCTATCCGGCGTTCAAAGAGTTCTATGGCACGGAAGAAGTCATAGAACAAGTCGTCTCATACTTCCGCCATGCCGCGCAAGGCTTGGAAGAACGCAAGCAAATCCTGTATCTGCTCGGACCGGTCGGCGGCGGCAAGTCGTCGATCGCCGAAAAGCTCAAGCAGTTGATGGAGAACGTTCCCTTCTACGCGATCAAAGGGTCGCCGGTGAACGACTCGCCGCTCGGCCTCTTCAATGAATTGGAAGACGGCGCCATCCTGGAAGAAGACTTCGGTATTCCGCGACGCTACCTACGCACCATCCCCAGCCCCTGGGCGGTCAAACGTCTGGAAGAATTCAACGGCGACATCAACCAGTTTCGCGTGGTCAAACGTTATCCGTCGGTGTTGAAGCAAATCGCGATTTCCAAGACCGAGCCGGGCGACGAAAACAATCAGGATATTTCTTCTTTGGTCGGCAAGGTCGACATCCGCAAGCTGGAAGAGTATTCGCAAGACGATCCGGATGCCTACAGCTATTCCGGCGGCCTGTGCCTGTCCAACCAGGGCTTGATGGAATTCGTCGAGATGTTCAAAGCACCGATCAAGGTGCTGCATCCGCTGTTGACTGCAACGCAAGAAGGCAATTTCAAGGGCACCGAAGGTTTCGGTGCGATTCCATTTGACGGCGTGGTACTGGCGCACTCGAATGAATCGGAATGGAAAGCCTTCCGCAATAACAAGAACAATGAAGCCTTCCTGGATCGTATTTATATCGTCAAGGTACCGTACTGCCTGCGCGTGTCGGAAGAGATCAAGATTTACGATAAACTGCTGCGCAATTCCTCGCTGGCCGAGGCACCTTGCGCTCCCGGCACGCTCAAGATGATGGCGCAGTTCGCCGTGCTGTCGCGCCTGAAGGAACCGGAAAACTCCAATGTTTTCAGCAAGATGCTGGTCTACGATGGAGAAAACCTGAAGGACACCGATCCCAAGGCCAAGTCGATCCACGAGTATTACGACTATGCCGGCGTCGACGAAGGCATGAACGGCTTATCCACGCGCTTTGCGTTCAAGATCCTGTCCAAAGTCTTCAATTTCGACACGACCGAAGTCGCCGCCAACCCAGTGCATTTACTGTACGTGCTGGAGCAGCAAGTCGAACGCGAGCAATTCCCGCCGGAGACCGAGCAACGCTACCTCACCTATATTAAGGAGCACCTGGCGCAGCGCTATGTCGACTTCATCGGCAAGGAAATCCAGACCGCTTACCTGGAAAGCTATTCCGAATATGGCCAAAACATTTTCGATCGCTACGTCATGTTTGCCGATTACTGGATTCAGGACCAGGAATTCCGCGATCCGGATACCGGCGAGAGCTTCGATCGCAATGCACTGAACAACGAGCTGGAGAAGATCGAAAAGCCGGCCGGCATTTCGAATCCGAAGGATTTCCGCAACGAGATCGTTAACTTCGTCTTGCGTGCCCGCGCGCAAAACAATGGCAAAAATCCGGTGTGGACCAGCTATGAAAAGCTGCGCACCGTGATCGAGAAGAAGATGTTCTCCAACACGGAAGAATTGCTGCCGGTGATTTCGTTCAACGCCAAGGCCAGCGCCGACGACTCCCACAAGCACGAGGAATTCGTCAAGCGCATGGTGGAGAAAGGCTATACCGCCAAGCAGGTGCGGCTGTTGTGCGAATGGTATCTGCGCGTGAGGAAGTCGTCGTAATCAAGTAGTACCGGCTGGGCTAGCGCCCAGCCGATTTTCGCAACACTAGCAGGAGACGCTTTTTGACTTACCTTATCGACCGACGTCTGCAAGGCAAGAACAAATCTGCAATCAACCGTGAACGCTTCATCCGGCGCTACAAGGGGCAGATCAAGGATGCTGTTACCCGCGCCGTCAAAGGCCGATCGATTACCGATATCGAAAACGGCGAAAAAATTTCTATTCCCGTTAAGGACATCAACGAGCCCAACTTCGGCCATGCTAACGGCGGTGTTCGGGAAACCATTCATCCGGGCAACAAGGATTACATGAAGGGTGACCAGGTCCAACGCCCCAAAGGGGGTGGTGGCGGGTCGGGCAAAGGCAAGGCCGGCAACAGCGAAGAAACTTCCGAAGACGATTTCATCTTTGAACTGACCCGCGAGGAATTCCTGAATGTCTTTTTTGAAGACCTGGAATTGCCGAACATGGTCAAGACGCAGTTGACCGCCACCAAGGAATACCGCAATCAGCGCGCCGGCTACAATATTTCCGGCACCCCTTCCAACATTCATGTCTTGCGTTCGCTGCGCGGTGCGCTTGGGCGCCGCATTGCCGTTGGCGGCAAACCGCGCAAGCGTTTGAAGGAAGCCGAGCAAGAGCTGCTCGCGCTTTTATTGGTTGCGGATGAAAAAGATTCGCGCGTGATCGCGCTACGTAAGGAAATCCACCATTTGCGTTCCCGCATCCTGGCGATTCCCTTCATCGATCCGTTCGACCTGCGCTACAGCAATCGCATCAAAGTACCCAAGCCTTCCAGCCAGTGCGTAATGTTTTGCATCATGGACGTATCAGGCTCGATGGATGAAGAAAAGAAAGACGCCGCCAAACGCTTCTTCATCCTGCTCTACCTGTTCCTGGAGCGGGCTTATGAAAAGGTCGACGTGGTTTTCATCCGCCATCACACCTCGGCGACCGAAGTGGATGAAGAAGAATTTTTCCATTCGCGCGAATCGGGCGGCACGGTGGTGTCTTCCGCGCTGAATTTGTTGACCAAGATCCTGCACGAGCGCTATCCGTCTTCCGATTGGAACGCCTACGTGGCGCAAGCTTCCGACGGCGACAACTGGGATAGCGATTCAGTGACTTGCCGCGAATTGCTGGTCAATACCATCATGCCGGCGGTACAGTATTACGCCTACGTCGAGATCACCGATGGCCCGGCACAGAACTTGTGGGAAGAATATACGCAGATTCCCGAAGTGCATCCGCACTTTGCCATGCAAAAGATTGAATCACCGGCTGACATTTATCCTGTATTCCGAGAATTGTTTAAGAAACAACCGAAATGACGAAAGCTCTTCGCAAAACATCGAAAAAGGCGCGCAAGCCCTACCGTCTGCCGGATCAGTCGGAATGGACCTTCGAGCTCATCGAGGAGATACATCAGGAAATCAAACGGGTTGCCGAAAATTTCGGCCTCGATACTTACCCAAACCAGCTGGAAATCATCACGGCTGAGCAAATGATGGATGCGTATGCCTCGGTAGGTATGCCGGTATCGTATAACCACTGGTCTTTCGGCAAACATTTTCTATCGACCGAAAAAAGCTATCGACGCGGCCAAATGGGATTGGCTTACGAGATTGTGATCAACTCCAATCCCTGCATTGCCTACCTGATGGAAGAAAACAGCCTGACCATGCAAGCATTGGTAATAGCGCATGCATCTTACGGCCATAACTCTTTCTTCAAAGGCAATTACCTGTTCCGCACCTGGACCGATGCCGACGCCATCATCGATTACATGGTGTTCGCGAAGAACTACATCACCCAGTGCGAAGAACGCTACGGCATTGAAGAAGTGGAGTTGCTGCTCGATTCCTGCCATGCCCTACAGCACTACGGCGTGGACCGCTACAAGCGTCCCGCCAAACTATCGATGGAAAAGGAATACCAGCGGCAAAAGGAACGCGAAGCCTATTTGCAATCGCAGGTCAACGATTTGTGGCGAACTTTGCCGCGCCGCGAAGAAGATGCGCCGGAAGATGCGCCTTACCGCTTTCCGGAAGAACCGCAGGAAAACCTGCTCTACTTCATCGAAAAATACGCGCCGCTGCTGGAGCCCTGGCAACGTGAAGTCGTGCGCATCGTTCGTAAAATTTCGCAGTATTTTTACCCGCAGCGCCAAACCCAAGTCATGAACGAAGGCTGGGCAACTTTCTGGCATTACACTATCTTGAACCAATTATTCGACGAAGGCATTGTCGGCAACGGTTTCATGATGGAATTCCTGCAAAGCCATACCAACGTCGTGTTCCAGCCGCCGGTAGACAGCCCATACTACGGCGGCATCAACCCTTATGCCCTGGGTTTTGCCATGATGCGCGACATCCGCCGCATCTGTGAAGATCCCACCGAGGAAGACCGCACATGGTTTCCGGACATTGCCGGTAGCGATTGGAAAAAAACCTTGGACTTTGCGATGCGCAACTTCAAGGATGAAAGCTTTATCTCCCAATACCTATCACCTAAACTGATCCGCGACTTCCATCTATTTTCAGTACTGGACGATGACCGAAACGAGAAATTGTACATCTCGGCCATCCATGACGAAAGCGGCTATCGCCACATTCGCCAGCAGCTTGCCGATCAATACAACCTCGGCAACCGCGAGCCGAATATTCAAGTGTGGTCGGTTAATACCCATGACGACCGCACCTTGACGCTGCGCCATACGCAATTCCAGCGCCGGCCGCTCAATCAAAATACCGATGAAGTGCTGAAACATGTCGCTCGCTTGTGGGGCTTCGATGTTCACCTCGAAACGATCGGCACGTCGGGCGAAATCCTGGGCACCGTCGAATGCAAGGCGGAAAAACGCCGCCGTCGCAGAAAATAAACGCTCCCATCCGCGGCAATCCTGCGGCGGGAACCTAAGCCTCATCCCTTGATCTTATTTCAAGTGGGTATTTTATCTGCGGAAGGAAAAGGCGATGTTTATTGCTTCCGACATTTCTTCATCGGCCCGGTCATACCCGATTCCTCCTTTCCTGCTGCACCGTGCTCCCATTCCCGAAGAAGAACCGCTTCCGGGCGAAGAAGATGAACCTGATGAGGAGGAACCGCCTCCGCATCCGGATCCGTCGGGTAAAGGAAATTGAACGCATTATGGCAACCAAGGAAGAATGCGACCGCTATGCGGCGGAAGCGGCGCGTCGATTTGACGATTTCATCCGCTGGGCCATTATCAATTGGCCACACAAAAACTTTCCATTAGTTTCGTCCGACTTTGCCGACTCGCGACGCGAATTGAGCGCTATTCTCGGCAGCAAGCTACACGATGGACAGTCATTCCCTTCGTCAGACCGCAAAGGTGACGACGCTCAATACATCGACATGAATCCGTCACCTTGGCCATGAGGTGAATCGAGGTCCTGCGCCAGCTCAATGGAAGGCAAGCGGTACCGGCTAAAAATTCAATCAGTCAATCAATGTCGTGCCCGGCATTGATCATCATGATGAACTCAGCCCGGGAAGAGAGAATGTCAAATCGCGTAACCCCTCGCCTATCCAAATCGAATTTCTATAATTTTTTTCTTGATGAAAACGGTACGCACATGTCGATCGGAACAGCGGTCGGCATGGGATTAATTTCGCGGGGAATCGAAACCGGCACCCTAATCGTGCGAGGCCGCAAAATGTCGGCTCAAACCGCTATTGAAGAAGGGATTATCGATACGATGGCGGCAGCCTATCTAGCGGCCTTGCCTGACCAAGCCTTGTCATATGGAGCAGAATGGCAAACACCGCTTGAGCCGGATCCCGGCCCGCTGAGAAGACTAAGCCCATCCATATAGTTATTATTATGACAACATAGCCACGCATATATTGCACTGCGCCATGACTTGTCAAATTTTTTGGTGCACAATGCGCCCAGCTGTTAAAAATCTATCTCAAGAGGAGATGGGAGACATGAAAGCCCGCACTGCATAAAAGCTCTGCGGGCTTTTGCTTTTGGCGTTCGTAAACTGCGAATTGACTTACCGCTGCCCCATCCCGCTTTCTGCAGAATGAGACGCCTCGGCAAAGTAAAAACTGCGCTGGGAAAAATCCTCGTCGGCGACTTGCTCGACCGGCAGACCCAGTCGCGTTCTCATATTGTTCTTCGCTTCCAAAAGCTCTTTGCCGAGTTCGATCAGGTCGACGTCGGAAACCAGCACCTTGGGAAACATGACGGATTCTTCGTCCTGCACGTGATGGTCGATTTGGTCCGCGAGCGATGCGATCTTGCTGTCGAATAGAGGATCGTCCGGTTGAATCTCGCCGAGTT
Source organism: Burkholderiales bacterium (assembly GCA_016177875.1). GTDB lineage: Bacteria > Pseudomonadota > Gammaproteobacteria > Burkholderiales > Burkholderiaceae_D > Paucimonas. The sequence goes on from JACOUL010000042.1 coordinate 10,678, forward strand.
GAATAATCAATTGCTTTGCAGATTCGTGCTCGTCCTGCGCTTCTTCCATTAATTCGTCATCCCGTATGGCGCGGCGTACGGCGGGATAAAAAATTCCTTCTTCTATGGCCATATGAATCAGCAGCTCGCCGCAGACTTTTTTTGCCAACTCGAATTTCTGGTGAGGCGTAATGCTTTCTTTGGTTTGCTCATATTGCGCAAACAGGGCTTCGGCTTTTCGATGGTCAGCGGACAATAAGGCAATGACATCCGGATAGACGACGGCCGGGGAAGCATCCGAAGCAGCATTGGTATGGGCAAAATTCATAAATGTCTCTCTTGATGGAGGGCCAGGTTTCATTCAAGGTATCCATTCTTTTGCGACGCCACTTGCGTTATCACAAAGGGCACGCATGCGCGGAGTCACTTTCAGCAAAGCAAGAAAAATACGCGAACTAATCGGTCACGCTTCTTATCTATATTTGACCGGATTGAATAGCGGAGACGACCATGGCTTCCAAGATCAGACATTTCATGGAAGAGGCCGACATCGGCAGCGGCGAAAAAACGCCTGCCGAATTAGAAGACTTGGAAAAAACCGCGCACCTGCGGGAAGACCTGGAAAAAAATCGCGAGCACGGCAAACCCTTGAACGGCAGCCAGTTGCAAGAAGTCGTCGAAGAACAGCAATTTATCGCCGACCACGAAAATCACACCCCTTCTTCTCTGATGGATGAAGTGGGTCCGGAACATGAAAGCGAGTTTCATCCGCACCGTCCGCCGCCTGCCGCCAGCATCGGCCCCTCCGGGCAAGACGCTCCGTCGGCCGGCCAAGGCAATCCATAGCGGCCGGGAGCACGCCATGGTGGAAGGACGCATCTTACAAAGCGGGACGCATGTCGCGCGCATTCTCGCGACGCATTTGCCGGATGACCGCTACGAAGCGCAGGTCTTCGTGCGCTTAGCGCGTGAACCTGAGATCGCTGAAACCTATATCCCGGCCGGCATTTACGAAACAGAAGCCGAAGCTTGGACTGCCGCGGAAGAACGGGCGGAGCGGGCTTTCCGCGAGCACGAATTCTAAATTCTCATCTCAAGCTGCTAACTCGAGGGCCAAGAGCCCGCTCAAGTTTGAGCAAAATTGAACTTGTTCTTTTTCAAGTTGAAACGCCGCGTGATAAGATCGCCCAGCTACTTCAACCACTGAAATTCACTCATGGAAGACTTGCTGCACGCCCCCGTGCGTAATGCGCGTATCGTTTTCTTGATCAGCCATTTGCACATGGTGACGCCGCCCAGCCGCCTGGCGCAGGAAGTGCAAAGTGTGCTGCCCGCTTATGCCGGTTCTGCCGACATCCGGGTAGTCGATCTGCCGATTGCCGAAACCTTGCAGCATGCGCAAGAGCTTGAGCAAATGCGGGAAGTTGACATCTTTATCTGCACCGGAGCAACAGGGGCCTATTTGCGTAAGCACTTGGCCACGCCGGTAGTGCTGATGCCGCCGGCCGACTATGACATCTTGTATGCGCTGGAGCGGGCACGCCGCGTATCCGACAAGGTAGCGCTGCTGAGCTATCGCAGCGCAAGCCCGAAGCTGGAAGAATTGCATTCGCTGTTTACCGTCAAGCTGCGGCAAGCTGCCTACACAACGCTGCAGCAAGCCGAAGAATGCGTACGCGAAGTCGCTGTAGAAGGTTATCAAGTGGTGGTCGGCTCTTCCATGATTACCGAAATCGCGGAACAAGCAGGTTTGACCGGCATCCTGGTCACCTCCGCCCTCGCGGTTCGCCAGGCGCTCGACGACGCGATGGTGATCCTAAAGAGCGCGCGTGCCGAAGCCGCCAAGCGTCAACGCCTCAATACCCTGCTCCAGCACTTGAGCGACGGCGTATTGGCTGTCGACATGGCCGGCAAGGTGCAAACCATCAATCCGACCTTGGCGCATTTACTGGATGTGTCGGTCGAATGGGCGCTTGGCCGCCATGTGAGCGAATTGGGTCCCCACCTGGATTTGGAGCATGTGCTGCGCGCGGGTACGCCGGAAAATAATCGCATTCTTCGCCTGGGCACCTATACGGTCCTCGCGAATCTGATGCCGATTTTCGAAGAGGGTGTGCAAACCGGCGCCGTCCTAACATGCCAAGACACCAGCGCCGTGCAGCGCGCCGATCGCCAGATCCGCAGCAGCACGCGCCCGACTCGTTTCGTCGCCCGCTACCGGCTTTCGCAAATCATCGGCGACTCGGCCGTCATGCGCGATTTGGTCACGCTGGCGGAACGCTATGCGCAGACCGACTCCACCATCCTGATCAATGGGGAAAGCGGTACCGGCAAAGAGTTGCTCGCCCAAGGCATCCACAACGCAAGCAAGCGCAGGAAAGGCCCTTTTGTGGCGATCAACTGCGCGGCCTTTCCGGAAAATCTGCTGGAGTCGGAACTATTCGGTTACGAAGAAGGCGCGTTCACCGGGTCACGTAAGGGCGGCAAACCGGGCCTGTTCGAAATGGCACACACCGGCACCATTTTCCTGGACGAAATCGGCGATATGCCGCTGTCGCTGCAAACGCGACTATTGCGCGTGCTGCAGGAACGCGAAGTGGTACGCCTGGGCAGCACGGAGCCGACTCCGATCGATGTGCGCGTCATTGCTGCCACCCATCGCAATCTGCGTACGCGCATCGCGGAAAACGCGTTTCGCGATGACTTGTATTACCGGCTCAATATCCTGCGTTTGAAACTGCCTCCGCTGCGCGACCGTAAGGAAGATATCCATGCCATCGCCACGCACATTCTGGATCAAATCGCGAAACGAATGGGCACGGCCGACTTATCGGCCACGCTGCTGCAACCTTTGCTGCCCTACCTGGAAAGCTATGCCTGGCCCGGCAATATCCGCGAACTGGAAAACGTGATCGAGCGCACGGTGCTGTCGATGGCCGACCGCAGCGAGACGCAGCCCGCCGATGCGCGCCAATGGCGCCAAATGATGGGAGCGCTGTTCGAGGAAGAAAACATTCCGCACATTGAGCAGGGACATCGCGGCGAAATCGACCTAAAATCCTTGGCCAAGACGACCGAACTGATCCGCATACGAAAAGTCATTGAAGAATGCAACGGCAATTTGGACCGCGCATCCAAGCGTTTGGGAATCAGCCGCTCCACTCTTTGGCGCCGTCTAAACCAATAATTTATTCGCATCCGCTTCATTTTTTCGACTCCGCCACAAGCTTCGGATTCGAAATTCCCACTTTGTCTGTCACCGTCGTCTTGAGGTAGCGAACAAATTCGCCGTACTTATCGCCTGAAGGATCGAATTCACCGGCGCGTATTTCCTCACACAATTTTTTGCGGCATGCCTTCAAGGCATGGTCGAGCAATACTTCGCCGTCAGTAGTCCGGGGCGACTCCCCCAGCAGCAAATGCCGCAATCCACCTATCTCTCGCACGTCATTTTCACGGCCGGATTCGAATTCACGTGCCGCAATGGCCATTGCGTTGGCGATCATGAGCGCTTCGTAACGTAATGAAGGCGGCAGCTCAGGCAGCAGGCGCTTCACTAATTCCTCGCGCGCGATTAACAGCAAATCCTGGCCATTCGGACGATCACTCATGGCGTTCTCCCGTCGTCAGATTAATGATTTCGTATTCCAGGTCGGCAACCAGGCGCCCGGTCAATGCCAGCTCTAGCGACGGTTGTTTGCCGGACAAGTGGCGCTGCGCCTGTTGCAAGGCAATGACCGCCCAGCGCAAATGGCCCATAACCTGCCAGTACCTCAGCTCTTGTCGCGTAAACGTACGTCCTGACACGCGCTGATAGCCGCGCAGAAAATCCTCCGCCGCTGCCACACCGCCCGCCTCCCGTTCGTTCGCATTGAAGCGCCAGCACTTGGCCATGAACCAGCCGATGTCTTCCAACGGGTCGCCCCAGCCGGCGAACTCCCAATCGAGAATGCCGGTCAAGCGGCCGTCGGCCACCATGTAGTTTCCGGTACGGTAATCGCGGTGGACCAAGCGAGCCGGAGCATCTCCAGGTGCATGCAATTCGCACCAGCGCAATCCCCACTCCAGCGCCGGATAAGTCGCGTCGATTTCATCCAGGTGCTCTCGATATTCAGCAATCGTATCCAATGCATGGTTATTTTTCGGCGGCGCAAAAAAGCTCAGCGAGGAATTCGGCGGAGCGATTGTATGCACTTGCGCGAGATTGGCGCCGAGTTCTTCGCCAAGCGCCGCGCGGTTCGGCACCAACTCATCTTCCCGGACCAATCGATGACCGGCAGCCACGCCGGAAACGCGTTTCATGACAAAAAAATCCCGTCCGATCACGTCGCGATCGGTGCATAGCCACAAGGGCTGAGGTACCGTGACGCCTGCTTCGAACGCGACCTTCAATACCGCGAACTCTTGCGCACGGGTGAGACTAACCGCCACTGCCGAAGCCGCATCGGTACGCAGCACCCACTGCTGCCGGCCCGTATAAGCGCCGCCGTCCAGCGTAACGTCAAGCGCCCAGTTCTCCTGTATCGCACCGCCTGACAAACGCCCCATCTTGTTGATCGCAACATTTTCCGCGCGCGTTTGCAGCCGCAAATACGCCTCGAGATTTTCTTGAATCTCCGGGCTGCTCAGTTCCATATCCTTCATGCGCACTCCCAAGACCAAAAGCCGTTGCGTTCCTTTAGCAAATTTTTTGCTAAGACCATCTTGTGTACTTCCGAAGCGCCGTCTACCAGGCGCGCTTGCCGCGCGTAACGGTAAATCCACTCAAGAATGGTGTCGCGCGAATAGCCGCGCGCGCCGCACAACTGGATCGAGGTATCGACTGCCTTATGCAAAATATCGGCGACCGCCACCTTGGCCATCGAGACTTCCTTGCGTGCAAAGTCGCCCTGGTCCAGCTTCCATGCCGCATGCATGGTCAGCAGGCGACCGACGGAAATCTGCATCGCCACATCGCCCATCATGGCTTGCACGCCTTCGCGTTCCGCCAGTTTCACGTCTTGCGAGCTGCGTTCCAGCACATAGTCGGTGGCGATATCGATCGAGCGCTTGGCCAATCCAAGCCAGCGCATGCAGTGCGTCAAACGCGCCGTGCCCAGGCGGATTTGCGTAACCTTCAAGCCGTCGCCAATGTTCATCAAGCGATTCTCGTCAGGAATCTCCAGCCCATCGAACACCATTTCACAATGGCCGCCATGCTCTTCCGGCCCCATGATGGGAATACGGCGCTCGATACGCCAACCGGGTTGAGATCGATCAAAGAGGAAGGCGGACAAGCCCTTGCGTTCGTCGTCTGAAGTGCGCGCAATGAGGATGAAATGCTGCGCATCGTCCGCGCCGGTGATAAACCATTTGCGACCATGCACGATCCACTTGTCGCCTTGCTTGCTTGCAGAGGTGCGCATCATGGAAGGGTCAGATCCGGCGCCGGGCATCGGCTCGGTCATGACGAATGCCGAGCGCAGCTTGCCGTCGATGATCGGCTGCAGCCAACGTTCTTTTTGCGCTTCGGTGCCGACCTTGTTCAACAGGATCATGTTGCCGTCGTCGGGCGCCGCGCAATTGAAAACAGCAGGACCGAAAATCGACCAGTTCATCTCTTCATAGCAAGCCGCCATGCCGGTCACCGACAAGCCGCGGCCGCCGCGCTTCTGCGGCATCTGGAAAGCCCATAAACCTTCCGCCCTGGCCAGCTTGCGATACTCGTTCAACAATTCAGGGCGAATGTTTTCATGCTCATCGTAGGAGTCGGCTTGCGACTCCAGCGGCACGATGTGCTTGAGTACAAACGCACGTATGCGCTGCTGATAATCTTTGATTTCGGGAGAAAGTTGAAAGTCCACGATTTGCTCCGGTCCTTATGCTGGCTTTTTGAAAAAATCCAAAAGCGCTTGATTAAATTCCAGAGGCTGCTCCTGCATGAAAATATGTCCCGCCTCTTTCAACACTACCAGCTCGGCGTTCTCGCCAATGCCCTTCACTAAAGTGTGCGCATTCTGCAGCGGCCAAATCAAATCGCCGTCGCCGTGAATGACCAGCACCGGCACCTTGATGTCTTTCAGCCATTTGTAATATGGACGCGTGTCGGAACAAGCGGCCAGTTGCGCGCGATAGGCAAACGCGGGCTGCGGATCGGTCTTGCGCGTTAAGAATGCTTGGCGCAACTCAGGATGTTTGGCAACGAACGCGGGATGATAAGAAATCGACAGTATCGTATCGACCCGCTCTTCCAAGGTCGTGCCGGGATTCGCGACTTTCTGGCCGACCGATGCGGGAGGAAATGTGACGTGCGGATCGCCGGCCGACACGCCCGTACATGCCAGCACCAGGCGCTTGACGCGATGCGGATAATCATGGATGAAGGCTTGTGCAATAACGCCGCCCATAGAGGCACCTACCAGATTCACCGGCTGCTCGATTTCCAAATCATCGAGCAGATCATTCAAGTCCTTCGAAAAATCCTGCATCGAGTACGGACCCTGCGGCTTGTCGCTACGCCCGGCGCCGCGCGGATCATAAGAAATCGTTTGAAATTCATTCTTAAAAAAAGCTGTCTGAAAGAGCCACAGCTCAGTCGTCACCGCCAAGCCAGGAATAAACACCACCGGCTCGCCGCTTCCCGCGACTTCATAGTAAAGATTGATTCCATTAACCTGTGCAATCGGCATACCTTCCTCTCTTAAACACTTTCAATGCGTAATGACCGCTTCAAGACTTTTCCGGTGACATGGCTAGACGAGACAACCGCGACGACCTATCTTCTGCAAACAACATGCCATGCGGACAAATCCCAAAAAATTTAACAAACTATTGATTTATAAAGCTTAATTTTTTTGCGATACACGCATTAGTTCATAATTGAAATTTAATATTTTCACTTCGAACAAAGAAGAAAATTGTCAAATTTGAAATTCCCACACTTACTCTCAGTAATTCGCCTTGCCAATTTTGAACAAGTTCCCTTCATAAATATTTCAAATAAACATTCTTGATCTTTCTCAACCTTCTTTAGGAGCAGATGGGAAACAATTGATTCCACAACGAAATCTCGAGGAGGGAGATGACATGCTCGCGATCACGACGCAAGACGTAATTGAAGAAATGACGAATGCATTTTTGGGGACTGATGCAACCAGTCGTCAAAAATATTTATTTGAACAGTCTTTGCATAATCTGGTCCGCATCGCCCAGGCAGAACAAAAAATAGAAATCAAGGCAAGCGTGAAGAAACTTACCGGCGCCGACTTGGCGGATACCGAATTATGCATGCCGAAAGTTATGCCGAGAAATTAGTCCAAAGCCATTCCTCCAGACTTTCGCCGTTCAGCATGCAACTCTTGTACGGCGAAAGCCATCTTGATATTTGGTGGAATCAAGAAAAAGGATGGATGTACTTGGATTGGAAAGGTCAACAGACTCAGGAATCTGTTCGGCAAGGCGCTGAACGCTTATTGGAGCTGATGGTCGAGTACGGCGTTTATTCCGTGTTGAACGACAATTCCAATACAACAGGATCCTGGCTGAGCTCGCTGCCCTGGGTCATCTTCAATTTCCTTCCCCGCCTCAAAAAAGCCGGCATGCAACGAAGCGCGCATGTGTATGGCCGCGACAAACTCACGCGCTTATCGGCAGAAGCGGCAAAGCTGCTGTTTGACCCTGCGACTGCAAACATTCGAATGTTTAATCACATGCTAGAGGCAGAGACGTGGCTGGAAAGTGAAAAAGCCGCTTACCACGTATAAGAATTTTCTCCACGATTGATCCTCCACGCCTGATTGATTGTGCAGAAGCCGACTCACCGCAGCAACTTTAATGCGTAACGCCGACTAGGCGGTGCACCAGTTCACCTGAGGTCGTTGCGGAAAATTTGCGCATCAGATTGGCACGGTGCATTTCAACCGTACGCGGACTTAAACCGATCTGACGGGCAATCAGCTTGCTGGTTTTGCCTTCCACCACGAGTGCGGCAATCTCGCGCTCGCGCGGCGTGAGTTCCGCCGTTACCGGACGCTTCGCACTCAAGTCTTCGAAAGTCCAAATGCCCGCAGCATGAGGATCGTTGGGCACCAGCGACCAGCCGACGACGTGCACCCAGAACAGCTCGTTGTTCGCGCGCTTCATGATGCGCTCGTCGGAATAATGACCTTTGATATTCATGATAGGCGCTATGCGTTCGCCAGTTCGTTCGAATTCCTCCGGCGTCGGATAAAGCACCAGCAGCGACTCGCCGATAAGATCTCTACGCGCATAAGCAAACATTTTTGCCACTGCTTCATTGGCGTCGCTGATCACGCGACTCTGCGTGACGCACATTCCTATCGGTGCTTTTAAGAAAATATGCTCATAATCGAAAAATAGAGGTGCGTTCATACTGCCGGTCATCGAAATAATTGCTGCAATTGACGATTGCATAGAGTCGGTGTTCGATCGGCGACACATGCTCTACTTGGGCATGTGTCGCCGCCGCAGTATCCCCGGAACCGCCCTATCCCTGATTCGAAATGGCAAGGAACGTACCAGCCCTTCTAAGCGTTTGATTTTTCGAGGCTATTTTCTAAACGTGTGAAACGTTGCGGAAAAAAGCGGTAGATTCCATGCGAACCATCTCACGTCGCGGACAATTTTGCTGAATTCAATCGCTAAGCGTCTGAAAATAAAAGGAATCTCACATCTACGATATAAGAAAATTTTCTTCATTTAAAGACGGAACGCGTTGAAGCAAGTGTCTTAGCTATGCCGTGCAAGATTGGAGGCAGAGCTGAATATGGGCGGATTTTTGGGCGAGGAAAATAAGAGCCTTTGATTACGCTGGCTTATTTTGATTTCCTGGTGGAAGGTGTGAGATTCGCCTACATTCTACAGGCCGCGGTTCGGCTTGCATGCCGCCCCCTTCGAATCTCACCCGCACGCATGCGTGCTTCTTCCGAAAAAGCAAAAGCCCCTCGCGGGGCTTTTTAATCTGGCGGAAGGTGTGACCGCCAAAATTAGTCTCAAGCTGTATCACCTTGTCTCACTATCAAAAACCTCTCATAGGTAAATTCATATTTGACGTATCATCTTGCCTCATGTTGTTTTATGCCAGCCCCACACAAAAGAGGGGCTAAATGTGGGGCTCAAATATGTCATTCATCACCGCAACTCAAGCCAACGCAATTAAGCCCAATAGCAAGCCAATCGCGCATGGAGTGAAGGGTTTATACCTCCATCCCACAACAAGTAAAGGGCATGGGAAATGGATATTGCGATTTACCAGCCCCACAACCAGCAAACGCCGAGACATGGGACTTGGCTCTTACCCGGAAATTTCAATTGCTGACGCTGGTACGTTGGGCCGCAATGCTCGTGCACTAATCGAGGTTGGCAAAGACCCCATTGAGGAACGTAATAGCGAGCGTGAACATAAACGCCTTGCCTTGGCAATTGCCACCTGGACATTTGAGAAGGCAGCTCGTCAAGTACACACCGAATTGAAACCTAGCTGGAAAAACAAAAAGCACTCTGCTCAATGGATTAGCACTCTTGAAACCTATGTTTTCCCCACTCTGGGCACCAAACAATTAGACACCATCACTCCCAAAGATGTCGCTGAGGTATTGCGCCCAATTTGGCTTGAAAAGGCCGAAACTGCGAGTCGAACGAAACAACGCATCCATGCCGTTATGGCGTGGGCATGGGCTCACGGCTACGTTTCGGGCAATCCAGTTGATGTCATTGACAGAATTCTTCCCAAACAGCCGGAAAAACGAGCAAGAACAGAACATCAACCTGCCATGCCTTGGGCAATTATTCCGGCATTTTTTAAGGAAGTTCTGCGTGAACGTCCAAAATCTGATTCAACAAAGTCCTTATTAGAATTCCTAATTTTGACGGCATCTCGCTCAGGCGAGGTTCGCGGCATGCAATGGAACGAAATCGATTTTGTGGAAAAGATCTGGACTATTCCAGCCAATCGAATGAAAGCCAAAAGAACGCATAGGGTTCCTCTTTCTGATCGGGCTATTGAAATATTGGAAAAACAAAGAAAAGACTTAAAATTGGATTCAGAGTCACGCAATCAAGATAAACCACTTTCCGGCCTTGTCTTCCCCTCCCCGCGCAGACTCATGCTGTCCGACATGTGCATTACCGCGTTGCTTCGCCGAGCAAAAGCCGAAAGCAGTACGCCGGAGCGCACTGCAACTGCTCATGGGTTTAGATCATCTTTTAGAGATTGGGCGAGTGAACATGGTTACTCGCACGACTTAGCCGAACGCGCACTTGCACATAGCGTAAAAAATCTAGTTGAAGCGGCCTATCATCGGACAGATCTTCTAGAGCAGCGTCGTCCAATGATGCAAGCATGGGCAGATTACTTACACAGCATAGCGGCCATAAAAAATAAATTAGTGAGGCTCAAGGCTGCTTAAACATAATTGCAAATTTACTATTGAGTAGAAAATGCTAAATTAGCGAAGCATGAACCATGCTTCGCTAATAGAGTCGCAAACGAAATTATGGCCAAGAACAGGGATAACTTTTCACCTAAAATAACCAAGGAGCTAGAACGTCGAGTCAATGGCCGATGCTCCAATCCGACTCACCGAGTACCTACGTCGGGTCCAAGTTCGAAAGTTGAAAGCTCTAATAGTATCGGCATTGCTGCGCACATTACTGCCGCGTCGCCTGGCGGCCCCCGCTATGACGCAAGTCTAACGCAGGAAGAACGAAAGCATATAAATAATGCCATTTGGCTTTGCTCCAATTGTGCAACGCTGATAGATAAAGATCCAAAAACGTATCCAGTCGAGCTTTTGCAACAATGGAAAAAATCTGCGGAACTGGAAGCGCAAGAAGAAATGGGCCAGATACCCGTATCTAGAAAAACCCATGAGCAACTACAAGCCCTAGTATTTGGAGATCTACCCTTCAAACGTGCTCCCGACGCGGTTTCGAATATATGTCATTTAGTGGCATCGAAATACAAAGAGCTAGATCCAAGATTTGATGTCGAAATTGGCTATCAGGATGGCAAAACCATATGCACCTTTTCAGCGACGGAGCCAGTATCCTTTGCCGCCAATATTGCAAACGAATTTGCTTTAGAGTTTCGAGAAAAATTTAACGATCTAATTAGTCATGGAAAAGATCTTGAGATTGACGCCAAAGCCATTACTTTGACTGGCTCAAAATTATTTGAATTAACCAATAACCAGGCCACAAAGTTTGTACTTAGCACGAATCTTCGGAAAAATGCTGTAACTAAAATTGAAGTGCTAGATGACGAAGGAATTTTAGAATTTTCCCTTGATGATGTTTTAGGAGAGCTAGTCGGAGGAAAGAAATCTGTCACATTTTCAGGTTCGACTTATCAAGGTTTAATCGCCATTGAATTTACCTACGAATTTGGAGAGTCCAGTTCTGAAAATTGCACGATTTCGACCGAAATTGATTTCTCCAGTTGGAATACGAAGACTCTTTTAACGCTTCCGTATTTTGAAAAAATTTATAAATACTATGATGCGCTTTTTCATGGAAAATCCATCGGGCTAAGACTAGAAATTGATGGCGAAAAAGTCATTTCCGGCAATGGAGCAGATTTTGCGGATGAGGATCATGTCGGACGAGTGTATTCACTACTTCGATATATCCGAAATGTGCGAGCCATTTTGAAGTTTATCGGAACGGATGTTCCCTACGCTGAGAATATCCGCCTCTCCCTTAACGATGTAGAGGATGTAGAGTATTTTTATAATCTTCTAATAGAACATAAACAAATGCGTGGTGAACAACTTGGCACTGTTAGCTTTACGGTGATTCCGCATATTGGTGAAGTTGTGCAAAGCTCAATCATGTCTTTAATGTCGGGCGAAGCTAACGCAATCCGAATAGAACAATCATTTGGCCAACCTCTGAATCTATACGGAACTAAGATTACGCTTCCGAGAATCGCAATTTCTTACTCCCGGATGCGCGCACAAGATCCGATCAACCTTACTCAGGTCATTCCAGGCGAAGCAATATCAATGAAACTTATTCCCCTGGAAGACTGCGCTATGCACGTTGAATTGCACAAGTCTGCAACTCCAGTGAATGCTTAGTAATCTTACTTAGTTGAAGTTTGCTGGGCGCAAAGCAAACCGCTAATACCTTAGCTCTAAAGGCTGCATAACATATCCCCTTAATCTCAACGCTTTGCCGATTTGATCCGCTTCGGCAGTCGAAAAAAATCAATGGCCATTCAAAAGCATAGTTACGACGGCATCTTAGAAAGTTACGAAGCTACATTACGTTGGCTTGATACGCTTGGAGTAAAAATCGAGCCTGGACGTACAAAGCACTACCGTGAGGTACTCGAATATTGGACGGAAAACTACCGGAGCGCGACAAAATGGGATGCACAAAAAATTTTCCCGGATTTTGTTAGCGCCATATTCGAGGTAATGGCATTTATCGAAATTTATGAGTCTTTTAAGGATGTTCCGATAAAAGATTTAGCAGGTATTACTACCAAATTGAATAAGGGAGTTTCCGGCCCATTGAATTCAGCCGATGAGAACGCAAACACTAGCAACGCAAGAAATTTTATCTTCGAAGCGTTAGTTGCCGCGAAATGCCATCGTCCGCTTAAGAACGTATTTGCGATTCTCGATGCCGAGTCCGACACGGGGTTTACTCTACAGGATAAGAAAATTTGGGTTGAATGCAAAAGAGTGACTTCGCCCAAAAAATTAGAAGCAAATATTCGCAAAGCTTGCAATCAACTTGAGATTGTATTGGCGCGAAATTTTGGAAGCGACGATAGAGGCATGGTTGCGATTGACGTCTCTAAACTCATCAATCCTAAGGATGAGCTGTATGTACAAATAACGGATCACGAGTTGATACGTTCGATTGGAATCATGATGGACAACTTCATTCGAGATAATTTTCGGGTGTGGGAAAAAGTTTATTCTACAAAGAGTAAAAAAATACTCGGACTCATTCTTCGCTTTTCATTTATGGCGACATCCGAGAAAAGCAACCTCATAGTCCACGTAGCGGAATGGGCGGTAAACCCGAGACTAGGGCTTGCCGATTCGGAGCAGACTTTCCTTCAACGACTTGTCGAAATCATTGGCAGTCAGGAGCAAACGTAAACTACAAATGTTCGATCAAACTAAGCTCTGACAACGCAGGAGCCTACGTATTTTCTTTTGAATCACCAATCGGTTAAACGTTAATGGTCGAAAGAACTAACGCACGAACGAAACGTTATAAGTCATTGAATATTAAGGATAAAAATAAAATTTTCCTTGCGCCGCCCCTCAAAGATGTTTTATGCTTTCTTGCCCATTGCCATGGGAAACATAAACCATTTAGGAAAAATATGACTACGCTATTTAAACTCTACAGCGGCAACAATTCACTTCCTCCCGCGAAGGAGCGCTTGCAAGACCAGATAAATAACTCCGCTCGTCAGCAAATAAAGCGCTTCATTGACGCAACAAAGTTGTTCGCCTCTACTTTACTCGTGCATTTAACAGGAGGTAATCGCATAGCTGCTCGGCAGCCTAAAAGCACACGTTCCGCAAGACGGGCACATCGCAAACCTGCTTCGGGCGACAGCGACTCTGACCCTGCTCCTTCACGTACGCTCAACTGCCTATACCTTTCCCCTCTCCTACCTAGAAGTATTGCCGCCGCCCTTAAAGGAGGTGCGCAATGAATCCCGTCAGAATTTTAAAAATAAAAGACGTAGTTGCAATCGTCGGCTACTCCCGTTCTTCAATATATAGACTTGTAAAAATTTGCCAATTCCCACCGCCGGTAAGATTGGGAGCCCACGCAATTGGCTGGCGGTCTGACAGCATTCAGTCGTGGATCGATTCTCGTCCTTATAGAAATGAGGCGGGCGAAAAATGAAAAGCACCTACTATGATTCAGGATCAACGAATTACGCATTTCCTCATACCCTTTCTAATGAATTTATTTTCTGGACGGTTAAAAATCGGTTCGACAATACACCGAAACCGAACAAGACAACTTGGAGAGAATTCTGCTCAAGTTTGAGACATGTTGAACGGCATGAAAAAGATGGGCCGGGTTTCATATTTAACGAATTGGACGGCAAGGGACGCAAAAAAGAGAATGTTCTTTCTATTACTGCCATTGCCCTAGACATCGAGCGGCAAGACACATCGCCGCCCCCAGCGGAGGAATTTGCAGACCATTTAAAAGCGGCGGGGTGTGTTTCGCTGCTCTATACGACTTTCAGCCATTTGCCTGAAGCTGCCCGATATCGGCTTATATTTCCTATTGATAGGCCAATAAAGCCCTGTGCATTAGAAAAAGCCACACATTGGGTCATGAATCGTCTTGCGCTATCCGGTTGTACTGATCCTGCATCTTGGCAGCCTGCTCGACTGATGTATGCGCCTGCCTGCCCACCAAAGTCGCCTTCTCTAGTCGCCTTCAATATAGAGGGCGAAATGCTATCCGCAGACTTTTTGGAATCGCTCGACAACACAACAATTCCAGCGCCAGAACGTCGCCAATTTGGCGACTCTCCACAAGTGGAATATGCCGGTGAACAAAATGGTACTCCCTACGGTCTTGCCGCGTTGGACTCTGAATGCCAAATTGTTCTAACTGCTCCCCCAAAGCAGAGTAACAACACACTCAACAACGCGGCAATAAAAATGGGGAGCCTCGTCGCTACCGGACAAATTGAAGAGAACTACGCAAGGAATCGTTTATATGAAGCCGCTATGCGAAGGAAACCCGGATGCCATGACGAAGTTACGGCAACAATTAATAGTGGATTTAATGAAGGATTAAAAAGCCCTCGACGCTCCCAGCAATCCAACAGTGCCAAATTCTCAAATTTAGAATTTCCACTTCGCACTCCGCCAAAATCAAAAATTGCGAAGACAAACATCGAAGTTCAATTGCGACGTGGTGCGGATATTAAGCCGCTACCGATACATTGGCTTTGGCGTGGATGGATCGCGTGTGGAAAACTCTCACTGCTTGCTGGTAATGCGGGAACGGGTAAGACGACGCTAGCTCTAGCAATTGCGTCAGTTATAACCAGGGGAGGGCTATTCCCTGATGGCAGCCCTTGCGAACGCGCTGGAAATGTATTGATATGGTCGGGAGAGGATGTAGCAGATGACACTCTCGTACCTCGTCTAATAGCATCTGGTGCAGATATGCACCGATGCTTTTTCATCGAGGGCGTTAATAAGAATGGTGAAAGCATTCCATTCGATCCAGCCATGCACATTGCGACACTTCATGACGTGTGCGTAAAGATTGGGGGTGCATCACTAATGATTGTTGATCCTATTGTAAGTGCGGTGTCCGGAGACATGTATCGCCCCAATGATGTAAGGCGCAGCCTACAAGCAATAGTGGACTTTGCGGAGATTCACCAGTGCGCGGTTATTGGAATCACCCATTTTACGAAAGGAAGTGCAGGCGCGTCCCCACTCGATAGAATTCTAGGTTCACAGGCTTTTGTTGGATTGGCCCGCTTGGCATTAGTAGCAGCGAAAGAAGAAAGCGGCTCTAGGCGCATATTAGCTCGCGCCAAATCAAACATTGGAAAAGACATGGGAGGCATAGCCTATTCGCTGAACACAACTTATATAGCGCCTGAAATTGAAGTGAGTCATGTCGTATGGGGGGAAGCAATTGAGGGATCAGCCCGAGAAATCCTAAACGATGTAGAAAACGTTATTGGCGAGGATGAGTTTAAGCGTGATGCCGCCAAAGATTTTCTTCGAAATAAGTTACGCAATGGCGCAATTCAAGTAAATCAATTGAAAAATGAAGCAGGAGAAGCAAATCTTAAGTGGCGAACTGTTGAGCGCGCCAAATCAGATTTGGGTGTTAAAGCTAATAAGGCTGGGCTTGATGGTGGATGGTTTTGGACTCTACCGGCCCCTTGAAGATAAGTTATCCAAGACCAGCATGTATGTGGCGGTCTTTGCATCTTCGAGAAATTTGGATTTGTTCAAAGGCCGCCAGAGAGCAACGAACACCGCCATAAAAATTCAAAGAGCGCCAAAAATGAATCAACACTTTGTGCCCTTCGAACACTTTGGCTTATTTTGAAGAGGAATTGAAAATGAATAATTTCAAGAGCAAACGCAAGCTGACGTTTTTTAACGATATTGAAATAATGTCTGATAGCGAATTCTCAGAAGTAATTGCGTCGGCTTTCTCAAATATTAGGAGAAAAATTGAACAGTTCAGCATTTTGGGAATTACAAACCCATGTGATTTAGCGACTTTAATTCTAGGGACAACCGAGCAAAATGGGGTCAATGCACAAAACGCGCTTGATTTGATTTATTTCTTCGAGAGCGAAAGGTTGATCGTACATGAAGCTTTCCTGCGAAATAAAACGCTGCATAGCTCATTCGAGATGCGATACCGCACTGGATGTATCGAATATGTATATCAAACGTCCTCAACACAAATTGTCGAAAACTACTGGCTCGAAACACGATCTGGCAACAGACAATAATCAAAAATTATGCTGTTTTATGTAACGCGAGCGCCTTCAAATGACCAAAAATGTACCTATAAAAATCGCCGAAACTCAAGCCCAACGCGACAATACGCATAATCCCCCCTCTAAGCGCATGCGCCTGTCGCTAGCATCGTCAAATGACGTACGGCGCGAACTTGCCCGGCTTTATCGCAGCGGCAAAGCGGGGGAACGCGACGTAGCTGACGTATCCAAATTGGCAAACGTTTTGCAAATTTTAGGCAGGCTTATTGAAACCAGCGACCTAGAAAGCCGCATTGAGGCATTGGAGCGAAAAAAATGAAGGCGCTCAAAGCAAGGGTGGCACGCTTAGAGAAAGCATTGCCGCCAGAAAGACGGCAAGCTATTCGTTGCCTTCCTATCAGCCAGCGTATGCTTGATGACCATTTTTTAGCAACTGGATCATTGTCTTACTTTGGCGAAGAAATTATTTCCGGAATTTGGGTGCGTCCAAATGGCGAAGTTTCATATATCGACGGCATTCAACTTAATGCTTATTTAAAAACATTAAAGAACATAACGCCGGTAATTTACGTTACCGTCACGGCCTAAATTTTGCGTTGCCATGCATTAGATGCGAGAGAGCACCTTTAAAAATTGTCGGGGATGCTAGGCGCTTGCTTCAATACGCCGTTTTCAATCGGCAAGGCCAATGATTGGTGCATGCCGGTCATGCCGTTAACGTGTACCCATACCAGCAGCTTTGTACTAGGCCCGCTTGTGCGAACGCTGTAAGGCGTGCCCATGAGCGTCAAAACTTCTTTTTCCGTCATGCCAGCTTTAAGCTGCCGGGCACCGTTCCAATCAATCTTTCCAGAACCGGCACAAGCAGAAAGAACAACGGCGGCTAGGACTGCTATAAATTTCGATTTCATTTTCCACTCCCTTTCTATGGTCAACGCTGATTATTCGCATGAATTTGCAATGGAATTTGGCTCAATACGCCACTTAAGCTTCAGCCTTTATTGCTAATTCACTGCCACAGTGCTTGCACTTAATCGCTTCCACCAAGATTTCTTCGGCACAGAATGGACATTTTTTTGTTCGCGCCAACTTGGATGCTGCGGCTTTCCGTTGCTCCTCAGCTTCTTCTTCCTGCAATTCTTTTACTCGACTGTATTCATATTCTTTT
Organism: Burkholderiales bacterium; assembly: GCA_016177875.1. Classification (GTDB taxonomy): domain Bacteria; phylum Pseudomonadota; class Gammaproteobacteria; order Burkholderiales; family Burkholderiaceae_D; genus Paucimonas. The sequence goes on from JACOUL010000042.1 coordinate 28,305, forward strand.
TGTGCCAAAAGCTCTGCCGTCTTATCCCGACTAAGCGCCCAAACGAGAGCGATCACCCAAGGTATAAGCAACCAACCAAGGATAAAATTAAGGGCAAAAATTGCAGCCGCATTTGTATGCTCCCTTTGGAACGCTTGTATCGACGGGGCAAAATAGAACGCTCCACCGATGACGATAACAAAAAAAAGCATAAAAGCGCCTGCCGGTGTCGATCCGACACTGAGCAAAAAGGCCAATCCTCCGACAACCGCCAAGAAAATAAGCAAATTTTTTGTTTGTGATTTCAATTGTTTTTCCTTCGTTGCCAATTAAGGTACATGTACCGTAGATCGCACCGCATGATACCGGAATCATGCGAATGTGCCAAACCTCTCCAAAAATCGCCAATCCCCAGCGCTACTTGCGATAGGAAACGCTATACGTCGTGCAAGGACGGCGCACAACCTATCGCAGGAAGAACTTTCCTTACGGGCTGAAGTTGACCTAAGTTATGTAGGCAGAATTGAACGTGGGGATAATAACGTTACGCTCTTGACCCTTATAAAGCTGGCAAATGCGCTTGACCTAACTTTGACTGAATTGATGGCTGAAGCGGAACTTTAATCGCTAGTGGATTCAGGGAATTGGAAAACGCCGATATATTGGTTTATGGCGTTGTTTAGGCCAGCAAACACGGAATGTGGGGCTAAATGTGGGGCTTGCAAAGCAGAAAAAACAAAAGCCCTTGATTAAAAAGGGCTTAATTTAACTTCCTGGCGGAAGGTGTGAGATTCGAACTCACGGAGGACTTTCGTCCTCGCCGGTTTTCAAGACCGGTGCATTCAACCGCTCTGCCAACCTTCCGTAGCGCGCATTATACCTAAGCGCGACTGATTTGCCTCTGTGCGATCCGCAATCTATTCACAAAAACATCTGCTGCAAATCATTGAGAAAGCGCCGGCCCAAGTCGGTGGGTCGAATGATCTTGTGGTCGCGGTAAAGCAGCCCTTTCTCCTCGGCTGCATTCAAGGGCCGCTCGATGGTATTCAGCGGCAATCCGCAGCGTTCGGCAAATAAATTCACGTCAAATCCATCGATCAAACGCAAGGCATTCAACATGAACTCGAACCCGAGCTCTCCTCGCGCAATTTCACGCTCTTCATGCACGGCGTTGCCTTTCGCCATGTGCTCCATATACGACGCGGGCTGTTTGAATCGCGCTTGCCGAATAACGCGATGCGGAAAGGAAATCTTGGAATGGGCGCCGGCGCCGATGCCCAGGTAATCGCCGAACTGCCAGTAATTCAAATTGTGCCGTGCCTGTTTTCCAGGTTGTGCGTAAGCTGACACTTCATAATGACGGTAATCTGCGGCCCTTGTGGACTCTTCGATCATTTCCTGCATGTCGGCGCTCAAATCGTCATCGGGCAGCGTCGGCGGATACTTCGCGAAATAGGTGTTGGGCTCCAAGGTCAGGTGATAGAGCGACAAATGCGGAGGAGCAAATCCGATGGCGGTACCGACATCGGCACGTGCCTCCTCCAGCGTTTGCGAAGGCAGCGCATACATCACATCAAGATTAAAGTTATCGAAATTCGCATGCGCGATATCGACGGCACGGCGCGCTTGTTCTTCGTCGTGTATGCGTCCCAAGGCAAGCAAATGACGTGCATTGAAGCTTTGAATGCCGATCGACAAACGATTGATGCCGCTGGCGCGATACGATTTAAATTTATCCGCTTCGAAGGTGCCAGGATTGGCTTCCATCGTCATTTCCGCCGCGCCGTCCAGAGGCAGTAAAGTGCGGATATCCGACAGCAAGCGGTCCACGCCGGCGGCTGACAGCAAGCTCGGCGTTCCGCCGCCGATGAATACGGTAAAAATTTTACGTCCCCAAATCAGCGGCAATGCCGCTTCAAGATCGGCGCGCAAAGCATCGAGATAATCTTCTTCGGGAACACCGCCCTGCGCTTCATGCGAATTAAAATCGCAATACGGACACTTCCTTACGCACCAGGGAAAATGCACGTACAAAGCCAAGGGCGGCAAGGCAGCCAAATTGAGCGTACCGGGCTTGAGATAAGCATAGGCCGCGTCGGCTGGCGAAGAAACCGGCGCACTTCGCGTGCCGGCCGGCTGAATGGGAATCATCGTAACTTTTCAACCAAAATACGTAAAGCTAGTCCGCGATGCGAAAGGCGGTTTTTTTCTTCCGCACTCAACTCCGCAGAGGTCTTGCCAAAAGCGGGCAGCCAAAAATACGGGTCGTAACCAAAGCCGCCCGTACCGCGCGGCGTGGCGATAATTTCGCCGTCCCAGCGCCCTTCGGCGATCAAAGGCTGCGGATCGTCGGCATGGCGCAGCATCACCAGCACGCAATAATAATAGGCCGATTTGTCGGCATGCGCAGCGAGGTCCGCGACGAGTTTCTCGTTGTTACGCTGGTCCGATTTCGGCTCGCCGGCAAAACGCGCCGACCATACGCCGGGTGCGCCGCCTAACGCATTGGCGCAAATACCCGAGTCGTCGGCCAGCGCAGGCAAACCCGTTAAGCGGGAAGCATGCCGTGCCTTGGTCAAGGCATTTTCGATGAAGGTGGGATGCGGCTCTTCGGCTTCGGGCACATTGAATTTGCCCTGCGGATGCACGGTGAAGCCGATCGGCTCCAGCATTTGGCTGAATTCCTTCAGCTTGCCGGCATTATTGGATGCAAGAACGATCGTACGAGACATGATGATCACAAACCTAGGCGCTGCATCTCGACGATTTGACGTAAGCGCTCTTCATAACGCGCGGCATGTTCGTCGAGATCAAGATGTTTGGCGACGTAATACAATTCCTTCCAAAAATTCGATTCGTTTTCATAGCCGGAGTGAATGTCGCCGATTTTCTCTAAAGCTTCGAGCGCCGATTGAAATTCGGCTTGACGCAAATGCGCCTGATAGCCCCGGATCAAGTCGTCGGGGCACTCAAGATATTCCGGCAAAAAATAACGCGCCGCCGCCAAAAAGCGCAGCGCTTGCTTTGCCTCTTGCGGCCAAGTACGCATGTTTTTAAGAAGCCAAGTCCAATGCGTGCTTCTGTAAGCGGATCAAGTCTGCGATACCCGTCTGCGCCAAATCGAGTAAACGGTTCATCGTCGGGCGATCGAATGCCGCGCCTTCCGCCGTGCCCTGCACTTCCACAAAATGCCCTGCATCGGTCATCACGACATTCATGTCGGTATCGCAGTCGGAGTCTTCCAGATAATCCAGGTCGAGTACCGGTGTGCCCTTGTAGACGCCCACCGAAATCGCGGCGACGAAATGCTTGACCGGTATGTTGGAGATCATGCCGCTTGCAGCCAATTTGGAAAACGCATCGTAAGCGGCCACCATGGCGCCGGTGATGGAAGCGGTACGCGTGCCGCCATCGGCTTGAATGACGTCGCAATCAAGATGCAGCGTACGCTCGCCGAAAGCTTCCAAATCGAAAGCGGCGCGCAACGAGCGGCCGATCAAGCGCTGGATTTCTTGCGTGCGGCCGGATTGCTTGCCCTTGGCCGCTTCGCGGTCCATGCGGCTATGCGTGGAGCGCGGCAGCATGCCATATTCGGCAGTCATCCAGCCCTGCCCTTTGCCTTTTAAAAATCCAGGGACTTTTTCTTCGATACTCGCGGTGCAGATAACTTTGGTGTCGCCGAATTCGACCAGAACGGAGCCCTCGGCGTGTTTGGTGTATTGACGAGTCAGGCGTACCGGCCGCAAAGCGTCGGCAGCCCGCCCACTAGGACGGGATTCAAGCAGCATGTCAAACCTTTATGGGAGAAACGAATTAAGGGCGAATTTTAACCCTTGGAAGTAATCTTCGACGACTTTTCGATAGCGCCGCGAATCTCTTCGATCGCCTTTTCGATTTCGCTATCGTTAAATACGTCGACATCTTCCAGGTCGGCGTGACGCGGCGCCTGGATGGTCGTGGTGACTGTCCCTATCGGCAACAGATCGGTGGTGATCGCGCTGGCACCGCTGGTAGCTTCGCCTTCCCACATCATCGCCAACGCTGTCACGTTGTCGCTCGACTTGCCGGCGATACCCGTAGCCGAATGCACCAGCTCCGGCACCGCGCGCACGATCGTATTGTTCTGCAAGCATTGCGTCAACACATGATCCGGCAATACCGACCATAAACCGTCGGAACACAACAGCATGATGTCGCCGGCTTGCATGCCGGAGCTGCGTGACAGTTCAACGATGGGCGAATTCGGCGCGCCCAAGCAATTGAACAACTTGTTGCGCTCGGGATGCGTGTCGCGTTCGGACGGATCGACCTTGCCCTGCGCAATTAAAGTTTCAATGCGCGAATGATCGCGCGTGCGCGCCAGGATTTGCCCGTTACGCAACCAGTACAGCCGCGAATCGCCGCAATGTGCCCAAAATGCCGTGTTGTGCTGAATCAGGCAAGCCACGATGGTGGTGCGCGGCGTTTCGGGCAAGTTGTTGATCGCGCGATAGCGATGGATTTCCCGATGCGCGGAATAGAAGCTGTCCTCCAAAAATTTTTCCGGCTTCTTGATGTACGGATTGGCGTTTTGTTGAAACAGCGTCGAGATGGTTTGCAATGCGATGGTAGCGGCGACTTCACCTTGTATATGCCCGCCCATGCCGTCGGCTAGGAGCAGCAACAAGGCGTCGCGCGTGAAACTGTAGCCCATCCGGTCTTGATTGACCTTGCGGCCGCCGATGGCGCTTTCCTGATAGACGGAGAATCGCATGATTCAAACCGCGCCTTAGCGCGTCTCCTGTATGGTGGTGATGTCGCTGCTTCTGCCGAAGCTGCTGAATAAGCCGCGCAATTTTTGCGAGACTTTTTCAAGCGTTTCGTTGGTCTTGTTTTCTTTGACGGGTTCGCGCAAGGCTTTTTGCAGAGCAAACACGCTTTGCGGCCGCTCCAACGCATCCAGCTTCAGGCTCCAGCGAATCATGTCGATCAATTCGTCCGAATAAATGCCTTCCAACTTGCGCAAATGGCCGTCCATCTTATCGGTGACTTTACGCTGATCGGCAGGCTGCGGCGGCGCGCCGACCATGCAGGCGAACATCGATGCGCCGATGCTATAGATATCCGTCCAAGGTCCGAGATTACCGTTTTTTAAATACAGCTCCGGCGCTGCGAACCCCGGCGTATACATGGGGTAAAGCTTCGGCAAATCGGACTTCAAAGTCTGCCGTGCGGCGCCGAAATCCAGCAGAATCGGCGTGCCGTCGACACGCAAATAAATATTGGCCGGCTTCAAATCCAAATGCAGCAGCTTGTTGGTATGCACCTCGCGCAAGCCGTTCATCACTTGATTGAACATTTTGCGGATGAATTTTTCCGATACCAGCGGCCTCTCGCCTTTATCGCGCCGGCGCAAAATATGCTCTTGCAGCGAGCGGCCGGATTCATAAGCCATCACCATGTAGACGGTGTCGTTGGCGCGGAAAAAATTCAGCACGCTGACCACATTCGGATGCGCAATGCGCGCCAACGCGCGCCCTTCTTCGAAAAAGCACTTCAGCCCGATACGAAACACCGGCAGGTTTTCCGGAGCGATAATAGGCGCAAGCTCGCCCGGCTCGCGCAGAGCAAGCGAACTAGGCAAATATTCTTTGATCGCGACGGCGTTGCCGTCTTCATCGTAGGCGAGATATACGATACTGAAGCCGCCGGACGAAATCTTCTTTACAATGCGGTATCCGGCAATTTCGAGGCCATCGGGCAGCGGCGCATTATTTTGGGCAGCCATGGTGCGCGTCTCCTTGTTGCTTTCGATTCATGCATTGTGTTGACAATTCCCTGTTTTGTAAAGACAAACGAAGGTTAGCAAATTGACTATCCATAGCATGACCGGCTACGCGGTCACCGGCCGCGAAATCGCCATAGGCACCGTCACCGTCGAACTCAAGAGCGTCAATTCGCGCTTTCTCGACCTGCAATTTCGGATTAACGACGAATTACGCATGGTGGAACCGCAGTTGCGCGAAGCCATCATGGCGCGTATTGCACGCGGCAAAGTCGAATGCCGCCTGAGTTTCGGCCGCAAAGCGGACACCAGCACCGTACACGCCTTGAACCAACCCTTGCTGTCCTCATTAGCAGAAATGCAAAATGCGGTTCACAAAGCCTTTCCCGACGCTCCGGCCCTGACCGTCAACGAATTACTGCGCTGGCCGGGGGTAGTCGAAGAGCCCGAAATTTCTCAGGAAACGCTGCAGGCGGAAATTTTGGCGGTGCTGAACACTACGCTGGAAGCATTTATCGACACGCGCGCACGCGAAGGGGCAGCGCTGCAGGCAATGCTGGAATCGCGCATCGATGCGATGGAAGCGATCGTCGCCAGAATCACCCCCCTGTTGCCGCAAGTCGTCGCGCAGTTTCAGCAAAAGGCGACCGAGCGCATGCAGGAAGCACTGGGCATTGCATTGAAAGATACAACGGCGTCGCCTTCCGTCTCACGCGAAGATGCGTTGGAGCGCATTCGCCAAGAAGTGACGCTGTACGGCATTCGCATTGACGTCTCGGAAGAATTGTCGCGCTTGGCAGCCCACTTGAAAGAGACGCGGCATATCCTGAAAAAAGGCGGTCATGTGGGTAAGCGACTCGACTTCATGATGCAGGAATTGAACCGTGAAGCGAACACGCTTGGTTCCAAGGCCGCGCTCAAAGAGCTGGCCGATGCATCGATGGAACTAAAACTTTTGATCGACCAAATGCGCGAACAAGTGCAAAATCTCGAGTAATAAAGTCATTGCGGGACAGAGTAACGACAACGGTACGCTGTCTTCGACATTATTCGTAAAAGAAGAGGATCGCCATGCCCGACTTCCCCGCCACCTCCGGTAGCTTGTTCATGGTTGTCGCGCCGTCAGGTGCCGGCAAATCCACGCTGGTCAATGCGCTCCTGGCGCAAGAACCGACACTCAAGTTGTCGATCTCTTATACGACGCGTCAGCCTCGCCCCGGCGAACAAGACGGCCGTGAATATTTTTTCATCGCGGTGCCGGAATTCTTGGAAAAACGCCAGACGGGTGAATTTTTGGAGTCGGCTGAAGTCCATGGCAATTACTACGGCACTTCGCGCCACCGCATCGCCGAGCAAATGCAGAGCGGCACCGACGTCTTATTGGAAATTGACTGGCAAGGTGCGCAGCAAGTGAAAAAGCAATTTCCGGATGCAATCGGGATCTTCATCCTGCCGCCTTCCATTCAAGCCTTGGAAGACCGTTTGAAGAAGCGCGGGCAAGATGAAGCGCATGTCATTTCGCGCCGGATTTTGGCGGCCGGCGGCGAGATCGCGCACGCTCCCGAGTCCGAATATGTTATTATTAATCAAGACTTTGCGACTGCTTTGTCAGAACTGACCGCAATTGTAAAAGCGGCTCGTTGCCGTTTTGCGCAACAAGCGGCGCGCAATGCTTCCTTGTTTTCCCAGCTTGGCATTCATGCCAATCTACGTTGACCGATTTTAGGAGATTCTATGGCTCGCATTACGATTGAAGATTGTCTCAAGCAGATCCCCAACCGCTTCCAACTGACGTTAGCGGCGACCTATCGCGCTCGTCAACTGCTGCAAGGCCACACCCCCAAGGTGGATGCCAAGGACAAGCCGACCGTACTGGCCCTGCGTGAAATCGCAACCGGTAAGGTTGGCATCGAAATGCTGAAGAAGGTCCCGACCTGAGCCATATAGACACTTGTCGGCCGGCACGATCCGGCCGGCATTTCGCATCACCCTTTCTCGACACCTCGCGCGGTGCTGATGATGAGCCTGAGGCCTGCAGATTCAACCTTATCAGCTACTCCCGATAAGCGAGCAGCATCCGACCGCTTGGCCTCGAAAAAACCCCATTCCGCCCCCGATACTTCCGCCGCCAGTGCCGGCGTGGCCTCGGTTACGCAATTAACCACCAAGCTTGCCGAATATTTAGATCCTTCCGAACTCAAGAAGATCAAGGAAGCTTATCGCTTTTCCGACGAGATGCATCTCGGTCAGATGCGCAAATCGGGCGAGCCGTATATCTCCCATCCGATCGCCGTCGCTGAAATTTGCGCCGACTGGAAGCTCGATGCGCAAGCCATCATGGCCGCCCTCTTGCACGACGTGATGGAAGACCAAAACGTCAAGAAGGAAGAACTGATCGAGCGCTTCGGCGCGCCGGTTGCCTCCTTGGTCGATGGCTTATCCAAGCTCGACAAGCTCGAATTCCAAAGCCAGGTGGAAGTGCAGGCCGAGAACTTCCGCAAAATGCTGTTGGCGATGGCGCGCGATGTGCGGGTGATTCTCATCAAGCTCGCGGACCGCTTGCACAATATGCGCACGCTGGACGCGATGGTGCCCGAGAAGCAGCGCCGCATCGCGCGCGAGACGATGGAAGTCTATGTGCCCATCGCACACCGCTTGGGCTTGAACAATATCTATCGCGAATTGCAAGAATTGTCGTTCGCGCACTTGCACCCGCTGCGCTACAAAACGTTGGCCAAGGCAGTCAAAGCCGCACGCGGCAATCGGCGCGAGGTGGTCGGCAAAATCCTGGAAACGGTGAAAAGCACTTTGGCGGCGGCCGGTCTGCAAGTGCAAGTCTATGGACGCGAAAAAACGCTGTACGGCATTTATCGCAAGATGCGCAGCAAACACCTCAGCTTTTCGCAGGTGCTGGATGTGTATGGTTTTCGTATCGTCGTCGATAGTTTCGCCAATTGCTATGTCGCGCTGGGAACCCTGCATGCGCTCTACAAGCCGATGCCGGGCAAATTCAAAGATTACATCGCGATTCCCAAGCTCAACGGTTACCAATCGCTGCACACGACGCTCGTCGGCCCATATGGCACGCCGGTTGAATTCCAGATCCGCACGCAGGAAATGCACCGTGTCGCCGAGTCCGGCGTGGCGGCGCACTGGCTGTATAAAAGCGATGAAGAAAGCCTCACCGATTTGCAGCAACGCACCCATGCATGGCTGCAGTCCCTGCTGGATATTCAAAAGCAGACCGGCGACTCGGCCGAGTTTCTTGAACACGTCAAAGTCGATTTGTTTCCGGATTCGGTTTACGTCTTCACGCCGAAGTCCAAGATCATTGCGTTGCCGCGCGGCGCTACTGCGCTGGACTTCGCCTACACCATTCATACCGATGTCGGCGACCAAGCGATTGCGGTGCGCATCAATCATGAACAAGCGCCGCTGCGCTCGGAATTACGCAATGGCGATATCGTCGACATCATTACCTCGCCGGTATCGCGGCCCAGTCCCAACTGGCTCACCTTCGTGCGCACCGGCAAAGCACGCTCCGCGATCCGCCATCACTTACGCACGATCAACCTCGCCGAGTCCATCGAACTCGGCAAGCGCTTGCTGAATCAAGCGCTGATTGCGCTCAAAGTCGATCCTGGCCTGCCGCCCCAAGTGAGCGAACGATTGCTTAACGAATCCAGCGCCAAGTCGATCGAGGAACTGTATGCCGATATCGGCGTCGGCAAGCGCATGGCGGCATTGGTGGCGCGCCACATTTTAGGCTTGACGGAAAACGACCAGCCTGCCTCCGCCTCACCTGCGATGCAAGGCGAAGCCGTTCACAGCAAACTCGATCCCGTGGTGATCTATGGCTCCGAGGGTGTCTCCGTGCAGCTCGCTCCGTGCTGCATGCCGATTCCGGGCGATAGCATTCACGGACAGCTGCGGCGCGATCAAGGCTTGGTCGTACATGCCGATGACTGCGCGCTCGCCCGGCGCAATCGCTCGAAGGAACCGGAACGTTGGATCGATGTCGTGTGGGGCAACGATTTGAATCGCCGCTTCGACTGCCGCATTACCGTGCTGGTCAAGAATGAGAAAGGCGTGCTCGCACGGGTAGCGGCGGAAATCGGCGAAGCCGATGCCAACATTACCTACGTGGCGATGGACGACGACAAGGACCAAATGATGACGCAGCTGCGCTTCACGATCCAAGTCGAAGACCGTGTGCATCTCGCGCGGCTGATGCGTAGCGTGCGGCGCATACCCAGCGTCACGCGCATTTTGCGGGAACGTAGCAACTAGTGCCTATTGAGCGGGATAACTTACTTCCAAAATTTCCAGCTCTTCTACTCCGGCCGGCGTCATCAAAGTTACCGATTCTCCTTCGCGCGCCTTGGTGAGTGCGCGCGCAACCGGTGACACCCAACTGATTTTCCCTTGCAAGGGATCGATTTCATCGATGCCGACGATGGTCACGATTTGCTGCCGGCCCGCTTGATTTTCGTAGGTTACGGTCGCGCCGAAAAAAATCTGATCGGAACCATGATGAACGCTCGGATCGACCACTTCAGCGAGATCAAGCCGCTTGGTAAGAAAACGGATACGCCGATCGATTTCGCGCAAACGCCGCTTGCCATAGATGTAATCGCCGTTCTCTGAACGATCGCCGTTGGAGGCGGCCCAATGCACGACCCGCACTACCTCCGGCCGCTCGACATCGATCAGATGCAACAACTCATCCTTGATGCGTTGATAACCTATCGGAGTGATGTAGTTTTTTGCACCGGCCGGAATCGCCGGCAAAGCCGCATCGAGATCATCATCGTCGCCGGCGGATTCTTTGACAAACGCCTTGTTCATGCCGCTTCCTGCAAGTCACTTTCTTGTATTGTAACTTGTAGCGACAAACAGGAATAACGCGTCAATGGACGTTTTCCGTGAGGCTATTCGTCCATTGGAAAGCAGATAACTGCAATGCCGAAAAATCGTCGACTGAAAGATGGTGTTTTTCCAGAGCCGATTGCAGACGTTGTCCCTGTTCCTCTATGTGTTCCATGTGCTCAGCCAGTTTCAACATTTCGCCGTAAAACCCGGTGCGATGCAGAAGAGCATTCTTCACCTCTTCGGTCACTGTCATTTGCTCCAAAATTTTTTCCATCGGCAAGCCGAACAAGGTATCCATCAACGACATGATCCCGACCGTAAAGGACTTATCGATCATGCTGCGGTCGCGGGGATGCAATTTTTGCGTCAGCAATTCCAACAGCTTGCCGCGCGTCGTCGCCAATACCAGCAAAGGCGATACCAGCTGGCTCTGTCGATCCGGATTGGCATATAAAAGTATTTGCAGCCAGCGCTGAAGCTGCACACGCCCCAACACCATCAAGGCTTGCCCAAGCGAATCGATGCGTTTCACCGCTCCGATCGCGGGCGAGTTCACCAGACGCAAAAGATTTAGGCTAAGCGAAGCGTCATGCTTGATCGTGCGCTCCAATGCGGCGCTCTCTTCGTCCGCAACGATCTGATTAATCAATTGCATGATGGCCAGCTGCGAAGGCGACAGCTTTTTCCCGCTCAATATGACCGGCTTAGCGAAATAGTAGCCTTGAAAATAATCGAAGCCGAGATCCATGCAAACGCTGAATTCGTCCATCGTTTCCACTTTTTCCGCCAGCAGCTTTTTATTGCCGGTCTTGAGTTGCCGGCTCAAAAGCGACAACGAATCGCGCGGCGTTTGCATGATATCGATCTTGATGATTTGCGCCAGCGGCAATAGTTGATCGAGGTCTTCCGACTTGGCGATGACATCATCCAATGCAAAGGCATAGCCCGCTTTGCTTAATTCTTCAATCCTACGAATGATGGCCGGCGTAACTTTAACGGTTTCCAATATTTCCAGCACAACTCTGTCCGGCGGCAAGAAGCTGATGAAATCGCTCATCAATACACTAGCATCGACGTTCAAAAAACCAAGAGAAGTGCCGACCACATTTTCCATACCCAATTCGGAAACATGTGCCATGACTGAAGCCGTCGCGGACATATCGTCAGTGACATTGGCCGGACCGCGTGCGGCGCCGCGAAACAGTAATTCATAGGCCACTAAATTCTGGTCGCGATTCAAAATCGGCTGACGCGCGAGAAAAAACTCCCGGGCGTGCTGGCTGGATGAATCGGCGTCAATTGAGATAGGGGCACTCATTCGGGAGGGACAGTACCTAAGCAGCCGTTAAGGGAAACACACTGGCTTTATTCTACTAATAATTTTGCCTGGCGGTAATTCTTATTATGGTGCCGTCGCTTCAGCAACTCAATATTGAGTTTTTGCCAAGGACGCTGCTTTCCTAGCTACTTTCTTGACGAAACAGGCTGCCCCACTTCCAACGTAAACCCCGCCCCCTCGTCTTGGGCCAATGCCGATGTTAGAAACGGCATCATCTCACGCAACATGGGCTCCAAAGTCCAGGGCGGATTCAGAACGAACATGCCGCTGCTATGTAAGCCAAAACCATCCGGCGTCGCCGTCCGGATCGATAAGGCGACGTTTAACCATCCGTTCGACGGCAAGCGCTTCAATTGCTCCGCCAGTTGGCGCGATTCGTTCCGCTGCAAAATCGGATACCAAACCGCATACACGCCCGTGGCGAAACGGTTCAAAGCGTCGGCCAAGGTTTCTTTCACACGCCGGTAATCTTCTTTCACCTCATATGGCGGGTCGATCAATATCAACCCTCGCCGCGAAGGCGGCGGCAGCAAGGCTTTTAAATTGGTGAAGCCGTCAGCCTTGCCGATGATGACGCGCTTGCCGCGGTTAGCCGGCGACACGCCTTGCGCTGTAGCGTGCGCTTCGAGCTTGCGAAAATTGTCTTGCAAATTCTTGACATCGCTCGGATGCAATTCGAACAATCGCAGACGATCTTGTTCACGCATCGTGCGTTCGGCGCAATACGGTGAGCCCGGGTAATAGCGCAACTTCCCGCTCGGGTTTAAGTCTTTTATCAATTGCACGTATTCGGCCAAGGGCTCGGGTAAATCATTCCGCCCCCACAACCGAGCAATGCCGGTATCGAACTCGGCATTTTTGGCTGCTTCACTGCTATCCAACGCATACAATCCCGCGCCTGCATGCGTGTCGATCACCGTGTAAGGCGTTTCCTTTTGATTCAAGTAACGGAGCAATTGAATGAAAATGGTGTGCTTCAATACATCGGCGTGATTGCCGGCGTGGAAAGCGTGGCGGTAGCTCAGCATGTCATCTTCCGGAGAATGATGCGGTCTGACGCCACCGCTCTTGGCGCTTTTGCAGCAAGGTAGTCGCGCAAAGCAAAACAAACGAAAGTGCAAGCAGGACAAGTGCAAAACCGTGCGCGTCCGCGTAATTCAGCTTCTGTACTTCGTCGTACAAAGCGACCGATGCCACTCGCGTAACGCCTGGGATATTCCCTCCCAACATAAGAACGACACCGAATTCGCCCAGCGTATGTGCAAACGCTAAAACCGCGCCGGAATAAATACCGGATTTAGCCAGCGGCAATAAGACATGGAGGAATACTTGGATCCGCGTCATGCCCAACGCGAATGCCGCTTGCGCAGTTTCGGGGCGCAGCATCCGAAACGCCGCGATAATCGGCTGCAAAGCGAATGGCATGCTGTATATGCAGGAACCGATCACGAGACCGGCGAACGAAAATGCTAAAGGCTGACCAAACATGTTTTGCCACCATTGCCCGAAACCCGACGTCGGCGACAAGAACACCAGCAGATAAAATCCGATCACGGTGGGCGGCAATACCAAAGGCATCGCCATGACCACTTCGACCACGGATACGATACGCGAACGCGACATGGCGATCCACCAAGCGAGCGGCAGAGCCAATAGCATCAAGAGCAAAGTAGAAATTCCCGCCAACTGCAAAGTCAGCAAAAGCGAATGCCACAACTCGCCGGGCAACGCCCATACGGGCGTAATCGCATTCATCAGCGCGATACTCCCTGCAAGGAGAAGCCATGCTTTGCGAATACGGCGCGCGCCGCATCGGAACGGAGAAATGCGACATAGCGACGGGCAAGCGGATTAGCGTGCCCCTTAGCAGTAACCACGGCAGCCTGCTCGATCAACGGATAATATTCCGCCGGCACCTGCCAACTGCGCCCACCCTTGCTGCTTGCAGCGTGCGCACCGCTGATGAAACCGATATCAGCATTGCCGCTTTGCGCAAACTGCGTGGTCTGCGCAATGTTTTCTCCGAAAACGATCTTGGGAACAAGCTGTTCCCAAATGCCTGCCTTTTCTAAAGCCGCCTTCGCTGCGCGGCCATACGGCGCAAATTCGGGATTGGCGATCGCAATCCGCTTGATGCGCGGATCGGTGAGCAAGCGCAACCCCTGACTCACATCGATGGCAGAATTTTTAGTCCACATCACCAGCTGCCCATGCGCATACAGGGTCAGGGAATCAGCATCCGCATATCCCGCCCTGGCAAGCTCCGTGGGGTAACGCAGGTCCGCCGAAAGAAAAACCTCGAAGGGCGCGCCGTTTTTTATCTGGGCAAAAAAATTACCCGACGAGCCGATGCTGGTTTTAATGTCGACCGCGCCGGCTTGCTTAACAAAAGCGTGATTGAGTTCCTCAATACAGGGGGCGAGATCGGCTGCGGCAGCAATGCTCAAGGTTTGTCCCGCAAACGCAAGGCTTGCGGAAAACATGCTCAACAATATGATGCGGAATAAAAAATGGAGAACAGCTTTGATCATCCATTAATAGTAACCGGTATAGCTCTTCCCGTAAAACGGCGGCTTACGGCCTACCAAGCTTTCCAACATGATCAGTTCGGCATCGGTGTGATTGATTACCGGCGCCTTCGCCATCATCGCGCCGCCCGACTTGTTGCTGATTGCCAGCGGACGCTCGTGATGTTGGGTGCGAATAATTTCCCGAGCGGTAGGATCGGCAGAAGGAATCAATTCTGCCTCACCGTAACACAGGCAAAAATAGGTGCTTCCGGCCTCCGCCTCGATGTAGCAAGCGGTACCGCGAATGCCGATCGTCGCCGTCGGCGTACGCAATTGCTTGGCGCCTTTACCGAATACGCTGAGCACTTTGCCGGTAATAAATCGAAGAGCTGAAACAACGATCTTGCCCTCGATCGCCAATTCGCTTTTTTCGCGCAGCATAAATGCATCGGGACCCAAGACAAACACCACTTCGCTATCGGGACCTGTCGCAACCGTCTGTCCGGCGCGAATGAGTTGTCCAAGCGCGGCCGGTTTTCCATCAACCGTCACGCGTCCTTTCATATGCGTGATCCCCTTCTTGACCTCATCTGCCAGAGCAGCCTGGATCGTGCCAAGCACCCCGCCTGCCCCTAACATGCCGCCTGCAGCAATGTTCGCCAGTGCCTTGCGACGCGACTGGTTAGGTCCTCGGTTTTTACTCATTTGCTTTTTCTCCCGGAACTGATTATTTTTTGAATGATATTCGTCAGAGCTCTCGTCTTACGTCTTTCAGAAACTCTCCAGCTTCTCGCATACAAAAGCCGCGATTTCCTGCGGCAGATGAGCGGAGTTTGCCACGAAAAGCCGGATCAGGCGCATTTTGTTTAATTCGCCATCGGCAATCAATATCGGCGAAGATTTGTAGCGCAATGCCGCGCCGCTTTCACCATCGTCCACCGCCATGTGCGAATAACCGCCACTTTGGCTCCAACTCAAGGCGCGCTCGAATTTTCCTTTGTCATAGCAAAGCTGAAAACCGGTTGGCCCGCCATTGTCGCCGCACCAGACCACGAGGTCCATGGAATTGGAGGTGAACCATCGACGTTGCGGTTCGCCCTTGATTTGCCGGACTGCGCGTATCTCTTTCAACATGACGCCTGCCCCTGACTTGAGACAGATGCATGGTATCCATTAGCGCGACATCATCGCCAGTCAATAATGAATGAAACGAATGGTAATTTTTCACTGGAAAAGATGCGGTGGACCGAGTAACGCGCAATAAAAAAGCCGCGCGGGATCACCGTGCGGCTTGTTGCTACCGGCGCCGACGAAGGGGGTTGCCCTTCGCCTTCACCCTCAATAAAAATTAATGGAACTGTTCTTCTTCGGTCGAACCGGTCAGGGCTTTCACGGAAGACGAACCGCCCTGGATCACGGTGGTCACGTCGTCGAAGTAGCCTGCACCAACTTCCTGCTGGTGCGACACGAAGGTGTAACCTTTTTCGCGTGCTGCGAATTCCGGCTCTTGCACCATGTTCGTGTAATGCTTCATGCCTTCGCCGCGTGCATAGGCGTGCGCGAACTGGAAGGTGTTGAACCAGTTGATATGGATGCCTGCCAAGGTGATGAACTGGTACTTGTAGCCCAACGCCGACAGATCTTCCTGGAACGAAGCGATCTGCTTGTCGTCCAGGTTCTTCTTCCAGTTGAAGGAAGGCGAGCAGTTGTAGGACAACAGCTTGCCTGGGCAAGCAGCGTGCACGGCTTGCGCGAATTCACGGGCAAAGCCGATGTCGGGCACGCCGGTTTCGCACCATACCAAGTCAGCGAACGGAGCGTATGCAACGCCGCGGGAAATCGCTTGCTCGAGGCCGTTCTTAACGCGGTAGAAACCTTCCTGGGTGCGCTCACCGGTCAGGAACGGCTTGTCGTTTGCGTCGTGGTCGGACGTGATCAGGTTAGCTGCTTCAGCATCAGTACGGGCCAGAACGATGGTCGACACGCCCATGACGTCGGATGCAAAACGCGCAGCGCACAGCTTCTCGATGGCTTCTTGCGTCGGAACCAGAACCTTGCCGCCCATGTGGCCGCACTTCTTCACTGCTGCCAATTGGTCTTCGAAGTGCACGCCTGCAGCGCCGGCAGCGATCATGTTCTTCATCAGTTCGAAAGCGTTCAACACGCCGCCGAAACCGGCTTCAGCGTCAGCCACGATCGGCAGGAAGTAGTCGATGAATTCCTTGCTGCCCGGCTCGATGCCGCGCGACCACTGGATTTCGTCAGCGCGCTTGAAAGTGTTGTTGATGCGGCGAACCATGGTCGGCACGGAATCGTAGGCATACAGCGACTGGTCGGGGTACATGGTTTCGGAGGTATTACCGTCGGCAGCAACTTGCCAGCCGGACAGGTACACGGCTTCCAGGCCTGCTTTAGCTTGTTGCATGGCTTGACCCGCAGTGATCGCGCCGAATGCATTCACATAGCCCTTCTTGGCACCACCGTTGACGCGCTCCCACAGCTTTTCTGCGCCGTTCTTAGCCAGGGTGTATTCGATTTGCTGGGAACCGCGCAGGCGAACCACGTCTTCCGCGGAGTAGTTACGCTTGATGCCTTTCCAACGCGGATTTTCGGCCCAGTCTTTTTTGAGTGCCGCAATTTGCTGCTCGCGAGTTGCCATTGTCATTCTCCTGAGTTAAACGAGTGATACGAAATGAAGATAAAACGGTATGGGTGAATCATAAGGCCTTTTTTGCGAGGCAACAAGGTCTTATATAAGACATATAACCAAATTTAAAACTTTTAAATTCAGTAACTTAGGTTTTATTTTTTGGGATGTGAAATATTTTTTCTCAAAATAAAACGCAGAAGGCTCTCATTTTTTGGAGAGCCTTTCATAATGCGAAAGGGAGTTTTCGAGTTATGAAATGCGCATCAATCGATGCGCTGCGCTGAAACCAGAACGCCGTCGGCGTCGGCATAGATCCAATCGCCCGGTTTGACGGTCACGCCCACGATGGAGACTTGAATATCTTTGTCGCCCACACCCTTGCGAATACTGCGCTGCGGATGCGTCGCCAAGGCACGCACGCCGATATTGCAGGCGTTGATTTCTTCGGAATCGCGAATGCAGCCGTTGACGATGATGCCGGCCCAGCCGTTCTTTTCCGCCAGCACGCCGAGATTGCCGCCGACCAGGGCACAGCGCAGGCTGCCGCCGCCGTCGACCACCAAGACGCTCCCCTCGCCCGGCGTTTCCAGAGCTTGGCGAACCAGCACGTTATCTTCAAATACTTTCAGCGTGCGCGCGGGACCGGAAAAGCTGATGTTCTTGCCGAAGGAATGAAATACCGGCGGAATCACCGCCAAAGTGCCGGCGGCAATCTTGTCTTCGTTGGCGTCGCAAATATCGCAAGTGGCGAAACTCATTTCAAATCCTCTCGTAAAAAAGTTTGACGCGGCATTTTAAATCAAGATGCAGCCTCGGCGGTCGTCGTCCGCTTGGCCGTGTTCATGCCCACACCTACCGCTGTCATGATCGCCAGCATCTGCAAGGCGCCGATCAAAATAAATACCCAGGCCGGATGATGTCCGTCCATGAGCGCACCGAACATCAACGGTCCCGCCGCCAAGCCGATATCCAAACCGGAATAGACGACGCCATAAACACGCCCGGTCGCATTCTTCGGCGCGGCCGCCCGTATCAGCAGATCGCGCGACGGCCCGGCAACGCCGGCGCCGAATCCAATCGTGCCCATCAATCCGGCAGCCATCCACGTCGGCACAATACCGGCTGCCAGCAGCACAGCCATCGTCGCAGCGACTGCAAACGCAAGTGCAATCGTGCGTTCATGCCGTACCGTCCTCGATGCAAGGAAACCGCCCCAGACCATACCGGCAGCCGATGCCAGCATGTAACCCGAATATCCCGCGTTGGCCCACGCGAGCGGCATGCCGTAAATCTCCTGCAAGCTCGCAACCGAGAAACTTTGGATGCCGCCCAAGGCCATCGCCGTGATGAAAAAGAAAGCGAAGCACATCCATACCGCGGGCAAGCGCATGAAGCCGATCGCGCCGCCGCTTTCGTGCTTGGATGCAGCGGGTACGATGACTTCGTCGATACGCAAGACATCGCGGTAAGCCAGCAGCACGAGCAGCCAAGCAAAGGGAATAAACGCGGCTGCCATGAGCGCCGTGCGCCACCCTGCCAATCCCGCAATCGATGCCAAAAATATCGGTGCCGCCGCCCAGCCGAGATTGCCGGCTATGCCGTGCACGGAAAACGCGTGACCGAGCCGTGACGCCGACACGCGCTTATTCAACAAGGTGAAATCCGCCGGATGAAAAACGCTGTTGCCTAGACCTGCTAGCGCAGATCCGGCGAGCAGCATCGCATAGTTTTGCGCGAGCGATAACGCGAATGCCGACAAGCCAAGTATCGCGATGCCGGACAACAAAACGGCTCTTGCGCCGATACGATCCACGACAAACCCTGCCAATGCTTGGCCGATGCCTGAGACAACAAAAAACACTGTCATCAGTAGTCCGAGTTCGGTATGCGATAAATGAAACGCATCCTTCAGCCAGGGAAACAGCGGCGCCAGGATGAGATGAAAAAAATGCGATACGCCATGGGCGACGCCAACCAGGCCGATTACCTGGGCGTCTCGCTTGAAGGAGTAAGTTGATGCATTCATAACGTTGTCAGGTTCAAGTCAGGTCGGTCAGGTATCCATGGCGAAAAGAGGAGACCGACAATGAACCATATTACCGATCAAGCGGGTCCCGGCACCGGCAAGGCATGGGCCAGCAATTCTGCCATAAGGATCGAACACTCGCATCGTCGCTGCGCCGCCTTCGGCCTGATTGAAACCGATCAACCCGATTACAGCGTAAACGGCGACTGCAGCCTGGCGCAGGCGATCGAACTAAACCGCAGCTTGTACACGCATGCCTTGCCTGTCATGGAAACGCTGTACGAGCAAATCGTCAATACCCACAATATGGTGATCCTCACCAATGCCGACGGCTTAATCCTGCATACGCTCGGCGATGACGATTTTCTGGAAAAGGCAAACAAGGTGGCGCTGCAACCCGGCGTCGCCTGGTCCGAGCAAAGCAAAGGCACCAACGCCATCGGCACCGCCATCGCCGAACAAGCCGCGGTGCTGGTACACGCCAAGGATCACTACCTGCACGCCAATCGCTTCCTGACCTGTTCCGCCTCGCCTATCTTCGACCCGCTGGGCAAAGTACTCGGCGTACTGGATGTCACGGGCGACAAGAGCAGCTACCACAATCACACCATGGCGCTGGTGCGCATGTCGGCGCAAATGATCGAGAACCAGCTGTTTGCCGTCGCCTTCCAGGATGCGATCACCTTGCATTTCCACAGCCGGCCGGAATTCATCGGCACGCTGGTTGAAGGCATCGCCTCGTTCACGCCGGGCGGCCGTTTCATTTCGGCCAACCGCAGCGGCCTGTTCCAGCTCGGCTTGCCCTTGTCGGCGCTGCAATCGCATACCTTCAGTTCCCTGTTCGGATTACCGGTGTCGGCCTTGTTCGATCACTACCGTACGGCTGCGGCGACACCACTGGCTTTGTGCCTGCACAATGGCGTGCGTGTTTTCGCCAAGGCTGCGCTGCGCTTGTCGAATAAGATTTTTCAGCATGCGTCCGATTCCATCCACCGCAGCGAAACGCCGCGCTCACCTGCCGCCGCTCAAACGCCGCGCCCGTCGCATCTGCAGCACCTGAATGCCGGCGATCCGGCCATGGCTACCCTGATCGCCAGGCTCGACAAGGTGATCGGGCGCGACATCCCGATTCTGATCACGGGCGAAACCGGTACCGGCAAGGAATTGCTGGCGCAAGCCATCCACAATGATTCGCCGCGCGCGCTCGGCCCCTTCGTTGCCGTCAATTGCGCATCGATTCCCGAGACCTTGATCGAATCCGAGCTGTTCGGTTATGAAGACGGCGCCTTCACCGGCGCACGCAAGAAAGGAAATCTCGGCAAGATACTGCAAGCCAACGGCGGCACGCTTTTTCTCGACGAGATCGGCGACATGCCGCTCAGCCTGCAAGCACGCCTGTTGCGCGTGCTGCAAGAGCGTGTTGTCACGCCGCTCGGCAGCGCCAAGGCCATCCCGGTCAATCTGACGGTGATTTGCGCCACGCACCGCAATCTGCGCGAACTCATCGCCGGCAATCGATTTCGCGAAGACTTGTATTACCGCTTGAATGGCTTGGTCGTGAAGCTGCCGCCGCTACGCGAACGGTCCGATCTGGAAACCGTGGTGCGCAAGATCGTGGCGGATGAATCCTGCGGCGTTCCCTATACCGTGGCGCCTGAAGTGATGCAAATGTTCAAGCAACATCATTGGCCGGGCAATCTGCGCCAGCTCACCAACCTGCTGCGCACGGGAATGATCATGACTGACGAGGATTATGAAATCCGCCGCGAGCATTTACCGGAAGATTTTTTGGAAGATGTTGCGCTCGCCGATGACTCGGCTTCCCAGGCGATCGACAATTCGAACAGCGCGCCGCCCGTGAATGCCAAGCTGGAAGACATGGAATTGTCGATGATTCGAACAGCGCTGGAAACGCACAAGGGCAATGTCTCCGCCGCCGCGCGTGCGCTCGGCATATCGCGCAATACGATTTACCGCAAGCTGAATGCGTGAGAAATCCTCTCTCCCTTATGGGGAGAGAGGATCGTTCCAGGCTTAGCAGGCTATTTGTTAAAAGAAGCCCATCGCCTTGGGGTTATAGCTCACCAGCAGATTCTTGGTCTGCTGATAATGCTCCAGCATCATCTTGTGCGTTTCACGGCCGATGCCGGATTGCTTGTAGCCGCCGAATGCGGCATGCGCCGGATACAGGTGATAGCAATTGGTCCATACGCGGCCGGCCTGGATGCCGCGGCCGACGCGGAAGGCACGCGAGCCGTCACGCGTCCACAGGCCGGCGCCGAGACCGAACAAGGTATCGTTGGCGATCGCCAGCGCTTCGGCTTCATCTTTGAAAGTCGTGACCGATACCACCGGCCCGAAGATTTCTTCCTGGAAGATGCGCATCTTGTTGTGGCCGGCGAAGATGGTCGGCTTGATGTAGTAGCCGCCTTTCATGTCGCCACCCAACTGTGCCTGCTCGCCACCGATCAGCACCTTTGCGCCTTCACCTTTGCCGATCGCAATATAAGCCAGGATTTTTTGAAGCTGCTCTTCCGACGACTGGGCGCCGATCATGGTGCTGGAATCGAGCGGGTTGCCTTGCTTGATCGCCGCCACGCGCGCAACTGCACGCTCGATGAATTTCTCGTAGATCGATTCCTGCACCAGCACGCGCGATGGGCAGGTGCAGACTTCGCCCTGGTTCAACGCGAACATGGCGAAACCTTCCAGGCACTTGTCGAAAAATTCGTCATCCTGGTCCATCACGTCGGCAAAGAAAATATTCGGCGATTTTCCGCCCAGTTCCAGCGTCACCGGAATGATGTTTTGCGCAGCGTATTGCATGATCAGGCGGCCGGTTCCGGTCTCGCCGGTGAAGGCGACCTTGGCAATGCGCTTGCTGGTGGCAAGCGGCTTGCCGGCTTCCAGGCCAAAACCGTTAACCACGTTGACCACGCCCGGCGGCAGCAAGTCGGCAATCAGTTCCATCAAAACCAGGATCGATGACGGCGTTTGCTCGGCCGGTTTCAGCACCACGCAATTGCCGGCGGCCAGCGCAGGCGCCAGCTTCCAGACTGCCATCAGGATCGGAAAATTCCAGGGAATGATTTGGCCGACCACGCCGAGCGGCTCGTGGAAGTGGTAGGCATAGGTGGTTTCATCGATCGGCGCGATCGAACCCTCCTGCGCGCGGATGCAGCCGGCGAAATAGCGAAAATGATCGATTGCCAGCGGAATGTCGGCCGCCATCGTTTCGCGGATCGGCTTGCCGTTGTCGATGGTCTCGGCCGTGGCCAGCATTTCCAAATTGGCTTGCATGCGGTCGGCGATCTTGTTGAGGACGCTCGCGCGCTCCGCGGGCGAAGTCTTGCCCCATGCGTCCTTTGCCGCGTGTGCGGCATCCAATGCCAATTCGACGTCTTCCTCGGTCGAGCGCGCGACTTCGCAGAAGGCCTGGCCGGTGATCGGCGTGATGTTCTCGAAGTAGTTTCCCTTGACCGGCGCAACATATTTACCGCCGATGAAGTTCTCGTAGCGCTGTTTGAACGGGTTCTTGATGCCGAGCTTGCTGATATCTGCCAGATCCATGTCTTCCTCCAGAAGTTTTTTAACAAAACGAAAAGTGCGTGTGCACGGCAAGACTAGGGCAAACGCCGTGCCAGCCCGTTCGCCGGAGGCTATCGTCTGGAGAGGGAATAAACGAGGAGGGAAAAGCGCCGTGCGCTGTTCATTTTTGACACAGTTCGCGCAACAACTGTGTCAATCGGGATCAATCGAAGTCGGCGCCGCATTTCAATCGCGACGCCTTACGCCTTCTTATCGAAAGTGAGCGCGCCATTGTTGACATTGACATGAATGACATCCTTGGGACTGAAACGTCCTTCCAGAATCATCTTCGACAGAGGATTTTCGATTTCTTGCTGGATCGCGCGTTTCAAGGGCCGCGCGCCGTACACCGGATCGAAACCTGCTTCGGCAATTTTCTGCAACGCCTCTTCCGACAGCGCCAGGCTCATGTCCATCTTCGCCAAGCGCTGCTCCAGATTCGCCAACTGGATCTTCGCAATGGCGCCGATGTTCTTCGAATCGAGCGCATGGAATACCACGATTTCATCGACGCGATTGATGAACTCCGGTCGGAAATGCGTTTTTACTTCCGCCATCACTGCCATCTTCACCAGCGCGGGATCGCTTTCCTCCATCGCTTGGATCCTGTGCGAACCCAAGTTGGACGTCATGACGATCACGGTATTCTTGAAGTCTACGGTGCGTCCTTGTCCATCGGTCATGCGGCCGTCGTCGAGCACTTGCAGCAAGACGTTGAAGACATCCGCATGCGCCTTTTCGATTTCGTCGAGCAGGATCACGCTGTACGGTTTGCGGCGTACGGCTTCGGTCAAGTAGCCGCCTTCTTCATAGCCGACATATCCCGGCGGCGCGCCGATCAAGCGCGCGACGGAATGCTTCTCCATGAATTCGCTCATGTCGATGCGAATCAGCAATTCTTCGGTATCGAACAGGAACGACGCCAAAGCTTTGCACAGTTCGGTCTTACCGACACCGGTCGGCCCCAAGAACATGAAGGAACCATAGGGGCGGTTCGGATCGGACAGCCCGGCGCGCGAACGTCGAATGGCGTCGGATACGGCAACAATCGCTTCATCCTGCCCCACCACGCGCTTGTGCAATTCAGCTTCCATATGCAACAGCTTATCGCGCTCGCCTTGCATCATCTTGGATACCGGAATACCGGTCGCGCGCGACACCACTTCGGCGATTTCCTCGGCGCCGACTTGCGTGCGCAACAGCTTGTTCTGGCCTTGCTTAGCCTCGCCGATGTCGGCTTGCTTCAGCTGCGCTTCCAATTGCGGCAGCTTGCCGTACTGCAGCTCGGACATTTTTTGCCAATCGCCTTTGCGTTTGGCTTCTTCCATCTGCAGACGTATCTTCTCGATTTCTTCCTTGATGTGCTGGCTGCCCTGCACTGCGGCTTTTTCCGCCTTCCAGATTTCTTCCAGGTCGGCGTACTCGCGTTCCAGCTTGGCGATTTCTTCCTCGATCAAACCCAGGCGCTTCTGAGATGCTTCGTCTTTTTCCTTGCGCACCGCTTCACGCTCGATCTTCAATTGGATCAAGCGGCGATCGAGCTTGTCCATCGCTTCCGGCTTGGAATCGATTTCGATCTTGATCTTGGACGCCGCTTCGTCGATCAAGTCGATAGCCTTGTCCGGCAAGAAGCGGTCGGTGATATAGCGATGCGACAACTCGGCAGCCGCGACGATAGCCGGATCGGTGATGTCGACGCCGTGATGCACTTCATATTTTTCTTGCAAGCCGCGCAGGATGGCGATGGTCGCTTCCACGCTCGGCTCATCCACCAAGATTTTCTGGAAGCGGCGCTCCAGTGCAGCATCTTTCTCGATGTACTTGCGATATTCATCGAGCGTGGTGGCGCCGACGCAATGCAATTCGCCGCGCGCCAGCGCCGGCTTCAACATATTGCCGGCGTCGATCGCACCCTCGGCTTTACCGGCGCCGACCATGGTGTGAAGTTCATCGATAAAGACGATAGTCTGGCCTTCGTCCTGAGCGATTTCTTTTAGCACCGCTTTCAAGCGTTCTTCGAATTCGCCGCGGTATTTGGCGCCTGCCAGCAATGCCGCCATGTCGAGCGACAGCACGCGCTTGGATTTCAAACTATCCGGCACTTCACCATTGACGATGCGTTGGGCCAAGCCCTCGACGATGGCGGTTTTACCTACGCCCGGCTCGCCGATCAATACCGGGTTATTTTTGGAGCGGCGCTGCAATACTTGAATGGCGCGACGAATTTCATCATCGCGGCCAATGACCGGATCGAGCTTGCCCATGCGCGCGCGCTCGGTCAAATCGAGCGTGTATTTTTTCAGCGCTTCGCGCTGGCCTTCGCCTTCCTGGGAATTAACGGACGCGCCGCCGCGCACAGCGTTGATTGCCGCTTCCAATGCTTTTCGCGTCAAGCCGCTCTCGCGCGCCGCACGCCCTGCTTCCGATTTATCTTCCGTTAAACCAAGCAGCACCATTTCGCTCGCGATGAATTGATCGCCGCGTTTTTGCGCTTCGCGATCGGCGAGATTCAACAATGCCAACAACTCGCGACCGATCTGCACTTCACCGCCTGTGCCGGAGACTTTTGGCAAACGTTCAATCGCGCTCTTCAATGCTGTTGCGAGACCGCCCACATTCACACCTGCCCGTTGCAACAGCGAACGAGCACTGCTATCTTCTTGATTCAGTAGGGCAATAAGCAGATGTACCGGATCAATGTACTGATTGTCATTGCCGACTGCCTGGCTTTGAGCGTCGGCCAGGGCTTCCTGCAGCTTGGTTGTCAGTTTGTCGAGGCGCATGGGTAGAACTCCAAGATTGGTTGGTCACCTGTAACGTAGGGATGTTTGGCCAGATTTCAAGAAATGAATTGACTTAAGTCAATCGCCGGGCCACGCCGCTCTGACGTACACGGTTTCTTTCCCCCACATGAGAGTGAGTAAAGATGGATTTGCATCAATTACAGGTTACGTATCAAACGAATGAAGATCGCGTCCTGTTGCGCGTTTCCTTTCGCGCAGAAGATGGGACATTGGAAGAGATTCGTGCCTGGCTCACGCGCAGGATCGTCAAGAGCCTATGGCCCGGCATCCTGCGGTCGCTGGATTCCTTGGTCAAAATGACGCAGCCGCAGGCGGCACATGCCAGTTCCGAGATTCTCAGCATGGAATATCAAGCCTCGGTCACGGAAATCAAGGCCAGCGGGAATTTCGATATTCCTTTTGAAGCCGCTGCGGACCGCTATCCGATGGGTGAAGCACCGATCTTAATCTCCAGCTTTAAATTCCAGGTCGACACCCAGGAACCGGTTCGTATCGCCTTTAGCGGCGCGGAAGACGAAAAACTGGAAATCGGTTTCACGCAAAAAGCCATGCACGGCTTTTGCAAGCTCTTGCAGGAAGCGGTGCGAAATGCCGAATGGGATTTGACTCTGCAGATGCCGAGCTTCGCGCAGCAGGAAGCGATGCCCTCGCCGCGGCGCTTATTGAATTAACTTATTGAATTAATTTGCCAAGGCGCGGTAGGTGGCAAAGCCCGCAATGCACAGTGCGATTGAACCGACCAGATGCAGGACCGAATGGCCCAGCGCCCACCAGTAATCGCCCTTTTGCAGCAGCACCATCGCTTCGCCCGAAAAGGTGGAGAAGGTAGTGAGTCCGCCGAGAAAACCGGTGACGACAAACAGACGCCACTCAGGCGTAAGCCCCGGATAGTGTTGAAAAAAACCCAGCGCAATGCCGATCAGATAGCCACCGCCCAGGTTGGCCGCCACGGTGCCCATCGGCAGCAGGTTGTGCCAAACGTTCATCCACAAGGCCAAATGCCAGCGCAGCCAAGCTCCCAGCGCCGCGCCTACGCCTACCGCTACCCAACTCATCATTGCGCCTCCCCGTTATTCGACGCCACGCCCCATTTCGCCATCGCTTCGTCATCCGTCACGCGCGCATCGACCCAGCGCTCGCCTTGCGGCGTTTTTTCTTTTTTCCAGAACGGCGCTTGCGTCTTGAGATAGTCGATGATGAATTCGCACGCATCGAAGGCTTCGCCGCGATGCGCAGAGGTAACGGCAACCAGCACGATTTGATCAAGGGCCTTCAAGGGACCGACGCGGTGAATGACCAGGGCATCGATGATGTTCCAGCGCCCTTTGGCTTGTTCCACGATATCTTCCAGCGCCTTTTCCGTCATGCCGGGATAATGCTCCAGCTCCATTTCAGAAACGGCCTGGCCTTCGTTGATGTCGCGTACCGTGCCAAGAAAGGTAACCACCGCGCCGACTTGCGGCTGGCCGGCGCGCAGACGCGCGATCTCGGCAGAGAGATCGAAGTCTTCCGTCTGCACACGCACTGTCATGGCTAGCCTCCGGTCACCGGCGGGAAGAACGCGACTTCGCAGCCTTCCGTGATCACGGCAGCGGAATCCGTCATCTGCTGATTGAGCGCCATGCGCAAGGCGCGACCTTCGGCAAGCGCTTCAGCCCAAGCGCCGCCGCGTTGCTGCAAAAGCTGGCGCACGTCGCCGACGGTTTTTATCTGATCGGGCAACGAAATTTTTTCCTGCGCCGTTCCGACTGCTTCACGCACGCTGGCAAAAAAGCGAAGTTGAATATTCATTGCAATTAAAAAAGCAATTCGCTAAAGGGAATAAAACGGACGATATCGCCTTTGGTAATCGCCTGCCCCGGCGGATTATCGATCAAACCGTCGCCCCAGGCAGTCGACGTGAGTACGGCAGAGCTTTGGTTGCGGAACAATTCGAGGCCGCCATTGACGTTGATCTTAGCCCGTAAAAATTCATTGCGCTTGTCGGCTTTCGGCCAATCGAAGTCCGCGCGCATTTGGAATGATTTCGGGGCGACGTCTTGCACGCCTTGCAGCCGCAGCATGAAAGGGCGAACGAACAGCAGAAAAGTGACGAAGCTCGCGACCGGATTACCCGGCAACCCGAGGAAATAAGCGACGCCCTTACCTGCTTCGCGATCGACTTCGCCGAATGCCAAAGGCTTACCCGGCTTCATAGCGATTTGCCACATGTTCAAACGGCCTTCCGCTTCCAATGCAGGCTTGAGATGATCTTCCTCGCCCACCGACACGCCGCCCGAGGTCACGATCAAATCGCAGCTCGCCGCCGCTTTACGCAAGGTGTCGCGCGTTGCAGCCAAGCTGTCCGGCACGATGCCGAAATCCGTGATCTCGCAACCGAGATTTTCCAGCAAGGCATGCAAGGTGAAGCGATTGGAGTTGTAGATGGCGCCAGGCTTCAAGGGTTCGCCGGGCATCGCCAATTCGTCGCCGGTCGAAAACAGCGCCACGCGCAATTTACGCACGACCGGCAAGTTCGCCAATCCCACCGATGCCACCAATCCTAATTCCTGCGCGCGCAAGCGGGTGCCGGCGGCCAGAATCACGCTGCCTGCTTGAATGTCTTCGCCGCGGCGGCGTATCCATTCGCCGGAAACCGCTTGGTGATTGATCGTGACGGCGTCGCCATCCGGCGCGCATTGTTCCTGCATCACAACGGCATCCGCGCCTTCCGGAATCATGGCGCCGGTAAAGATGCGCGCTGCCGTGCCAGGCTCAAGCGGCAAGCCGACGTGGCCGGCGGGAATACGTTGCGCAATTGTCAGGCGCGCATTGCCGCTCGCGCAATCGGCCGCGCGCACCGCATAGCCGTCCATCTGGGAGTTATCCATCGGCGGCACGTCGAGCTGCGAGGTCTGCGCTTGCGCCAATACGCGGCCATTGGCAGCGAGCGTAGGCAAAGTCTCGATATCGGCGATGGGGCGAACCGACGCAAGCAGGATATCGAGCGCTTGCTGCGTGCTCAACATCGGTTTCTTGTCGGTTACCATGATTTACAAGCCCGTGTGCTCGGCGATGTACTTCTTGATCTGCACCACATCCGCCGGCATTACATGGAAACGCTGCGGCAAAGCCTCGATATTCTCGAAACCCGCAGGGCGCTCGGCATCGCGACCCAAGGCTTCTTGTATCGTCTCGTTGAACTTCGCTGCCAGCGCCGTTTCCAGCACGATCATAGTCACGCCGGGCTGCACATATTCACGCGCGACCTTCACGCCATCGGCGGTATGCGTGTCGATCGTCACACCATATTTTTTTTCGACATCGCGGATCGTATCGACGCGATCCGCATGCACCGATTTGCCGGACAGGAAACCATACTGCGCCACATTCTTGAATTCATCGCCGTCGCTGCCCGGCTTGCCTGACAAGTCGAAGCCCCCGTGGGTATCGACCTTCTTGAACAAGGCGCGCACGCGCTCGTTGTCGCGACCCAGCAAGTCATAGACAAAGCGCTCGAAATTCGAGGCCTTGCTGATATCCATGCTGGGGCTGGAGGTGTGGTAAGTCTCGGCCGATTTGCGCACGCGGTAGACGCCGCTGCGGAAGAATTCGTCGAGCACATCGTTCTCATTGGTGGCCGCGACGAGCTTGTCGATCGGCAAACCCATCATGCGCGCGATATGGCCGGCGCAGATATTGCCGAAGTTACCGGACGGGACAGTGAAGGATACTTTCTGATCATTGCTGGTGGTCGCCGCCAGGTAGCCGCGGAAGTAGTACACCACTTGCGCCACCACGCGCGCCCAGTTGATCGAGTTGACCGTGCCGATTTTCTGGCACGACTTGAATTCGAGATCGTTCGATACCGCCTTGACCATGTCCTGGCAATCGTCGAACACACCTTCCACCGCGATGTTGAAAATGTTCGGGTCCTGCAGGCTGAACATTTGCGCAGTCTGGAAAGCGCTCATCTTTTTGTGCGGCGACAGCATGAAGACGCGGATACCTCTCTTGCCGCGCATCGCGTATTCCGCCGCGCTGCCGGTATCGCCCGAGGTCGCGCCGAAGATATTCAATTCGGCATGCTGCTTGGCCAGGGCGTATTCGAACAAGTTGCCGAGCAATTGCATCGCCATGTCCTTGAACGCCAGGGTCGGACCGTTGGACAAGGCTTGCAACACCAGCTTTTTGCCATCCTTGTCTTCCAGGACATGCAGCGGGGTGATTTGCGTCGCATCGTCGTCCTTGCGCGCATTGCGGTACACCTCTGGAGTGTAGGTCTTGTGAACCAGCGCCTTCAAATCGGCTTCAGGAATATCCGTGGCGAATTTTTTCAAGACCTCGAATGCCAGATCGGCGTAGGACAGCTTGCGCCAGGCATCGAGTTCGGCGCCGCTGACCTGCGGATACTCTGCCGGCAGGTAAAGCCCACCATCGGGAGCCAAGCCGCCCAGTAGGATTTCGGAAAAAGATTGTGCGGGCGCTTGGCCGCGGGTGGATATGTATTGCATGGAAATAGTGAAAATAATTGCGGAATTGACTTTACCGATATTGTCTCACGACTGCCGGTACCGCTTCCAGACTCAAATCCAGCGGCGCACCTGCCGGGTATAGCAGGCGTACTCCTCACCGAACAACGCATGCATGGCCCGCTCCTCCGGCTGGATCTGGAAACGATTCATGTACAAAATGAAAATGGGAACGAACAGCACGGCCAAAGGGTTGGCCAGATAGGCCGACCAGCCCAAAAGCATGAGCGACAGGCCGAGATACATGGGATTGCGCGTGAAGCGGTAGACGCCGCCGGAGACGCTGATGGTCTGGCCGATGAGAGCTAGAACGAGTGCAAGCGTCAGGCGCAGACTGAAGGGCAATTGGAGCGACGGTGCGAGTGGGGCTGCCAACCACATCAGGAGAACCAGGACCAGCGCTACGGCGGGGGGAGGGATTTTTAGTTCGAGAGAGTGCATATGGAGCGATGTGCAAGTTGGATCGTCATTTCGGAAAAACTAGAGCGGTTGCTCTTTCTGTGGTGCCGTCATAGAGCAATACCTCTCGGAAGGGAATGGTCGACAGTTTGCTTTCCACGTCGACAATAAGCTGGCGCCACTCGTCTGGAGTGTAAAGACTATTCAGGTGACATTGAACGACGAGGGATGTCGATTCGGGATAGGCTATGGCAGCCTTTTTCTGAATTTGAGCAACAACGAATGGGGTGAAACTCGACACATGTTCGAAGTTGGAAAATACAACGGGTTCTGATTCGACTGATTTTCGCTTCTCCTTGTGGATGCCTTCAGGTGCGTACGCAGGCCGCCCTTGATTGAGAAGTTTCCAAATCCAATGCTCGTTCTCGTGCATTGCGCAAGTGGCCTCCAAATAGGTGAGCGGCTCATAATAGCCTTGCGATATGTACTCGCCTCGTTGATGAAGTTCTGCGTCGTATGATTGGCTTCCATTGATCCAACGTACTGAGATATACCGTCCGGGGCGGTAATACGTCTGAACGTATCGACAAATCGGAAGCAATTCTTCCAGCAGGCGCTTCTCAGTAAGTCCTGAGCGAAGACGAAGACGTTCAATGCCCTCAGGCGTACTCCGAACAGATTCAAATAGCGCATAGGCCGCCCTACAGAAATCGAGACCGTCTAGTAACGTGCCGTCAAGGTCTTCGAGATTGGGGATTTTCATGCCTCCTAAAATTCAACATAAGCGTACTTAGGCAATTCATGACGCATAACTCCTATCCACGTCCCATAAAATATCGAGCAAGATTGTTCGAAGTGACTCATGCTTATTCGCTCGGCCAAGAACTCAGTCCGCAAACTGCTTCCTAGATCATCGCTAGATTTGGGGGGCGTCCGCAACCGTGCGCCGCGAGAAATTTATTTTCTTTGAAACTAGAGCTTGATTATAACGCCCGCTTCTAGACCCCCGATTTATCTGTAAAGCAAAGACAACTCATCACCCACCTGCGCAAAAGCTTCCAATGCCCGATCCAGCTGATCCTGCGTATGCGCAGCAGATATCTGCACCCGCACCCTGGCCTGCCCCATGGGAACGACCGGATAAAAAAAACCGGTGACCAGCACGCCCAATTCATACAGGCGCCTGGCGAATTGCTGCGCGAGCGGCGCGTCGAACAGCATGACAGGAACGATTGGATGCGTGCCCGGCTTGATGGTGAAGCCAAGCTTGCCAATGGCATCGCGAAAGTATGCGGTATTGGCGTGCAGCCGGTCGCGCAACTCGCTCGATGCCGACAGGCGCTGCAATACCGACAAAGAAGCACCGGCAATTGCCGGCGCCAGCGTATTGGAAAACAAATAAGGCCGCGACTTCTGCCGCAGCATATCGATTACTTCGCGCCGCGCAGCGGTGAAGCCGCCCATGGCGCCACCCAGCGCTTTGCCCAGCGTGCCTGTGACGATATCGACCCGGCCCATGACGCCATGTAACTCATGCGTGCCGCGCCCGGTCGTGCCCATGAAGCCGGTGGCATGGCTGTCGTCCACCATGACCAGCGCACCGTACTTGTCGGCCAAGTCACAAATCTTGTCGAGCTGCGCAATCGTGCCATCCATGGAAAACACGCCGTCGGTGACGATCAGCCTGTGGCGCTTGCCGGCTGCCGCCTGCAATTGCGCTTCCAAATCCGCCATATCATTGTGCTGATAGCGCAGGCGATCCGCCTTGCACAAGCGGATACCGTCGATGATGGACGCGTGGTTCAGCGCATCGGAAATGACGGCGTCGCGCTCGTCGAACAAGGGTTCGAATAAGCCGCCGTTGGCGTCGAAGGCGGCGGCGTAGAGAATCGCATCTTCCATGCCGAGAAAATCGGCGAGCGCGCGTTCCAATTGCTTGTGCACCGTTTGCGTGCCGCAGATGAAGCGCACGGAAGACAGGCCATAGCCGTATTGTTTGATGGCGTGAATGGCGGCTTGCGCCATCGTCTCATCGCCGGACAGGCCGAGATAGTTATTGGCACACAGGTTGATCAGCGTCCTGCCGTCGTCGCAAACCACTTCACTGCCCTGGCGCGAAACGATGACACGTTCCGACTTGAACAAGCCTTGGTCGCGCAAGCCGCGCAAGGCATCATCCAGCTCGGCGTAGAAGTGCATTTTTGCGGCAGGCGCCATGGCATCACCTTTGCGTCGCCCGCGTGGGCGGGCTATTTTTTCCCGGAGCGCTGGCGCATGACGTCGGCAACGAAATCGCCGCTCTTGCCCATCAGCTTTTTGCAGCCGGCATCCTTGTCCGCCACGAACTTATCCAAGCTTCCGCTCTTCTGCGCCGCCATGGCCTGTTCCGTCAGCCTGGTCGTGTCGGCATTGACGTCGCCGCTGAACGCCTGCTTATCTTCGGAAAAATTCTTGCCGGCGTCGGCATGGAATTGGAGAAAAGCGGCGCTGTTTGCGCCGACGCTTCCTTCCTTGGCTTGCGGCAGCGAATAGAAGGCCGCGCATTCCGCATGCTCTTTTGCCAAGCCGGCCTGTTCCGGCCGTTCCGGCGCAAACGAGTTGACGGCTTTACTGCTATGCGTGAAATAGTATCCGGCCAGCCCCGCTGCGGCGAGCACAATCACCACCAGAGCTAATTGCATTGACTTCGACATGCACTCCCCTTTTCTTGGTTTCAGTTTCGTTATCAGCTTCGCCGGGCGGCTAACTGAGTTCTTCCAGACGGATCTTCGTAATGCTGCCCATCACCGTCGGCAAGCCTTCGATCTTGGCGATCGCCGCCTGCACATTCTTTTCCTGCGTCTGGTGCGTCAACATGATGATGTCGGCGCGCGTTTCGCCTTCGCCCGGCTCTTTCTGGAGCATGGCGTCGATCGAAATGCTGTGTTCAGCCAAGATGCGCGTCACGTCGGCCAGCACGCCCGGCTGGTCGGACACGTTCATGCGCAAGTAGTAGCTGGTGGTGATTTCCGCCATCGGCAAAATCGGCGTATCCGACATCGCATCCGGCTGGAAGGCGAGATGCGGCACGCGATGGCCGGGATCGGCAGTCGCCAGGCGCGTGATGTCGACCAAGTCGGCGATCACTGCCGACGCGGTCGGCTCGGAACCGGCGCCCTTGCCGTAGTAAAGCGTGGCGCCGACGGCATCGCCCTGCACCAGCACGGCGTTCATCGCGCCTTCGACATTGGCAATCAGGCGCTTTGCCGGAATCAGGGTCGGATGCACGCGTAACTCGATCCCTTTCGGCGTACGCTTGGTGATGCCCAACAGCTTGATGCGGTAGCCGAGCTGCTCGGCATACTTGATGTCGACCGCCTGCAGCTTGGTGATGCCTTCCACGTGCGCTTTGTCGAACTGCACCGGAACGCCGAAAGCGATCGAAGCAAGGATAGTCGCCTTATGTGCGGCATCGACGCCCTCGATATCGAAAGTCGGATCGGCTTCGGCATAGCCCAGGCGCTGCGCTTCTTTCAACACGGTGCCGAAATCCAAACCTTTGTCGCGCATCTCGGACAAGATGAAGTTGGTGGTGCCGTTGATGATGCCGGCCACCCACTGAATTTGGTTGGCGGTCAAGCCTTCGCGCAGGGCCTTGATGATGGGAATGCCGCCGGCTACTGCGGCTTCGAACGCCACCATCACGCCTTTGTCTTGCGCTGCTTTGAAAATTTCAGTGCCGTGAGTCGCGAGCAGCGCCTTGTTGGCCGTCACTACATGCTTGCCGGCGGCAATCGCTTTCAACACCAAATCCTTGGCGATGCCGTAGCCGCCGATCAATTCGATGACGATTTCGATGTCGGGGTTATTGATGATCAGATTAGCGTCGTTGACGACATCACATTCGCCGCCGGTCAATTCACGCGCGCGCTCGACGTTCAAGTCGGCCACCATCGCAATCTCGATGCCGCGGCCGGCGCGCCGCTTGATCTCTTCCTGATTGCGCTTCAATACATTGAACGTACCGGAACCGACGGTGCCGATGCCGAGCAAACCTACTTTGATTGGTTTCATACGTAAACCTTAAAGTCTAAAATTTGTTGAGGACAGAGCACGCTACGCGTAGCACTGTCCCGCAATGCTTAACTATTTGTTGAGGACAGAGCACCCTTCGGGTAGCGCTGCCCCGCAATATCGAACTATTTGTTCTAAGCCTTGCCGTGGCGCTTGCGGTAACCATCGAGGAAACGCGCGATGCGGCCGATGGATTCGGTCAAGTCGTCGGCGTTCGGCAGAAACACCAGGCGGAAATGATCGGTGGTCGGGCAATTAAATCCTGTGCCCTGCACGATCAGAACACGCTCCTCGGCCAACAGTTCATAGGCAAACTGCTGATCGTCCTCGATCGGGTACATCCGCGAATCGAGCTTGGGAAACATGTACAGCGCGGCCTTGGGCTTGACGCAAGACACGCCCGGAATATCGCTCAGCAATTGATGCGCCAAATCGCGCTGCTTGTACAGGCGTCCGCCCGGCGCAACCAAGTCATTGATACTCTGGTAACCGCCCAGCGCTGTCTGGATCGCAAACTGCCCCGGCGCATTGGCGCACAGGCGCATCGACGCCAGCATGTTCAAGCCTTCGATGTAATCATGTGCGCGCTTCTTGTCGCCGGACACTACCATCCAACCGGCACGGTAGCCGCAGGACCGGTAATTCTTCGACAACCCGTTGAAAGTGATGAACAACACTTCGTCGGCAAGCGATGCTATCGAGGTATGCGTATTGCCATCGTACAGCACCTTGTCGTAAATCTCATCGGCGAACACAATCAAATGATGCTGGCGCGCCACTTCGACGATCTGTTCCAGCAGTTCGACCGGATACAACGCGCCGGTTGGATTGTTAGGATTGATGACAACGATCGCCTTGGTGTTCGAATTGATTTTTTTCTTGATGTCCTCGATATCCGGCGTCCAATCGGCTTGCTCGTCGCATACGTAATGAACCGGTTTGCCGCCCGACAAGCTGACGGCGGCAGTCCACAAGGGATAATCCGGCGCCGGCACCAGCACTTCATCGCCGGTATTGAGCAGCGCATTCATGCTCATCACGATCAGTTCCGAGGCACCATTGCCCAGGTAAATGTCGTCGATCAATACGCCATTGACCTTTTTTTCCTGGGTGTAATGCATGATCGCTTTACGCGGCGCAAACAAGCCTTTTGAATCGGTGTAGCCCGAGGCATTGCCCAGATTGCGGATCATGTCTTGCACAATCTCTTCCGGCGCATCGAAGCCGAACGCGGCAAGGTTGCCGATATTCAGCTTGATGATCTTGTGGCCCTCTTCTTCCATTTTCCGGGCTTTTTCCAGCACCGGACCACGGATGTCGTAGCACACGTCGGCTAATTTCTTCGATTTTTGAATCGGTCGCACTAGAAAATTCCTTGAAATCACTGCGGGATGTTGCACCGCGAAAAGCATTCATTTTGCCGAAAGCGAGCCCTTTTATCAATCCAGACTCTCATAAACGGATAAAATCTCATATTTCTGCCAATTGCCGCAATCGCAGCAGTCAAATGAAGCTTCATTCAACCAATACTCAACAATATCAGACGATCACGGCATACGACGACACCGGCGTTGAAATCAACGCAGTTCGCTTTGCCCACAGCCTGATCGTCATGCCGGAATCCGCGCCCGTCGAGTGGCCCGTTGCCGCATTTGAGGCATTGACGCGCGAAAATTTTGAGCAAATCGACGCCGGCAAGCCGGATGTCGTCATTCTGGGCACGGGAAAACGCCAGCGCTTTGTTCATCCCAAACTAGTCGCTCCATTGTCCGCACGCCACGTCGGCGTGGAAGCCATGGATAGCCAAGCCGCCTGCCGTACTTACAACATCTTGATGGCCGAAGGAAGAAAAGTCGCGTTGGCCTTGATCATTGAAACCGCATGACATGACGCCACTCAAACAATCAAAAATTCTTATCTGGGCAGTTTTCTTTATTTTTAGCGCCGTCTGGTTTTATACCTTGGTGCCGCGCACGCTCGTGCCGACCGACGAAGGCCGCTATGCCGAAATGGCGCGGGAAATGGTGACGACCGGCGATTGGGTCACGCCTCGCCTAAATGCCATCAAGTATTTCGAAAAGCCGCCGCTGCAAGCCTGGATGAATGCCCTTACCTTTAATCTGTTCGGCCTAGGCGAATGGCAGGCGAGGCTGTGGACGGGCTTGACCGGGTTTCTGGGAATCGTGCTGGTGGCCTATGCCGGCACCCGCGTTTTTAATCAGCGCGTCGGACTCATAGCGGCTGCAGTGCTGGCATCCAGTTTTCTCTGGAATGGCGCCGGGCATTTCAACACGCTGGACATGGGTTTGGCAGGCATGATGACCTTGGCGCTATGCTCGTTGTTGCTTGCACAGCGCAATCAATCCTCGCCGACAGAAGAGCGCAATTGGATGCTGGCGTGCTGGGCGGGCATGGCGCTCGCCGTTCTTTCCAAGGGTTTGATCGGTATCGTGCTTCCAGGCGCCGTGCTGGTGATTTATACGGCGGTTACCCGCGACTGGGCATTGTGGAAACGGCTGCATGTAAAGTGGGGCCTGCTCTTGTTTTTTGCGATCACCGCGCCGTGGTTTGTGCTGGTATCCCTCCAGAATCCGGAATTTCCGCACTTCTTTTTCATACACGAGCACTTCCAGCGATTCACGACCAAGATCCACCGGCGCACGGGGCCGATTTATTATTTCATTCCGATTTTATTGCTCGGCATCGCGCCGTGGGTAGGCATTCTTTGGCAAAGCCTGTGGCGTGCGCGCCGTGAACCGGCCAAAGGATTCAAGCCGCGCTGGCTTTTGTTGATCTGGTGCGGTTTTATCTTTTTCTTCTTCAGTATTTCCGGGTCCAAGCTGCCTTCGTATATTTTGCCGATCTTCCCGGCGTTGGCTCTCCTGCTTGGCTGCTATCTGCAAAACGCACGCTATCGGATTCTGTGGTGGTCGGCATTGATCATGGCGGTGTTGTTTGGGATCGGACTGGCATTCTCGCCCCGCGTCGCCACCATGACCGACGTGCCGTTTGAACAGCCCTTGTATGCGCAATATGCGCATTGGGTCACGGCTGCCGCCGCAATCGGATTGGTCGGCAGCTTAATTGCCGCATTGATGGCGCGGCTGCGCCAAAAGGTGGGAGCGATCGCGGCGCTGGCGGTAACCGGTTTCATTGTCTGCCAAGTGGTCATGCTGGGACATGAACCGCTCGGCACTTACGCCGCCGGCACGATTCATTTGCCAAAAATCCGCGCCGAATTGAGCGATCAAACGCCGATTTATTCCGTCGGCCGTTACGAACAAGTGCTGCCTTTTTATCTGCAACGCACCGTCACACTGGTTCAGCACACCGATGAACTGGAATTCGGATTAAAGCAGCAACCGGAATTGTGGATCCCGACCATCGATGCCTTCGTCGCCAAATGGACGACTGAACGCAATAGCGGCAAGAAAGCGCTGGCGATCATGAGCGTCCAACCTTTCCAGGATTTGCAAAAGCGCGGCGTTCCCATGCGCGTCATTGCGCAAGATCCGCGCCGCGTGATCGTCGCCAACCTTTGAAAGCCCCTATGAACGCAAGCACCTTCGGCTTTTTATTTACCGGCATTCTGTTGAATGCCGCAGCCCAATTGCTGCTGAAGATGGGCACCAACGCGGTGGGGGCGATCCATTTAACAGCCGAGAACTGGTTTTCCACGGGCCTCAAACTTGCCACTCAGCTGCCCATCATCGGCGGCTTGTCCTGTTACGTGATTTCAGTGGTGGTGTGGATCATCGGCCTGTCGCGCGTCGACGTGACGATCGCCTATCCGCTGCTGTCGCTGGGCTATATCCTGAACGCCATCGGCGCCTGGTATTTTCTCGGCGAAGCGGTGTCGGCACAACGCATACTGGCAATCGTCGTCATTATCGTCGGCGTGATTTTGCTGACGCGTAGTTAATCTTTTTATTCATACATCGTTCTCATGAGCCAAGCTTTCCTTCCATTTTCGCGGCCCACCATCGACGAAGAGACCATCGCCGCCGTCGGCGAAGTATTGCGCTCGGGTTGGATTACCAGCGGACCAAAAGTCCAGGCATTTGAAAAGCTGCTGTCCGACTATCTGAGCGGCCGTATCGTGCGCACCTTCAACTCCGGCACTTGCACGATGGAGATCGCACTGCGCATTGCGGGCATCGGTCCGGGCGATGAAGTCATCACCACACCGATTTCATGGGTCGCGACAGCCAACGTCATCCTGGAAGTCGGCGCCACGCCGGTGTTCGCCGATATCGATCCGGTTACACGCAATATCGACTTGGATAAAGTGGAAGCGGCGATCACACCCGCTACCCGCGCCATCATCCCGGTTTATTTGTCCGGCTTGCCGGTCGATATGGACCGTCTATACTCGATCGCCGCCAAACACAACTTACGCGTCGTTGAAGACGCGGCGCAAGCGCTAGGCTCGACCTGGAAAGGCAAACGCATCGGCTCTTTCGGCGACTTTGCTTCGTTCTCCTTCCAGGCCAACAAAAACATCACCACCGCAGAGGGAGGATGCTTGGTCGTGAACAATGCCGACGAAGCACGCCTCGCGGAAAAGTATCGTTTGCAAGGCGTCACCCGCAGCGGCTTCGACGGCTTGGAAGTCGATGTGCTGGGCGGGAAATTCAATATGACCGACGTAGCGGCTGTTATCGGCCTCTGCCAAATGCAGCATATCGATGCCGTCACGGAAAAGCGGCGCGCGCTGGCGAAACGTTATTTCGCCGCCTTCGGCAAGGGTTTTGAGCAAGAATTCGGGGCACAATTACCCGTTGCAGACTTCGAGAATTCCAACTGGCATATGTTCCAGATCGTTTTGCCGGACCGCATGCCGCGCGCCGTCTTCATGGAAAAAATGCAGGCACAAAACATCGGCATCGGTTATCACTACCCCGCGATTCACTTGCTGAAACTTTATCGGGAGCGCGGCTTTAAGGAAGGCATGTATCCGGTTGCAGAACGTGTCGGCCGGCAGATTGTCACATTACCCATGTTCTCGGCAATGGTTGAGAACGATGTCGATCGTGCAGTGGACGCGGTAAAATCCGTTCTTAAATAAATAATTGCGGGACTGAGTTAAGCGAAGCAGTACTCTGTCCCCAACCGATCAAATTTATTGCAACATTGATGAAACCAGAACTTTCTGTCGTCATTCCCGTATACAACGAAGAAGCCGGCCTTTCTAAGTTGTTCGCTCGCCTGTATCCGGCGCTGGACAAGCTCGGCATTCGTTATGAAGTCGTGTTCGTCAACGATGGTAGCCGCGACGCTTCCGCCGCGATTTTGTCCGACCAATTCCGCCTGCGCCCGGACGTGACGCGCGTGGTGCTTTTCAATGGCAACTACGGGCAGCATATGGCGATCCTTGCCGGCTTCCAAGCAACGCGCGGCGATATCGTCGTGACGCTCGATGCCGACCTGCAAAATCCTCCGGAAGAAATCGGCAAGCTGGTCGACAAAATGCGCGAAGGATACGACTATGTCGGCTCGATTCGCCGCGACCGGCAAGATTCCATGTGGCGCACGCAAGCGTCGCGCGCCATGAATCAGCTGCGCGAAAAGATCACGCACATCAAGATGACGGACCAAGGCAATATGCTGCGCGCCTACGGCCGCGAGGTCATCAACCTGATTAACCAATGCAGCGAGGTCAATACTTTCGTTCCCGCGTTGGCCTACACGTTCGCACGCAAGCCGACCGAAATCATTGTCGAGCATGAAGAACGCGCTGCCGGTATTTCCAAGTATTCGCTGTACAGCTTGATCCGTTTGAATTTCGACTTGGTCACCGGATTTTCAATCGCACCGCTGCAATTCTTTTCCATGCTGGGCATCGCGCTATCCATCGCATCGGCCGCCCTCTTCGTCTTGCTGGTGGTCCGGCGTTTTATCGTCGGCGCCGAGGTCGAGGGTGTGTTCACCTTGTTCGCCATTACTTTCTTCATGCTGGGTGTGGTGTTGTTTGGTATTGGTTTGTTGGGCGAATACATCGGCCGTATCTACCAGCAAGTGCGCGGACGGCCGCGCTACGTCGTGCAAGCGATCCTGGAAGAAAAGGCTGAAACGGAAAAATCGGCTGCCAAACTAGTTGCGGCGAGAGATTAATTGCGTGCCGTCGTCTTCGCCTATCACAACGTCGGTGTACGCTGCCTGAAGGTTTTGCTGGCGCGCGGCGTCGACGTTGCCCTCGTCGTTTCGCATGAAGACAACCCCAGCGAAACGATTTGGTTTGAGTCGGTTGCTTCGGTGTGCGCAGAACATGGGATACGCTGCGTCATGCCGACCGATCCCAATACGCCGGAATTATTTGCGCAAGTAAAAGCCGCTCAGCCGGACTTCATCTTCAGCTTTTATTACCGGTACATGTTACCCGTCAGCCTGCTGGAGCTGGCAAAGCACGGCGCCTATAACATGCACGGGTCGCTATTGCCGAAATACCGGGGCCGCGTGCCGATCAATTGGGCAGTGCTGCACGGCGAAACGGAAACCGGCGCGACCTTGCATGAAATGATGGCCAAACCTGATGCCGGCACCATCGTTGCCCAAACCGCCGTGCCTATTCTGCCTGACGACACGGCATACGAAGTCTTCGGCAAAGTCGTGGTCGCTGCCGAGCAAACGCTGTGGAATGTTCTGCCGAAAATGCTCGCCGGCCAAACGCCCAGGCTGCCGAATGAGCTATCCAAAGGCAGTTATTTCGGCGGCCGCAAGCCGGAAGACGGCCGCATCGATTGGTCCCAACCGGCGCAAACCGTCTATAACCTGCATCGCGCCGTCGCGCCGCCCTACCCTGGCGCCTGGACCGTGGTTAATGGTAAAACCCTAGTGATCGACAAGGCGCGCTTATCCGCACAAATGCACCGGGATTTGCCCCCAGGCTTGGCTGTAGTGGATAATTGCATTTTTGGCGTGTGCGGCGACGGCCGGGCGCTCTCGATTCATCAATTGCTGGCGGACGGCAAGGCAATTTCGCCCGCCGAATGTCAACAGCTTCTGTTTTCCAACTAATTTCGAACATGAAAAAAGTCCTCATCCTCGGCGTCAACGGCTTCATCGGCCACCACCTTTCCAAGCGCATCCTCGAAACCACCGACTGGCATGTGTTCGGCATGGACATGATGACGGACCGCATTACCGACTTACTGGAAAACCCGGCATACAAGTCGCGCATGCATTTCTTCGAAGGCGACATCACCATCAACAAGGAATGGGTCGAGTACCACGTCAAGAAGTGCGACGTGATTCTGCCGCTGGTGGCGATCGCTACGCCCTCGACCTACGTCAAACAGCCGCTGCGAGTGTTCGAACTCGACTTTGAGGCGAACCTGCCGATCGTGCGTTCCGCCGCCAAATACAAGAAGCATCTGGTATTCCCCTCGACTTCGGAAGTCTATGGCATGTGCCACGATGAAGAATTCGATCCGGAAAACTCCGAATTGATCTGCGGCCCGATCAATAAGCCGCGCTGGATTTATTCATGCGCCAAGCAATTGATGGACCGCGTAATCTGGGGCTACGGCATGGAAGACGGTTTGAACTTCACGCTGTTCCGCCCCTTCAACTGGATCGGCGCCGGTCTCGATTCCATCCATACGCCGAAAGAAGGCAGCTCGCGCGTAGTGACCCAGTTCTTCGGTCACATCGTCCGCGGCGAAAATATTTCGCTGGTCGACGGCGGCCATCAGAAACGCGCATTCACCTATATCGACGACGGCATCGATGCGCTGATGAAAATCATCGCCAATGAAGGCGGCATCGCCAGCGGCAAGATCTACAACATCGGCAACCCGACCAACAATTATTCCATTCGCGACCTGGCCAAGAT
Source organism: Burkholderiales bacterium (assembly GCA_016177875.1). Classification (GTDB taxonomy): domain Bacteria; phylum Pseudomonadota; class Gammaproteobacteria; order Burkholderiales; family Burkholderiaceae_D; genus Paucimonas. The sequence continues at coordinate 70,634 of JACOUL010000042.1, forward strand.
GATGTTGGATCTGGCTGCCGAATACCCGGAATATGCAGAAAGCGCCAAGAAGGTGAATTTGGTGGAGACCACCTCTGCTGCCTATTACGGCAAGGGCTATCAAGACGTGCAAAACCGCGTGCCGAAGATCACCAACACCTGCGAGGAATTGGGCTGGAAGCCGAAAACCACGATGCCCGACACCTTGCGCAATATCTTCGATGCGTATCGCACCCATGTGGTCGATGCCAGGGCGTTGATGGATTAAGAAGCAAAGCGCTTAGTGCCGCAACTCGTTCTCAAAATCGATGTCGACACTTATCGCGGCACGCGCGAAGGCGTGCCGAATCTCGTACGTCTCCTGCAAACGTACGATGCGCGCGCAACTTTCTTGTTTTCTCTCGGCTCTGACCATACCGGATGGGCTATGCGCCGCGCCTTTCGGCCCGGCTTCTTCAGCAAGGTTTCCCGCACTTCGGTAGTCGAACACTACGGATTCAAGACGCTGATGTACGGCGTGCTGCTGCCCGCGCCGGATATCGGTCGCGAATGCGCGAATGACATGCGCGCCGTGCGCGACGCCGGTTTCGAATGCGGCATTCATACTTGGGACCATGTGGTCTGGCAAGACAATGTCCGGCATCGCGACGCGGCGTGGACGGCCAAGCAAATGCAAAAAGCCTTTGACCGCTTTACCGACATTTTCGGCGCTGTGCCCCAAACCCACGGCGCCGCAGGGTGGCAAATGAATGCGCACGCTTTCCGCCAGCTTGATGCTTTCGGCATGGCTTACGCTTCCGACGGCCGCGCGCTCCTTATTGAAGACGGCACGCTAGCCAATCCGAATGCCGGCCCCTATCGCTTGACTGTCGACGACACCGCGTTGTCTTGCATCCAAATGCCGACCACGCTGCCCACGCTGGACGAATTGCTGGGCCGCAGCATCAACGGCGTGATCCTCACGCCGGCGAATATCGCCGATTTCATTTTGAACCTCACCGCCACGCCGCGCGACCACGTATTTACTTTGCACGCAGAGCTTGAAGGTCAGAAACTTGCCCCCATCTTTGAAGCATTGTTGAAAGGATGGCGCGCTCAAGGCTATCAATGCGTCGAAATGGCAGACTATTATCAATTCGTCAAAGATCAGCCGCTTGCAGAATTCCCTCTGACATGGGGCGAATTGCCAGGACGCTCAGGCGATCTAATCCTACAGCCGGCATAAGACAAGTATTCAAAATAAGGAGAATCGCGTGGCAGACACTCCCTCTGCAGTCAATTTGATCGTTCCCGATTTTTCAGCGCCGATGACGGGCGAGCGGACTTTTACACTGGAGGATTACCGCGGTAAAACGGTGGTGTTGTATTTTTACCCCAAGGATAATACGCCCGGCTGCACCACTGAAAGCATGCGCTTTCGCGATCTCTACCCGGAATTTCAGCGGGCCGATGCCGAGATCTTCGGCATCAGCCGCGATAGTATCCGCTCCCATGAAGGCTTCAAGTCCAAGTTGGAAATGCCCTTCGATTTGATCTCGGATCCTGACGAAACCGTATGCAATCTGTTCAACGTGATGAAAATGAAGAACATGTATGGCAAAAAGGTACGCGGCATTGAGCGCAGCACATTTGTGATTGACGGCGCCGGCAAATTGGTGAAAGAATGGCGTGGAGTAAAAGTCCCTGGCCATGTGGACGAGATTCTGGAATTTGTAAAGGCGCTTGCCTAAGAATCCTTGAAACAAAAAACACGATTTCTTCAAAAGCCGTTATTCGAGAAGGCAATGTCCTTTCGAAACGGCTTTTTTTGCTTTGGGGTTCCGATTTTTTCACTAAGTAATTCACTTTCAGCGAGGTCTTGATGCCCCTTCCGAAACTACCCGCAAAGCCCGCAACACTGTTATCCCCGAAGGAATATCCGAAGCTGGAAAAAGGTAAGGAACCCAAGCCTCTGTTATTAGTTGAATCCTCCGCCCCGAAATCCGAAGCACCCGTTGCACGTGGCAAATCGACGCCCGCCGCCCCCGCAGAAAAATCCCGCAGCACCAAACCTCCCAAGAATGTCGAAGCCCGCATGAAATCAGGCGCCAGCAAGGTTGCCGACACCATGGGCGTGACCAAAGTTTTTGTGCTCGATACGAACGTGCTGATGCATGACCCGACATCCTTGTTCCGCTTCGAGGAACATGACGTCTATCTGCCCATGGTGACGCTCGAAGAGCTCGACAACCACAAGAAGGGCATGTCGGAAGTTGCCCGCAATGCGCGCCAGGTATCGCGCTCGCTGGATGCCTTGGTCGCCGGCGTGGAAGAAAACGACATAGAGGAAGGTATTCCGCTATCCAAGCTTGGCAATAAAGACGCCAAGGGCCGCTTGTTCTTCCAAACTAAGTTACAGAATGGCACCCTGCCGGAAGGTTTACCGCTCGGAAAAGCGGACAACCAGATCCTCGGGGTGGTGCGCGCGCTGGAAAAAGAATTCCCGGATCGCCCGATCGTGCTGGTATCGAAAGACATCAACATGCGCATCAAGGCGCGTGCCATGGGTCTGCCGGCGGAAGAATACTTTAACGACCATGTACTGGAAGACACCGACCTGCTCTATTCCGGCGTCATGCAATTGCCGGACGATTTTTGGAGCAAGCACGGCAAAGGCATGGAATCCTGGCAGGAAAATAAGAACGGCACCGGCTACATGTTCTATCGCCTGACCGGCCCACTCGTCCCTTCCATGCTGGTGAATCAATTCGTCTTCATGGAACCGAAGAATGGCGAAGCGAATTTCTACGGCCAGGTGAAGCAAATCAATGGCAAGACCGCTGTCATTCAAACGCTGCGCGACTATGGCCACGCCAAAAACAATGTGTGGGGCATCACGGCGCGCAACCGCGAACAGAACTTTGCGCTCAATCTGTTGATGAATCCGGAATGCGATTTCATCACCTTGCTCGGTCAAGCCGGTACCGGTAAAACCTTGTTGGCGCTGGCGGCTGGATTGGCGCAAGTGCTGGAGACCAAGCACTACAATGAAATCATCGTCACGCGCGTCACTGTTCCGGTCGGTGAAGATATCGGATTCCTGCCCGGCACCGAGGAAGAAAAAATGTCGCCGTGGATGGGCGCTTTCGACGACAACTTGGAAGTGCTGAATAAATCCGACTCGGATGCCGGCGAGTGGGGTCGCGCGGCGACGCAAGATCTGATTCGCTCGCGCATCAAGATCAAGTCGCTCAACTTCATGCGTGGCCGCACTTTCGTCAATAAATTTCTCATCATCGACGAAGCGCAGAACTTAACGCCCAAGCAAATGAAGACGCTCGTGACCCGCGCCGGCCCCGGCACCAAGATCGTTTGCCTAGGCAATATCGCGCAGATCGATACGCCCTACCTGACCGAAGGTTCGAGCGGCTTGACCTACGTGGTCGACCGCTTCAAGGGTTGGGCACACAGCGGCCATATTACGCTGGCGCGCGGCGAACGTTCTCGCCTGGCGGATCATGCGAGCGACGTTTTGTAATCCGAGGCATTAACAATAAAAAAGGGCGCTAAGCGCCCTTTTTTATTTCTACAAGATCTGCGTTCCTATCCACCAAGCGATGGCGGCAATAAACGCCGATGCGGGAATGGTAAAGACCCACGCCCAAACGATATTGCCTGCCACGCCCCAGCGCACTGCCGACATTTTTCTGGATGAGCCCACGCCGACGATCGCACCGGTAATGGTGTGCGTGGTCGATACCGGAATGCCCAATGCCGTTGCCATGAACAGGGTAATCGCACCGCCCGTTTCCGCGCAAAAACCACCGACCGGCTTTAGCTTGGTGATCTTCTGACCCATCGTTTTAACAATGCGCCAGCCGCCGAACAGCGTCCCCAAACCAATCGCCGCGTAACAACTCACAATCACCCACAACGGCAAAGGATCTTTCGCGCCGGTCACACCTGCGGCAATCAGCAACATCCAGATGATACCCATGGTCTTTTGCGCATCGTTGCCGCCATGACCTAGGCTATACATCGATGCCGAGACGAGCTGCATGCGCCTAAACCACTTATCGACGCGGCGTGGCGTGGATCGCACGAATATCCAGGACACCAGCACCATCATAATTGAGCCGAAAATGAACCCGAGCAGCGGCGACAACAAAATAAAACTGATGGTCTTGATCAAGCCTGATGCAATCAGCGTGCCCGTTCCGGCCTTGGCTACCGCGGCACCTACTAAGCCGCCGATCAATGCATGCGACGACGACGAAGGAATGCCGTAATACCAGGTAAGAAAATTCCAGGCGATAGCGCCGACCAACGCGCCGAACACAACGTAATGATCAACGATCGCGGGATCGATAGTGCCCTTCCCAACCGTGGTTGCCACTTTTAATTGAAACACCAAGATGGCGACGAAATTGAACAACGCTGCCATGGCAACGGCGGCCTGCGGCTTCAAAACGCCGGTGGATACAACCGTAGCAATCGCATTGGCCGCATCGTGAAAGCCGTTCATAAAATCGAACAGCAAGGCCAGCGCGATCAGGAAGGCGAGGACGTAAATACTAATCTGTAGAGTTTGCATGAACCGCGCCCTCTACACGTTTTCAACGATGATGCCTTCGATGATATTGGCGACATCTTCGCAACGATCGGTCACCGTTTCGAGAATCTCGTAAAACGCCTTGTATTTGATGAGGTTGCGCACATCCGGCTCATCGCGGAAAAGCTTGGACATGGCTGCACGCATAACGTGATCGGCGTCGGCTTCAAGGCGATCGATATCGGCGCAAATCGCCAGAATCTGGCGCGAGTTGTCCATGTTATTTAACATCTCCACTGCCGATCTCACTTTTTCGGTACATCCGAGGCACAACTCGGCCAGCCGCTTGGCTTCCTGCGTCGGATTCTTAATGTCGTACAAGGAGACGGTTTGCGCACCATCCTCGAGAAGATCGAGAATGTCGTCCATGCGGGTAATCAATTGATGGATGTCGTCGCGGTCAAGCGGGGTGATGAAAGTCTTGTGCAGCAATTCGATTGCATTGTGCGTGACCTTGTCGGCTTGCTTCTCGATGCTTTCAATGGCGTGCACTCGATTTTCCAGATCGTCGAAATTGGTCATCAATGCAACCATCTCCGCAGCGCCCTTGACGCATAATTCGGCGTGCTGGTTGAACAGCTCAAAAAACTTGCCCTCGGTGGGCATCAATCGTCCAAACATGGTTTTACTCTCTTCAGAAATAAAGCGTTAATTTAATCTTATAATCTGCGGGACAGTGCTACGCGAAGCGTGCTCTGTCCTCAACATGAATGTTTTTGCTTTCATTCTGCTCACGCGTCGGCACCCCTGCATACAGCGCGCTCTGAATTCCCGGCAGAATTTTTAAACTATTTATTCACCGCCGAATACGGCATTACCTCCAGCGTAATTGTCGAACTTCGTGTACTGACCCAAGAAAGTCAGCCGCACGGTGCCAATCGGACCGTTACGCTGCTTGCCGATAATAATTTCCGACGTGCCTTTATCTTGGGAATCCGGGTTATACACCTCATCGCGGTAAATAAACAAAATCACGTCGGCATCTTGTTCGATTGCACCGGATTCACGTAAATCCGACATGACGGGACGCTTGTTCGGCCGCTGTTCCAGCGAACGATTCAGCTGTGACAACGCAATCACCGGGCAATTCAATTCCTTGGCCAATCCCTTAAGGCCGCGCGAAATTTCCGAAATTTCGGTCGCCCGATTTTCTCCCGCAGAGGTGGCGGACATCAATTGCAAATAGTCGATGATGATTAAGCCTAGCTTGCCGCATTGGCGCGACAGGCGTCGCGCACGCGCGCGCAATTCGATCGCATTCAAGGCCGGCGTTTCGTCGATAAAAATTTGCGCATCGTTCATTTTCTGAATCGCATGCGTCAAACGCGGCCAATCTTCATCATTCAAACGTCCGGTACGCAAGCGATGCTGGTCCAAACGGCCGACCGAACCCAGCATACGCATCGCCAATTGCGTGCCGCCCATCTCCATGGAAAACACCGCCACCGGCAAGCCGCTCTCGATGGCGACGTTTTCGCCGATATTGATGGAGAATGCCGTCTTGCCCATCGACGGCCGCCCGGCAACAATCACCAAGTCTCCAGGCTGCAAACCGGAAGTCATGCGGTCCAAGTCGATAAAGCCGGTCGGCACGCCCGTGATGTCGTTAGGATTGTCGCGGTTATACAGTTCGTCGATGCGCTCGACCACTTGCGTCAGCAAGGGTTGGATTTCCTGGAAACCTTGTGCACCGCGCGCGCCTTCTTCTGCGATTGCGAAAATTTTCGATTCAGCCTCGTCGAGCATTTGCTTGACTTCTTTGCCTTGCGGATTAAAGGCTTGGCCGGCAATTTCGTCTGAGACTGTGATCAACTTGCGCAGAACGCCGCGGTCGCGAACGATCTCGGCATAACGCCGTATGTTCGCAGCGGACGGCGTGTTTTGCGCCAGCGCGTTCAAATACGACAAGCCGCCCACCTCCTCGGCTTTGCCGCTGGTGGTGAGCGCTTCGTAGACGGTAATGACGTCTGCCGGTTTTGCGGCATTGATCAGTTTGACAAGGTGCTGAAAAATAACGCGGTGATCAAAGCGATAAAAATCGTCTTCGCTGACGAAATCCGCGATCCGATCCCAAGCGGCATTGTCAAGCAATAATCCGCCGAGAACGGACTGTTCTGCTTCAATGGAATGCGGCGGAACGCGAAGAGACTCGACTTGCGGATCGGCACGATTATTCATGGCGCGCATTATACCGTGCCGCTCTTCGCCCATGCCCCTCAATTGCCAGAGAAAATTTCCGCTTTTTATTTTGAAATTGCACGCAATACAACTCTTGCCACGCTACAAAATGACCGAATTGTTTATTTACGTAAAGAATGGTTCCCGATTCGCAGAAACTACTGGACAAAATGACGGTAAACTATTTTATCTAGGACTTACGCAAAATTGTCTCAGCAAGAATTGCGACGACGACACTACAGGTAGTACGGCTAAGAGCAATAACACCGCTGAGGCGGTTTTGCGGTGACGAAAAGAGGGGTTTGCGATGAAGTTGCTCCAAGCTTTGCGCCGCCCGGGAATACGAGCGGCTTTAGCGGCTGCCTTGTTGTTCGGTGCCGGCACACCCGTTGCAAAATTGCTGCTCGCGGATGTCACTCCCTGGCTGCTGGCGGGATTGCTTTACCTTGGTTCCGGTTTAGGCCTGTTTGCCTACCGTGTAATTCGCCATATGCCGCGCCCGACGCTCAAGACAAACGAATGGCTATGGCTGGCCGGCGCGATTACGGCGGGTGGCATCGTCGGCCCCGTTCTCCTGATGTTTGGTCTCGTTAGCATGCCGGCCTCAGGCGCGTCTTTGCTGCTCAATGCCGAAGGCGTATTTACCGCACTCTTGGCATGGTTCGTCTTTGGCGAGAATGTCGATCGACGCATTGCCCTCGGTCTGGCTCTGATTGTGGTCGGTGCGATTGTGCTGAGCTGGCCGGGCGACGCGCATTTCGCCAGAATGCAACCAGCGTTCCTGATATTGGGCGCCTGCCTGGCATGGGCCATCGACAACAATCTCACGCGCAAAGTGTCGCTCTCCGATGCAACATGGATTGCCGCCATCAAGGGACTGGCGGCGGGATCGGTCAATCTATTGCTTGCTTTCTCGCTCGGCGCCTCCGCGCCTGCTTGGCCGCAATTGATGAGCGCGATGATAGTGGGCCTTCTAGCTTACGGCGCAAGTCTGGCATTGTTTGTCGTCGGCTTACGCCACCTTGGCACAGCGCGTACAGGCGCATACTTTTCGGTTGCCCCCTTCTTCGGCGCGGTGCTTGCGATTCCATTGCTTGACGAGCAGGTGACGATGCGCTTGCTTGCCGCCGGCGCCTTGATGCTTATCGGCATCTGGCTGCACGTCACCGAGAAACATAGCCACATGCATACCCACGAAGCGATGGTGCATGAACATGAGCATCTGCACGACTCGCACCATCAACACATGCATGACCCGCCCATTCCTTCCGGCACGCGCCATACACACCCGCACCGTCACGAACCGCAGACCCATTCCCACGCCCATTTTCCGGACGTGCATCATCGGCACGATCACTGATTTAGCGCAAGGAAGTCCGCGATTGCCTTGGTCTGATCCGGCGTCATCAGCGAAGGCGCATGTCCTGCATCGGCTACGTCAAACACCGTCGTGTTCGGTTCCTGCCTGAGTTTTGCCGCAACCGCTTCCGGCAAAACCACGGAACGCATGCCGTGAATGACGAGAATCGGACAGGCGATTTTCCGGTAAAACTCCCACAGATCGACATCGCCCGGCGGCCAGCGAAAGCCGTGAATGATGTTGCGGTCGTAATGAAATATCCAACGGCCATCAACCTGACGAAAGCCGTGGCGGCATAAATGCAGAATCTGTTCCTCGGTCAACGCGCCCCACTCCTTCAAGGCCAGCCGATAATAATCGACCGCCGCCTCGAAACTGGGAAAATCCGCAGGCGCATCCACCGAACGTTGGCCGAGTTCCTTGAGTACCGACAATTGGATCTCCGGCCCCACGTCGTTGAGGATAAGCTTGGAAATCCGCTGCGGCGCCGTCATTGCCAGACGCATGCCGACCATGCCGCCCATCGACGTTCCCAGGAAAGCGAAGCTAGGCAGCTGCAGATGGTCCGCCAAAGCCAGGACATCCCTGGCATAAAACTCGACGTTATACCGGTCGGTGTCGGCAGCAAAGTCCGAATCGCCCCGTCCCATCATGTCCACTGCCACGATTCGAATGCGATCGGACAAGACCGCGCCTAGCTCGTCAAAGTCATGGCTGTTTCGATACAGGCCATGCACGCAAATCAAAGTTTGCGGCGCATCGCCCAAGCTGCGATAAGCGATATTTAAACCATCGGCATTCGTGAATTTAGCTTCCTGAAACGACAATTGACTTCTCCTTTACAGTGAGCGGTCTTGCACATCCTTAGCCAGCACCAGCGCTTCGCCGCTGCATACTAATTCTCTTTGAGCATTGTGGCAGGTCGTTTCCAGGTTCACAAGATTCTTGTCGGGACGCAGCCGCACGACGGTAACTGTAACCGTAAGCGGCTCGCCGAAATAGGCCTGTTTGATAAAGTTCATTCCCTGCTTCAAGTAATTGGCGCCGAATCCCGGAAGTTCAGTTCCTAAAATAAATGAGAACATGCCGGCAATCAGCGGCTCGGGCAATTTGTAGCGCCCGACCTCCAAGTCGTCGCTCTCGTCTCTCGCGAGAGAGCGGTATACAGCGCGATCATCTTCGGTGAAAGTGCGCGTACAGGTCGCGCTCATTCCTACATGCATGCCCTTCATGTTATTTCTCCCCTAATTTGATCAAGGTACGGCCTTGCAAACCCGGCTCGCCATTGGGACGTATGGTCGTCACATCCAGCACGGCTTCATCTCTAGCTGCGGCGATTTCATGCACCGTTATGCGAATGACGATTTCCTCTCCAGCGAGCGTCCCGGTCGGGAACATCATTTCGTGCCGCAGCTGACGCGCTCCGGGGAAGTGGTGCTGAATCGCGCCCGAAAGACAGCTGTAAAGCAGCATCCCATGCGACACGGTGCCGCCGAAGTGGGTCTTGGCCGCGAATACGGGATCCACATGAATCGGATTGTCGTCGCCGCTAAGCTCGGCAAAGCGGTTGAAGTCCTCTTGCGTCAGCAAGCGGCGGGTTTCAAAAACTTGTCCTTGTGTGAGCATGATCTCTTCCTTAAGAAAAGCGCGGCGCATATTGTTTGCGCAGGTCGGGTTTGACTACCTTGCCGGAGGCATTGCGCGGCAGAGCGGAAACGAATTCGATGTGCTTGGGAATCTTGTAGCGCGCCAGCTTGCCATTGCAGAACTCCAGCAATTTTTCTGCGGATACTTCCTGGCCCGGCTTGCGCGCAACCACCGCCAGGCCGACCTCTCCCCACTTCGAATCGGGAATGCCGATGACGGCGACCTCCAGCACGGCGGGGTGTTGAAAGAATACGTTCTCCACTTCTGCCGGATAAACGTTTTCGCCTCCGGAAATGAACATGTCCTTGGAGCGGTCGACGATGAAAAAGTAACCTTCCTGATCGTACTTGGCGAGATCGCCGGTGCGCAGCCAACCGTCGGCGGTAAATGCCTCAGCGGTTTTCTCCGGCTGCTGCCAATAACCCGGCGTGATTGCGGGGCCGCGCACCAGCAGTTCGCCCACCTCATCCGGCGGCAAATCGTTGCCTTCTTCATCCACCACGCGCGCGGCGGCAAACAGCATCGGTTTGCCCACTGCGCCAACCTTGCGGCGAACGTTCTGCGTATCCATCAAAAAGACTGTTGGGCCGGTTTCCGTCATGCCGAAACCCTGGCGAATATGCGCACCTCGATCGGCATAAAGATCGAGCAGGCTGATCGGCATCGGCGCGCCGCCGCACGCCCAGACGCGCACCTTGGCAATGTCGGCATCGGCGAAATTCGGATGCTGGCTCAACATCAAGTAGATCGCCGGCACCGCGAAAAATGCGCTGACCTCGCGTGAAAGCAGTTTCAATGCGAATTCGGCATCGAAGGACTTCATGATCATGGCCGTGCCGCCGACCAGCAGCGTGGGAATGGTCAGCAGATTGATGCCGCCGGTATGAAAGAACGGCAGTACGTTCAAGGTAACGTCGGCGCTGGTGAGCTCCATCGGCAAGCCGACGTTGAGATGATTGAACAAGGCCATGCCGAATGTCTGGATCACGCCTTTCGGCTTGCCGGTGGTGCCCGAGGTGTAGAGAACGTACCAGGTGTCAGTCAGGAGGCGCTCAGGCATGACGACCGGATTGCCGGAAGTTTTTGCCAGCAGCGATTCGTAGGAAGGATTGCCTGCATCGGCTTCCTCGCCCAGCACGATGGCCTGCAAGCCGGAATTCGACTCTTTCAATTGCGCGACAGTCTGGGCAAACTGGGCATCGTAAATTACCAGCTTGGGTACGCTGTCTTCAAGAATTCCCTGGAGCTCCGCCGCCGGCAGCCGCCAGTTCAGCGGCACGGCGATCATCCCGGCTTTTGCGCAGCCGAACAGTACTTCGAAAAATTCGGTGCAGTTCTGCACCAGCAGCGCGACGCGGTCGCCCGGCTGCAAGCCGTACTGCTCGCGCAACACCTCCGCCACTGCGCTGGCGCGGGCATTGGTCTGGGCATAGGTGTATTCGCGGCCGGTGGCAAGATCCACCAGGGCACGCTTGCGCGGGCTGTAGTCGGCGCGGCGCTGCAAAATATCGAATGTCATCATGACAAGTCTCCCGTTCGTGAAAATTTTTCGAAAACCCTTACCGGCAAGACACTGGTAAGCGGCGAACTGGAGGCAAATTTATCGGGAGGGGGATACGGAGCAGTTACAGCGCAGATACCAATGTGGCTTTTTTGCCCGAATTGGCGTTAAAGAATGTCAAATCAGGGTGCCGGCGTCGCCGGAAGAGGTCTCACCCACGATTTGCTGGAGAAGTACCAGGGTTTCACGGCTGGGCGTAATGTCCAGCTCGGCGCGTAATTGCTCCACACAGCGGTTGTACGTCCGCACCGCTTCCGGCCGTTCGCCGCGCCGGGCATGAGCCAGCATGGTCAACTGATAAGCACGTTCGCAGCAGGGCATACTCTGTAGAATGCGCTGGCAAGTATCGATGCACGCATCAAGGCGTCCCGCGCCAAGCAAGGCCTCGGCAAGCCGGAGAGAGCCGCGCTGGTAGAGTTCGCTGAAGCGTTCCCGCAATGCCCCGGTCCATTCCGCCTCGATGGCTTCCGGGAGAAACTCGCCGCTGTATAGGCTCAGTGCTTGCTGAATTTGCGCAAGGGCGCCGTCGGCATTGCCGCTCCGTTCCATCAGCGCAATACCTTGATTGCATTCGCGCTCGAACACTTCGGCGTCGCACCAGATATCCGCCTCCGGCCTGAGACGATATGCCGAACCTTCGCGTGCGATAAAGGAGGAAGTTTGGTCAGCCGACCGCTCCGGTTCCAGCGCCGCGGTCAATGCGGCCAGCGCCGCCTTAAAGTCGCGCACGGAAGCCTCGGGATCGATACCCGGCCTCAGCCTCTCCATGATCTGTTCGCGCGACATCCAGCGCCCACGCTCGCTCAGGAGCAGTTGAAACAGCTCACGCGCGCTGCCGCGCCGCCAATCGCGCGCCTCGATTTCGGTCGTGCCGCGCCACACACGGAATCCGGCAAATGCCTGTACCCGCAATTGGAAACCCGGATGCAATTCGATCTGCGGCAAACCGAGGCGCGACAATAACTGGCTGGCATAGGCGGACTTGCAGCCGCGGTCCCGCGCGTGAATCAAAAGCGGTACGCCGCGATGCGCGTCGGTCAAGCCGAACAAGCAAGGCAACGTCAGCAAAAAATCATAATGGCGATCCTGACACAAGCTCAATAGCGCATCCAGGCTTTGCTCCAAGTCCTCCAATTTGCCGAGCGCCCGGTAAGCCAGCGCCAGTTGAAGCAGCGATGAAGCTTCCCCCAAAGCATCGCCGCAACGGCGATGGCGTGCCAGCACATCGGGCAGAACGGCGGCAGCACCCTCCACGTTACCGGCCGCCAGCTCGGCCGACGCCGACAGCAATGCCACGTAAGCGTCGATCCACGAATCGCCGCACCACTGCGCAACTTCGCTGGCTTCTGCCGCATAGCGGCGCGCGGAGTCCAGGTCGCCCTTGAGCGCCGATGAACGCGCCAAGCCGAACATGATTTCCAGCCGGCCGCGGCGCATGCCGATGTCATCGGTGATGCGCCGCGCCTCGCGATATGCGGCAAGCGAAGCTTCCAAGGCATGCTCCACCTGTTGTACTTGCTGGGACGAGGACCGCATCGCGTTGGCCTTCACCTGCCACGCATGGCCCAGCCTCGTATAACCGAACACCGCCAGCATGGGCGAATGCAATCGTTCACCGAGCGCAATTCCCGCTTGCGCGAATTCGATCGCGGCATCCGGCTCGCCCATTACGCTATGGATGAAAGCTAACAGCAAGGCCGTTTCGCGATGCGCGGCCGGCGCATGCAATTGGCCGCCGGCGGCCGCCTGACGCTCTTGCTGCCACCAAGCTTGCAAAATTCGACGCGCATCATGAACTCGGCCGGAGCGCAACAATATGCGCACGCTGAGCCGGTCTTCGATTTGCAGCGATGGATTCAAGGCATGTGCCTTGGCTCGCAACGCTTCCGCTTGAGCCGGTTGGCCCATGTTGAGCGTATTTTCCGCCAGCATTTCCAGCAGCCGCAATTTTTGCTCCGGCGACGCATGGCGTTCGGCCAGTTCCAATGCCTGTTCGAGCAATGCCTGCGCCTGAACGCCGCTGTCCAGGTATACCAGCGCCTGGGAACGCAAGGCATCGCTGACGCCGGCCTCGTCAATTTGCCGGCGCCACAATTGTTCGGCGGCGCGATAGCGTTCGAGAGCGGCATCCAAATGTCCGCGCAAGCGGCACAAATCGCCTTCAAGGATTTGCAGACGCGGGCGTGTTGCAATCAGCTCCGGCGGCAAGGCTCGCAGCCATGTCTCCAGCGTATCCATCCTGCCTACCGCAAGCACCTTTTCACCTGCCTGCCCGACGGCATCGGCAGCTTGCTCCCAGGCGTCGCTTCCCAGGTAGTGGTGAATCGCCTGCTCATAATCGCCGCCCGCTGAAAAGTAATCAGCTGCGGCCACATGGCGCACGCAAACTTCGTCGGCCGGCAGCTGTCCCAAGAGGAATTCACGAAACAGAGGATGATAGCGATAACGCTCGCTTCCTACCGCAGTGGTAAATAGTCCCAGTTCATCGAGCCGTGTCAGGAAGCCGCTTGCGTTTCCCTGTCCGCTGACGGCGCCGCATGCGGCAGGCGTAAGCTCGCGCAACACCGCGGTTGCCGTCAAAAATTGACGAATGTCCTGCGGCTGCTGCGCGAACACCTCTTGCGCGAGATAGGCAAACAACGCGGCCAGCGTCTGCGGTCCGTGCTGCAGCAACGCCAAGGCATCGCTCTGCCCCGTCCTTTCAGTCATATTGCGCAAACCCTGCCAGGCAAGCTGAAGCGCAATCGGCCAGCCGTCGGTCTTCGATTTCAAGGTATCCACTTCATCGTCGTTGAGCGTGATGCCGTAGATAGTGCCGAACAAAGTGGCGATCTCGCGGCGGTCCAGCGCCAGCTGCGCCGATCCGAACTGCAGCACTTCCCCCTTAGCTTGCCACTCCAGCAAACCGGGGAAATTCACTGCCTGGCGCGACGCCAGCACCACATGGACATAGGGAGGCAAGAATCGCAGCAAGCGGTCGAGCACCGCGTTGATGGCGGCAACATCCGCCACCAGCTGGTAATCGTCCAGAATCAGCAGCGTGTCATGCTGCACGCCGTTCAAATCATTGAGCAAAACGTCGACCACGCGCAGCCACGACTGCGTATCGAGTCCGCCCGGGCTGACACGAACGGCTTCTTGCAGCGCAAGAGCGGCGGTATTAGGGAAGCCGGGAAATGCCTGCCCGATGGCGGCGATCAGGTAAGTTAAAAAACGCTGGGGATCGCGGTCCGCCGCATCCAGGCTGTACCAGGCCCACTTGCCTCCCGTCACATGCTGCGTCAGCGCGGCCACCGTGGTGGTCTTACCGAAGCCCGCCCCGGCCTGCACCACGGTCAAGCGATAATCCATTGCTTCGGCCAGCCGATCGAGTAAGGCGGTACGCATCAACACGCGCCGATGCAGGCGCGGCGGCCGAAGCTTGGTCGTGAGGAGCGTGTCGATCATAAGGATGCGTTTGTCGATCGGATTACATGTGCCATGGTCGGCGGCACTTCTGCCAATTGCCATTATTGCGCATTTTCCACCTTAGGCGGACACAAAAAAAGACGCCCCGCAACTGCCGGGGCGTACCAAAGGAGACAGCAAAAACGCTAGTAGTCAGTCAAGTTGGATTGGCGGGATATGCCGAGCGGGTTGGAAGCGAGGACAAGGGTGCAGCAGGGGTTTCGGACAGCATGGTGTCCGCCTGCGGAACGACCTGCGCATGCATGCGCAGGTGCGCCCTGCAAGGGCAAAGCGCAGACAGGGTGGCTCCCTGTCGAGCATTTGCAACGCCGTCATCGGTTTCAAGCAGCCGGCAGATCCTGGCAATTCAGCCTGACTGACTACTAAAGGACTTGATCAAATGACGTCGGTTTCCATCCTTTTCGTCATGACATCTCGTCGACGAAATCGCTCACTACTTCTTCACCAGCGGACATTCGCTCTTCTCAAGCGGCATAAATGCCTCGTCGCCGGGAATGACGCGCTTGATGGTGTAGTAGTCCCACGGATATTTCGATTCTGACGGCGCTTTCACCTGCGCCAAATACATGTCGTGCACCATGCGCCCATCCGCGCGCAGCTTGCCGTTCTTGGCAAAAAAATCCTTGACCGGCAGCTCGCGCATTTTAGCCATCACGGCCGTCGCATCATCGGTGCCGGCGGCCTGGATCGCCTTGAAGTAATGCATGAGCGAGGAATACACGCCGGCATGAATCATGGTGGGCATTTTTTTCTGGCGTGAGAAGAAGCGCCGCGACCATGCGCGCGTATCGTTGTCCAAATCCCAGTAAAAGCCTTCGGTCAGATACAGCCCTTGCGCAACGTCTAACCCCAGGCTGTCCACATCGGTGACGAACATCAAGAGAGAAGCGAGTTTCTGCTTTTTGTTGATACCGAATTCGCGCGCTTGCTTGATCGCATTGATCAAATCGGTACCGGCATTGGCAAAGCCGATAGCCTTCGCCCCCGAACCTTGCGCCGAAATCAGGAAAGAGGAAAAGTCCGGCGCCGACAGCGGATGCCGCACCGACCCCAGCACCTTGCCGCCGCGCGCTTTCACCACGTTGGACACATCGCCTTCCAGCGCATGGCCGAACGCGTAGTCCGCTGTAACGAAGAACCAGGTATCGTTTCCTTCCTGGACCATCGCCTTGCCGGTGCCGCTGGCCATGGCAAAGGTATCGTATGCCCAGTGCACCCCTGTCGGCGAGCAATTCTTGTTGGTCAGCGCAGTAGTCGCCGCGCCGGAATTCATGGTGATGCGATTCTTATCGCGCGCGATCTGCTGCACCGCCAAGCCGACCGACGAGGTCACAAGATCGGCGATCATATCGACCTTGTCGGTGTCGAACCATTCACGCGCTTTGCTGGCGGCGATATCCGGCTTGTTCAAATGATCGGCGTACACCAGTTCGATCGGCTTGCCGAGCACTTTGCCGCCGAAATCCTCGATCGCCATTTTTGCGGCTACCACGCTACCTTGACCGGAAAGCGCCGAGTACGGACCCGACATGTCGGTCAGAATGCCGACTTTCACCACGCCGGCGGAAATTTTTTCCTTATCGTCCGCAAGCGCGGATTGCGCCGCTAACACGCAGCATGCTGTACATAGATGCAAGGCCAAGCATTTCAATTTCATGTGTCTTCTCCTTATTGGTATGGGGGATGGTCTATTTATTTAAATCTTTTGCATACTCGCGCAGCAGGAACTTCTGTACCTTGCCGGTGGACGTTTTTGGAAGCGGGCCGAACACCACGGCCTTGGGCGCCTTGAAATGCGCCATATGTTCTCGACAAAATGAAATCAGCGCCGTCTCGGTCGTTATCACACCGGGACGCAGTGTGACGAAAGCGCATGGCGTCTCACCCCATTTTTCATCGGGACGAGCCACCACGGCCGCTTCCAACACTGCCGGATGGCGGTACAACACGTCTTCGACTTCGATGGTGGAAATGTTTTCGCCGCCGGATATGACGATGTCTTTCGAGCGATCCTTGATCTGCAGATAGCCATTCGGATGGAGCACTCCCAGATCGCCGGTATGGAACCAGCCGCCGGCAAACGCCTCTTCCGTCGCCGTCGAGTTTTTGAGATAGCCCTTCATCACCAGGTTGCCGCGAATGAAGACCTCACCGATAGTCTTGCCATCCTTAGGGCAAGGCTGGAGGGTGTCGACGTCCGCCACCATCAAGTCTTCCTGCATGTGGTAACGCACGCCTTGCTGCGCCTTGATCCTGGCGCGCTCGGCCGTCGTCAAGTTGTCCCACTCGCGATTCCACGCGCAGCTGATGGACGGGCCATAGACTTCAGTCAAACCGTACACCTGTGTCACATTCATGCCCATCGACTCCAGGCCCTCGATCACCGCAGCCGGCGGCGCCGCACCACCGGTGGTGCACTGGATGACGCGATCCGTCACGCGCACCTTCACGTCTTCGGGAGCATTGATCATGGCATTGAGTACGATCGGCGCACCGGAAAAATGGGTCACGCCATGATCGCGAATGGCGCCGAAAATCGCTTTCGCCTCCACACGGCGCAGACACACGTGGGTGCCGGCCACGGCGGCAATCGTCCATGGAAAACACCAGCCGTTGCAGTGGAACATCGGCAGCGTCCACAGATAGACCGGATGCGCTTGCATGTTCCAGGCCAGCACGTTGCCTACGGCATTCAGATAGGCGCCGCGATGATGGTAAACCACGCCCTTTGGATTGCCCGTCGTACCGGATGTGTAGCTGAGTGTGATCGCCTGCCATTCATCCGCCGGCAACTCCCAGGAAAATTCCGGATCGCCTGTGCCGATGAAAGCTTCGTAATCGGTTTCGCCCAGTAACTCCCCACCCTCATATTGCGGATCGTCGATGTCGATTATCAGCGGTTTATGCGCAAGCAGCCCCAGGGCATTGGTGATGACGGGCGAAAACTCACGGTCGGTAATCAACACCTTTGCTTCGCCATGACTCAGCATGAAAGCGAGCGTCTCGGCATCCAGGCGAACATTCAGCGTATTCAGAACGGCGCCTATCATCGGCACGCCGAAGTGCGCTTCCATCATGGCCGTCACGTTCGGCGCCATGATGGCGACCGTATCGCCGCGCGAGACGCCAGCCTGCTTCAAAGCCGATGCCAAACGGCGGCAGCGCGCATACGTTTCAGCCCAGGTGTAACGGCGGTCGCCGTCGACTACGGAAAGATAATTCGGATAGACCTGCGCAGTACGCCGGATGAAAGACAAGGGCGACAGTGAAACGTAATTGGCCGGGTTGCGTCCGAGGCCCAGTTCGTAGGGATTGAGTTCTTCGCGCAGCATGCCTGTCTCCTTTGATCTGCCATTGGTATGGTGCGCAGATTAAAGAAGATGCGGCTGGCTGAATATCGGAAATATCTAGAGTTTGTGTAGGAAGGGCAGGATACGTTTTGAAAGAAAATTCCTACATGCCATGAGCGGCAATTTGACATCCGCTCAATGGCTCAAACCATACCGGATCGCATAATGAATCAGCTCGGCATTGTTTTCCATATTCATTTTTTCGAGAATGCGCGTGCGGTAGGTGCTGACGGTTTTCACGGAAATCGACATGGCTTCCGCAATCTCCGTCAATGATTTTCCTTGAATGATTTGCTCGAAGATTTGAAACTCGCGTTCCGACAAGCTGTGATGACGAGGCGCATCGCGCTCGCCGTCGAGCTCGAACAATAATTTTTCAAGCAGCGCCGGTGTCGCATAACGTCCGCCCTTGACTACCTTGTGAATGGCGGCGATCAGCTCTTCCGATTCGCTGTCTTTGGTGAGATACCCGGCCGCACCTGCTTTCAATGCGCGCACCGCATACTGCTCTTCCGGATACATGCTGAGGATGAGTATCGGCAGCTTGGGCTTTTCCGACTTCATTTGGCGCACGATATCCAATCCGCTCTTGTTCGGCATATTGATATCAAGCAGAACGACATCCCACTCTTGCTGGCGCAGTTTAGCCAACGCATCGAAACCGTCGCTGGCTTCCCCGGCAACTTCAATGTCCGGGCTTTCCTCGATCAAGCGCTTGACTCCCGCTCGAAAGATCTTATGATCATCGGCAATCAGTACTCTAATCATGCCTGCTCTCCTCCATCGGCAATCGGACAGCACAATAATACTTGCGTCCCATACCCAGGTTCACTTGTGACTTCGAGAACCGCGCCGAGTTGACGGGCACGCTCAGCCATGCCGATCAGTCCATAGGATTTCAAATCGCCCGCCGCCTCCTTGTTGAAACCCTTGCCGTTGTCGCGCACGGAAATCAGCAGCGTGCCATCGACGCAACCGGCGTCGATATCGACTTTGCTTGCCTCGGCATGCCGGGCAATATTGGTAAGCGCTTCCTGAAAAATCCGGAAAATCGCAATCGCCGCATCGTCGGCGATCCGGATCGGCGCATCGCCGATATTGATATTGCACTCGATCCCCATGCGTTCGCGAAAACGCCCGGTTTCCCACTCGATCGCATCCAACAAGCCCAGGTTGTCGAGTACGCCTGGCCGCAAATCAGCCGATATCCTGCGCGCCGTATCGATCGCTTCACGTATCAATTCTTTCATGGTCGACACGCGCGACGCAAGCTTCGGCTCAGCCGCGTGCTTCTGCAGCCAGCTCAAATCCATTTTCAGCGCAGTCAACGTGCCGCCCAGCACGTCATGAATTTCGCGCGCTATCTTTGTGCGCTGCTCCTCGCGCACCGACAACAGATGCCGGGACAACTCACGCAACTGCTCCTGCGAACGTTCGATTTCCTGTTCACGCTGGCGCGCCTCTGTAACATCGAGACCGACGCCGATGATCGCCGGCCGCCCGCGGTATTGAAAACGCGTACCGTGCACGTCGATGTCGACCAGCCTGCCGTCTTTATGCAAGCCCTTGAAGTGATAATAGATACTGGTCAGTTCACCCGAGATTCGCTTTTGCAGATTCTGGCTGACAGTTTGGCGGTCCTGCGGCGCAATGAAATTCTCCACCGGCTGCGACGCCATTTCCTGTTGGGTGAAGCCGAACATTTCGGCGAATCGCGGATTCACGTATTGGAACAATTCATCCTGAATGATATATAGGCCCGCGAGCGACTGTTCCACCAAGCCACGGAAGGGAATTTCCGGCACCGCCACGTCGCTCAAGTCGTCATACACGCCGACCAGCCCGATAACATTGTTGCTGAAGTCGCGCAGCGGCGACGTCGAAAGATTCACGCGTACAGCTTTACCTCCCTTGGTCAGACGCTCCAGTTCGATATCGCGAAGGGATTTGCCGGCAGCGACCTGTTGATGAATTTCGCGGCTGCTTTCGGCATTGGAATGAGGAATATGCGGCAAGGGCTTGCCGACCACTTCTTCCTCGCGCCAGCCGAAGATGCGTTCGGCGGCATGATTCCATATCTTGACGTGCCGATCCAAGTCTAAAGCAACAAAGGCCACCGGCGCATCACGCACCAGTGACCTTAACATGTCGTTTTCTTCGCGCAGCCGCCGCAATTCGGCTTCCAGGTCGGAAGGCGGATTATCAGCTTGGCGAGACATTGCGTCCGCTTTTCGTTTTCCTAGCGTACTGATTCACGAGCAGCTTGAAGATCGGGCCGGCGCTCGTAAATCAATCTCCATACCGTTTGTTCTTCATCCAACATATCGCGATCTCTCAACATCGCGGCATACAACACCCATTCTTCAATCGGAGCGCTGGAAGCAGGCCGAAGTTCGCCAAGTGTCGCCGCTTCGGATTTGGTCGCGACGGTAAATTCTCCGACGCTGCTGACCGTTCTTCCTTCGGAGGACTTAAACGATACGGTCCAACGATACATATTGCCTTCAGTGAGGGCTAGCTTTGACGGCAGTTCCCAAGAGTTTCCGGCGACTTTCGTACGGACGATCTCTTTATCGCTATCGTCCTGCAAGACGACGTCAAACGTGGTTTTCTCCGGACCATTCCAACGGAAGGTCGGACGTTTTCCGAAGATGACCGAATTATTCTCAGGCGACGTTACGCGAATCGCCGGGATGCCCCGCATCCGATAAGCCCCTGGGGTCACATTCACGTTTTCTGCCGCGACCACCAGTTTTTCTTGCATCGTCTTGGATACAGGCGGCTTGCCCTGAATGACATTCAGCTTATCCTTCGCGACTTCGACAACCGCCGGCCCCGTCAGCTGGTACACCGTGCGAGTCGCATATATGGTGAGCGATGCCTTGCTGCCGTCGTCCAGGGTGACTTGCATCTGCGGCTTCAGATAGGAAAGCAATTGCAGCTTGCTGACCGAACCGCTGTCCTTGATTTGTCCGGAGCCTTGTAAGTCCAGGACCATGCCCACCGCCCCATCGGCACCGGCTGCGAAGGCCGTATGCGCCAGAAACGGCATGAGCGCAATCAGTAAAAGATTAGTGAGCCGCATGATCGTTTTCCTTCCTATTTAATTCAATTCGTTGTTATCTTGATTAAAGCACGCGCAAAGCATGCCGTGTCGTTAATTTTTCACATTGGCGTCGATTCAAATTCACGCTTGCGCCAGCGTCACGGCTGAGTTTTGATTTTCAGCCTTCGTGGCCGTCTTTGTAGACGACCAGCCATACACTGTCACCCCCGCCCTGCCCTTCAACGGCTTCTCGCCTAAGGAAGTCAACTCCTCCGGAAAACCGACCGCCTCAGCCACGCTTTCGGAGCAGACGATGCCGTATCCGACTTCCTTACATAAACCTTCGATACGCGACGCCGTGTTCACGGTATCGCCGATGGCGGTATATTCATGCCGCTCTTCCGATCCGATCTGCCCGATAACCGCCTCGCCGCTGTGCAAGCCGACGCCGATACGCAAAAAGGGGCCGCCTTCCGACGCAAATTCATGATTGAGCTCTTCCAGCACCTGATGCATATTTTGCGCCGCCAGCAACGCATTTCGCTCGGGCAGTTCAAGCGGGTTCGGCGCACCGAAGAACGCCATCAAACCATCGCCGATAAATTTGTCGACGGTGCCGCCGTGCTCATGGATCACGTGCACCATGCGCGCGAAATATCGATTCAATAGTCGCACCACCTCTTCTGCGGGCATATGCTCGCACATCGTGGTGAAATTACGAATATCCGCAAACAAAACACACACCGGCAAGCGCGAGCTTTTCTGATTCGCATCGAGTCCGCCCTTGATCATCGCCTGCATGACCGCGGGGCTTACCGAGCCGGAAAACATTCGTTTGATCTGCTGCTTTTCCCTAAAGTGGGACCAACCCTGCCAGATACTACGCGCGCCAAATGCCAACCAGCCTGCAAGCAGAATCATCGTCGGCGGCAACCAAATATTCTGAAGGAACAAGATGCCCGATACGAGGAATAGTCCGAACGAAGCAGCGATCAACAATTGGAGTTTGCCGACGATTGATTCACCAAACCAAAACAACGCAGCCAATGCGCCGATTGTAAAGATCACTGCTGTGGATGCCGGTTGAATCAAGCCTTGATTCCACATGCTGCGTAGTATCTGAGCATGCACGAGCACCCCCGGCGCGAGCGTATCTTCCTTATTCTTGCGCCACGGCGCCATCGGAACGGGCAGATCTTTGATGTCCATATCTTCAAGGACAATACCGAGCAATACAGGCTTTCCGCCGAACTCTCGCTTAAGACGTTCCGTGTCGCCTTCTTTTGACCATTTCAAGACGTCTTGCAAGGGAATATAGGTAAATTGATCTCCGAGCCTGAAATTGATTAGGCCCTTCCAATTCTTTTGAATCCCCATTGCTGCGCTCATCTCGCTCGTAAGCGTATTCGAGGAACGGTCTGGCTGCCATTCGGGGCCGGGATACAAGCGATACCGGTTATCTGGATCCGGTTGCAACATTGCCGAGGCAATCGCGGGCTGATGCTCCTGCATCGCGAGTACTGCCACGTAATCCAAATGGATATCATGAAACTTCTGCCGGCCGGCGTCCCAGACTTTAACGACAATGAGTTTGATGTTGCGCACAGCCTGGAGCAAACCTGTCAACAACGCGCGGTGATAATCGAGATCCGGATTGGTCTTCGACACAAGCATCTCAAAACGCTTATCCGGCAATTCAAGGTCCACCCCGACGACAGAAGGACTTGCCTGCGCCATCGCTTGAAAAAATTTGGTCAGGTAAAAATGATTGAGCGGCAGCGGCTCATCGATGCCAGCCACGAATTCTTCATCGATACCCACAACAACCGGATCCATCT
The DNA here is from genome assembly GCA_016177875.1 of Burkholderiales bacterium. GTDB lineage: Bacteria > Pseudomonadota > Gammaproteobacteria > Burkholderiales > Burkholderiaceae_D > Paucimonas. Next base: position 93,652 of record JACOUL010000042.1, read on the forward strand.
TTACCGGCTGAGGAAACCACTTGCGACTGTATTTGAATGCCAGATCCAACACATCGCGATCGGTATCAGCAACGAACGAGGAATGTGAAACCAGCGCAGCGAGCAACAATACCGCGAGAAAGCCGGCCATGACCTCTCGGCTAATGACCTGCATGAAGAATTGCCTAATAGCTTGCATTCTCTCCCCGTTTCTTTTGCCGCTTGGGCATGCGGATGATTTATTTTACTTCGAGAAACTAGCGGTTCCTCACTCGAACTGAGCTTAAAAAACAAAAAAGCCGGGCGAACCCGGCTTTTTGTCGACAAAGATGAGACAAACCTTACGCGTGCTCGCCCAGTACGGAAATGGTGATATCGACTACCACGTCGGTGTGCAGAGCCACGGCCACGGAATGGTCGCCGACAATCTTGAGCGGACCTTGCGGCATGCGAATCTGTGCCTTCTCTACCGGGAAACCTTGCTTGGTCAGGGCTTCAGCGATATCGAAGTTGGTCACGGAACCGAACAAACGGCCATCGACGCCGGCCTTTTGCGTGATCTGAATGGTCAAACCGTTCAGTTTCTCGCCTTGGGCTTGAGCGACAGTCAACTTCTCTGCAGCGGCTTTTTCCAGCTCGGCGCGCTTGGCTTCGAATTCGGCGATAGCGGATTCCGTCGCGCGGCGAGCCTTGCGTTGCGGGATCAGGAAATTGCGAGCGTAACCGTCTTTCACTTTGACGACTTCGCCGAGGTTACCCAGATTGACGACTTTTTCCAACAAAATAACTTGCATGTTTTTCTCCTGGTTCTCGTCGTCGATTAAGCGTTATGCAGATCGGTGTACGGCAACAGCGCCAAGTAACGAGCGCGCTTGATTGCGGTATCCACTTGGCGCTGATAGTGCGCCTTGGTGCCGGTCAGCCGAGCCGGCATGATCTTGCCGTTTTCCTGAATGAAGTCCTTCAGGGTGTCGACGTCTTTGTAATCGACTTGCTCAACGTGTGCGGCGGTGAAGCGGCAGAATTTCTTACGCTTGAACAGCGGGTTTTGCTGTTTGCGCTTTTCCTTCAACTTGTTCTTGTCAAACTTTTTACCGAATGCCATGTTTGGCTCCTAAATTTAAATATCTTCAATTTCCGTGATGTGAAACACGAGACTCTTGCTATTGCGGTTCTTCCGAGCCAGGAATCCTGTGAACTGGTAGGTCGCGCCTAATTCGGCCTGGTTGAATCGTCCGGAAATTTCACCTGCGGCGATTGCCGCAACTTCCATCTCGACCAACCTCTCGACGCCTGCTTCAACTTGCTTCGATTCGTGCTGCAACTTGCCCGACACGATCGGTATGCCTGCCGGCGTATAACGCAGTACGTCGCGCTCGGCAATAGTGGCAATCAGTTGAAACCGGTTCACTCCTGGAACGTCACACCGCAGCAGGGGCCTCGGCGGTACGATGCTTGGCGGCGTCTTCCTTCTGCACTGCCTTCATCATCGGCGACGGCGCGGTCTCGGCCTTCTTCATCTTCACGGTCAGGTGGCGCAACACGGCATCGTTAAACTTGAAGCCGGTTTCGATTTCGGTCAGCGTCTCGCCGTCGCACTCGATGTTCATGCAGACGTAGTGAGCCTTGGCGAGCTTCTCGATCATGTAAGCCAGTTGACGGCGGCCCCAGTCTTCGACGCGATGCACCTTGCCACCGCGGGTGGTGACGATGCCCTTGTAGCGCTCGATCATCGCGGGCACTTGCTCGCTTTGATCCGGATGCACGATAAATACGATTTCATAATGACGCATGTAATCTCCTTATGGACGGATTGAAAAATCGCCCACCCCGGCGTCAAGACGGGTGTGGGAAGAGGAAAGCCCAAGATTATCGCGTGAAATCGTCAAAAACTCAACAGTTTCAACTGCTTACGGCAGCACCCTGAGAAAATTGCTTGAATTAAGCCTTGCAATTATGCCGATACTGTACAAAAATACAGGCTGTCTATGCAAACAGGGCTCATGCCATGCTAAAACTGACTGCTCGCCAGGAACAAATCTTGAATCTGATCCGCGAAGCCATTGAAAACACAGGCTTTCCGCCAACACGTGCCGAAATTGCGGCCGAGCTGGGATTCCGCTCTGCCAACGCCGCCGAAGAACATTTGCAAGCGCTGGCGCGTAAAGGCGCCATTGAAATCTCACCCGGCACTTCCCGCGGCATCCGGCTGCGCGACATGGGCGGCAATGAACGTCTGCATGCGGCCCAAATGGCTTTACCCCATCCCGTGCTGATGCAGTTAAGCCTTCCGCTGGTAGGCCGTGTGGCGGCAGGTTCGCCGATTCTGGCGCAAGAACATGTGGAAGCCACCTACAGCGTGGATCCGACTTTATTTTCCGCCAAACCGGACTTCCTCTTGAAAGTGCGCGGCATGTCGATGCGTGATGCCGGCATTCTCGATGGCGATCTGCTTGCAGTAAAAAAAGCCGATGCCGCGCGTAATGGCCAAATTATCGTCGCACGCCTTGGTGACGACGTGACCGTCAAGCGCTATAAAAAATCCGGTTCAGTGATTGAGCTGTTGCCTGAAAACCCGGACTTTAAGCCGATTCGAGTAGATGCAAATGAGAATGAATTTGCGCTGGAGGGCTTAGCAGTAGGTCTGCTGCGCGCTTGGGGGTAGAGCAGGAATGTCGGATGTCATAGCATCCGCCTGCGAAACGGTACTGGCATGCAGGCCGGTACTCCGTACGGGTTATTTAAAGTTTTTCTTTGCCGTTCCGGTGCAGCGAAAGTCCAGCGTTTCCCCTCAAGATTAACGCCGGCTTTCCAGGTTCTTCAATGAACCAACGCCGGAACGGCAGATTTTTCACGGCACAGAGCCCACGCCGTTTTCTATTTCTTCATTCGCGACAAAATCTGATTCGCGATCCCGCGCAGGATATTCACTTCTTCCGTTTCAAGTTGGGCACGCGAGAATAGCCGCTTTAGTCGCGGCATTAACTTCTTTGGGTGCTTCGGATCGAGAAAATCGATCGCGACCAAGGCCTGCTCCAGATGCGCGTACATGCCGTCGATTTGCGCAAGGTTCGCTGCCTCCCCCTGAAAACCGATACCGGTTTCTCTCGGGGCTGCCTCTCCCACAACCGCCATCCTGCATTCATACGCCAACACCTGAATTGCTTGCGCAAGATTCAGCGACGCATATTCAACATTCGCCGGAATATTGATCAAGACATTGCATTTTTCGACTGCTTCATTCGGCAAGCCATAACGCTCATTTCCAAACAAGAGCGCAGCGTGCAGTCCGAAATCCGCCGCAAGCTGTACCGACAAAACGCGCGGGGTCAAAATCGGCGGCGAATACTCCCGCAAACGCGCCGTCAGCGCAGCGGCAAAATTGCATCCCTGGAGCGCTTCCTCAATTGAACCGACAATGCGCGCGTTTTCCAATACGTCTTGCGCACCGCTCGCGAACGCAATGGCCTCCTCATGCCCCAATGCGTCCGCAAAACGAGGATTCACCAACACCAATTCCGTAAATCCCATCGTTTTCATTGCGCGCGCTGCGGCGCCGATATTGCCCGGATGACTTGTTTCAACCAATACAAATCGCAGGCGTTCGAACAGAGGCATGTCGGATTGGGGCAGGTTCATTTAAAATAGCGGCATTACGCGGTATAAAAGCCGCATCGCTCATTAATGATATTCGGATGGTTCCTATTGCGGTTCGCGCAAGGAACCGCCATTTTAACGGAACCTCTATGCATCCCATGCTCAATACGGCGATAAAGGCCGCCCGTCGCGGCGCTGCCGTCATCAACCGCGCCTCTTTCGATGTCGACCGCCTCAAGGTATCAAGCAAGCAGCAAAACGACTTCGTCACCGAAGTCGACCAGGCCGCCGAACAAGCGATCATCGAAGTATTGAAAACCGCCTATCCCGACCACGCCATCCTCGCCGAAGAATCCGGCGCATCTGCAGATCTTAGCGAGCAAAGCGAAAACGTCTGGATCATCGACCCGCTCGACGGCACCACGAATTTCATCCACGGCTTTCCGCAATATTGCGTCTCGATCGCCTTGAAGCAAAAAGGCCAAATCACGCAAGCCGTAGTGTACGACCCCACCCGCAACGACCTCTTTACCGCCACCAAAGGCGCCGGCGCCTACCTGAACGACAAACGCATTCGCGTCGGCAAGCGCGACAAGATGGCGGAAGCCTTGATCGGCACAGGCTTCCCCTACCGCGACATGTCAGGCTTGGACAATTACGTAGAAATGTTTCGCGTGATGACACAAAAGTGTGCCGGCTTGCGCAGACCGGGTGCCGCTGCGCTTGACTTGGCCTATGTGGCAGCCGGACGACTCGACGGCTTCTTTGAAAAAGGCTTGAAGCCTTGGGACATCGCCGCCGGCGCGTTGTTGATCACCGAAGCCGGCGGCATCGTCGGCAATTTTACCGGCGACTCCGACTACCTCTACCATGGCGACGTCCTCGCCGGCTCGCCGAAGATATTTGCGCAGATGGTGACGCTGCTGTCACCATTCGCCTGAAACGATCATATCAAGGACGAATCCAGCCGTTTGACAACTGAGGCAGGCCACCCCGGCCTGTCGGCGTCAAGGAGCTTTCGGTGCCGACACGGCACAAATCGACGCCAAGCTTGCCGAAGTCGAGAACTTGCGCATTCAAAGACGCCAATGCGCTGGACAAATCGATGACCGGGCTCGAGATTTGAATATCGCCGTTGACGCCATCCGGTCGAGCCGCTTGGATGACGTTGAATCCGAATTGGGTTAGCTTATCCCGATTCGCCTTTAGATCGATCGGCGCGCCACCCTTAATGAGGTTATTGCCGCTCGTAATAGTCGAACCGACATCGATTTTTACGTTACCCCCCGTCGAGTTCGTATTTCCGGTATTAGCTTGAATGATTCCACTATTCAATACCAATGCGCCTTGATTGGTACTGATATTGATATCGCCACCTTTTCCGCCGGCAGCGTCGACCACTGAAGTCGTTATCAGCGAATGATCGAGCACAAGCGCCCCCGAACCTGAAATCGTAATGCTGCCGCCATTGCCTTTATTTGCGCTGGTGGTGATGTTACTCGGATCAATCATCATGCGGCCAGTGTAATTGATCGTTATATCGCTGGCATCAACGTTCTGTGTCGATGCTGCAGTGATGTCGCTATTATTAATCGTAATATTGCGCGCCGAGATAACCATGTTTTGGTTTTTACGTATCTCGCCGGGGTTTATTTCCGCCTCATTTTTAATTGAAATCGTGCTTTTTCCAGCCAGCGTAAGATTGTCAGTCGCAAGGATGTCAATCGTTCCTGTTTGCCCGTATGAATCAGCTGCTGCAGACGAGCTGATGGTGGAACCGCCGGAAACGAGAATATTCCCGGCGCGAATTTTTATGCTTCCGGCATCTGCAAGATAGGCGGAAGTATTGGAGGTAATTTGTCCCTTATTCAAAATCGACAGGTTTTCATCTGCAGTTACTTCGATTTCGCCGGCGTAATAAGCATCGCTCGTATATTCGGCATTAGTAATAATGCCTGTGTATTCTCCCTTGCCGTCAATAACGATATTGCGCGCATGGGCAACCACCTTACCAGCATCGCCTTCGCCCCAAGTCGTTGACGAGATGAGGCCGCCACTTGCAACCAGCAGATCGCCTCTAGCATTCACGTTCACGCTTCCGGCGTAACCACGGCTACCACGTGCAGCGCTACTGAACATCCCAGTCGCTATCTCCCCATTTGCCTTGCCATCAATCGTTATATTTGCAGCGTTGACGGTAACGGTGCCAGCGTTTCCGTCGGCAAATGTCGTCGAAGTAATCGAGCCACCGTCGACGATTGACAAGTCCCCAGTCAAATTTACCTCGACGCTCTGGGCGTTGCCCGTGCCGCCGTCTCCTACACTACTGAATAACCCAGTTCCTCGTTTATTAATGCCAGCGCCATCGATCAATATGCTTCCGCCACTGATTTTGACGGAACCTGCATCTCCAGACGAAAACGTTGACGACGAGATTTGAGCTCCTCCAGATAGAGATAATTGGCGAGCGCCTACGATCTCAATATTACCGCCCTGACCCGTGCTGCCTTTATAAGCGTTAGTAGCGATGCTGGTAAAGTCTCCCTGTCCATCGATGTTGATCGAACCACCGGTTGCATCGATTTTGATGGATCCGGCATCACCGTCGCCATATGTTGAACTCGTTATCGTGGCCCCCTTTGCAACGATTAAATTATCTGCAACTTTAAGATTAATATTTCCGGCATATCCTGCTCCCGTAGCGTTACTGTCTATACCAGTAAATTTACCTCCCTCACCATTGAGCAATATGCTTCCCGCATTGATGGAAACAGCGCCAGCGTCACCAGCAGATTTGTAAGAGCTTGAAGAAATTCGACCTCCACTAAGAATCGACAGAGCTCCCTTGGCATTAACAATAATGGCATCGTCACTCTTGGTATAAATCGGAAGTGCTGAACCGCTGCCTGTTGTTTGAGCAAAAAGACCTGTGAAATCGCTGTCTCCGCCATTAATGGAAATGTTATTAGCTGCCAACCTTAGCTGACCAGCAAATCCCGACGACGATGTCGACGCCGACACCATGCCGCCGTTTTGAATCGAGATGTCCTCTGTGGCCTGGATATCGGCGTAATACCCATTGCCGGAACCCCCGGTATCGATAAAAATTCCCGTTCTTCTTCCCTTCCCGTCGATGGCAATATTCTTGGCATTTACCGTGACGATTCCGCCGTCGCCGCTGCCGGCAGTCGTTGACGAAATTTTTCCCCCATCCACGATGAAAAGATCGCTGGCAAGATTAATGGCTACACTCCATGCCTCCCCCGTACTGCCGCGATTTGCATTGCTGAAAATTCCAGTGTCGATAGTACTTCCCTGTCCATCAACGGTAACGTTATTCGCCTTGACCGTAATTTGTCCGGCATCTCCGGCAGCATAAGTATTGGACGAGATTTCGCCTCCGTTCAGTATTGATACATTTCCTGAAGTTTGGATATTAGTGACTTGCGCGTTCCCACTGCCGCGCGTCTCATTGAAAATTCCGGTTGTCGTGTTTTTCCCGTCAATACTTATACGAGCAGCCTCAATGTTGATATAACCGGTATCTCCGGACGAAGTGGTAGAAGAGGAAATCGCGCCGCGATTTGAAATACTTAAGGCGTTGTTGACCTTCAGGGTAATATCGCCTGCCGTTCCCGATCCATTGGTGGTACCGAAAATTCCGGTATTTTTCCCGCCGCCGTCGATAAGAATATTATCGGCAGTGACATTGATAGTTCCGCCTCTACCGATCCCTTCGGTAGAGGAAGTGACCTTTGCACCATCGAGAATTATTAAGTTGCCAGCGGTGACATCGACCTCCCCCGCAGCGCCCGACGCGCCCTTATTCGCCGATGTATATATACCGCTGGCGGTTCCGCTCAGAGCGACATTCGCGGCATTCACGCGTACATAACCGGCATTTCCCTTTGTATAGGTTTCCGAAGCAATGTATCCGCCGCTATTGAGCAGAACATTCCCCGACTGAATCAACACATATCCGGCCTCGCCGCTCCCTTTGGTCGATGAAGTGATCGATCCATAATTGGATAACGTCAGCGTACCGGCCGTAATCAGTCCGACTGCTCCCGCCCAACCATCTGACCAGGTACTCGATGAAATTTGCCCGCCGTTCAGTACCGACGTGTCTCCTCGCGAATTAATGAAAACCATACCCGCATCGCCCGTTCCTATTGCTGCGGCGCTAAAAATGCCCGTGCTGTTGGTTGAATTCTGGTGATCGATAGTAACGCTTCCTGCGTCTACATTTACCTTGTTGGCCGAACCTGAAGAATAAGTATTCGATGATATCTGCCCGCCGCTAAGAACCGACAAATTTCCCTTGGATGTAATATCGACAATGCCGCCTGCTCCCGAACCGGATGTATTCGTGAATATGCCGGTTACCTTGCCTTTTCCATCAATCGAAACGCTGCCGGCTTCAATTCCCACCTTACCGGCATCGCCTGACGATAGGGTCGATGAGGAGATGGCACCGGCATTACTCACCGATAGATTACCCACAACTGCCATGCCTATGCCGCCGGCATTTCCCGCGCTCTTTGAATCGGCACTACTGAAAATGCCCGTTGAACTATTCCCCTTGCCATCGATACTCACGCTACCGGAGTCAATGTAGATTAGTCCGGCATTTCCATTTGCGCGGGTAGAAGAGGAAATTTGCCCGCCATCGATTATGTTAAGACGCCCGTAATTGAAAAGTGCGATATTGCCTGCATTGCCGCTACCACTTACTGCATCGGTGATAATTCCGGTCGCTTTGCCGCTGGATTGGCCATCAATCGTCGTTAGACCGGCGCTCACCACGACCGTACCGCCGTCCTGCCCACCGTTGCTTAAGGCGCTTACTTTGCCGCCGTTCAGAATGTCGAGATTACCCAAGGTATACGGCACCGCCCCTGATACCTTGATTTCTTGCCCCACAGCGCCGTTGGCCACAATCTTAATATCGCCGCCTCTCGTATCGACGTTCGCGTTATTAATCGCTATGTCGCCACCCACAAGACTAATCGGCTGCGAAACCTTGGCAGAGAGCGCTACGCCATCCTTGAGCGTGATCGACGCGCGCGTCGATCCAAGAAATCCGAACGCCTCGGGAGCTGCAGTAGAAAACGTACTAGTCTTACTCGGATCGGCGTAAAAAACACCGTCGGAAAACTTCAAATAATTCGCCGTGCTGACATGAAAACCTGCAGGCACATCGACCGTAGCGCCTGCGCCAAAGGTAACGCCCGTCGGATTGATGAAGAAGAAGTTCGGCTTGCTGCCTGCCGCGGCATTTAGCTTGAGTGGCCCATTGATGCTTGACGCCACTCCCCCAGTCACGCGCGAAATCACGTTAGAAAGATTGCTCGTCGTCGTAAACGTCGCCGACTCGCCGCTGTTGACGCTGAAATCCTTGAAGCTGTGGAATAAATTATTTCCCTTGACCGTGCCGAGCGATTGCCCGATCGTGAAGTTGCCGGCGAAGCTTTGCACCGCGCCTGTTGTCCCGTCCGTGGCCGCGCCGGCACGAACATCGGCTGCGATCGTACTTAATACTGCTGCCATCGCCCAGGTCAAATTTCCCAAGGAGACTTTGCGCTTCGCATGCTTCATAACCAGCTCCCCACTACGATAAACGGCGCCCAGAAAAACGGATGAGCAAGACTTCTGTTCGCAATCAACTTCAATTGAGCTGCCTGCAATGCCTTGGCTTTGCTTACGCCGGGCAGTTGCATGTTTTTGTAGAACTCTGCCATCAAGGCCTTTGCCGCATCGTCGGCAACGGGCCATAAGGAACCAAGCGCTGTCTTGGCGCGCGCTTTGAGCGCCGCGCCGCTTAGCCCAAGCGGCGCGCGGTCATCGCCTTCCGCGGTTTCGCAGGCAGATAAGGTCAGCAATTCGATCTGGCCGTCGTGCTGCCCAGCCGATCGCAAAAAATTCTGCAGCTTATCGATCGTGATCAAATCGTCGTGGGCCATGATGAAGGTGGTGTCGGCAGTGCCGCCGAATAGGCCGTGCGACGCGATATGCACGATACGATAATCACCGCGCGTAACTTGCTGGCCGAATGCATTGAGGCTGAACCCTTGATTCAGCAAGGTTTCCCCCGGCGCGATTTTCGAAATCGTTTCGATTTCATCCTTGACGCCGGCAAGGGACAATATCTGCTTCAATTTCTCGTTGCGGGCTTCCTGGTTCAATACCGGATCGGCAGGCTTGGGAGTCGTCGCCGTTTGCGACGCGTTTGTCCCTGTAGTAGTTGCCGGCTTCTCCAATCCTCCGCGCATGAGAATGCCGCGCGTGCTGGACTGCGAACTTGACGGACTGCTGGAAAGAAGCTGTTTGACCATCGCCTCCGGCAATTTCTCGACGACGGCACCAGGCTCACTCATGCCCGCAAGCAGTGTCTTCAATTGGCGATTTGGATCGGTACGCACTTGCGTATTGGTCATCGTCAATCCGGGCGCAATGGCAATTGCATACTTCTGTATCGCGAAACGCTTACCATCGTTCAACGCGGCATAAGGCAGCAAACGCAACACGCCGTCGGGAACGACGACGACAGTATCGACCTTTTCCTGCTCAAGAATTGCATCAACCGGCTTCAACAAGCGGTCGTACAGTTTTCTCGACAAATTCTGAAATGATTGCGCGGCCCGCAGCGCCGAGGCAAACCGCGCAACATCGTTTCGCACATCGCTCGCAGCGACCGGTACGGTGACGCGCTGCAAACCTGCGGAAGTTTCGACCAGAAGCTCTAAACGCTCCGGCAAAATAATAGGGTACAGCACCGCGGTGCCGCGCTGTACGGGATCATTCGATGTCTTACGAATCGATTCGACCGAGCAGCGGTCGCCGAGGAAGTCTTCGAGTTCAGTTTGCTTTAAAAGCTCCAGCGTATTGCGCGCGCGACGCAATTGCGCGGCGTGCTCTTTGCCGTTCAGGCTTCCCGATTGCTGCAACAGCAAATCGGTCAAGCCCAGATACACCGGCTCCAAGGTATCGCGAAAAGATGAACGGCCGTCTTGATACTCCACCGGAATGTCCTGGCGGATCGCTTCGATATGATCGACCGCGCGCTGGTACGCAGCGATTGCTCCATCCAACTTTCCGACTTGCCGCAATAGCCTACCGCGCCGCCATTCGAGCTTGAGCAGTAAATCACGCGCATCGATCGTCTGCAAAATGAGAATACCCTGCTCGCTCAACCGCAATGCATCTTCGCCGCGGTTCTGCTCTTCATAAAGCTGAGAAAGCTGGTCAAACGCCTCAGCGGATAAGCGGCTATCGCCGGCTTCCTGCGCCAATTTACGTCCGCCTTCAAACGACTGGTAGGCCAACTCAATGCCTTGCGGCCCCATCGCTTTGGCTAGCGCACCTAAGTTGATGGAAAAGCGCGCACGATCCTTTGAGTCCTTGATTTCGGCCAAGCGTGCATACAGATTATTCAATTCCGGCAGCGGTTTTTTGTCGGCATCGAGACGCGCCAAATTGAGTCCGACGCTCATTGCCACAGCAACGTCTTTCGGCGCCAGCTTTCGTACGTCTTGGTAAATGTGGCTCGCCTCATCCGCCTTGCCGCGGCTTGCCAACAAGTTTGCAAGGTCAATGCCGAACTGGGCTCGCTCTTTGACATCTTGTGCATAGGCATACGCTTCGCGCAGCAGCGGCTCGGCTTTTGAGGGAATGCGCATCTGCGCATAAGTCAAGCCGAGCGCTCCCGCCGCTTTGGCACGTTGCGCGCCGAGCTGTGCCCTGTTGTAAGCGGCAGTCAGGTCTTCCAGCGCGAGAAAATAATGCCCGCCCTGACAGCGCTGCAAACCGCGGTCGATGCTGCCTTCCAGCTTGTCATCGGCCCGCGCCGCCTGCATGGCACAGCACAGCATGACATAGCATAAGAGGTTTCTGAACATCTGCCCCTCCCTCAAAATACCTTGTAGCTAATCTGGAAATGCATACCCTTGTCTTGCAAATTGCCTGAAGTTTCAATCGGCAAATTGATCAACCTTTTCGCCCAAAACAGATCGGCCGAAAAATTGTGCCAGCGCCAATTGAGCCCGAGGCCGGCTGAGGACAATTTTTGTTCGGCCTCGTTTTTATTCCAGCCTCTGCCGAAATCGACGAACGAAACGAGGGTCAAGCTACGCTTTTCCTCGCCCGCCATCAGCGGATAATGAAACTCAACGCTGCCGAAATAAGCATTGTCGCGAACGACGGAATTTTCGCGGTAGCCGCGTACGGTCGCCACGCCGCCAAGCGAAAAACGTTCTAGCGGCAACAAAGAATTCGGCGTGGCTTGCACGGTGCCTCTGAGTACGATTTGCGCGCCGCTCTCGCCCAGGTTGTTGACGAACTGAACCTGCCCTGTCCAAATCGTGTAATGCTGGTCCGCAACGGCAGTGGTGCCGATGGTGCTGGCGGGATCAACGTTATTACTTCCAAAAGCAAAAACGGATCGAAGCGCCAAAGCCTGCTTTTGCCAACGCTCCGTCCATTCCTGCGAAAGCCGAATGACTTTCACTTTGGCGGGAACGTCGGCCAAGCCTCCAGTGAAAGAGAAAGTGCCGCCAAGCAGGCTGGTTTCGCTCTTACGCTCGCCGTAGGAAACGCCAAGATCGAATTTACGCTCAAGCGTATCGATCAAGGGATGGTTAAGGCCGATTTCGTATCCCGTCGTGAGGCTTCGAATGTCGAGCGTATTCAAGGGTTCTTCGATCACGGATGATTTACCGTGATCAGCACTGAGACGCAGCGTTGTGCCTGATGAATTGATCGGCACCATCCAGGACATGCGAATCGGATCGGAACCCTCGCTATGCTGCAGGCTCGCGTCGAGCACATCGCCGTAGCCCGTTAGATTGCGCACCCAGCCGCTGACGCCAAGGCCTTCGGAGCCGATCGACGGCGGCCGATAATTGTTGGCGAACGCCGTTAAGCCGTATGGCTGTGCGCGTACCACGTCGATATCGAGAATCGCCACGCCGGGAGCATGACCGGGGATGATGCGGCTGTTGATGCGATCGAACAACGGATCCAGCGTCAACATCCGGAAACGCTCCTGCATCGTATTCACGTTGAGCAGCTCGTCGCTCTTAATCAAGCGCGACTCGATATAGCTCTTGTGCAGACGTTCCTCGCCTTTGATCCTGACTTCGGCTATACGCCCTTCGATCACGCGAATCGGCACGATGTCCGCCGGATAACCATTTGGCCCCGCAGCGGCGGCCAGCAAGGCACCCGAGTTGATATAACCACGATCTACGTACATGCGCGTGATGCGCGTGCGCAGATCTTCAAGTTCGGCCACACCGACGCGCCTGCCGGAATAAGGCGCCGCGATTTTCAACAACTCTTCGGTTGAGAAGACGGAATTGCCTTCGAAACGGAAACCCGCAACTTGAATACCGCCGGCGGCGGCATTGGCCGATCCAACCGGGGGCAAGACAAAACTGGGACCCGGCGCACTTTTAAGCGGAGCAGACCTCAAAGGCTGCGGCGGTTGCTTCAGCGTATCCGGCGCGCCCTTGATCACGTCGTCGCTCGCCGCGCTTGCGATCCCATAGGTAGTGGCCAACAGCAGGCCAATAAGTTGATTTGAAGGACGAATAGGCCTAACCGGCCCGCTCCCCCGAACTCGCCGCTGCTTCACATGCCACCCTTTTACCGTTTCTGGATTATTTGTAGTTAATTTTAAATCTGTCGGTCGAGTCTAGCGGAATTGATTTCCTATAGCAATTGCACTGTAGGCCTAGAAGACTCGATAAAATGGCGGATTGCCGGTTGACTCGGAAAAATTGAACCAACCTAACCCAAGAGATATTAAAAAGCTAAGCATTATCTTGAAAACCGAAACCCGATTCGATCCCTCCCCCGCAAAAGACGTGATTTCCACGCCCATGGATTTCAGCGGCCACACGCCGATGATGCAGCAATACTTACGGATTAAGGCCGAGCACCCGGACATCCTTGTGTTCTACCGCATGGGGGATTTTTACGAATTGTTTTTTGAAGATGCCGAAAAAGCGGCCCGCTTGCTCGGCATTACTCTCACTCAGCGCGGGGCATCCAACGGCAATCCGGTCAAGATGGCGGGGGTGCCATTTCATGCCTATGAACAATATTTAGCTAAACTTATCAAGCAAGGAGAGTCCGTCGCGATTTGCGAACAAATCGGCGATCCGGCCACCAGCAAAGGGCCTGTAGAACGTAAAGTCGTACGCGTAGTAACGCCAGGCACGCTGACCGATGCCGATCTGCTGCCGGAAAAAGCAGACCGTCCCTTATTGGCGATTTACCGGCTTACCCAACGCAAGAACTCCCTCATCGGTTTGGCATGGCTGTCCATGGCGAGCGGTGCATTGAAGGTCATGGAATTTTCGGGCGAACCGAAATTATCCGACGTTCGTATTAAACAAGAACTCGAACGTATCGCTCCCGCGGAAATTCTTTTGGCCGATGATACCGGCGAAATTGCAGCACTTTCACTCCCAGGAAAAATCACGCAAGTACCAAGCTGGCATTTCGATTTCGGAAGTGCGACAAAATCCCTGCTCGAACAGCTTGGCATATCGACTCTCGCCGGGTTTGGCGCAGAAAAACTTAATGCCGCCGTTAGCGCGGCCGGTGCCCTCCTACGCTATGCGCAGTCCACGCAAGGCAAAGGCTTGCAGCATGTGCGGTCCCTTGCCGTGGAATCGGAAAACGAATTCATTGGCTTGGATGCCGCTACCCGCCGCAACTTGGAACTGACCGAAACCCTACGAGGACAAGAGGGGTCGTCCGTCGCGCCTACCTTGTTTTCTACGCTGGACCATTGCCGTACCGCGATGGGTTCACGCATGCTCAGGCACTGGCTGCATCACGCCCGGCGCGATCAAACCATTGCGCAAGCGCGGCACGCGGCGATCAATGCGCTCATGCGTGCCGACGCCTGTTCAGGATTACAGTCGACGCTCGCCGCGGTGCCGGATATCGAGCGCATCACCACCCGGATTGCTTTGCTTTCCGCGCGGCCGCGCGACTTGGCCGGGCTACGGACCGGCTTGCAACACTTGCCCTCGTTGCGCGCCTATATCGATTTGTGCGCGAAAGATGCGGACGCACCGCTGCTGAAAACACTGGAAGAAGCGCTGACTACGCCTTCCGAATGCCTGGATCTTCTAGAGCGCGCAATTGCGTTGGAGCCGGCTGCGATGGTGCGCGACGGCGGCGTGATTGCGCGGGGATTCGACGCCGACCTCGATGAATTGCGCGGCCTGTCTGAAAACGCCGGGCAATTCTTAGTCGATCTCGAAACCCGCGAGCGCGCACGTACCGGCATCAACAATCTGCGCGTCGAATACAACAAGGTGCACGGCTTTTATATTGAAGTCACGCACGGCCAGACCGACAAGGTACCGGATGACTATCGCCGCCGCCAAACCTTGAAGAATGCCGAGCGCTACATCACGCCTGAACTGAAAGCCTTTGAAGATAAGGCACTGTCGGCACAAGAACGCGCATTGGCGCGCGAAAAACACTTGTACGAAAAAATATTGACTGACCTCGCTCCTCATATCGGCACGCTGCAATCGATCGCGCAAGCGATGGCGCAATTGGACACGCTGGCCGCACTTGCCGACCATGCGCTACGGCACAACTGGTGCGCGCCGCAATTGGTGGGCGAACCGCTCGTCGCAATCACTCAGGGGCGTCATCCAGTGGTTGAAAATCAGATCGAACGCTTCATCGCCAACGATTGCGAACTATCTGCCGAACGTAAATTACTCTTGATCACCGGCCCGAATATGGGCGGTAAATCGACTTATATGCGGCAAACGGCGTTGATTGTGCTGCTGGCTTACATGGGTAGTTTTGTGCCGGCAGCCAGAGCAGCGATCGGCCCGATCGATAAAATATTCACGCGCATCGGTGCTGCAGACGATCTTGCCGGCGGCCGTTCGACGTTCATGGTCGAGATGACCGAGTCCGCGGCCATTCTCAACGGCGCAACCGAACAATCGCTGGTACTGATGGATGAAGTGGGACGCGGCACATCGACTTTCGACGGCCTTGCGTTAGCTTGGGCGATCGCCAGACACTTAATCGATACGACTCGAAGCTATACCCTCTTCGCGACGCACTACTTCGAACTCACGCAATTGCCGGAATCCCATCCGTCATCCGCGAACGTACATCTATCGGCGGTCGAACACAAAGACAGAATCGTATTTCTTCATGCCGTACAAGCGGGGCCGGCCTCCCAAAGTTACGGCTTGCAAGTCGCACAGTTAGCCGGCGTGCCGCAAGGCGTCATTCGCACGGCGCGCAAACATTTGGCCCTGCTCGAAGCGCATTCCGTGCAATCCACGCCGCAATTTGACTTGTTTGCCGGCGCAGCCTCGCAGCAAGAGGAAGAACCCGAGGAAACTAAGACGTCCGCTCTCGAAGAAGCTTTACAAAAGATCGACCCTGATTCTCTTTCGCCGCGGGAGGCGCTCGATATTTTGTATCGATTGAAAAAAATGAGCGGCGCTGCAGAATGACACGACAGATTGCGCAATGGTTGATGGCGTGTTCCGCACTCGTGCTTGCTGTGCCGGCATGGGCGGCGCAAGAGGAATTTCAATTCGGTGTTATCGCGCATCGATTTGCAGACCCGCTTGATGACGACTCCAAGCTACGCGAGGCCTTGGCCGAGACCGGCGAAGAAAATTTGGCGTTTGTTGTGGTCAACGGCATTAAATCGCCGGCGGAACCTTGCAACGACCGCCTCTACGAACAACGCAAGGCTTTATTCGAGAACGCCAAGCACGGCGTCATCGTGTCCGTAGCGGCAAGCGATTGGAGCGACTGCCGCTACAGTAATGGCCGCACTGCTGCATTAGAACGCTTGAACCGCGTGCGCGAATTATTTTTTGCGAACGAGTTTTCATTGGGCGCCCGTAAAGTGCCGGTCGTGCGGCAATCAGCCAACGTCAAATTCCGCGACTATAGTGAAAACACGCGTTGGGAAATGGGAGGGATCATGTTCGCCACGCTCCATCTTCCTTCCAACAATAACCGCTATCTGACCGCAGCCGGGCGCAACGGAGAATTTGAAGATCGATTAATCGCGAATCGAGATTGGCTGCAACGCATCGGCACGCATGCAGCGCGCAATAAATCGCTCGGCATTGTCATTTTCTGCGACGGCAGCCCGCTCTCTGAACCGAACGCCGCGCGCGCCAAACGCGATGGTTTCGCCGAAGTGCGGCAACAACTGAACAGCTTAGCGGCGAAGTTCACCGGAAAAATCCTGATCGTTCACAATCGTATAGCGCCTGCCGGCACGACGCAAAATTCGATCAATTGGCGCGGCAACCTCGGCGATCTGACTCTCAGCTCCCGATGGCTTAGAGTGACGGTCAATCCTGCACAAGCTGCTTTGTTCGGGGTGGACGATGAACGCAACAACGAGCGCCCAAAATAAAAATGCCGCAGAAGTCTGCGGCATTTTTTATCTTCCTTATCTTATTGCAGAGGAACGCTGCGGAATTGATCGCCTTCCTCATCATCCGGCGCTTCATGGTGGTGACCATGCTCGCCATGCACATGGCCATGCGCGATTTCCTCATCCGTCGCCTGGCGTACGCCAGTGACGTTTAAGTTGAAACGCAGCGCAATGCCGGCCAAAGGATGATTGCCATCCAAGACGACCTTATCTTCGACAATTTCCGTCACGGTAAAAATCAACGAATCCTCCTCGGAGCCATCGGCAACGCCCTCAAATTGCATGCCGACTTCCAAGGGCGAGGGCAAACGATTGCGCGGCTCAATCTTCACCAAGCCAGCATCATATTCACCAAAGGCATCCGCCGGTTCCACCTGAATCAGCGTATCGAAACCGGCCTCCTTACCATCCAAGGCCTCTTCGATCTTAGGCAAGGTATTCTGATAGCCGCCATGCAAGTAGACCATCGGCTCGCGGCTTTCCTCAATCAGATTGCCTTGTGCATCCGATAGCTTGTAGTGCAGGGTCACTACGGTATTTCTGGCAATCTTCATGATCGCTCCTTTCTAAAATTTTTTGAGGACAGCGTATTGCTTCGCTTAACTCAGTCCTCAATGCAAACAGGCTCTAAGTACCCGCGCATAAGAAACTGTGAGCGTGGGTGCTTATTATACAGCCCGCGAATTAGCTCGTTCTTCAAAACACCCGGCCCTATAATGGCGGCATGAAAAAACTAACCTTGCTCGGCGACCTCACTCCTGCCCAATTTTTGCGCGACTATTGGCATAAAAAACCTCTGCTGATTCGCCAGGCGATTCCTAACTTCAATCCGTTGTTATCACGCGAGGATTTTTTTTCCTTGGCTGCAAACGACGAAGTCGAATCCCGCTTGGTGACCCATTTCGATCGACGATGGTCGCTCGAGCATGGCCCGTTTTCGGAACTACCCTCGCTTGCGAAAAAAAATTGGACCTTGCTCGTGCAAGGCGTTAATTTGCACGTCGAAGCCGCCGATAAACTGATGCGCCAATTTTCTTTCATCCCGGAAGCGCGGCTCGATGATTTGATGATCAGCTATGCGACCGATCGCGGCGGTGTCGGCCCCCATTTCGATTCGTATGATGTTTTTCTATTGCAGGCATACGGCAAGCGACAATGGCGTATCGGGGCACAGCAGGACCTCACTCTCAAAGATGGCATGCCGCTGAAAATTCTCAAGCATTTCACACCGGAAAAAGAATTCGTGCTGGAACCGGGAGACATGCTGTATTTGCCGCCGCAGTATGCCCACGACGGTATTGCGCTTGGCGAATGCATGACATACTCCGTCGGATTCCGCGCGCCTTCGTATCAAGAAATTGGAGAAGCCTTTTTACAATTCATGGCGGAGTCCATTGAACTCCCGGGACGTTATGCGGATCCGGATCTGGCTTACAGTACGCATCCCGCGGAAATCAGCAAGGCGATGCTCGATCGCGTTCAAAAGCAACTCCAAAAAATCGCCTTTACCCGTGAAGACATCACGATTTTTCTTGGCGAATATTTGTCGGAGCCCAAGCCGAATATTTTTTTCGATGCTCCTAGTCCTGCGCTCTCGTTTAGCCGATTTACCATTAAGGCGAAAAAACTAGGCATCGCACTCGATGCAAAGACCAGAATGCTGCATCGCGGAAAACGCATCTTTATCAATGGCGAGTCCTTTGATGTGGATCGCAAAGATCGTCAAGCTTTGGTCGATCTGGCGAACGATCGGCAGCTATTCTCCAAACAAATCGTCACAGCGTCTCAAGACGTGTTAGAAGCATTTTATGAATGGTATCGTGCTGGATGGCTGGCTGTTTCAGAGTGAAATTCCAGGAAGACCGGAGATGAGACGCAACCTATCATGACAAGCTCAATACAAAGTGTTCGACATTGACGATCAACAAGCTATCTGAACGTTGAGCTATCTTGGTGCATCCTGTTGCGAACACGCAAAAATAAGTTACCAAAAAGAAAATTGTTTTTGTCAGGATGTAAAAAACTCCGTTATAATCGCGAGTTGGGAAGGTTTCGTTGTGTCGCACCGCAGCATTTGGTTCGAAACACCTTCGAATACGTCCTAATTCGCGATAATTACCGGTAATTATTTCATCGCAAACTTTTTATATCATCGCAAACTTTTGTCACCTTTGAAGGAAAATTCATGAAAAAATCTTTGTTGATCGCATCCTTGTTGGCTGTTGCTCTGGCTGCTTGCGGCAAGAAAGAAGAAGCTCCGGCTGCTTCCGCTCCTGCTGTGACCACCGCTCCTGCTCCGGCTGCTTCGGCTCCTGAAGCTTCGGCACCTGCTGCTTCCGCTCCGGCTGCTTCCGCTGACGCTTCCGCTCCGGCTGCTTCTGCACCTGCTGCTTCCGGCGACGCTGCTGCTTCCGCTCCGGCTGCTTCGGCACCTGCTGCTTCCGCTCCGGCTGCTTTTGTGCTCGAAACGACGCTCAGCGCAGTTCGATCCAGTCAAACCCTTCATCCTGGCAAGCAATCATCACTTCGGTAGCGCTTCCGCCCAGTGCCGAGTCAAGCGCGGCACGTGCCAATTCGGGCGTATTGTTTTGGCGGCTTAAATGTGCCCCTACCACCCTTTTCAAACGGCGGCGATCCACGGAATTTAAAATCTCTGCGGACGTTTCATTGGAAAGATGTCCGTAAGCACCGCCGATACGGACTTTCAATGAGGGCGGATAATTCGAATTCGCCAACATGCCGCGATCGTGATTACACTCAAGCATCATGGCATCGCAGCCGCTCAAGGCCTGCACCATATGCGCGGTCGCTTGACCGGCATCAGTCAATACGCCTAGCTTGAAATTTCCATCGTTGGCGCAGTATTGGATCGGCTCGCGCGCATCATGCGGCACGGTATAAGGTGTTAAATGCAAATCGCCGATGACGAGTTGGTCACCATCTCGACAAAAATGCAAAGCGACCTCATTGCAGTCATGACGAACCGCTTGATAAGTGCCATAGCTTAGCCATACGGGAATACGATGGCGTCGGGCGAATTTGAATACGCCACCGACATGGTCTTGATGCTCATGGGTGACAACGATGCCGGAAATATCCGTCGGCACCATCCCGAGACGAGAGAGCCTGCGTTCGCATTCACGCAAGCCGAATCCGCAGTCCAGCATGACAGTAGTGCGCGTAATACCGGATGCGGCGGAAATGAGCAGCGCGTTGCCTTCGCTACCGCTGCCCAGGCTGGCGAACTTCAAAGGATCCTAAATGCAATGTGAATCACTTCAGTTGATCATTCAACAGAGCCAGAATCTTGTCTGCAATTGCAGACACTTCCGGGCGTCCTTCATTGTTGAGCACCATAATGCGGCTATTCGAGCCGGTCTCTTTTACGGAGATACGATAACGCTGTGCCGTCTTGGCGCTGTCATCATTACTGGAGAACAAACGGGACAAGAAACCTTTTTCGGAAGCGGGCTTGTTCTTGGCGTCCGCATCCTGATCGATGTAGCGAACGAAGTAAACGCCCTGGCTACGATCACGATCTTCGACGGTAAATCCTACGCGGTCCAGCGCCAAACCGACCCGGCGCCAAGCGCGATCGAAACCTTCATCTGCTTCTACGTAAACACCATCCGTGCCCTTGACCAATTTTGCACGGGCCTGCGCCTGAGACGCGCTGGCAACGGCGGCCTTGGCTTTGCCGTCTTCCGTACCCAGCCGAGTCATGAGACGCGCAAGCATTTGCGCTTCCAACTCGGGATCCTGCGGGCGTGTCGTCCACACTGTCGAGTCCTGTCCGCGGTTCGTACCGCTACCGACGTAGACTTCCTGGGCGCCACGATGGCTGATATAAATTTCAGTGCTTCCATCCGGACCACGCTCCAAGCGCGTACGAAATTTGTCGCGTTCGCCGGTATCGTAAACGGAGTCCAGTATCTTCCCTAGAGAACTACGGATCATGCCCTGCGGAACTTTCATGCGGCTTTCCGCCCAATCGGTTTCCATCACGCCTGTTTCAGGCGTTTCGACATTGATCAGAAATCCCATGTCTTGCCAAAAGTCCCTGATTTGCGACCATAGCGCATCGGGGCTTTGCTTAACCACCAGCCAGCGATGATTGCCGTTACGCTCGATACGCATGTCGGCCGCGCTGTTCGGCGCAATTGCGGCGGGAGCAGCCGCTACGCGTGCGCCTTGCTGCAGATTGTAGCCGGAGGCGGTTGCGGTGCCGCGATTGTTCGCGTCCGGCACGGCATAGCGATTATCACGCTGCAATTGCGTAAGGTTAGGCGGAATTTCCAAGGTCCGAGACGATGCCTTACTCGCACTCTTGTAATCAACCCGCTCGGGTTCGAGTATGGAACTCAGCGAACCGCTGCATCCAGCGACGCCAGCCAGCAAGGCTAAGGCAAGGCCAGTACGGAAAAAAAATGCAGATTGTGCAACCGGATTATTCGTACGGATTGTCATGTCGGTATGGATTCAGGAAACCGGAAAATTCGGAAGCGCCGCCCAGGGCAGCGCAAATAGGCGCTTATTGTAATACACCCGACTCGCGCAACGCGGAACGGACCGTTTCATGATATTGCGCAGCCAGCGGGACCAGCGGCAAGCGTATGCCGGATGGGATTTTACCCATTTGTTCCAGCGCCCATTTCACCGGCACAGGATTAGGCTCGACAAACAGCTTGTTATGCAAAGGCAGCATGCGGTCGTTGATTTCAATGGCCTTGGCAATCTCGCCATTCATGGCAGCTTTGCACAACTCATGCATCGCGCGCGGCGCCACATTGGCGGTGACGGAAATGTTGCCTTTGCCGCCGCAGAACATCAGCGCCATAGCAGTCGGATCGTCGCCGGAATACACGGCAAACGACTTGGGCACTGAACGCAGCAAATCGGTTCCGCGCGCGATATTGCCGGTGGCATCTTTGACGCCGACAATACCCGGCACTTGCGCCAGGCGCACGATGGTTTCATTGGCCATGTCGGCCACGGTACGGCCCGGCACATTGTAGAGAATCACGGGCAAGTCGACCGCTTCGGCGATCGCCTTGAAATGCTGATACATGCCTTCTTGCGTCGGACGATTGTAGTACGGGACGACTTGCAGCGAAGCGTCTGCGCCCACTTTTTTGGCGTATTGGGTCAGCTCGATCGCTTCTGCGGTGGAATTGCCGCCGGTTCCCGCAATGACGGGAATGCGTTTGGCGACATGCTCGACCGCGACCTTAACCAGCTCGCAATGTTCTTCCACGGAGACCGTCGGCGATTCGCCGGTGGTGCCGACGATGACGATGCTGTCCGTGCCTTCGGCGATATGCCAATCGATAAGCTTACGCAAACCCGGCATATCGAGGCTGCCGTCGGCGTGCATGGGAGTGACAATGGCTACAATGCTGCCCTGAATCATGATGGTGTGGAAACAGTTGGAAACGAAGCCTCGATTGTAACGGATAGGCCGTCCGCTAGCCAGCCAGGCTGACTGACTACTAGGTATAGCTCAGGCCCATCGCTTCCCGGACATCCCGCATGGTTTCCTGGGCGAGTTTACGGGCTCGATCGCAGCCATCCGCCACGATGGCTCGAACCAGCGAGGGATCGTCCAGATACTGCTGGGCACGTTCGCGCATCGGCTCCTGCTCCTTGAGGATCGCGTCGATTACCGGCTGCTTGCATTCCAGGCAGCCGATGCCGGCTGAGGTACAGCCCTTAACGACCCATTCCTTGGTCGGCCCGTCGGAATACACCTTGTGCAATTGCCATACCGGGCATTTTTCCGGATCGCCCTTGTCGGTACGCCGCACGCGCGCCGGATCGGTCGGCATGGTGCGCACTTTCTTGACGACGGCATCTTTTTCTTCGCGCAGGGCGATGGTATTGCCATAGCTCTTGGACATTTTCTGCCCATCGAGACCTGGCAGGCGCGATGCTTCCGTCAAACGCGCTTGCGGTTCCACCAGGATCAGCTTGCGGCTGCCTTCGAGATAGCCGAACAAACGCTCGCGATCGATCATCGACAGGTTTTGCGCATCGTCGACCATGGCTTTCGCCTGTTCCAAGGCATCTTCCTTGCCCTGCTCCTGATATGCCGTACGCAATTCGTTATAAAGCTTTGCGCGCTTGGCACCGAGCTTTTTGACGGCTTCCTGCGCCTTTTCTTCGAAACCCTTTTCCTTGCCGTACAAATGATTAAAACGGCGGGCGATTTCACGCATCATTTCGATGTGCGGCACTTGATCTTCACCGACCGGCACGATACTGGCGCGATAGATCAGAACGTCGGCAGCTTGCAACAAGGGGTAGCCGAGAAAGCCATAAGTAGCCAAATCGCGTTCGGCGAGTTTCTCTTGCTGATCCTTGTAGGTCGGCACGCGTTCGAGCCAACCCAGAGGGGTGGCCATCGACAGCAGAAGATGCAACTCTGCGTGTTCCGGCACCTGCGACTGGATGAAAATCGTGGCCTGCGAAGGATCGACGCCGGCCGCCAGCCAGTCGATCACCATATCCCAAGTGCTGGTTTCGATTTGGCTCGGATCTTCGTAATGCGTGGTCAACGCATGCCAGTCGGCGACGAAAAACAGGCAAGGCATTTCAGACTGCAGCTTGATCCAGTTTTTCAGGGCGCCGTGATAGTGGCCGAGATGCAGAGCGCCGGTGGGGCGCATGCCGGAGACAACGCGATCGGGATACATGTTTTTAGCTTAGGAATACGGTCAGGGGGGAAACTATCAATTTTAAGAGCTTTTCTGCAACGACCATCACAGGCACCATCCAATATTGTAATACCTGCAGAAACATCAGGGCGATGACGATGAAGAATCCATATCGTTCTATCTGAGCGAATTGGTAGGCCTGTCTATGGGGCAGCAAACCGGTCATGATTCGGCCACCGTCCAGAGGAGGAATCGGCAACAAATTGAATGCAAAAATCACCAGATTAACGAGCACGCCGGCTTCAGCCATTCTCATAAAAAACGGCTCATAGATATTCAATCCACGCAGCGCAATCGACAGCACCAGCCAAAACAAAGCCATGACCAAATTGGCAGCAGGCCCGGCCAAGGCCACCCAAATCATGTCACGCTTCGGTTTGCGTAACTTGCCCCAATCAACAGGCACCGGCTTTGCATAACCGAATAGAAACGGGCTGCCGACGAAATACAAAACGACCGGAATGATGATCGTACCAACCGGATCAATGTGTTTGACCGGGTTAAGGCTCATACGGCCTTGCAAGTACGCTGTGGAATCGCCGAAGTACTTTGCTGCATAGGCATGGGAAGCTTCATGCAAAGTGATGGCAAAGAGGATGGGCAATACGTAGACGGCGAAATTCTGGATGAGTTGGTCCATGCGTGGATTCTATCAGGCTTCGAGTCCGAAAACGGCTGCATCTCCTCGCCCTTGCCGCATTAGCACGGGCGCCGGGCCTGTCAAATCAATCACGGTCGTCGGCTCGAGACTGCAGGCGCCGCCGTCGATCACCAGCTCGATCTGCCGTTCCAGTTTTTCACGCACGGCCTCGGGATCGGTTAACGGCTGATCATCATTGGGCAACATCAAGGTGGTGCCCAGCAGCGGCTGCTGCAGCTCTTCCAGCAAAGCATGTGCTATCGGATTCTCGGGCACGCGCAATCCTATTGTTTTACGCGAAGGATGGCTGACGCGGCGCGGCACTTCCTTGCTCGCCTCCAAAATGAAGGTGTACGGTCCCGGCGTGGCGGACTTCAACAAGCGGTATTGGCTGTTGTCGATACGCGCATATTGCGCGATTTCCGAAAGATCGCGGCATAGCAAGGTGAGATGATGTTTGTCGTCGACGCCGCGAATGCGGCGCAAGCGCGTTACTGCATCCTTGTCATCAAGATGACACACGAGTGCGTAACAAGAATCCGTCGGCAAGGCGATGATGCCACCCGCATGCACGATTTGCGCGGCTTGCCGAATCAATCGGAGTTGCGGATTGTCCGGATGAATTTGAAAAAATTGGCTCATAAATGACAACGGCGGCTATTGATGCCGCCGTTATGTAAAGGATGTGATTTTATCGTGCCTGTAACGCCGCGATTCTTTCTTCAATCGGCGGATGACTGGAAAACAGCGCCAGGAAACCCGGCTTGTCGCTGATACCCAGCGCACGCATCGATTGCGGCAATTCGTTCGGCTCCATGCCCCCCAGTCGCGCCAATGCATGAATCATCGGCTGAGGCGTGCCGAGCAATTGCGCCGAACCCGCATCGGCCCGATATTCGCGATAACGCGAGAACCAAGCAACGATCATCGACGCAGCGATCCCGAAAACAATTTGGCAGATGAACACCGTCGCCATATAACCGATGCCCGGGCCGCTGCTGTTGTCACGCGACAAAGCGCGGTCGACCGCGTAGCCGACCACGCGCGACAGGAAAACCACAAAGGTATTCACTACGCCCTGGATCAGCGTCAAGGTGACCATGTCACCATTAGCCACGTGCGCAACTTCATGACCGAGCACGGCTTCGACTTCTTCGCGTGTCATGGTTTCCAGCAAACCGGTCGAGACAGCCACCAAGGCAGAATCTTTGAAGGCGCCGGTCGCAAATGCATTCGGTTCACCTTCATAGATTGCCACTTCCGGCATGCCGATGCCGGCGCGCTCGGCCAACTTGCGCACCGTATCCACCAGCCAGAATTCGGTCGAATTCGACGGAGAATCGATCACATGCGCGCCGGTCGACCACTTGGCCATGGGCTTGCTCATCAACAGCGAGATGATCGAGCCGGTGAAACCGACGATCAACGAAAACACCGCCAGCATCGGTATATTCAGGCCGCTTTGCGTGAGAAAACGGTCGACGCCCAGCACGGACAACACGATGGTCATCACCGCGATAACGGCGATGTTGGTGGCGATGAATAACAGAATTCGTTTCATTGCATTAGCTCCCTAAGAACCTGATCAGTATCTTCGCAACAATAATGCCAAGAAAGCCAGGATAACGAACTGCAAGCTGGTTTCGAGCTTGCGCTCGCAGTTTTTCCAAAGTCTTCTGCATTTCTCCAGCCAAGCAAATGAACGCTCCACGA
>JACOUL010000043.1 GCA_016177875.1 Burkholderiales bacterium
CATCACGGGAAACAGCGTCGCCTGTTTCCGATCTTCTCCTCTTCGATGCCCCATCTCGCCCTCCAAAGAAAAAACCTCTTGAACTTAACGCCCAAGAGGCTTTCTTCGTTTACCCTGCTCAGACTTTTTACACAGCCTGTTATGCGGGGCTTTTGTTTTGGCGGAGAGAGCACGCATCGCGTACGCGGAGGAATTCGAAGCTTTGTGCCCGCACTTATCGGCATCGCATTTGGCCAAAATTCGGCCGGGAAGATTACGAAAATTTACTTATGGTTTAAGTAATTGTATAAATTTGGTTGCAATCCGGAGAAAATGACGTAACATTAGTTAACATTTTCCATGAGGAAACATTGAATGAGCGCTTCTTCTATCGGTTGCATACTGAAAACAGCGGTGACATGTTTTTGTGTCGCTATCGCACTAACCGCTTGCGAAGGCGGAGATCCCTCATTGTCGACAGAGATGGATGCAAAAAGAAGCATAGCGAGAGGCGGCAAGGGCGGTCATAAAACGACTAGCACCACGATTACGACGTCAACCTCGCTTTCGTCCACATCCACCACAACATCAACCACGACTACAACCACAGTTGTGCCCATATCCGGCGCGCCGCTGGTACTTTATACCGACATTGCTTCCGGCCCGACGTCGGGGGGAGAAGGCAACTATGGTGCCTATTTATCGATTTTCGGTAAGAATTTCGGCGGCTTCGGGCTGGGGACGACCACCAAAGTTTTTATCGGTAATGCCGAAGTGGCGAGTTATCGCAGCATGGGAGATAGCAAAGTTCCGGGCATCCAACAAATCTCTGTGCAGGTCGGCGCGCTTGGTGGTGCGGCACAGGGGGTGGCATTGCCGATCAAAGTATCGGTCGGCGGTGCCCTGTCCAATACTAATGTTAGCTTCATGCCGAATCCAGGGCGCATCTTATACGTGGACAATGTGGCCGGCAACGATGCAAGCGCGATTCCGGGCGACGTCGCACACCCATACCGTTATGTGCAGACTCCCGCGTTGTATACAGGAGGTGCGTGGCAATTAGCGCAGCCGGGCGACATGATCGTTTTACGCGGGCACGGCGATGCGAATCCTTGGAAAGACATCGGCTTTGAAAACTATTTCATGCGCTTTCGAAACAAGTCTGGCAGCGCGCCCACCGTGGCCGTCGGCACCGGTCCGATAGTTGTCATGGGATATCCCGGCGAAGACGTTTACATTCGCGGCACGATTGCCAATGGCATGACCGGCGGCTGTATCTCCGCGATCAATGGGCAGAATTATCCGGGCATGGGACAATGGGCAGTGATCGCCAATTTGCGTATGGATTGCGAAGGCTATGATGGTCCCATTAGCCAGGAAATCTATGGACACAATTGGCGAATTGTAAACAACGACCTTTCTGCTTCTACTGCCCCGACTAGCGGCACCGGCATGCCGCGCATGGCTGGTATCACCGGAAACGGCAACAATGCGTTCTGGTATGGCAATCACATCCATGATATCCAGGGAAGCCCACAGGAATGCCACGGCATTTACATCGACGGCGACGGTTCATACGACATTGCCTTCAACTACATTCACGACATTCGCAGCGGTAACGGCTTCCAGGTCTATGTCAACGGCGGCAACGGCTCGGAAATGGCCAACAACATCAATTTGCATCACAACGTGATCCGCAATGTGTCCAAGCACGGCGTCAACATCGCCGATGGAGCAACGAATAATGTCAAAGTGTGGAACAACCTCGTCTACAACGTCGCCTATGCGGCCCTGCGGTTCAACACCATGACATTGCATGGCGCAAAGATTTACAACAATACTTTCTATAACACCAATACGGCAGGCAACGCGTACTATGGCGCGCTCACCAACGACTGGGGCTTGCCGAGCGATGCGCTGGATATCGAAAACAATATTTTCTACGTTGCCAGCGGCACGCCTTATAACAGCGGCAGCGTCGGCATTTATGGCACGGTGGGTACTATCACGAAAAACCTGTGGTTCAATGGCACCGGAAGCATCAGCCACGATACGGCGCCGATACTAGGCGATCCGATGTTTGCGACGCCGGGATCGAACTTCCATCTGCTGGCGGGCAGTCCGGCGATTGGTAGCGGCTCACGATCGAGTGCGGTGACGTCGTTGGTCACTACCGATCTCGACCTAAATGCACGTAATGCGACGGCGATGGAAATTGGCGCGTACAAGTATTAAATCATGCGGCTAGGTGAAGCAGTTAGCTCGGCAGCCACAAAACAAAAAGCCTCGCATCGCGAGGCTTTTTACATGATGCCAATCCAGGAGATGATTCCCGAGGCCCAGTTCTATCCGTGAAAAGTGGCCCCAGCTTGAACGAATCATCTCTTGCATGGGCACGAGTTCATACAATATACGAGACGGAAATTTCTCGCAATGAATTTACGTCGTTCTGTTTAAAAAGTGCCGCGTATTTATCTGCACTTGCTGCTTTCTTAATTCGCGGCGAATTGAAAGGAAGGCTATTCACACTTCGCGGGGATAATCCTGTGGATAAGCTGCTATTGACGTTGATAACTTCTTGATTCGCTTTGCTTTTCCGGCGCTGATTAAAAATAAGCCAGCAGTGGAAGAATTATGGAAATCCCGGGCGAGTTTTCACCCGGGACGATAATGCTTAGTTCATCAGCAGATTTGCTTGTGTGCTGGTGGTGCTGGTTTGCAGTCCGAAGTGACCCAGTGCAAAGTCATAGGAAGCGTTTTGGGAATCGATATTGCTGGTATGCGAACCATATACATAGCAGCTGCCCATGCACACGACTTCATCGATCCAGCTCTTGATGGAATACATCTTGGTTCCGTAGCGTTTGCCGCGTACGGAATTGATCAGCGGGCTGTTGATAGACAAGCCGGCGGAGCCGCAAGTCGACGTGACAACGTTGTACGGATAGACGCCGCAGGAATTCAACCCATGCTGCGCACCGGCGACACCGACGAAGGAGTTCACATAGCCGGCATAGCCGATATCGTTAATTGCTTTCATCGCTAGAGTAACGCCCATGGAGTGACCGATGACGTCGATTTTTCCGGTACAGGAAGCTGCTTTTGCGTTTCTTAAAGCGGTTTTTACCGGGTCCAGATTGGAGGCGGTGTGAGCGTTACACGCAGCACAAGTTTTTGAGCCCCAGCTTGGGCGATACAGCTGTGAATCAACGTAGCCGCGACCCTTCAAGGTACTTACCGTGTTGTTCCAGCTGGAAGGGTAAGCTGTGTTGCCGTGAACCAAGACGACGTTGTCCAGACAGGCTGCCTGTGCACTCATGGCGGCGCCTAACATGCTAACAGCCGCGACAACACGATAAAGAGAAACAATCTTCTTAAACATTTACGTCTCCTCAAATATGGAAATTTGTAGGTAAGGGGTAATTTTTATGTTTTTGTAAAATTCTTCTTATGTGGGATTTTTTGCTGTGCGCCTCCTTTCGTTAACCTTAATTAATATTGTGTTACCTACTTTAGGACGCAAGATATGAAGGTGCTACTCTCCGATCGGAGAGGAAAAACGCTTTTTTCTTGTTGATTGTTTAAGTTTTGAGGATTTATTCCGCTTCAGCGCGGGGAGGGCGGATCAGATTCAATTCATGCGCCTTGGCGACAGCATGGACACGGCTGCGTACATCCAGCTTTACGAAAATCTGATCGATGTGATATTTCACATTGAGCTCGGACAGGTTAAGGATCTTAGCAATTTCCCAGTTGGTCTTTCCTTCGTGCAGCCAATAGAGGATGTCTTGTTGCCTGTCGCTCAAAGGTTTCTTAAGGGTGGCTTTACCGGTGACGCCATGGAATTCTTCAACGGAAGAGATGGCTCTGGTCAAAGCAAGGTGGAGGTGAGGGGTTAACAACTTCAGCAGAAAAGCTTGCTCCGGTCCTACTTCGCCGGGCAAACGGCAAAAAATAAAGTAGCTTGAAAAGGTGCCGGTCAGATCTAGCACACCATGACCGATGGTATTGCGCATGTTGTATCTGTTGAAGACCGTGACCCAATCTTCGGGAAATGTGGCCTCGTCTCGGCCGCTTTGGAAATAGACGGGTTCCTGTGTGTCACGCCACTTTTGCATGAGCGGGCTGTTGACGCGGCCGTCCGAATTGAGCATGGCTTCATAATACTCATAGGCTTCAATCGGGCAATCGAAGCTAAGAAATTTTCGGACAAAATTGCCCTGCTTGCTGACACCGCCTATGCCGCAAATCATCATTTCGTGCGGCATGACGTCGCGCAACGAACCTTCGGCGATTAGAGAAAAGTCGCTGACTTCGTTAACTTTGGCGCATTGGACAATGATGTCCATGGTGCGCTTGTCGATATGTTCGGGATCGTTTGCAAACGTCATGTCAATGTAAAGGTAACCGCAGAAACTTGTGGATTGCCTGGCGTTTTACAACCGCTCTTGAGTATAACGCGCAAATTGGGCTGGAATGATTTTCCCAGGAAGCTAATAGGGATTGGCATTAAATCCTGGCAAGACGCCGCCGGCCCCCTGCCAGGATTCATAAAATTTCTCAATCAGTTCATGAGTAAAGTGGCTTGGGTCGACGTAGTGTAAGACTGCAAGCCGAAATGGCCAAGTGCGAAGTCATAAGTCGCGTTTTGCATATCGACGTTGCTGGTATGTGAGCCCCAAACGTAGCAGCTGCCCGAGCAGACGATTTCATCGATCCAGCTCTTGATCGAATACATCTTGGCGCCATAACGCTTGTTCTTGACTGATTGGATCAGCCCGCAGGAATTCAGGCCATGCTGGGCGCCGGCGACGCCGACAAAGGAATTCACGTAACCGGCATAGCCTAGTTCATTAATCGCTTTCATGGCCAGGGTCACACCCATCGAGTGGCCGATGACGTCGATCTTGCCGGTGCACGATGCGGCTTTGGCTTGCTGAAGGGCGGTCTTGACGACGTTTGTATTGGTGCTGTCATGCGAGTTACAAGCGGCGCAGGTCTTGGAGCCCCAACTAGGGCGATAAATTTGAGAGTCGATATAGCCGCGCGATTTGAGAGTCGAAACGGTCGAATTCCAGCTAGAGGGGTAAGCGGTATTGCCGTGCACCATCACCACATTATCCAAACAAGCCGCTTGCGAGGTGATGGCTGCGACGGAAAAACCGAGGGTAAGTAAGAGGCGTGACAAGACGCGAGAAAATTTCATGGGAGGTCTCCTTAAATATTGTTATGAGGTAGCACATTCTCTTGCGGAATTTTCAGCAACGGCGAACCATGCGAGGTCAGATGTGTTGCGGCTACAAAACTTATAGTACTGCAAATATTTTGAAAGGCAAATGTTCGACCCACTGTTTCATTCTTAATTTAGTGTTAAGGATTGTTAATTGTGCTTTTGGCAGGTTGATGCTCGGTTCGACGTACATTTTTTTAAAATTCGTTTTCTTTTGTAAAAAATATTGGCAGACGGTTGTCTGGTAACGCAAAATAGAGTTCCTGAGAAAGGATTAGATTGCGGGAATACGATGAAAGAAATAATTTTCCTATTATTGGCATGTGGCAGCTTATTGTCTGGATGTGCTTCGACCGAGCGCTCCCCCTATGCATCCTATGACGGTCAGCAACGTAGTGTCGTAGGCGATTTTTGTCCCGCGAAGCAGGCGATTAAAGGCAACTGCTAAGTCCCTACTGCCGCGGCTTGCGGCCGCAAGTCGTTTTCTGAATTTTCAAATCCGGCCGGATTCATGTTTTGCCAGCGCCAATGATCTGCGCACATCTCGGCCAAGTCTTTTTGTGCCCGCCATCCCAGCAATTCATGGGCCAATTCCGGATTGGCATAACAAACCGCGATGTCTCCCGGGCGGCGCCCTACAATCTCATATGGGATTGGGCGGCCGCAGGCCTGTGCAAACGCGCGCACGACCTCCAAGACGCTGTAACCTTGGCCGGTTCCTAGATTGACGGTGAAACCGGCACCGGTCGAAAATAAGCGCTCGACGGCGGCGACGTGGCCGCGCGCAAGGTCTACGACATGAATATAGTCGCGTACCCCGGTGCCGTCCGGCGTCGGGTAGTCATTGCCGAATACGGATAGTCGAGCACGCCTGCCGACCGCAGCTTGTGCGACGAAAGGCATCAGGTTGTTGGGGATGCCGCGCGGGTCTTCGCCGATTACACCGCTTGGATGGGCGCCCACCGGATTAAAGTATCGTAAGACGCCGATTGCCCAACGCGGGTCGGCGCGTGTCAAATCTCCCAGAATCTGCTCGACCATGAGTTTGCTGCGCCCGTAAGGATTTGTCACATGCAGCTTGGCTGATTCGGAAATCGGCACGGTTTCCGGGTTGCCATATACGGTAGCCGACGAACTAAATACGAGGCGCCGCACACCTGCCTTAGTGAGGGCGGTAAGTAAGCTTAGGCTGCCGTTCACGTTATTGTCGAAATACAGAAGCGGCTTTTCCACCGATTCGCCGACTGCCTTTAGGCCGGCAAAATGAATTGCCGCATCAATGGGATGAGTCTCGAGAAGGCGAGCGAGCGCATTGCCGTCTCGCACGTCAATCACATGAAAGGGCAAGGGCTTGCCGGTAATCTCTTCGATTCGGGAAACGGCCGCGTGACAGCTATTAGAAAGATTATCGAGCGCTACAATGTTGTATCCGGCCGCGATCAATTCGATGCAGGTATGGGAGCCGATATATCCGGATGCGCCGGTAACAAGAATGGTTCTATTGGAAGGCATAAGAGCTGAAAAAGTTAAAGACTCTTTAACTTAATGCGACCGTAAAAAATGTCGCTGCGCTCGCTCAAGCTTGCGAACGGTAAAGTTGCATTCTTAGCTATGGTGTTGATTTTTGGTAGTTGACATACTTCAATAAAGAAGAGATAAAGCAATTCAAGCCTTTATCCACTATGCGGTCGGGTCCCATGGGAGATTACAAAGTATTCGGCAACGATCGATATGAGACGCTTGTACAGCTCTCGCCGGATGCTTTATACGTTTTGCAGGAGGACCGGCTCGTCTTGATCAATATTGCGGGCGCTCATTTGCTGCGGGCAAGTTCACCGGATGACTTGATCGGTTTTTCGCTGCGCGATTTGCTGCATCCCGACTTTCTTCCGAATTCGGAAGCCCGCGTCAAACATATGCTCCGTACCGGACAGTCGGCGCCGACTGTGGAGCAGAAATATTTGCGACGCGACGGCAGCATAGTTGACGTCGAAGTATGTTCCGCTCCCTTCTTATATGAAGGAAAGCCGGCTATCCAAGTGCTGGCCAGAGACATCACCGCACGCAAAGCGGTTGAAGAGGCATTGCATCAAAGTGAGGAAAAACATCGCATCGCTGCGTTGGAAGCCACACGTGCAAAAGACTCATTGCATCATGAGAAAATCATACTTGAGATGATTGCGTTGAATGAGCCGCTCAACGATATTCTGCGTGAAGTTTGCTTAGGTATCGAGTGGATCGTCGGGCAAATATGCTGCACCATTGCGTTATTGGAGCCTGATGGTAAGCGCATTCAAATTGGGGCGGCGCCGTCGCTGCCCGCAGAGTATGTAAACGCCATGAGTAAACTGCCGATTGGCCCGACGGCAGGATGTTGCGGAACGGCGATTTATTTCAATCGTCAAGTCATCGTCGGCGATATTGAAGCTGATCCTCTTTGGCGCGATTATCGCGACTTGGCATTGGCGCATGGGCTCCGTGCCTGTTGGTCGACGCCGATTCGCGATGCCGGCGGTTCGGTATTGGGGGCGCTGGGTGTTTATTACGATATTCCGCAATTGCCTTCTCAGGAAGACTTAACGTTTATCGGCAATATTACGCATCTAGTTGGCGTGGCAATCCAAAAAGACCGGGTTGAACGCAGCTTGCATGAAAGCGAAGAGCGCTACAAATCTGTTGTGAATTGCCTCGCCGAGGGCATTGTAGTGCAAGCGCGCGACGGCACCGTGTTGGCTTGCAATCCAAGCGCGGAACGTATTTTGCGCATCAATGCCGCCACAGCAGTCGGCCACCCCAGCCGGTACATCAAGCGCTTGATTGCCGAAGACGGAAGCGAGATCGGCGCGGAGAATTTGCCGGTGGAAATCGTTTTGCGCACCGGTCAACCGCTGTTAGATATGGTCGTGGGCATTGAAATGCACGACGGTCCAATGGTTTGGGTTTCGCAAAATATTTTGCCGATTCGCGAACCGGGTAAAAGCCAGTCGGATGCCATCTTGATTTCCTTCACCGATATCAGCGCGATGAAAGAGGCGCAGCAGCGCTTGCAATTCATGGCCACGCACGATTCCCTGACTGGCTTGCCCAACCGCGCTTACTTGGTGGATCGTTTGGCGCATTCCTTGACGCTTGCTCATCGCGGCAACCATAAGATCGCGGTGCTCTTCCTTGATTTGGACCGTTTCAAGCATGTGAACGATACCATCGGCCACGAAGCAGGCGATCAATTGCTGCAAACCGTCGCCGCGCGCTTAACCGGTTGTATACGCGACACGGACACTTTGGCGCGTTTGGGCGGCGATGAATTTGTGATTCTTGCAGAAGGCTTTGAGGACGCCTCTTATTTGACCAGTTTGGCCGAGCGCATTTTACGCGCGATCGCCGAACCGTTCCGGCTGCAGGGGTATGAATATTATTTGGGTGTGTCGATAGGCATCAGTGTGCATCCCAATGACGGCGAAGATGGGAACACGCTCTTGCGATGCGCCGATTCGGCGATGTATTTGGCCAAAGAAAACGGTCGCAACAACTATCAGTTCTTTACAGCGGAGCTCAATGCACGTACTCAGCGTCGATACCATTTGGAAAAGAACTTGCGGCACGCGCTGGCTAATCAAGAATTTGTGCTGCATTATCAGCCGAAGATTGATTTGCAATCCGGACGCATCGTTGGTGCGGAAGCGCTATTACGTTGGAGTCATCCCGAAACAGGCTTAATCCCTCCAGATGATTTCATTCCAGTCGCGGAAGAAACCGCACTGATCGTGCCGATTGGTCGTTGGGTATTGGAGCAGGCCTGTTATCAAGTAGCGCAATGGCGAAAGCGCCTGGCGCCGGATTTGCGCATTGCGGTCAATTTATCGGCGCGCCAATTCCAGGATGAATACATAGTCAGCGTTATTACCGATATTTTGAGCCGGACGGGATTACCGGCAAAGGTGTTGGAATTAGAAATTACGGAAAGCCTCTTAATGGGCGATACCGAGAAAATCATGCCCGTGTTTAACGCACTGACAAAATTAGGGGTAGTGTTTTCTTTAGATGATTTCGGTACCGGCTATTCATCGCTTTCTTATTTACAGCGTTTCCCGATTGCCAATCTTAAGATCGACCGCTCTTTTATTCATGGTATTCCGGCGAATCGCGATTCGGTGGCACTGACGCAGACTATCATCGCGATGGCCAATTCGCTCTCCATGCAAGTGACGGCTGAAGGCGTAGAGCAAGGTAAACAAGTGGCGTTCTTGAAAGAGGCAGGCTGCCATGAAATGCAAGGTTTCTATGTCAGTGAAGCTGTTACTGCAGCGGAATTCGAACTGTTGTTCACCGTGAAAGTCTGAATTTCATTGACGCCCCGGCGTCTTTCACGCCATCGGACCCATGGGGAATACCGAATCCATTCACGAAAGCGAGCAACTCTTTCAGCTGGCTAAAACCCGCCGGTTGGCAACCGGCCTATTGATCGTAATGGCGCTGGTCTTTGTCGTCGCCAAGCTGCTTGAACATCGATATTTCCCTTTGTCGTTTTTGAGGGCTTTTGCCGAAGCCGCCATGGTCGGCGCTTTGGCAGATTGGTTCGCCGTCACTGCGTTATTCAAGCATCCCTTGGGAGTGCCGATTCCTCATACGGCCATTATTCAAAAAAATAAGGATCGCATTGGCGCCAGCATCGCCTATTTCCTCGAAAATAATTTTATGACGCGCGCCGTCATCAGCGAGGAATTGCGCGATGTCGATTTTGCCGCCGTGGCGTCGCATTGGCTGCGCGAAGCGAACAATAGCCGAGACTTGGCGCGCCAGATCGTCAACGCCATTCCTGCGTTACTGCATATGATGGAAGATGAGGACGTCGGCAATTTTTTGCAGCAAAGGGCAAGCAGCGCATTACGGAATATGGCGCTCGCGCCCATCCTCGGAGAAGTCGTCGCCGTTTTGGCGGCCGGCGGCCAGCATCGCGTGATGTTCGACCATCTCATTGAATTCATGGGGCGCATGCTGGAAAACAATCGGAATTACA
Source organism: Burkholderiales bacterium (assembly GCA_016177875.1). Taxonomy (GTDB): domain Bacteria; phylum Pseudomonadota; class Gammaproteobacteria; order Burkholderiales; family Burkholderiaceae_D; genus Paucimonas. The sequence continues at coordinate 10,227 of JACOUL010000043.1, forward strand.
TACGGCAAAAGATCCATGACGTGTCGCCCAAGTGGGTTCCGAAAACGATCGATGACCGGTTTTTTGAACGCCTACTTACCGAATTGCAAAACATCCTTGATGAAATGCGAGATCCCGATAGCGAGTGGCGCGAACGCTTTGAGGAGGCGACGCAACGGCTGATCGAGAATTTGAAGACTTCCCCTGAATATGAAGAGAAGGTTGCCGGAACGATTCATGGCACTTTAGGCAACCCATTGTTTAAGGATTACACGACGCGGGTTTGGCAAGAAGTAAAGGCGCGGCTGTTGGAAGATGCAACTTCCGAAGATTCACGTGCCGTTGCCAGGCTCGACCAAGCCATTCGCGCCTTTGCCGAAGCGCTCGTTCAAGATGAGGCGGTGCGCATCAAACTGAATCAGTGGCTGATTGAATTCGCGACCGAAACGATCGTCGAGAGGCGCAGCGTCATTGCCGGCTTGGTTAAAAATGTGATTTGGAAATGGGATGCTGAAACGATTTCCCGTAAAGTCGAGATCCATGTCGGCAAAGATCTTCAATATATCCGTATCAACGGCACCTTGGTCGGCGGCATGGTCGGCTTGGGCATCCATCTCATATCTCTTGCCTTGTAATAAGTAATATGACCGTTTTATGACATAAAACGGAGTCTTTTCTGGGTTTTGTGACAGGGATATGGCCCATGTCATCTTCTTGTCATATTTGCCTTCTAGAGTGCGTCATGTAAGCAAAGTGACATTCTAGGAGCTGATATGAGACTGACTCGCATAATCCAATCTGTAACGATGGCAGCCGGTACGGCACTGGCACTAACTTCCGCCCTGGCGGCCGATATTACCGGCGCCGGCGCAACTTTTCCCTATCCTATCTACGCCAAATGGGCCGAGAGCTATAAGCAGGCGACCGGCATCGGAATGAATTATCAATCGATCGGTTCCGGCGGCGGCATCAAGCAAATCAAGGCAAAGACCGTCGACTTCGGCGCGTCGGACATGCCCTTAGCGGCGGAAGATCTCGATAAAGAAGGACTAATGCAATTCCCCGCCATCATGGGCGGCGTGGTGCCGGTTGTGAATCTGGGAGGCATCAATCCGGGCCAGTTGAAACTGACCGGCGAACTCATCGCGGGCATTTATATGGGCAAAGTGACTAAATGGAATGCCGCGGAGATTGCCGGCCTTAATCCGGGTGTGAAGCTGCCGGCCGAAGATATCACTGTCGTGCATCGCGCCGATGGTTCCGGAACCACCTTCATTTTTACCGACTATCTTTCCAAGGTCAGCCCAGAATTTAAGGCGGCCGTAGGTTCCGGCACGGCGGTCAAGTGGCCGGCTGGCGTGGGCGGCAAGGGCAATGAAGGCGTGGCCGCAAACGTGCAGCGTATCAAGGGCGCCATCGGCTACGTCGAATATGCCTACGCTAAGAAAAACAAGATGGGTTACGCGCAAATGAAGAATCGCGACGGTCAGTGGGTGAGCCCGGACGACGACGCTTTCAAAGCTGCCGCAGCGGGTGCCGATTGGGCCAAGACACCGGGCTTTGCCGTGATTTTGACCAATCAAGCAGGCAAGGCAAGCTGGCCGATGACCGGGGCGTCCTTCATCCTGCTGCATAAGCAGCAGGCCGACGCTGCAAAGGGCAAGGAAGTATTGAAATTCTTTGATTGGGCATATAAGAATGGCGGCAAGATGGCGGAAGAGCTTGACTACGTCGCCATGCCGGCACCGGTTGTGAAATTGGTGCAAGATGCCTGGAAAGCTCAGCTGAAAGATAGCGCCGGCAAGGCAATCTGGTAATTTTCATCTCGCCAGGTCTGCAACCCATGAACTCTTCCCCGCAGCTCGCAATGGTTAAGCCCGATCTGGAGACGGCTGTGCCGCAACACGTCAGCTTGCCTATCGCACCCAACATCGTGCGTAAGCAAAAGCTGCAGGATTTTCTTTTCCATAAAATCACGCTGGGATTTGCATTGTGCGTATTGTTGGTCTTGGCTGGGATCATCGTTTCATTGATGATCAGCGCCTGGCCTGCGTTCAAGGAATTCGGGCCGGCATTCGTCACGACGGTCGAGTGGGACCCGGTCGGCGACAAATATGGCGCTTTGATTGCCATTGTCGGGACTCTGGCGACTTCGCTTATCGCCTTACTCATTGCCTTTCCATTGAGTTTCGGCATCGCCGTTTTCTTGACCGAGATATGTCCTGCGTGGCTCAGAAGGCCGCTCGGCACCGCGGTCGAATTGCTCGCAGGCGTGCCTAGCATCATTTACGGTATGTGGGGCTTGTTTGTCTTCGCTCCTTTGTTCGGCGATTATGTCATGCCGCTGCTGGCCAAGACGCTCGGGCAACTTCCGTGGATCGGGCAATTGTTCCGCGGTCCGATGATGGGTATGGGCATACTCACCGCGGGTATCATTCTCGCGGTGATGATCATCCCCTTCATTTCTTCGGTGATGCGTGATGTGTTTGAAGTGGTGCCGCAAGTCTTGAAGGAGTCAGCCTATGGCCTGGGTTGCACCAAGTGGGAAGTGGTGCGCAAGATCGTGCTGCCTTATACCCGTAACGGTGTGGTGGGCGGCGTCATGCTTGGCTTGGGGCGTGCGCTGGGCGAAACCATGGCGGTGACATTTGTGATCGGCAATGCGCACAAATTGTCGTGGTCGCTTTTCGCACCGGGCAATAGCATTGCCTCGACACTGGCCAATGAATTTGCCGAAGCGGAATCCAAGCTGCATTTATCTTCGCTGTACGCGCTCGGCCTGATCCTGTTTGTCATCACCTTTATCGTGCTGTCGGCCGCCAAGCTGATGTTGCTGGGCATGGCACGCAAGGAGGGCGCGAAATGAGTGCCGCCATGAATCCTGTCTATCGTAAGCGTCTATGGTTTCACCGCGTCGGCATTGCCCTGTCCTTTCTCGCGATGGCGGTCGGCTTGCTGTTTCTATTGTGGATTTTGGCGACCTTGATTATTAAAGGTGGCGGCGCGCTCAGCCTTGAGCTGTTCAAGCAAACCACGCCGGCGCCCGGAAACAACGGCGGCGGACTTTTGAACGCCATTGTCGGCAGCCTGCTGATGGTGGGTGCTGCCACCTTGATCAGCACGCCGGTCGGCATTTTGGCCGGGATTTATTTGGCCGAATATGGTGAGCAAAGCCGGCTCGCTCAGCTGACCCGCTTTGTCACGGACATTATGTTGTCGGCGCCGTCGATTGTGATCGGCTTGTTCGTGTATGCGATTTACGTCGCACATGTGAAGCACTTTTCCGGTTGGGCCGGCACCATAGCGATTTCATTGATCGCCGTTCCCGTGGTTGTTCGCACTACCGACAACATGTTGCGTCTCGTGCCCAATAGTTTGCGCGAGGCGGCATTCGCGCTTGGCGCACCTCGCTGGAAAGTGGCGATGCTGGTGCGGCTGCGTGCCGTCAAGGCGGGCGTGGTGACCGGCGTTTTGCTGGCGGTTGCGCGAATTTCCGGCGAGACGGCACCCTTGTTATTTACCGCATTGAATAATCAATTCTTTAGTGCCGACATGAATGCGCCGATGGCCAATCTGCCTGTCGTGATTTTCCAGTTTGCGATGAGCCCTTACGACAATTGGAAGTCCTTGGCGTGGGGCGGAGCATTGCTGATTACCTTCAGCGTGTTGGCATTGAATATTCTTTCTCGCACCTTGTTCCGGCAGCGTTCGCCACGATAACGAGACAATAATATGAATCAACCCGAATTTATGAACACCTCCAGGCAGCCCACGATCAAGATTTCCAATCTTGATTTTTTCTACGGGACCTTCCAAGGTTTAAAAAGCATTAACCTCGATATTTTCGAGAAAAAAGTAACGGCCTTCATCGGTCCGTCAGGCTGCGGAAAATCGACTCTGCTACGCACGCTGAACCGCATGTATGACCTGTATCCGGGCCAAAAAGCCGTAGGTAACATCACATATAACGGACGAAATATTCTCGATTCCGGGCAGGACGTAAACATGCTGCGCGCCAAGATCGGCATGGTCTTTCAAAAGCCCACGCCTTTTCCCATGTCGGTCTATGAAAATATCGCGTTCGGCGTGCGGCTGTATGAAAACCTGTCGCGCGGCGAAATGGATGAGCGCGTTGAATGGGCTTTGAAAAAGGCGGCATTGTGGAACGAGGTCAAGGACAAATTAAATAAGAGCGGTTTGAGTCTGTCCGGCGGCCAGCAGCAGCGTCTGTGTATTGCGCGCGGCGTCGCGGTAAAGCCCGACGTGCTATTGCTGGATGAGCCGACATCTGCGCTCGACCCGATTTCGACCGTCAAGATCGAGGAATTGATCAGCGAGTTAAAGCAGGATTACACCATCACTATTGTGACGCACAATATGCAGCAGGCGGCACGTTGTTCCGACTTTACCGCCTATATGTATCTGGGCGAATTGGTGGAATTCGGCGAGACCGATCAAATCTTTATGAATCCGAAGCGCAAGGAAACGCAGGATTACATCACCGGCCGCTTCGGTTAATTAAGTTTAGGAGTAATAGATGCCAAACGAACATTCGTCGAAACAATATGACATGGATTTGGAAGAAATCCGGTCCAAAGTATTACTGATGGGCGGGATGGTGGAAAACCAGTTTCATGAAGCGATGGCGGCTTTTCGCAGCGGGAATGTTGAGCTTGCCCAGCAAATCATCAAGGGCGATGAGAACGTCAATCGGCTTGAGGTGACGCTCGACGATGCATGCAGCCATTTGATTGTGCGCCGCCAGCCGGCCGCCAATGATTTGAGAACCGTGATGGCGACTATCAAAATCATCACCGATCTGGAGCGCATCGGCGATGAGGCCACCAAGATTGCCCGTACCGCGGCAGACGTAGGGGATCGCAGCATGGGGCTCGTCAATCAGTATGAAACAGTACGCGCGATCTCGCTGAATGCGGCGGAATTGTTGCACCAAGCGCTTGATGCGTTCGCTCGCCTGGATGCCAGACAAGCCATGCGTCTAATAGCTCAGGATGCGGTCATCGACCATGAATTCAAAGCCATCATGCGCAGCCTGATCACGTTTATGATGGAAGACCCCCGTACAATTTCAGCTGCGCTTGAAACCATGTGGGTAGCAAAGGCGATTGAGCGTATCGGCGATCATGCCAAAAACATTGCCGAATACATTGTGTTCATTGTAGAGGGCAAGGATATTCGCCATACGGATTACGCTGGCAACCTGCAAGCAAACACATAAGCAATGACCGCAGATAAGACCACGATTTTGATCGTAGAAGATGAACCGGCGATTGTCGAGCTGGTTTCCTTTACCTTGAAGGAGGCCGGGTGGCATGCCATCGCGGTGAATTCCGCTACCGATGCATGGGATATGCTGCAAAGACGGGTGCCGCAACTCATCCTGCTCGACTGGATGCTGCCCGATCAAACGGGTTTGCGTTTATTGGCGCGCATTCGCGCCGACCGGCAATTGCAGGCAATGCCGGTCATCATGCTGACTGCGAAAAGCATGGAAGAAGACAAGATCGCCGGCCTAGAACATGGTGCGGACGATTACATTACCAAGCCATTTTCACCGCGTGAACTGACTGCGCGCATTAAGGCGGTTTTGCGGCGCAAGAGTCCTGAGCATGCGCAGAAGACGATGAGCGCCGGACCGGTGAATTTGGATCCGGTCAGCTGCAGTGTCATGTTAGACGGCCAAAAGATCGAAATCGGACATGCAGAATACAAATTATTGAAATTTCTGATGGCCCACCCGGAACGCGTATTTTCACGCGGACAGCTGCTCGATAAGGTTTGGGGCGATCATGTCGTCATCGAGGAGCGCACCGTCGACGTTCATGTGCTGCGCTTGCGCAAGGCTTTGAAGGATGCCGGTGACTTGATTAAGACTGTGCGCAGCGTCGGCTATATGCTGTCGGAAAAATGAACGTATGCGACAATCCAGCCGGTCTTGATTTGCCTTGAGTTCAATTTTCTTATATGAATCCACAGCTGCTATTTTGGGTGCCGGTTGCCTTGCGCATGCTGCTTGTTTTATGCGGCGCGGGCGCGGTATGGTATGCCTGGGGCGTGAAAGCCGGATTGGCGACGGCTATGCTCTCCATGCTTGTGCTGGTGGTGATACAACTTCATTACTTGTATCGCCTGGGTATCTGGCTCGATAACCCCAATAGCGAAAAAATGCCGGATGGCATGGGGGCGTGGACTGACGTCTTTGCCCGCCTATACAAGCTGCGCCGTGAAGACGAACGCAACCAGGCGGAATTGGCTGAGTGGCTTACGCGCTTTCGTCAAGCCATGAGCCGGCTGCCGGACGGTGTGGTGATCATGGATGACGTTCTCTTTTTGGAGTGGTGCAATCCTGTCGCCGAACAGCATCTCGGTTTGAATTTGGCGCGCGACAAGGGAATGCGCGTGACCAATCTCGTCCGCCATCCCGATTTCATGGATTACATTATTCTCGGCCGTTATGAGCAGCCGCTGACGCTTACTTTGCGCGATCGAAAATTGTTGGTGCATCTAATCCCCTTCGAAAATCGCCGGCAAATCCTGGTGACACATGACGCGACGGAGTCCGACCGCATCGATATGATGCGCCGTGATTTCATCGCGAATGCCTCCCATGAATTGCGCACCCCTCTTACCGTCATCAATGGTTTCCTCGAAATTGCCTGCGCTCAGCCAAATCTCGATCAGGAAACACGCATGGCGCATTTGAAGCTGATGAACGAGCAAGGGCGGCGCATGCAGAACCTGGTCGAAGACATGCTCACGCTAACGCGCCTGGAGTCGATGGATTATCCATTGCGAACCGAGCATGTGCGCATTCAAGAATTGCTCAATCAAATCAAGCAAGAAGCGGAAGTTTTATCCGGCGGACGACATGCCGTCACACTCGCTGTCGAAGGACCTGATGTAAAAGGGAACACCGAAGAGTTGCGCAGCGCCTTTACCAACCTGGTTACCAACGCGATTCGCTACACGCCGGAGCAGGGACGCATTGCCTTGTTCTGGAAGGAAGATGAGGAGGGGCCTTGCTTCATCGTGCGCGACACGGGGATCGGCATCAAGCCCGAGCATATCGCGCGATTGACGGAACGCTTTTATCGCGTCGATAAAAGCCGTTCACGCGAAACTCAGGGAACAGGCTTGGGGCTGGCAATCGTCAAGCATGTATTGCTGCGCCACGGTGCTCGCTTGGTTATCGAATCGAACTTGGGCGAGGGTAGTGCCTTTACGGCGAAATTCCCCAAAAATATTGCCTTGATAGATTAGGCTGCATTGCCTCATTGCAGGTATATGCGTTATAAGTAGGCTCCCGGTCTACATGTATGCTCTGTTATGACGCGCTTTCGCTTTATTTTTGTCACGGTATTAAGCTCCTTCTTGATCGGTTGCGCTACGCAGTCCGCACCTCCGGTTGTCACAACCGTTTCACAACCCAAGCCGCCGCGTCCGGTCAAGATCGGATTGGCACTGGGCGGCGGGGCGGCGCGCGGATTCGCTCATATCGGCGTCATTAAAACATTGGAGTCTCAGGGCATCACGCCGGACATAGTGATAGGTACCAGCGCCGGTAGTTTAGTGGGTGCTTTGTACGCGGCGGGTAATAACGGCTTCGCCCTACATAAGCTTGCGCTTGAAATGGACGAGGCCGCAATTTCGGATTGGTCGATTCCGTTATTCGCCAAAGCCAGCGGCGTGTTGAAAGGCGAGGCGCTGCAAAGTTATGTCAATAAGACGGTGAATAACATTCCCTTGGACAAACTCAAGCTTCCCTTCGGTGTGGTGGCAACCGACTTAAATTCCGGACAGCCTGTGTTATTTAGGCGCGGCAATACCGGCATGGCGGTGCGCGCATCGTCGGCGGTCCCAGGTGTTTTCCAGCCGGTGAAAATTGGCGACCATACGTATGTCGATGGTGGCTTGGTGTCGCCGGTGCCGGTTCGGTTTGCACGGGAAATGGGGGCGGACTTCGTGATTGCCGTGAACATTTCAGCGCAACCCGACGCGCAGCCGGCGAGCAGTTCACTGGAAGTGCTATTGCAAACCTTCGCGATCATGGGACACAGCATCAACCATTATGAATTGAAGGATGCCGACATCGTCATCAAGCCTGGCTTGAGCACGATGAAGGGAGCTGACTTCGCCGGACGCAATTTGGCTATTTTGGCCGGCGAACAGGCGGCTCAAGGCAAGATGGACGAAATCAAACAGAAATTGAAAGCGTTGCGGGAACGCTGATGCGTGCTAATTATTACTGGCAACGGCCGGCTCGCTGATACGACGGGCGCCGTTGAAGCGCGCTTTCCAATATCCCAAATCCATACTTTCGATCCGCACTTGGCCGCCGGAAGACGGCGCATGGATAAATTTGTTGTCGCCTAAGTAAATGCCGACATGGGAAAAAGCATGTCTTAAGGTGTTGTAGAACACCAGGTCGCCGGGCTGCAGTTCATGGGCTTCGATTTTTTCACCGACGCGGCTGATCTCCTCAGCGGTACGCGGCAGTTCCTTGCCCCAGGCGTCTTTAAATACATAACGAACAAAGCCGCTGCAATCTAAACCGCTTTCCGGTGTGTTGCCGCCACGCTTATAACGGATGCCCAACAAGCCCATGGCGCGCATCGCCAGTTCAGATGCGCGGTCGGTAAATCCGCGGATCTTTTCCATTGTCGTCGGCTGCGCCTCTTCATTTCCAGGCTCCATGCCGCGGGCTGCGGGAGCGCATAAAAGGCTGCTCAGCAAAAGGGCGGTCGATAAAACGGTCGTGCGGCGGAACAAAATTTCAAAGATTGTCATCTTGATAATTTTGTGGATTTGGACACAGGCAATGTATGCCAATCTAGGATTGCTGTCAAAAATTGTTGCTTAGGGGTATCATTCACGATAGAGTAAGGCTGCTATGTAGTGTAAGGCAGCCATGAAAGCGAGCATGCTCACGAACGCTTCAGTTGATATCCCAGCTAAGCCTCGCGTCTTGATTGCGGACGATTCAAAAATCGTGCGCGCGACGCTGATCAAGCATATCCAGGGGATGTTTGAATTCCGGGAAGCCCTTAACGGGGAAGAAGCCTGGGAAACGCTTTTGGTCGACCCTAGTATTCGTGTCGTCATTACCGACCTCACCATGCCTAAGCTCGATGGCTATGGCTTGCTGAAGCGCATTCGTTCATCTGAAATCAACCGAATTCGTAACTTGCCCGTCGTTGTTGTGTCCGGCAGCGATGAGCAAGCCGAGCGCGACAAAGCCAAAGCGGCCGGCGCTACCGACCTAATTACTAAGGGGATAGGAACGGCGCAGTTATTGTCGCGATTGGATATCCTCGCCAAGCTGGCCAATACTCAACACGAATTCGAGCGGAGCCTCGAAGTATTGGCCAAAAATGCTTCGGCCCAACCAGTCTTGCAATTGTCCACACCGGCGGCATTGGACATGTATGCCGAAAAGACCCTGGGTCTTGCGATGAAAGCGCGCAAGAATTTTGTCATGCTTTATGTCATGGTGGGTTTAAAGCATGCCGGGGTCGAGGGTGAAGCTTCATCGCCACCGCCCACCGTCGTGCATGCCATTGGACAGCTTCTACAGAGGACTGTCCGTCAAACCGATAAAGTCGCCCAAACGGGCGAAGCGGAATTTGCGGTCGTCACCGGCACGATTCATTTCGATGCCGCGCGCAATTTTGCGCAACGCATATGCCGTGCCATCGCCAACGCCAACATGGTCAAGGATGATCGCATGACCTTTATCGCCAGCTGTGGCGTAGCGGCTGCTTCGGAGCATTATCCCAACGGTGAGGTTGGACAAGTTACGCAGATTACAGCAGGCGACTTAAAGGAAATCGCGCGTCGCCGCGCGCAACTGGGATTACGTTTGACGACGACTGGAGTGGTCGGTGCCGAAGAGGAGGACGCCTTCGGCAGCAACGGTAGCTTGCCGAAGGGGATATCACTCTCGCCGGAAGCGAACGGCGCTGCGCCTGCAGGATCCGCAGTGTCGTTCTTCCAGAAGCAAGACGAAGAAGGCGAAGGCCCGATCGAGCTTGCGACTTTGGTGCGCTGGATCAAAGAAGGCAAGCAAGACAAGGTCGTGCAGCACATGCGTGAAATGTCTCACGAACTCAAGCCCTTAGTTGAACTACTGCTGCAGCAGGGCCAGCGCTAGGCGCTGTCGTACAATCATGTCTTCTTCATCAGGGAGACATGATGCAATCCAAACCTGTTCTTGAGCTTAACGACGTCAAGAAAATCGCCGCCGCCTCTGAAGCTGAAGCTAAACGCAATCATTGGGCTGTGACCATTGCTATCGTCGACGACGGTGGAAGTCTGCTTTGGCTGCACCGCATGGACGGTACCCCTCCCATGACGGTCAACATGGCGTCCGCCAAGGCGAAAACCGCAGCGATCGGACGACGCGAGACACGCATCTATCAAGAGATGATCAATACGGATGGCCGCATGTCGTTTCTTTCTGCTCCCGGCTTGGAAGGAATGATAGAAGGCGGCGTTCCTATTATGTGGAACGGGCATTGTATTGGCGCGGTCGGCGTATCCGGCGTCAAAGCTGCCGAAGACGCGCAAATTGCAAAGGCAGGTGTTGCTGCATTGGAAGTTTAGATGGCGGCAGATATATAGAATTCAATTCGGCCATGCGTCTCACATTCGGGAGTGGTTCTGCGCTATAATCCTACGGTTTGACTAATTTACTTCCGTCGTAGCGCATACCCCTCCCACATCGTCCCAACACGGCCACTTCTCGCCCGTCGCGAACTCGCGCGGGTAGCAATGGTTATGCTGGCGCGGCGCAGCGACGGTAACAATCAGGAGTTACCCTTGCTGCCTTTTTCTTCCGGCCAGAAAGTTCCGGCCATCCTAGCGCTCGCAGACGGGTCTATCTTTCAAGGTTTTTCCATCGGTGCCGCCGGCCACACGATTGGCGAAGTGGTATTCAATACCGCGATCACCGGTTACCAGGAAATTCTGACGGATCCCAGCTATAGCCGCCAAATCGTCACACTGACTTATCCGCATATCGGCAACACCGGCATCAACCCGGAAGACGTGGAAGCCACCAAAATCCATGCTGCCGGTTTGATCATCAAGGATTTGCCATTGCTCGCTTCTAATTTCCGCAGCACGCAGACGCTGTCGGATTATTTGAAGTCGGAAAACATCGTGGCGATTGCCGGCATCGATACCCGCAAATTGACGCGCATCCTGCGCGAAAAAGGCGCGCAAAACGGCGCCATTGTCGCCGGTGAAAATGCCAATGCAAATCATGCTCTGGAACTGGCACGTTCCTTCCCTGGATTGGCCGGCATGGATTTGGCTAAAGTGGTTTCTGCGACCAAGCCTTATGTGTGGAACCAAACCGAGTGGAAGCTTGATAGCGGTTACGGCGAACAAACTGCGCCCAAATATCATGTGGTCGCTTTCGATTACGGCGTCAAGTTCAATATTCTGCGCATGCTGGCTGCGCGCGGTTGCAAGGTGACGGTGCTGCCGGCGCAGTCAAGCGCTGCCGATGCCTTGGCGCTGAATCCCGACGGCATTTTCTTGTCCAACGGCCCCGGCGATCCGGAGCCTTGCGATTACGCCATTGCCGCGTCGCGTGAATTGATCGAGCGCGGTATTCCGACTTTCGGCATTTGCCTCGGTCACCAAATCATGGCGCTGGCGTCCGGCGCGAAAACCATCAAGATGAAATTCGGCCACCATGGCGCCAACCATCCTGTGCAAGACCTCGATACCCAGCAAGTGATGATTACCTCGCAGAATCACGGCTTCGCAGTGGATGCGGCAACCTTGCCGTCGAATTGCCGCGTCACGCACGTGTCGCTGTTCGATGGTTCCTTGCAAGGCTTCGCCCGTACCGACCGCCCGGCTTTCTGCTTCCAGGGCCACCCGGAAGCATCGCCCGGCCCGCACGATATTGCCCCTTTGTTCGATCGCTTCGTGGCGATGATGGAGAAACACAAGCATGCCTAAGCGTAACGACATAAAAAGCATTTTGATTATTGGCGCAGGTCCGATCATCATCGGCCAGGCGTGCGAGTTCGACTATTCCGGCGCACAGGCTTGCAAAGCCTTGCGCGAAGAAGGCTACAAAGTCATTTTGGTCAACAGCAATCCGGCGACTATCATGACCGACCCGGAAATGGCCGACGTCACCTATATCGAGCCGATTACCTGGCAAGTAGTCGAGCGCATCATCGACAAGGAGCGCCCCGACGCCATCCTGCCGACCATGGGTGGACAAACCGCGCTGAATTGCGCGCTCGATTTGCATCGCCATGGCGTTCTGGAAAAATACAAATGCGAATTAATCGGCGCAACGCCGGAAGCCATCGACAAGGCGGAAGACCGCTCCAAGTTCAAGGAAGCGATGACCAAGATCGGTCTCGGTTCCGCGCGCTCGGGCGTCGCGCACACGATGGAAGAATCATGGGCGGTGCAAAAGGATATCGGCTTTCCGGTCATTATCCGCCCGTCCTTCACCATGGGCGGCACCGGCGGCGGTATCGCTTACAACCCGGAAGAATTCGAAGCGATTTGCAAGCGCGGTCTGGAAGCGTCGCCCACCTCGGAACTCTTGATTGAGGAATCTCTGCTCGGCTGGAAAGAGTACGAGATGGAAGTGGTGCGCGACAAGAAAGACAATTGCATCATCGTTTGCTCGATCGAAAACCTGGATCCGATGGGTGTGCATACCGGCGACTCGATTACCGTTGCGCCGGCGCAGACGCTGACCGACAAGGAATACCAGATCATGCGTAACGCTTCTCTCGCGGTGTTGCGCGAGATAGGCGTGGATACCGGCGGCTCCAACGTGCAATTCTCGATCAATCCAAAAGACGGCCGCATGATCGTCATCGAGATGAACCCGCGCGTGTCGCGTTCGTCAGCCTTGGCATCCAAGGCGACCGGTTTTCCGATTGCGAAGATCGCGGCCAAGCTCGCGGTTGGTTTCACACTGGATGAATTGCGCAATGAAATCACCGGCGGCGCGACGCCGGCATCGTTTGAGCCTTCGATTGACTACGTCGTCACCAAGGTGCCGCGTTTCGCCTTCGAAAAATTCCCGATGGCTGACAGCCGCTTGACCACGCAAATGAAATCCGTAGGCGAAGTGATGGCGATCGGTCGTACTTTCCAGGAATCCTTCCAGAAAGCGCTGCGCGGCTTGGAAGTCGGCGTCGATGGCATGAATGAAAAAACCACCGACCGCGAAACCATCGAAGAGGAATTGGGTACGCCCGGACCGGAACGCATCTGGTACGTAGGCGACGCATTCGCACAAGGATTTTCGCTGGAAGAAGTGCATCAGCTGACCAAGATCGATCCGTGGTTTCTGGTGCAGATCAAGGAAATCGTCGACATCGAATTGTGGCTCGATACACAGACGCTCGATGCGATTGACCGCGACACCTTGTTCCGATTGAAGCAAAAAGGCTTCTCCGATCGCCGTTTGGCGAAGTTGCTCAAAACCTCGGACAAGGATGTGCGCGAAAAGCGCCGTGCCTTGAATGTCCGCCCGGTGTACAAACGCGTCGACACCTGCGCCGGCGAATTCGCCACCAACACTGCCTACATGTACTCGACCTACGATGAAGAGTGCGAGGCGAACCCGACCGACAAGAAAAAAATTATGGTGCTGGGCGGCGGTCCTAACCGTATCGGCCAGGGCATCGAGTTCGACTATTGCTGCGTGCATGCCGCGCTCGCCATGCGCGAAGACGGCTACGAAACCATCATGGTCAACTGCAATCCGGAAACCGTATCGACCGATTACGATACTTCCGATCGCTTGTACTTCGAGCCGCTAACCCTGGAAGATGTGCTGGAAATCGTCGACAAGGAAAAGCCTTACGGCGTGATCGTGCAGTACGGCGGCCAGACGCCCTTGAAGCTGGCGCTCGATCTGGAAGCCAACGGCGTACCCATCGTCGGTACCTCGCCCGACATGATCGATGCCGCTGAAGACCGCGAGCGTTTCCAAAAGATGCTGCACGAATTGAAGCTGCTGCAGCCGCCCAATCGCACTGCGCGCACCGAGCCGGAAGCCTTGGCGCTGGCCCAAGAAATCGGCTATCCGCTGGTGGTGCGTCCATCCTACGTTCTGGGTGGACGTGCGATGGAAATCGTGCATGAGCAGCGCGATCTGGAGCGTTACATGCGCGAGGCGGTCAAAGTTTCCAACGAATCGCCGGTCTTGCTGGATCGCTTCTTGAACGACGCGATCGAGGTTGACGTCGATTGCCTGTCCGACGGCAAGCAAACTTTCATCGGTGGTGTAATGGAGCATATCGAGCAGGCCGGTGTGCATTCCGGCGACTCGGCTTGTTCGTTGCCGCCATATTCGCTGTCACAACAGACCATCGATGAATTGAAACGTCAAACCGCATTGATGGCGCGTGGCTTGAATGTCGTCGGCTTGATGAACGTGCAGTTCGCCATCCAGCATCAGGAAGTCGACGGCAAGAAACATGACGTGGTGTACGTGCTGGAAGTTAATCCGCGCGCATCGCGTACCGTGCCTTTCGTCTCCAAGGCGACCGGTTTGCAATTGGCGAAGATCGCGGCGCGCTGCATGGTCGGACAGTCGCTGGAAAGCCAGGGCATTACGCACGAAGTCGTGCCTGCCTATTTTAGCGTCAAGGAAGCGGTGTTCCCCTTCGTCAAATTCCCTGGGGTCGATACCATTCTCGGGCCTGAAATGAAGTCGACCGGCGAAGTGATGGGCGTAGGACGAACATTCGGCGAAGCATTTGTCAAATCCCAATTAGGCGCAGGCGTGCGTTTGCCGAAGTCGGGCAGAGTCTTCTTGTCGATCAAGAACAGCGACAAGCCGCGTGGCGTTCAAGTTGCCCGCGATCTAGTCGAGCTGGGCTTTTCCATCGTGGCCACGCGCGGTACCGCGGCGGCAATCAGCGCTGCGGGCATTCCGGTGGAGACCGTCAACAAGATGGTCGAAGGCCGTCCGCATGTTGTCGACATGATCAAGAACGATGAGATCGCTCTGGTGATCAATACCGTGGAAGAAAAGCGCAATGCAATCACCGACTCACGCGCAATTCGTACGTCGGCACTAGCGGCGCGCGTGACGACCTACACTACGATTGCCGGCGCGGAAGCTGCAGTAGAAGGCATGGCGCATCTGAATGAGTTGCACGTCTACGATTTACAAGGCTTGCACAAAACCTTAAACTAGATTTACTTAGATACACCACAGAGGTCACAGCGTGCCGTCAAGGTAACAACCGGCGGCACTGTTTGTGACCTCTGTGGTTTTCATTTAGAGAAAAGAATCATGAGCACAGTACCTATTACCAAGCGCGGCGCAGAAATGTTGAAAGAAGAGTTGCACCGCTTGAAAACCAAAGACCGCCCGGCCGTTATCAACGCTATTGCCGAGGCGCGCGCGCAAGGCGACCTTTCCGAAAATGCTGAATACGATGCAGCTAAGGAAAAGCAAAGTTTTATTGAAGGCCGCATTGCCGATTTAGAAGGCAAGCTGGGGGCTGCGCAAATCATCGATCCCGCTCTGCTCGATGCCGAAGGTCGCGTGGTGTTTGCTGCGACTGTGGATTTGGAAGATCTCGAATCAGCCCAGAAAGTCACTTATCAAATCGTCGGCGAAGACGAGGCTGACCTAAAGGAAATGAAGATTTCCGTTACGTCACCGATCGCGCGTGCATTGATCGGCAAATATGCCGGCGATACAGTGGAAGTGCAGGCGCCCTCGGGGATTCGCGAGTACGAAATCTTAGACGTTCGTTATATTTAGCAATGTGGCTGCCTCGCATTAGGCTGCTGATTACCGTGTTATGGGTAGGCAGTCTGTGGGCAATCGGCTATCTTGCCGCGCCCACCTTATTTGCGACGCTTGCGGACAAAATATTGGCCGGCGCGATTGCAGGTAGTTTATTTCGCACGGAAGCTTGGGTGTCTCTGGGGTGCGGTGCCGTTTTGCTTCCGCTGGTATGGCGATTGCCGCAGCGAAAATGGCTGGTAGGCTTGGTGCTTGCAATGCTGGCCGGTACCTTGGTTACTTATTTCGGCATTCAGCCGTGGATGGCGGAACTCAAGCAAAGCGCTGGGGCGGCAGGTGTGATGGCGTCTGAGTCGACATCCCAATTTGCTTTGTTGCATGGAGTGGCCAGCACGATTTATCTCATCCAAAGCGTGCTGGGAGCCGTATTGGTCGTACGGATGCGTTGATTATCGACCGAAGGTTTTCTTGACGCTCGATTGGCGCGGCTTGGCACGTTTGATGTTTCCACCCGCCGTGACGCGTTCGTTGCCTTTTAGCAGTACTTTCGTTACGGTCGGTTTCTTCGTGCCGGAACGGCTGGGCTTGACAATGGTAACTTGGCGCATACCCTTGCCGCGTTTTTCATCCGATTCCTTGACGGTTTCTTTTTGCGGACGATAAATGACGAGCAGTTTTCCGATATGCTGCACGGGTGCGGCGTCGAGCTCTTCGCAAATCGTCTCGTAAATGCCAATGCGTGCTTCGCGGTCGTCACCGGCAACACGCACTTTAATCAAGCCGTGCGCGTTTAAGCTGGCGTCGATCTCTTTCATGACTGCCGGCGTCAAACCGGCTTCGCCGATGATGACGACGGGATTTAAGGCGTGGGCTTCGGAGCGAAGCCTGCTGCGTTCGGCGGGACTGAGATTCATAGGAATAGTATTGTACTTGAATGGCAAAAAATAAATTCAATAAGAATTGGGTGCACGATCACATCAACGACCCTTACGTTAAGCAAGCGCAGAAGGAAGGATATCGGGCGCGTGCTGTTTATAAGCTCAAGGAAATCGACGAGGCGGAGAGGCTCATCAAGCCTGGGCAAGTGATTGTCGATTTGGGCTGCACACCCGGCAGCTGGTCGCAATACGTGCGTAACAAGTTGGCCAAGCCTGCGGGCGGAGGCGTCGAGGGAACCATCATCGGCTTGGATATGTTGCCTATGGAGCCGATTGCGGACGTGCATTTCATTCAGGGCGATTTCCGGGAGCAGGAAGTACTCGACCAATTGGAAACCGTGGTGGCAGGGCGCAAGGTCGATTTGGTATTGTCCGATATGGCCCCTAATCTTTCCGGCGTGGCTGTCACGGATGCGGCGAGGGTCGAGCACATTATCGATCTTGCCTTGGAATTCTCCCAAGCTCATCTGAAACCTTCGGGAGCCTTGCTCGTCAAATGTTTCAATGGATCAGGCTACAGCCAAATCCTGGAAAAATTCCGGCAAGAGTTCAAAACCGTCATCGCCAAAAAGCCCAAAGCCAGCCGGGATAAGTCTTCAGAGACGTTTTTGCTGGGAAAACATCTGAAGAATTCCCAATAAATTCCCTTAAATGCGGATTTGCCCTTGACTAATCAGGGATGAACCTCATCTGCGATATGGCAAGGGTCGGTTAATACGAGTAAAATCGACCGACACTCTCTATGAAAAGGCGCGATGCGCGTCAAGGAGCACCTTAGTGAATAACATGTTTTCCAAAGCAGCCGTCTGGGTCGTCATTGCCCTGGTCTTGTTTACCGTCTTTAAGCAATTTGACGGGCGGTCGCTGTCGAGCGGTGCGGCGCCGATTTCGTACTCGGAATTCCTGGACGAGGTCAAAGCCAAGCACATCAAGGATGCCATCATTGAAGACCGTAGCATTATTGCAACGACCAATGAAGGTAAAAAGATCAAGACTGCGATTACTTACCTGGATCGCGGCTTGATCGGTGACTTAATCAACAATGGCGTGAAATTCGACGTCAAGCAGCCTGAAGAACAATCCTTCCTTTCGCAAGTCTTTATTTCCTGGTTTCCGATGCTGTTGTTGATCGGCGTATGGATCTTTTTCATGCGCCAAATGCAAGGCGGCGGCAAGGGCGGCGCGTTTTCTTTCGGCAAATCCAAGGCGCGCATGCTGGACGAAAACAATAATGCCGTGACCTTTGCCGATGTGGCCGGCTGCGATGAAGCGAAAGAAGAAGTGCAAGAGTTGGTGGATTTCTTGCGCGATCCTACCAAGTTCCAAAAGCTGGGTGGCCGTATCCCGCGCGGCGTGCTGATGGTTGGTCCGCCGGGTACCGGTAAGACCTTGCTGGCGCGCGCTATTGCCGGCGAAGCCAAGGTGCCGTTCTTCACCATTTCCGGTTCCGACTTCGTGGAAATGTTCGTCGGCGTGGGCGCATCGCGCGTACGCGACATGTTTGAAAATGCCAAAAAGCATTCGCCTTGCATCGTGTTCATTGACGAAATCGATGCGGTCGGTCGTCATCGCGG
The DNA here is from genome assembly GCA_016177875.1 of Burkholderiales bacterium. GTDB lineage: Bacteria > Pseudomonadota > Gammaproteobacteria > Burkholderiales > Burkholderiaceae_D > Paucimonas. The sequence continues at coordinate 28,496 of JACOUL010000043.1, forward strand.
CGCCGGTTTGGGCGGGGGCAACGACGAGCGCGAACAAACTTTGAACCAGTTGCTGGTCGAGATGGATGGTTTCGAAGCCAACGCCGGCGTGATCGTGATCGCCGCGACCAACCGTGCCGATGTGCTCGACAAAGCGCTGTTGCGTCCGGGCCGTTTCGACCGCCAAGTGATGGTGGGCTTGCCGGATATCCGCGGCCGTGAGCAAATCCTCTATGTACATATGCGCAAAGTGCCGATCGCGCCGGACGTTAAAGCTGACATCCTGGCACGTGGTACACCGGGCTTTTCCGGCGCCGATTTGGCTAACCTGGTCAATGAAGCAGCATTGTTTGCCGCACGCCGCAACAAGCGCCTGGTGGAAATGCAAGACTTCGAGGATGCCAAGGACAAAATCGTCATGGGTCCCGAGCGCAAATCCGCCGTTATGCGCGAGGAAGAGCGCACTAATACCGCCTACCATGAATCCGGCCATGCGGTCGTCGCTAAGCTTTTGCCCAAGGCGGACCCGGTACACAAAGTGACCATCATGCCGCGCGGTTATGCGCTCGGTTTGACTTGGCAATTGCCGGAGCATGACCGCATCAATATGTACAAGGATAAGATGCTGGAAGAAATTGCCATCTTGTTTGCGGGACGTATTGCAGAAGAAATCTTCATGCATCAAAAGTCGACCGGCGCATCGAATGACTTTGAGCGCGCGACGAAATTGGCGCGTGCGATGGTGACGCGCTACGGTATGTCCGATAGCATGGGCACCATGGTGTACGAGGATACTGAACAGGATTCGTACTTTGGCCGCATGGCTTCCAAGACAGTGTCGGAAGCGACGCAGCAAAAAGTCGATGCCGAAATCCGCAGCATTCTGGATGAACAGTACGCGTTGTCGCGTAAGCTGCTCGAAGAAAATCGCGATAAAGTCGACGTCATGGCCAAGGCGCTGCTCGAATGGGAAACCTTGGACGCTGATCAGATTAACGACATCATGCAAGGTCAAGAGCCGCGTCTGCCGAAAGCGGGCGTGCCGACCAAGCGCCCTTCGTCCGATAGCACTTCCGGCGGCGTATCGCCGAATGCGCCGGCACCGGCTTAAGCGAAATTGCAATTCATGAGCAAGGGTGAGGATTTCTCCTCACCCTTTTTTATATGACTTCTCGGCATCTCCAATGTGGTCGTTTCCGTCTGCGTGTCGATCGGCAGGCGCGGCCGCTGGTCATGGGTGTGTTGAACGTAACGCCGGATTCCTTTTCCGACGGCGGTCAATTCGCTTCGTTAGATGCCGCGCTGTCGCATGCCGAGCAAATGATTTCCGATGGCGTCGACATCATCGATATCGGCGGCGAATCCAGTCGTCCGGGCGCCCCCCCCTTGTCGCTTGATGAGGAGCTCAAACGTGTCATGCCGGTGCTGTATGCATTGCGCGATTGCGGCAAGCCGATTTCCGTGGATACCTATAAGTCTGAAGTGATGCATGAAGTACTGGCTGCAGGTACTGACATGATCAACGATATTCGCGGCTTTCGTGCTCCAGAGGCATTGCGGGCAGTCAAGGATGGCGATTGCGCGCTGTGTATCATGCATATGCAAAGCGATCCGCAAACGATGCAGGTGAATCCGCAATATGAGGACGTGGTTGCTGAAGTGCGGGACTTTCTGCAAGAGCGGGTGCGCAACCTCACCGAAGGCGGAGTCGATCGTCAACGCATATGCATCGATCCCGGATTCGGATTTGGCAAGACGCTCGCGCATAATCTCGGCCTGCTGAAAAATCTCGACCGGATTCAAGCGGCGCTCGATTTGCCGCTGTTGGCCGGCCTGTCGCGCAAGTCGATGATCGGCGCGCTTACCGGCAGACAGGTAGAGGACCGCTTGGCCGGGAGCATTGCTGCTGCGTTAGCCGCGGCGGAACGCGGCGCCCGAATCTTGCGCGTGCATGATGTGGCCGCGACAGTCGACGCCTTGAGAGTCTGGCAGGCGGCGCGGGAATCGGTTTAAGAAATCACTTCTCAGGGAGCAGGAATGTCACGTAAATATTTCGGTACTGACGGTGTTCGCGGACGTGTGGGTGAAATGCCCATTACACCGGATTTCGTCATGCGGCTCGGTTATGCGGCGGGTAAGGTGCTGGCGCAATCCGAGTCGGGCAAGCCAACCGTATTGATCGGCAAGGACACGCGCATCTCCGGTTATATGCTGGAGGCGGCGCTGGAAGCGGGATTTTCCGCGGCGGGTGTGGATGTCATGCTGGCCGGACCGATGCCGACACCCGCGGTGGCTTATTTGACTCGCGCCTTGCGGCTCTCGGCGGGGGTGGTGATATCAGCTTCGCATAATCCTTATCACGACAACGGCATCAAATTCTTTTCGGCGCAGGGCAATAAATTGCCCGACGCGGTAGAGGCGGCAATCGAAGCGGCGGTGGCAGCGCCGATCGGATGTGTTTCGTCCGAAAAGCTCGGCAAAGCCAGGCGCTTGGATGATGCGCAAGGACGCTATATCGAGTTTTGCAAGAGCACTTTCCCGAACGAGCTCGATTTGCGCGGTATGAAGATCGTGGTCGATTGTGCGCATGGTGCCGCATACCATATCGCGCCGCATGTCTTCCATGAGCTTGGCGCGGAAGTGGAAGCCGTCGGCAGCCATCCGAACGGATTGAATATTAACGACGGTGTCGGTGCGACGCATCCTGCAGCTTTGTCGAAGGCCGTGCTGGAGCATGATGCGGATGTCGGCATTGCCTTGGACGGAGATGCCGATCGTTTGATCATGGTGGACGGCAGCGGTCGCATCTATAACGGCGACGAGCTGCTCTATATCATGGTCAAGGATCGCATGGCGACCGCACCCGTGAAGGGCGCTGTCGGCACTTTGATGACGAACATGGCGCTGGAAGTCGCGTTCAAGCAGATGGGCGTGGGTTTTGCGCGTGCCAAGGTCGGCGACCGTTATGTACTCGAAGTCTTGCAGGAACGCGGCTGGCTGATCGGCGGCGAAGGCTCAGGGCATTTGCTGTTCTTGGATAAACATACGACCGGCGACGGAATTGTCTCGGCCTTGCAAGTGTTGTCGGCTTTAAAGCGGTCCGGCAAGACGCTGCCGCAATGCACCGAGGACTTAACGCTTTATCCGCAAACGCTCATTAACGTGAAGGTGGCACCTGGCTTTGATTGGCAGAAAAATGCCGCAGTGGTGGCAGAAAAAGAAAAAGTTGAGCGCGAATTGGGCGATAGCGGCCGCGTATTGATTCGTCCGTCCGGCACCGAGCCGCTGGTCCGAGTAATGGTCGAAGCTAAGAGTGCTGAAACTGCCGAAACGATGGCCCGTCGTCTCGCTAATATGATTAAAGAATCGTAGAACTTCGATCAGACGCGCCAATTGTAAAAACCGGTAGATGTTTGTGCTAAAGTTGCCAAGTGGGAATCACTTGGCAATAGCATGAACCGCTTCTGGAAAAACGAGCAAATACCGAATCGCGCCGTACACACCTTGCGGTTCGGCTTCGGTATGTTATTGGCATTGCTTCTTGCTTGTGGCATCGGCCTCGGCTGGGCGCTGTGGATCCGCAACGTAAGCTTGGCGCTGCTCATCGTCGCTTTTTGGGCAGTCGGCACCTTTGTCATCTATCGCTGGAGTGTGGCACGTCAGCTCACCTTTGAAGTTGAACGCGGCAAGGCCGGACGCAAATTAAGATTGCTCGCGCACGCCATGGAAAACACCATGGATGGCGTCATGATTATCGATGCCAAAAAAATGCGCATCGTCGCCGTCAACAAAGGCTTTACCAATATCACCGGTTATACCGCGGAAGAAGCCATGGGCCATACGCCGCGCATGTTCCGCTCGGAGCATCATGACGAAGCCTTTTACAAAGAGTTGTGGCGTGCCCTGCGCAAAGAGGGGAGGTGGCGCGGCGAGATCTGGGACACACGTAAAAGCGGGGAAAAGTATGCACAATTACTGAATCTCTCCGCAGTGCGCGTCGAAAACGGCCAAGTCACCCACTATGTCGGCTCGTTCAACGACATCTCGCAATACAAGGATTATGAATCTGCATTGGAATTCCTGGCCAACCATGATCCTCTGACCAATTTACCCAATCGCATCCTGTTAAATAATCGGTTGGAAGAGGCGATAGCAAACGCCGGCAGGAAAAACGGATTGGTATGCCTAATGTTCATCGATCTTGACCGTTTTAAGGTCGTCAACGATTCTCTCGGGCATGAAATCGGCGACCGGCTTTTGCAGCAAGTGGCCGCCCGCCTCTTGGCCGGGGTTCATCCGGACGCGACCGTGGCCCGATTGGGAGGCGATGAATTTACGATTGTGACCGAGCGCATCGCCAGCGTAGAAGATGCTGCGCAAATTGCCGAAGGCTTGTTGGAAGCTTTATTAAAGCCCGCCCACATAGACGATCACCAGCTATACATTTCGGCCAGTATCGGCGTCAGCTTTTATCCGCAGGATGGCACGGATGCGACTACCTTATTGAAGCATGCCGACACGGCAATGTACCGCGCCAAGGAAGAGGGACGAGATAAATTCAAATTCTTTTCCAGCGATATGAATGCACGAGCCCGTGAGTTCATGATGATGGCGAACAGCTTGCGCCTTGCGCTCGACAAGAATCAGCTGGTGATTGAATATCAGCCGCGCGTCAATTTGAAGAGCGGGCATATCGTCGGCGTGGAAGCTTTACTGCGCTGGGATCATCCTGAATTAGGGCGAATTTCGCCGCAAAAATTCATTCCCTTGGCCGAGGAAACCGGTTTGATCGTGCCGATCGGCGAGTGGGTCATCCGTGCCGCATGCCGGCAAGGCAAAATATGGTTGGATGCGGGCTATCCCTTACATGTCGCGGTCAATCTTTCGGTGCGCCAGTTCCGCAAGAAAGGCTTAGTGGAATTCATCTTGAATGCTGTGCGAGATGCAGATTATCGCCCCGATTTATTGGAAGTAGAGATCACCGAAAGTTTGATGATGGATGATCCGGACGCGATCAATTCCACACTCAATGAATTGCACGAGCATGGCATCAAGATTGCAATCGATGATTTCGGCACGGGTTACTCTTCGCTCAATTACTTAAAGCAGTTTCCGATCGGTTACGTCAAGATCGACCAGTCATTTGTACGCGATACGCCGGGGGACCCCGATAGTGTGGCGATTGTTAAAACCATTATCGCAATGGGCAAGAATTTGCGTTTGTCGCTGATTGCCGAAGGCATCGAAAATGAACAGCAGCGCGATTTATTGTGCGCGGAAGGTTGCGACGAAGCGCAAGGATTTTTCTATAGCCGTTCGGTTCCCGCGCATGATATTTTGCCTTTGCTCGTACGCTTTAACGGTGATAAATCGGTGATGAAAGAAGAAGCTCTTGCCGGCACTCAAGGCGACTAACATTGACCCAGCACCCCCTCTCCTGTATCATCGAATGCACTCGGAGTGTAGCGCAGCCCGGTAGCGCACCTGCTTTGGGAGCAGGGGGTCCAAGGTTCGAATCCTTGTACTCCGACCAAATTTCCCTACGGGCTGTCGATGGCAGCCCGTTTTCTTTTCGTTGCTTGATCGCTTCCACCTGCCCATAGCTCAGTTGGATAGAGCATCAGCCTTCTAAGCTGAGGGTCAGAGGTTCGATTCCTCTTGGGCAGGCCACTTTCTCAATTTCTCCAACTTCGGAACATGCTGGCCGTTGTTCGCGGATTCTATTCTTCGCTTGATCAACTTGGCGGACCGTTTCTTCTCGCGTCCAAAAAAGGCAAAACGCCATTAGGCAAACGACGCACGGAGTTAGTTCCGCCAAAGTTTGACTTTTTTCAAAAAATGGGTAAAATTCCCATTAATTGCTTTGTGGTATCTAATGTTTTCCAGCTAAAGGCACGATGGATCAGCGCTCTACGCCTCCTGCAAGTTCCATGGTGCTCCAACAGTTAGCGCGCGTCTTAGAGCCGCTGGTGCGCTTGCTGTTGAAGTTCGGTGGAACCTATCCCCAGTTGGCCGAACTGACCAAAGCGGTCTTTGTAAAGGTCGCGCAGGAGGAATTGATGGCGGAAGGACGGCGTCTTACCGACAGCAATTTGGCGATTACGACCGGCATTCATCGCAAGGATATCAAGCGCTTGCGAGCCGAGGTAAAGGAAGAGCCTTTATCCGGCCATGAAAGACTGCCCGTTTCGCTTGCATCTACCGTATTTACGAAGTGGCTTACTGACCCGAATTATCTTGGCAAGAACGGCCAGCCGCAAACATTGGCGAGATTCGGCGACGAGAATAGTTTTGAAAGCCTAGTACAAAGCGTATCGACCGATATCCATCCCCGAACGATTCTGGACGAGCTGTTTCGCTTGGGACTGATCGAGGTAGGCGACTACCAGGTACGTCCGCTGAAAACCAGTTTTGTTCCGAATCCGGATGTGGCGCATATGCTTGAATTCCTAGGGATGAATCTTCACGATCATGCTGCGGCAGCAGTGCACAATTTGCGGGGAACATCTTTACCCTTTCTTGAGCAAAGTGTAGCCAGTGATTCGCTCGACCCATCGACGATCGGTGAGATGATGGACATAACGCGCGGCGAATGGCGGAGCGTTTTAAAGAAAATTGTTCCTCAACTTGAGGCGCGAGAAGTGAAAAATGAAGTAGCATCCGAGCCTAGTGCAAAGACCGCAATTTCGCGTATTCGCATCGGTATGTACTTTTACGCAGAAGAACTGGAGACCGCGTCGTCGGACGGGGGCAGCAACTTACAGATCGCAAGGGGAAGATCATGAAGGTGGAGCAGTCGTTAAGCCGAGTAAAAAAACGGCTCGCATTATGGACCGTGGCTGTACTGGGCGCAGCCGGAATACTTGCCGCATGCGGGGGCGGAAGCTCTTCCACCAGCTTAGCCGGTTCCGGCGTCACCAGCGGAGGCACCGGCGCGGTCTTTAGCGGCCCGATCACCGGTTTCGGCAGCGTGATAGTGAACGGTGTCCGTATTGACGATTCTTCGGCGAGCGTAACGGTTGACGACGGTTCCGGCAATTCAAGCGATCTGCGCTTGGGCATGGTGGTCGAAATCTCCGGGTCGAAGGATGATAACGGCCAAACCGGCAAAGCGAACACGATTACCGCGTCGAGCTTCGTGCGTGGTCCTGTCAGCGCCATCGATACCGGGAAGAAGCAAATCACCGTACTAGGCGTCACTATCGCGGTCACGGCCGACACCGTATTCGAGGGCTTGACCGGCATCGATGATGCGAGCTTTAAAGTCGGCGATTTGGTAGCGGTTCATGGCATTGCGGATGCACAGGGCGTTATCGAAGCCACCCGCATCGAGAAGAAGCCGGTCGTCACAGAGGCGCGTCTCGCAGGTAAGGTCATGGGATTGAATACGACGGCAAAGACGTTCGTCATCAACAATGTGACCGTTCAGTACGCCAGTGCGACTCTTGAGAATCTGCCTAACGGCTTGGCGAACGATGTCATGGTCATGGTGAAGGGCAGCTTGGTGGGAGCCAACACCATTAACGCAAGCAAAGTTGCTGCGCTTGCGCAAGGCCCGAACGTGAAAGAAGGTCAGAATGTCCAGCTTGAAGGCATTGTGAGCGAGTTCACATCAACCACTAGCTTCAAAGTAAATACCAAGCCTGTGGATGCTTCCAAGGCAACCGTAAAAGGTGTGGTGGTCTTGGGCGCGCGCGTTCACGTTGCCGGCGAAGTTAAAAACGGCGTGTTGGTGGCGACCAAGGTGGACGTGCAAACGCATGAATTCGCGCGTGGGCTCGAATTGCACGGCACGGCCGGTAATGTCAATTCAAGCAGCAAGACGTTTGTGCTGCGCGGTGTTGCCGTGACGTGGAATGATCAAACTGCATTTGCCGCACCGCTGACTGCCGCGACCCTCGCTAACGGCAATAAGGTCGAAGTCAAAGCCGCCGTCGCCGGCGGCAAAATCGTGGCAACGTCGATCAAGCTGGAGAATTAAGAAAAGGAATTAATCAACAAAACTGCGAAATTGCGGGACAGAGTTAAGCAAAGCGGTACTCTGTCCCCAACAAATTAGAGTGGCGCCTAGGCCTGACAGCTTCCAAATCCGAGAGGGAAGCTGCCAGGCCTTTTTTTGTCTAAGCAATCAGTGCGGCCGCTGTCCGGTAGACTCATGTTCCGATGAAGGTTCGGAAATAGAGCATAGCGCCTCAGCCGCCGCTCGAGTTTCCTCCGTATTGGCGATATCGCCCAATGAAACAATCCCCACTAAGCGCTTGTCCTTGTTGACCACGGGCAGGCGGCGCACCTGCAAATCGCCCATATTGTGAGCGACGTCGTCGAGGTCGTCTTCCTCGTAGCAGTATTTGACTTCCTCGCTCATGACATCGCGGATGGGCGTGTCGCTCGATTTACCTTGAGCGAGGGCACGCACTACGATATCGCGGTCGGTGATCATGCCGATGAGACGGTCATTTTCGCCGACCGGCAGCGCGCCGCAATCGCATTCCGCCATCATTTTCGCCGCGTCGATAAGGCTTTGATCCGGGGCCGCAACTTTGATGTCGCGGGTCATTGCATCCGATACTCGCATGATTTTTCTCCTAAAATACAAGGCGGCTTCTGAACGCCGCCGCATCAATTTTATTGTCGGCTTTAACCGGCAAAGCACCAGCCGCATGTAGGCATGGGATGAGCCGTGTCAAACTAAGAACCTGATCAGGTTCTTAGGCAACGACCACTACCTCAGCCTTGCCCTCCTTACGCAAAAGATTGACACCTACATTGTTAGGATAGCGTTGCAGCAAAAGATCTAGTCTTGCGCCGCCTACGGCAAGATTGGTGATTTCCACCGTATCGAGGAAAGGCGGCAATTGCGGATTGCGGAAACGAATCTCCGGCTTTTCCGAATCGAAAGAAAGGCCAAGACAAGCCTGCAGCAAATAGAAGATGGTAGCCGCCGACCATGCTTGCGGCGAGCAAGCAACGGGATACAGGGTGGGACCTTCGTCCGGACGTTTTTCAAAGCCGCAAAATAATTCAGGCATGCGATGCTGATCCATGTATAGACTGGCTTCGCGAAGACCGGCGAAGATTTGCATCGCCATTGATGTCAATCCATAGCGCGCCATTCCACGGGCGATGATAGCGTTGTCGTGCGGCCAGACGGATCCGTTGTGATATGCCATCGGGTTGTAGCGCGGTTCGCCCGAAGCGATGGTTCGCACGCCCCATCCGCAAAAGAAATCTTCTTGCAGTAAACGCTCCGCCACGCGTACGGCATACTCGCGATCGGCAATCCCGGTCCATAGCGCATGGCCGGCGTTGGATGAGGCGACCTCGCATGGCCGCTTTTTACCATCGAGTGCCAATGCGTAGCTGCCGATTTTTTCGCACCAGAATGCTTCATTGAACCGGCGCTTGAGCATGCGGGCGGATTCCTGCAAGTCTTTCGCGAGTTCCGGTTCATCGAGAAGCAGGGCGAGCTTGGCGGCTTGCAGCCTGGCTTCATACACATAGGCTTGCACTTCAACCAAGGCAATCGGCGCATCCGCCAAATTACCGTCGGCGTGGAATACAGAATCGTAAGAGTCTTTCCATCCTTGTTGCGCCAGGCCTTGTTCCGTGTATCGAGCGTATTCGACAAAGCCATCGCCATCGGCATCGCCGTATTTATCGATCCAACGTAGGGCATCGAGAATGTTGGGCCAGATGGTCCGAATGAATTCCAAGTCGCCGGTTCGCTCGTAATAAGCGCCGGCTAAGCCGATAAAGAGTGGCGTAGCATCAACCGTGCCGTAGTAGCGGCGGAACGGGATTTCATCGAGCGCAGCGAGTTCACCGAGGCGTGCCTCATGCAAAATCTTGCCCGGCTCGGCGTCGCGTGACGGATCGAACTCAGTTGCTTGCGTCGCTGCCAAGAAGGCGAGTACGCCGCGCGCCATGCCGGGATCAATCCAAAGAAATTCGCGCGCGGTCAAAATGCCGTCGCGTCCGAACGTCGTCGAGTACCAGGGCAAACCGGCAAAAGGATACGGACCCTGCGGCAACGATGTGGTGAGCATGACCAGATCGGCCATCGAACGATCCAGCCAACTATTGAACAGCGCATCCGATGTCACGATCTTGCAGCGATTTTGCGCACGGCCGACCACGCTTTTTTCGAGTTGCGTAAAAGCGGAAAAATAATCCGTCGGCATTTGAATTTTGCCTTCTTCCACTTCGCAACAAACAGTAAAGTAAAAATGCTCTTCGCCTTTGGAAGGCAAAACAATCGGGAAGTCGGCGCGCTCCGCAGTAAGCTTTTCCGGCGTCGGATCGCAGATGATGCGGCTTCTACGCACTTGCTGATCCAAACCGCGGTAGCCTAGAATAACTTCGCGGTCAGTCACCTTGGGCGGCAAATATTCGCCGCGCCGGCCGCGATGAAAGCCTCTGACCTCAAAAATATCGTTGTAGTCGGCGCCGAAGGTCATCGACAATGTCACTTCCACCGGCGTCAAGCCGAAATTGACCACGCGTACATGCTCGTAGCAAGTGTCGTCCCACAGCAGTTTGGCGCGAAAAATGTGGAGTGTGCCTTTAATGATATGTTCACGTTGCTCGGGATAGAGGTCGGGGTTCATCAACTCGATGATGAATAATCCGCTGTCATCTTTTACCGTTGAATTCAAAAATATCGGGCGCACGCCGTCGATTAACAATTCTTGCATCGATAAAAAACAGGTGTCGCCGTTATAGATGCCGGCGCCGCGCGGGCCGATGGAATGCGCATCGCCGAACAGATCGAAGACGGCAAAGGTATTGTTGTGCTTGAGGACGCGCCGGCGTTCATCGGAGGGAGAGGAAGTGGCGAGTATGTACCAGTGCTCGCCCAATTGAATTTTTTCTTTCATTTCCTTCATGCGGATACTCCTGTGCGATTTCCAGGCGCTTCAATCATGCATGCATTGGGGCATCGATTACCTTGCGATAAATTTCTAGATAGGCTTGCGCCATGCGCTCGGCGGTAAATCGCTTTTCAAAGGATGCACGGCAATTTTTGCGGTCAATCATCTGAATGCGCTGGCCGGCGCTCACTGCCTCTTCCTGATTCGTCACGACAAAACCATTCACCCCGTCTTCCAGAATTTCCGGAACGGAACCGTTGCGATAGGCGATAACGGGCGTACCGCAGCAAAGAGCTTCGATCATGACCAAACCGAATGGTTCGGGCCAGTCAATGGGGAATAGCAATGCCGTGGCATGCTCCAGCAATTCACGTTTTTCCGATTCGCCGATTTCTCCGATAAATTCAATCCCGGGAAACTTTAATAGAGGCTTAATGCTTTCGATGAAATAGGCTTCGTCCGCACAATCTACTTTTGCACCGATATACAAACGCATCCCACACTTCTGGGCAATCTCGATTGCACGGTCAATCCGCTTTTCCGGGGAAACCCTACCGATAAAAAGAAAATATTCGCCATGCTCACGCGCGAAAGAATACAAATTCGGAGGCAGTCCGTGATGTACGGTTCCCTGCCAATTGGCAAAGTTCAAGGGCTTGCGCTGACTGTCTGAAATCGAGACTAAAGGGTTGGTTGGAAAGTGGCGATATAGGGGGAGCAATTCCGGTAAATCAAGCCTTCCATGGAGCGTCGTCACATGCGGGGTAGCAAGACGTCGCGCGAGCGGAAAGTGCAAGTAATCGGTATGGAAATGAATCACATCGAATTGGTTCGCTAACTCCGCTAATTGCTCCATCTGAATGATGTGGTATGCCATCCAAGAATTGTCGCCTGCCTGCGGCCGCATACTTTTTTCGGTGGAGGAAATAAGCTTGGCTTGAGTAATCGAATCGCCGCTGGCAAAAAGCGTGACCTCATGGCCCTGCCGGACTAATTCTTCTGTGAGATAGGAAATGACGCGCTCGGTGCCACCATAGGCGCGCGGCGGCACGCGCTCAAATAAGGGAGAAACTTGAGCAATTTTCATAATTCAATGAATATCTCCTGCTGGTGGGCAAGGGACGTCGCAGCAGCCAATAGTGGCTCTAGTGACGCAAGACGCGTACCATCTGCATCAAACGTAATCTTCATCGATGTAAACTTTGCCTAAATCTTGTTTGCTTAGTTTTTTAGGGTAAGACAAAGGCGCAATTCATCGTCAGTTGATGGATTGAATAAGTAAGAATTTCCTGAATGTGTAAAAGCTACGCCGTGCAAAAATTAAAGTGCGGTCGGTCGATGTTGCCGCTCGGAGGCTATTATGTACTTCCATCATGACGCCGTTTTTCTTTCCCGCCGAGCTTGAGCGCATATTTGCATAGCAGCGTCGAGCACTTGATTCGGCTCGATATCTTCCGCGCACGGATGGCCGATAGGACAGACGACGTGCTCGCAAGGACGGCAGCGTACCTCTGCGTGTAAGACCCGATGCAGCCGGTGGTTAAGCGGAGCCCATCTGCCGGGATCGGCGCCGCAGCAGATTACGACGCTAGGCGTGGCGACTGCCGCAGCGAGGTGCGATATGCCGGTATCGTTGCATACCGATAATCTTGCTTGCGCAATCAATGCCGCTAAGGCGCCGAGGGTGGTGCGCCCGGCCATATCGATTGCAGGTGCTTGCATCGCCTGCTTGACCGCGTTGATAAGCTCGCGTTCTTGCTTGGAGCCGGTAATGACGATGTGAAATCCCTGCGCTGCCAGCCCATCGGCAATGGCGGCAAAGCGTTCGGTGGGCCAGCGTCTGGAAGGCAAGCGTGCGCCCGGATGGATACATACATAACTGCCTGGCCTGGGTAAATTCTCGACCAAGGCATGCAGCGCGGCATAGTCGCTATCATGCAAAGGAAATTCCAGCTCCTTGCCTTGGCTATGGATGCCCAGTAAATGAAAAAGCCGAAGGAAGCGCAACACCTCGTGTTCACTTTCGGACCATGAAGCAAAGTGGCGACCTTCGGGGCAGTATTGTCCCGGCAGGTAAAACCCGGCATTGATGCGCGCGCCCAAGGCGGCCGTTAGTGGGTTGCTGAGTAAACCGCTGCCATGCATTTGAATTGCCAAGTCGAATCGCTTGGCGTGCGCAGCGGCGAAAAATTCCGGAATGGCGGCAAGGTTCGGCAGGGTTTCCGGCAAGCCGGGAAAACCGGGAAATGATAGAAAGTCGTCGATATATTTTTCAAAACGCTTGGCAAAGTCCATCGCCCACGGCAAGCCGATTAAGGTAATCCTTGCTTGCGGCGCCGCAGCCCGAAGTGCGCGGAGAGCGGGGACGGTACATAACAAATCACCCAATTGCAGCGCGCGAAATACCGCGATGCTGCGCATTTCGTCCGGTTGAATGGGTTCGATAGGCGTATAGGGTGTGTATACAGCCGTCATTGCACATTCTTCCCTGCGGCAGACTTCTCGAGCCGGAAAGAACCGATCACAAGCGTATCGAGCTGCGTGATGAAGTAAGACTCCAAGGCATCATGCGGCGTGCAAACAATAGGTTCGCCGCGGGTGTTAAACGACGTGATTACCAAGACCGGTACGCCGGTGCATACTTTGAACGCTTCCAACAAATCGGAATACACAGGAGCCTCCTTGCTCCGCACTTTCAAGCAATTGATATACCTGTGGGAGGAAGAAATTTTTCACGTATCTCCGTATAGAAAAATGAAATGAAAGGAAGTCTCTCGCTTGCATCTTTCACATGTAAGAAATACAGAAGTCGGAAAAATGAAGCGCTTGGACATTCTCTGTATACGTTAACTTGAGCGCGGCAATCATTCTGAATTACTCCGGAAGAACGGCGTCTATGCCAGGCTATGGCGCTCACCGCAACAAACCGAAGAAACCGAACAATTTGCAACGACTTAATGGAATGGGAATTGCATAGCGGACCAGGTGCGTAAATTGTTGCGCGCTATGTATCAGGAGAATTTCCATGCGCTATTTGCTGAAAATGCGGTTTCCTGTGGAGGCGGGAAACGCTGCTCTCGCCGACCCTGAGTTCGGTGAAAAAATGAAGCGGCTTCTGTCGGAGATCAAAGCGGAAACAGCTTACTTTACCGCTATGTCAGGTCAACGCGGAGGATACGTCGTCGTCAACATGGACGATGCATCGCAGATCCCGGCCATTGCCGAACCTTTTTTCTTCTGGCTGAAAGCGGACATCGAATTCCTGCCCGTCATGCTGCCCTCCGATCTTGCCGATGCCGCTCCGGCTATCGCGGCGGCGGAAAAAACGTGGGGAAAACAGTAGGGGATACGCAGATGACAACGCATCCGCGAATCTCGGTGGTGATCCCTATCTGTGGCCGGCCTGACTTACTGAATCGCTGCATTGAGGCGCTCGCCGTCGCGATTTCCTTGGCATCATGATGAATACCGCCTGGGAAAATGCGCGGAATATCTTGTGCGTACGCCTGGATTATCTGGGCGATGTACTGATGTGCACCCCTGCCTTACGTGCACTGAAGGAGGCTGGGCCGGGCCGCACGATCACTTTGCTCACTTCTTCCGGCGGAGCGGCAGTGGCGCCATTCATTCCGGAAGTTGACACGATCATCGAATACGCCGCGCCCTGGATGAAAAATAGCGATCCGCATAGCACCGGCGTCGATCTCGACATGATGCAACGCCTGCGCGCCGCTTCTTTTGACGCCGCGGTGATTTTTACGGCATATAGCCAAAGCGCATTGCCTGCCGCATATTTATGCTACTTGGCCGGCATTCCGCTCCGCTTGGCGCATTGCCGTGAAAATCCTTACCAAATGCTGAGCGATTGGATACCGGAGCCAGAACCGAAAGATACGCTGCGGCATGAAGTGCGTCGGCAACTCGACTTGGTCGGTTCAGTCTGCTGTTATACGACGGATGAGCGGCTGTCGTTCCGCGTGCCCAAAGCCGATGTCAAATGGGCCTGGCAACGCTTGAGCGGCGAGGGGATCGATCTGCATGCGCCCTGGGTAGTCATTCATCCGGGAGCGACCGCTGCGTCGCGTCGGTATCCCGTAAAACATTGGGTGAAAGTGGCGAAGGAATTGGACGTCGCCGGCTATCCGGTTGTGTTTACCGGCAGCGTGGAAGAAACAGAATTAATCGACGAAATCATTCGCCGGGCGGAAATGCATGCAATATCGCTGGCCGGCGGTTTAGATCTAGGAAAATTGGGCGCGGTCATCGGTTTGGCGCCCGCCATGATTTCCAGTAATACCGGGCCTGCGCATATCGCCGCCGCGCTCGGCACACCGCTGGTAGTACTGTATGCCTTGACCAATCCCCAGCATACGCCTTGGCAATTGGATAGCCGTGTGTTATTTCACGACGTGCCATGCCGCTTTTGCTACAAGAGCGTGTGTCCGCAAGGCCATCATGAATGCTTAGAGAAGGTGGAACCTTCGCAAGTGCTGGAAGCGGTGAAGCAATTTCTGCATGCCGATACGGTTACCTGCGACATTCCAGATCGTATCGCTCGGCCGCTCGACGCGCCTTCGTTTTTGCCGTTTCCCTTGCCCTGAAGGAGCCGCTCCTGGCGGCATCTTCTTCCGCCCATTTTTTACGCTGGGCTAGATGGCCGCATTTTTTTTGCATAGCTACTTCTCTTCGTTCAGCATACATACGCGTTTTCTCTTCTCTTGCCTCGCGTTTTTGACGGGCGCTCTCTAGCCGTTTTATCTCCGCTTTTTCCCTGGCCAATTTTCGTTCAGATGCAGTGACATTGCTTACGGAAGGCTTGGGCGGTTCTGCAATATGAACCGACTTGCCGGCCGCGCAGGGCTGATCGCTATAGATAACGGAGCCGTTGACTTCGCATTTGTAGGCAGCATGCGCAGCCCAACAGAGCGACCATAGCAGGCCGCAGCACACTAATTTTTTCATGATTAAAGAACCTTTCCCGGGTTCATGAGATTCAAGGGGTCGAGCGCGCGTTTAATCGTTTTCATGAGGCCGAGCTCGACATCGGATTTATAACGGCGGATTTCATCGCGCTTCAATGCGCCCAAACCATGCTCCGCCGAGATGGAGCCGTTATAGCGGTGAACGCTGTCATGCACGACTTGGTTGACCTCCGGTTGGCGCGCGATGAAGGCTTCATCCGATTGTCCCTCCGGCGCCGAGACGTTGTAATGCAGGTTGCCGTCGCCGAGGTGGCCGAAAGTCACCATGCGGCAGCCGGGAAAGTGCGCAAGAAGCAAGGCATCCGTCGCGGCGATGAATTCGCCGATGCGCGAAATGGGCACGGCGATGTCGTGCTTGATGTTTTTGCCCTCTTGCGCCTGGGCGAGTGAAATGTGTTCGCGCAGCTGCCACAAGGCTTCCGATTGCGAAAGCGACGTGGCGACCACCGCATCTTGAATCGCATCCTCTTCCAATGCTGAGCCGATGACGTTTTCCAGCAAAGCCGTGGCGTGTTCTTCCGATTCGCTGTCGGATAATTCCAGCAAGACGTATTGCGCATGCGCTTGCGAAAAAGGCGTCCGCAATTGCGGAAAGTGTTTTTGCACCAGACGCAAACATACGTCCGACATCAGCTCAAAGCCGGTCAGCGCATCGCCGCAGCGCTCGCGTGCGAGCGACAGGAGCCTCAATGCATCGTCCGGCGTGCGCATTGCCGCCATCGCCGTCACTTGCGCGGCAGGCTGGGGATAAAGTTTCATCACGGCGGCCGTGATGATGCCTAGCGTGCCTTCCGCGCCGATGAAGAGATCGCGCAAGTCATAGCCGGTATTGTCCTTGCGTAAACCGCGCAGTCCTTCCCATATTTCGCCTTGCGCAGTCACGACTTCCAGTCCCAGGCAAAGTTCGCGCGCATTGCCGTAACGGAGAACAGCGGTGCCGCCGGCATTAGTCGAGAGATTGCCGCCGATGGTACAGCTGCCCTCAGCGGCCAGCGACAAGGGAAACAGACGACCGGAATCCGCGGCGGCGTCTTGCACATTTTGAAGGATGCAACCCGCTTCGACGGTGATGGTGTTGTTGACCGTATCGACTGCACGAATGCGATTCAAGCGTGAAAGAGAGAGCACGATCGCCGCGCCGGTTTGATCGGGCACGCTGCCCAGCACCAAGCCGGTATTGCCGCCTTGCGGCACGATGGGAACCTGAAACTGATTACACAAGCGCATAACGGCCGCCACGTCATCCGCCGTGCCGGGCCGAACGACGGCAAGCGCCGCCCCGGTAAAACGCTTGCGCCAATCCGTCACAAACGCCGCCTTATCGGCATCCTCGGTCAGTACGTTAGCCGCGCCGACGACACGACGGCACTGATCGAGGAAGGTATTCATTTCGAAACCTTTTCAATCACTTGTTTCGCGAGCTGTTTGGCCGCCTTCTTGTAAGGCCGCAGATACAGCAATGCGCAAGTAAAGAAGATGCAGGTGAGCGCGACTTCAACCCAGCCGAGCGCGGCAGACAAGTTGTTTTTGTCGCTGGTGGCGCGCACGATACCTTCAGCGAAATACAAAAGAATCAGCATCGACGACCATTGCAAAGTATAGATATCGCGCTTAATGACGCCCCGCAAAGGGATCAACAAAGGCAGCACCTTCAATGCCAGCCACGAGCCGCCGGGACGCAAGGGCGCCAGGAACATTTCCCAGGCAATGCCGAGCAAAATCAGTGCGGCCAAGCTGGCGATGGTGCAGACGTGGTAAATGCGAATGCGCGTGTTATCCATTACACCTCCCGCAATTTAAGCGCGGTTTGCGCAAGCCGCCGTCCGAGCGCCACCGTCAAGGCCTTGGTGTCTTCGGTAATGGGATGGTTGTTATTGAGTCCGGCCCAATGGCTCGCGCCATAGGGCGTGCCGCCGCTTGCGGTAGTCATCAATTCAGGCTGGGTATAAGGCAAGCCGAGCAGCAGCATGCCGTGATGAAGCAAGGGAATCATCATCGAAAGCAGCGTTGCTTCCTGTCCGCCGTGGATACTGCCGGTTGAGGTAAAGACGCAGGCAGGCTTGCCGGCCAGCGTCCCGGAAACCCACTGCGCCGACGTGCCGTCCCAGAAATATTTCATGGCCGACGCCATATTGCCGAAGCGGGTAGGGGAACCTAAGGCCAAGCCGGCGCATTCTTCCAAGTCGCGCAACTCGACATAGGGCGCGCCTTCGCGCGGCACTTCCGGCTCGGTCGCTTCGGTCACGGTGGAAATGGCCGGCACGGTACGCAAGCGCGCATCGCATCCCGGCACGCTTTCAATACCCTGGGCAATGAATTCGGCCAGTTTCCGGGTCGCGCCATGCCGCGAATAATACAAAACTAAGAGGGTGATATTCGATGTGGTCGTCATACTTGGTATTATAGGGCGCTTTATTTTCCGACTCGTTCTCGCATGACACTGTCTCAAACCATATCACAGCGAATCGGCCGCAAACTTACTTGGCCGCAAGTGCGCGACTTGTTCCGCTTTGCGTCGCGCCGCTTGAACGAGGAACACTTGCCCGAAGTTGCCGGCAGCCTGACTTTTACCACGGTGCTGGCACTGGTGCCGATTTTGACGATCGCCTTCGCGATTTTTACCGCCTTTCCGGTATTTAATACCTTCCGCGCATCGCTGGAAGCATATTTCATCAAGAGCCTGATGCCCAAGGCCATCGCCAGTACCATCATCGGTTACCTCAACCAGTTTGCCGCCAAGTCTAAAGGCTTGTCGGCTTTCGGTGGCGTGATCTTGATATTGACCGCGGTCACGATGATGTCGACCATCGACCGCGTCTTCAATCAAATCTGGCGCGTCAAAAATACGCGGCCGTTCACGCAACGCGTCCTGGTGTATTGGGCCATCGTGACGCTCGGCCCCTTGTTGATCGGCATCTCGATCACGGTGACGTCCTACGTCTTTACGGCTACCGGCGGCGTGGTGACGTCGATGCCGGTGGTCGGCGCCCTTGTCTATACCATTATTTCGGTCGCGCTCACGGCCGGCGCATTCACCCTGCTATACATGGCCGTGCCCAACCGCTTGGTCGACTGGCGCGACGCCATGTGGGGCGGGTTTTTTGCCGGTGTTGCGTTTGAAATCGCCAAGCGTTTGTTTGCCGTCTACATTACCAAGATTCCCACCTATACCGTGGTCTACGGCGCCGTCGCCGCCGTACCGATCTTCCTGGTCTGGATATATTTGTTCTGGATGATCACTCTGTTCGGCGCCTTGATCACGGCGGCCTTGCCGGTCGTCAGATACGAACGCTGGTGGCATGTCGCCACGCCGGGCAGCGCCTTCATCGATGCGGTGTCGGTGCTGAAAGTGCTGCATGATGCGCGCGCCACGGGGACGAATGCAGCGGTGGATGCGCAAACCATCCGTGCCCTGACGCGACTCGGCTTTGATGAATCGGAAAGCTTGCTGGAAAAAATGCTCAACGCCGGCTGGGTAGGGCGCATCAAGATCGAGATTCCCAAGCGAGTCCGTTGGGGCAAGACCGTCAGCCAAGGATTCGACCGCTGGACCTTGCTGATCAATCCGCAGCAGTTGAAGCTGGCAGATGTTTACCGTCTGTTCGTATTTTCGGCTGCGTCGAATGCGCAGCTGGCGAAGACAGTGGAAAGCGCGGTGGAGCAGGGGCTGAATCAGTCGCTGGCGGAGCATTTTTCGCTGGATAGCCATCGTCAGGAACCGCAGACGGGCGCCTGACTTGCCCGACCCGGGCCGCTTTATGCGATAGGCCTCTTGCTCGTCGCCGCGCACAGTTCGTCGTGAAGCTCTAGAACCGGCCGCACATCCAAATGCACGGCGCCATTGCCGACGGTTTCCAGGAAAGTACAAGCCGCGTAAGAACTTGCGGTTTTCTCGTAATCGTCGATCCATGACGTGCGGATCGGCAGATGCTCCGGCGCGACCGGCCATACGCCGGGACGCGGCCGCAGATGGCTCTCGATGCCGATACGCCAGGGTTTCGCGCTGACCCGCGCACGAAAGCATTGCTGGTTCATGCACATCGAAACGTAAATGGGATCGGTCCCAAGCGCTTTGAAAAATTCCGATACATCCGGGTCGCTTGGGCTGAACAATTTATGGGTTGCCGCCACGCGCAAACCTGCGGGCGTCTTATAGAGCCGTAGATTCCAACCCGGATGCTTGGCGAGGAAGCGATCGATGCGCTTGCGCGCCGTTCGTTCGGCCCCGCCCGTCGCCGTCTGAATCGCGCGGAAGGCGACTCTGGAAACAATGCTGAAGGAAAGCAGCGCAAGCGCTCCCAGCGCGATACCGGCTCCGCGCGAACCGATCAGCCATGAGACCGCCAACGCAAGAAGGATCAATATGCCCAAGACAGCGAAAGTGAATCGCAACGGCGCCCGATCCTGAAAGTCGATGTCGGCGAACAGCACGTTCGGCGTATTCAAGCAGCGCGCGCCGTAGGAATTCCGCGTGATGACGGCGTCGCCATGTCGGCTGACGATCTCTTCTCGGATCGGCACGCCCGCCGCGCCGTTATAGGGAATCTTCGGTTCCTTGGCAGGAAGCTTCTCACCGGACAGCGCTCGTTCCAGGGCTTCTTTCACGCGCGCGTCGGCATTCGCCTGCGCGTCGGCCGCGCTTAAGTCCGACCAGCCAAACCGCCGAAGCGTGATCTGCTTGCCTTTTGCGCGATGCTGCAGACGGCTTTCGGCCCAGAATTGTGGAACGATCATGCGGCCTCCTAACTTAGTGCGATGATTGAAATTATCTCTGCACGTCAGTGCATGTTTCCCATTGTGTTAATCGACGCGAAAATAAATATGACAAGGTGAAGAATATCAAGAAAAAAGACAAGGACAAGATCGATCCACATGCGCCGAACGAAGCATTTAATCACCACAGCGATGGTAAGCGCGCCTGCGAGTGACGCAAGCAGCAAGACCGGGGTAATCCAATTGAATGGAAAATTATGCCCGACAATCACTAACGTGTATTCGACCAGCAAGAGCATCGCAATGCCGGAAGTGATAACGCCTGAGCCGATTTTGGCGCGCGTTAACGCAACGATCAGCCAGACGACGAAGGCAAGATAAAGCAGCGTCAGTAGGATATTCAATTCTGTTTTGCGGCTTTGCGCAGTACAGCGGTCAACCACCAAAAGTAGGCAACCTGTCCGCCAACGATGGCAAGGAAGGTCCACAGCCACCCAAAGCTTGCGCCAACAGACGCTAAGTTCTGGGCGATTCCAAGGTGCTCATAGCGATATGCCGCAAAAATCCCTTGCCTGAACAGCCAGATACCCAGCCAGAAAATGATCCAAGTGGCAGTCGTGGTCCAGAGCCACACGCCGAAAGATAGGCAATTGTAGTGCGCAGCAAAGCGCTCATTAGTGTCGCCGCCGGCGGCGTCAAAACATGTCGTGAAGCCCATCAGCGTGATCGCTACGACGACGATGCATTCAAACAGACTCAAGAGTGTCCACGGCGGATTCGCCCATGTGAAGGCGCCATAGAAAATCACCCAGCCAAAGAGCAGGTTCGCAAGCGTTAGGTAGGCAATCTCGCGGTTGGATACGTCATTTGATGCGAGCCGCCGCGCCAGCTTCCCGGGAAAGAACCAGTCTTGCCTCATTTGTCTTGCCTTTCTTGCTGAGTCGGGATTGTTCGTGGCCTGTCATCGAATTGCAGCGTTGACTTGCGCGTAGATTTTATTGGTGGTGCTCGTACCGTAGAATGTGTATGTACCGTGAAGCTAACCTGCCGTCGGAGCGCGCAGCGTCGCTGTTGGGCGGTCAGGTTGAGCGCAGGGTTAGGCATCGGTTTGAGGTTGTTGTGTAGCTGTCATCTTGGCAAGGAGGTCACTTTGTTCCTTCTCGATACGATGGCAGTAGTCGGAGAGTGCATCGAAGTAGGCGTTGTCTCGCCTCAGCGCTTCGAGCAGGCCCGCAGGGTGCCGACTTTGGTCAAATCGATTACCTACGATTAGGTGCTTCAGTGGCGAGGAGTAAACAAGGACTCGTCGAATGCTCTCCGGTAATTGAAGAATGGATTCGCAGAAGATCTTGTCAACGACAGGCCGAAGCGTTGAAAGGTTGGTCGAAAACCCTTCCGTGGTCTTCTGGGACCCATATCGAAGCTGCTGGTACAGCTTCCCGTCTCGATCATTCAGATGCTTTGCAAAGTCACGAACATCGGGGTCGGCAAACACTGGTGCAAAGCCTGCACACGCCTCGCGAAGCGCCTCTACATTGTGACCGTATTTCGTGGCCATGTCCGTTAAGGCTGTGGCCGTTTGAGTCTGGACCGCGAGGTGTAGCTTTAGCGCCTTTTCCACCACGTCCAGCATTAACACGCAAATGGTCGGCATGGATGTCAGCGGTTCAAGTTGATGCAGTAAGCGCATCGCAATGTAATCAGATGAGACGTGCAACATGAGCCCAGCCGAGAACATGAACCAGTCCTTCTCCTGAGGCTGCGGCAATAGTTTTCGTGTCAGCACGGAGATACCTCTACGCGATGCCTCACGTCCAAGCTCAGCCGCCGTCGAGGAGCGATAGCAACGAGGGAACCCAAAAGCGCAGCTTTTGGGCGGTCGGCTGCAAAGAGGTTAGGAAAAGGCGACATTCAATTCACTAACTTTAGAACAGCTAACCCCAGTGACGCCAAGGCAATCAGACCACCCAAGATCACGCCAAAAATGTTCTCTTGGAAAAATCTTTTTATCTTCAGCCCGAGCGAAGGTTTCTTGCTAATTACTTCAGCCTGAAAGAGCTCGATCTCAGCCTTCAACCACTGCAAGGTGACTTCCTTTGTCTTCTCGAATCCTTTGTAGTCCTGCAGTCCAGTATTCGAAAGTGATTGCGCAATCCCACCGACCGCTTGGCCCAAAATGGAATCAAGATTTTTGAATTCCGTTTGGATAAGGTCCAAAAACGAAGTAGCCGTTGAATCCAAATGACTTTGAGAAAATCGGCGCTTATCAATTGAAACTGCGCGCTTGTAGTCTGCAAAAACATCTTTCGAGAATTTCTCCGCGTGATCAGAACATGCTCGAATTGCGGAGTTGATATGCATGCTAGAGGGATAGGTGCCGTTCTTTGTGAATTCATTGCGAATTCTACGAAGCTCATCATGAAGGTACTTGATCTCGGACTGCGCCTTTGCATCGATCAATTTCAGGAGTTGTTCCTTCATTGGAGTAAGAGCCCTAACGAATAAAAGGGACTTCCCCACTCGGTACGGCATCAACGTGCCAAGATTGAGTTTCGAGAACAATCTGAATGAGGGAGGAAGTCATGAATAAGCGTACCGCAGATCGTGCAGAAATGGCAACTGTCGCCCGTGCCGGGTTG
>JACOUL010000044.1 GCA_016177875.1 Burkholderiales bacterium
AGTTTGGATGAGCAGGTCAGATTGTTTGTTGCGCATTTGAGTGGCCTGTCGAATCAGGATGCTCTGCAAACCTCGGGCGTACTGTCCGAGAAATTTTGGTTGAAACGTGTTTTGTCAAAAAACTTTTGCGGATCTGCTTAGCGGACAACCCGAACTTTCCAATCGAGAATACCCGCCCCACCATTTTTAACCTTTCCTGCAAAAGTTTCTGCGCATGAATTTTCAGGCGCTTGATATGCAACTTGGGTGCCTGAGCTGTCTGTAATTTGGATGCCGCATGCAAGGGACTGATTTGTAACTACGAAGCGGATCAGATACGTTTGGCCAGCTAAAGGGTTAAAGGAAGCTGTAAAACTGCAATTTCGGTTTTGCGCAATACGTGACTCACCATACAAGACTGCGAAAGTGAGGGACACCCCTGCTGCGACGGAGGCTGGGCCCAAGATTTCTCGGTCATTCGCAGGCCACTTCCAATCTATTCTGCTGCCATGTTTCGATGGGATGCAGTTTAAATCGTCATATGCGAAAACGTTGAATCCTTTTGATGTTGTATTTGTTGAGTCAGAAGTTAAGTCAAAGGAAACGCTAGCCGATGGGTGGTCGTTCGGAATTTTATAAGAGGATGCACATCCCGAAAGAAATATGAGTGCGGTCAAAGCTGCAAATTTATTCATTTTTGTATTGATTTCCATGTGCAGGTTCTGAGTGACTGGCCTACCGCAGCGCTGACCCGCGCCGGTAGGCGTAGGCGTCGAGCAATAAGTTAGAAACTATTTTTAGTAAATGACTTGAGAGCATTCCAGCTTTCCACTCTTACATTGCGGGCAGTTTTCACCCGATTCAAAGTCGAGGATAAGACTGCCTTTCGTTTTACATTGAGGGCAAATTACGGTGTCAATGGGATAGTGAACACGTCCCCACTCCTGACCAGACGGCTCGGCTAAGAGAAACTCTCCAGTTGGATGGCGTGACCATTCCGTTCGCGGCGGTTTCTTTTTATGTTTATATACAAGTCTCTTCTCAACCTTAAATAGCTCTATAACCTCCGCTATCTCTGGCCCCCAAAAATTTTTCGTCGGCAAATCAAATAAAGTTAGACACTCCTTGCAAACTGCGCTGCTGGCGCCTTCATGATGAGAATGACCGCTGCAAAAATCGAAGTCACACTCTGTACATTTACAGCGCTGTCCAAATCCCATGAAACGTCCGCTTTCTAACTGTTTAATTAGGAAGAAACCCAACGTCCGCCTAAATCGGTAGCCTGTCTGCCTAAATCTTTTGACAAAGCAGCTAGGCAATTGATTTGACGGCGGATTTCTCCTAAAAATTTTAAAAAAGCATACCTAATTTTCTGACAAAATCAGCAAGAGTGTAACGCACTTCCTGAACCGCAAACCCAATCCAGCCGGCCACTGAAAAAAGCAATTGACTGCCGTTTTCGCAGACCGCATCATCCAGTGATAAACAAGTAGCGCCAAGGGAGACCATGAGCAGCACCATCAACGCGGCTTACAAATACCAGCATGAAGACGGCACGCGCCTGACGGGCAAACATTTCCTGATCATGGCAGCTGCCGTGTTGACGGAAATATTGCTATTCCTGTTTTTCCCTCCTGCCGGTTTTGTCATGGTGGTCGTCTGGCTGATTGTCTTGGGCATAGCCTGGCCCAAGAAAAAGATTTGTTTGTACCCACGCTACTTCATCTGCGGCGATACCATCATTTATTACCGGCGCGTCAGCAAACTCACGCTGATGCCGGAGCAAGGGGTGCTGTCGCTTACTTGGGGAAATCAAAAATCTTTTCAGCTGAAACGCGACAACTTTCCTACCGCCGCGCGCAAGGACTTCAAGATCGCCAAGAACAAGCAGCTCAAGTTCGACAAGGTGAGCGGCAAGATTATTGAAAAGATCGTGTCGGCGAATCCGGATGTGCAGCTGGTCGGAATCGAACATCCATGAACGCCGCCACCGTCCCAATCGCGCCCGTCTTCACCCGCAACATCCATTTACTGTACAGCCCTACGCTGGCGTGCAACCTGAGTTGCCGCTATTGTTATCTGGGCGAGCAAACGACGACTGCGGGGCTGAAGAACGATGCGGCGCGCGCAGTCGATACTTTGCGTTTTGCGCTTGACGCCTTGCGCGATGCCGGCGTGTTGGCATTCAACGTATCGCTGCACGGCGGCGAAGTCACGGCCTTGCCGCCGCTGGTGCTGGAAGATTTATTCAAGATCGTTCGTCAGCACTATCTGCAGCATTTTGATGAAATCACTGCGCTCGGGCATAAAAAATCGTCACCGCATATCAAGACGAATTTATTTAAATTCGCCAGCCTTTACGATTTGCTGGACCGCCATAAGGTATCGGTCAGCGCCAGCATCGACTTGCCGCTGTCCATGCACGCTAAATATCGCACCACGCGAAGCGGCGGCGATTGGCTGGCGCGCACGCTGGACAATATCCGGCTGCTGGCGCGCTACCCGCACGGCAAAAAAATTTCGGCGACAATTTGCAGCGAGCATTTGACCGACATCCCTGCCTTCATCAAAGATATCTGGTTCATTCATCGAGAACTCGGCTTCGACATGAACCAGTTCAATTTGATGTTTGCCTTTGCGTCGGAATTGAATGATGCCGACAAAGGCAAAGAAGTGTTGACGCCGACCACGCCGGCAGAGCAAAAGGCGCTGTACGATGCATTGAAGGCGGAATTCACCGGCACCGAATTGGAAGAAGGTTTGCGCCGCAATTGGTTCGATGAATTCAAGCCATCCTACTGCACCAATGCTTTCAATTGCGGCGAGCGTTTTTATTTATTGCAAAGCGACGGTTCAGTGTATTCCTGCGTGCGCGGACAAGGTATCGAAGAATTCAAATACGGCAATGTGTTTGAAGACCGCATCGACGATATTTTGGCCAATGGCGCGCGCAAGATTAGCCAGATTCATCAGACGCATGGCTTCGACGACGGCTGCGGCGGCTGCAATCAATTATCGCGATGCCACACCGGCTGCGCGGTGGTGAAACATCAAAGCAAGAGCGGCCGTTCGTATACCTGCGACTTGCAGAAAATGATTTACCGCGACAACCCGCGTTCCTTCCCGGCCGATAGCGAAGCCAAGCAAAAGAACTACGCACGTTACTATGCGCGCGCCATGCATCCGCAATTGTCTTTCGACGCGGTTGCAGCGCAACCGGCCAAAACCGCTCTCATTCCGGACGACTTGCGGCAAGAAAAAAATAGCTTGCAAGCCTTGATCGATGCCGACCCGGTTTTGCAAACGCTCTACAGCGCCGACGCCTTCACGCTGGCAATCGGCGATGAATTGGTCGCGCTGCGTTCGCAGCTATTCAAAACAACGTCCGATTGGCATACGCTTAGCGCCGGCGATCCGGTGAAGCTGCATTTTAGGCGGGCGCTGTTCGATATCCATTGCGACGAACCCACACGCAATACTTTGTATTTGCAAATGCTGCGCGATACGCCGGTGGTGTATGGCGATGACCAGCGCAGCAAACAAGCGCATCTGTTTACTTACCAAATCTATGCCGATCATGTGCAGCAAAGCGATCGCCTCGGCGCCGACTTTGTCATGGTCGATCTGAGCGATATCATCGGCATGCATCGGCACTTGTATCAGCACGGCGTGCTGAACAATCTATTTTTCACTACACTCTATTTGCGCGACTATCATTATCAGAAGCAGAAGAACAATGCCTTCTACCATATTCAAGCGGTAAATCTTCCGTTTCAGAATTTCGAATTCTTTTATTTGGCGAAGTAAACATGAGCGCGCCACCACTGGAAAAACTAGCCTACGTCACCGAGTGCTTCATGAATGCGGCCAATGTTCCGGATAATCTGGAACGTGCGACGCTGGAAGAATGGCTGGTGCGATGGTGGCAGCTTGAACGGCCGGGCAACCATTACGCGATCTATCACCAGAAAAAAGTGTATTGCTATGCCGACGGCAAGCTCGCGCAAAGTTTTTCCTTGGATGCGGCAAACGGCTCGAGAACGCTGCGCTGCGACGGCCGCAAGATTTCGGTGGTCAACGGCCAAACGTTTGAACAAGTCGCCGAGGTGGATGTGGGAGGGGACGGCGACGGCGCCGCGCTCTCGAACAACAATAACAACAACGGCTGACATGCACGCAAGGCCATGGACAATCTAAGCCATTCGCTCACCGGCCTGGCCGCCGGCGAACTCATCCATCGCAGCCTGCCGCAAGAACCCGAAGAGGGACTGCAGCGTATCCGCCGCCGCCTTTTGCTGGTGAGCTGCTGGCTGGCCAGCAATTTCCCCGATCTGGATATCCTTCTGTCGCGCTTATTACCCAAGCCGCTCGGTTATTTGCTGCACCATCGCGGCCACACCCACACGATTCTGTTTGCCGTCCTGTTGGCGCTGTTGCTTACCGGCGTGATTTGCCTGCTGTGGCCGGCGGCCCGCCGTCTGCTGGAAAACAGTCGCAGCGCGCGGCTCGGCATGGCTTTGGCCATGATCGTCGGCTTCGGCTTGCACTTGGCGATGGATTACCTCAATAACTATGGCGTTCATCCTTTCCACCCCTTTGATTCGCGCTGGTTTTATGGCGACATGGTGTTTATTGTCGAGCCGATGTTTTGGATTGCCTTCGGCGTTCCGCTGATCATGTGCATAGCGCGGCATACCATCAAATGGCCGCTGCTTGCCGGCTTGCTTGCGGTACCGGCCTATTCCGCCGGCAAAGGATTCCTCGCTTGGGGATCGCTCGCAGCTCTCCTCCTGATCGCGCTGTTTTTGGCGGTGATCCAATCCAAAGCCGGCCAACGCGGCAAAGCGGCTTTTGTATGCGCCATATTAATTATGTTGGCTTTCTTGGGAATCCAAGGCGCCGCCTCCGGTATCTCGCGCGGCGTGGTTGAAGCGCACTTAAATAGAATCGACCCGGACAGCCGCGTCGCCGATGTCGCCCTGACGGCTTACCCCAGCCATCCGCTGTGCTGGACTTTTGTCTCTTTGGAAACCAAGGAAGCCGCCGATACGTATCGCCTGCGGCGCGGCCATTTAAGCTTGGTGCCCGGCTGGGTGCCGGTTAGCACTTGTCCGCCGGCGTTTTCGGAAGTCGCCGAAGACTTGAACCTGGACCCGGCGATCGTCTTCGCCGAGGAAGAGACCGGGAGCATTTCCTGGCTGCGGACCCTTTCGATTACGAATTGCCACTTCGAAGCCTGGCTGCGCTTTGCCCGCATGCCGCTGGTGAAGAACACCACCGCCACCGATTTCCGCTTTGGCGGCGGCCCAAAAGGCAACTTCACAACCATTGATCTCAAATATCTTGGGGAGAGCAAGTGCTCACCCTATGCGCCGACTTGGGATATGCCTCGCGAAGATCTTCTCGGACCTAGTGAGTCACTCGCGCGATTTCACAATTTTTAAAGAATGTTTCTATAAAGCACTCCCCAAAAGGAGAGTCGCATTCCACCAAGCAACATCCTATAGTGGTTTGGACGGCGCAAAAATCACGCCGCACTAATAAAAATGAGGAGACAAACATGATCACTACCATCCGTTCCGCACAAAAAATTTTCCTGGGTGCTGCTTTGGCGGCAACCAGCCTGATGGCCCAAGCCGCTTGTTTAGACAACATCGTCCTGGTCCACGGCAATACCGCTTATCCGTCCAGCTGGAATAACACTGTCTCTACTTTGAAAGGCCGCGGCTATGTCGATTCCCAGCTTTACCGTCCGAGCTGGGGTTCCAAGACTTGCGCTTCCTGCAACGATCACAACAGCACCAATACAAACGTCGTCAAGACCGCCCTTCAGCAAGCCAAAGCCGCATCGTGCACCGGCAAGATCGACGTCATCGGCCACTCGATGGGTGTGACCCTGGCCATGAAAGCGATTAATGAACTAGGCTACTCCGGTTACGTGAACACCTTCGTCGGCGTGGCCGGCGCTCAGCACGGCTTGAATTCCTGCGGCGTTTATCCATGGAATGTCTGGAGCTCTACCTGCGGTTCCGCCGGCTTGTCGATCGACAGCCCGCTGATCCAATCAGTCAAGAACAAGCGTTATGGCGCCAAGATGTATTCGATCAAGAGCTGGATCGTACCAGCAACGTCGATATGCAAAACGCGACTTACGACTATGCTCTCGGTCACTTCGGCCTGCAGTCCAGCACCACCAGCAAGCAAGCCGATCTGCTCATGAATTAAACCCGGATTCGTCTCCGCGCTCGGGCCGGCATCGCAATGCGAGTCGGCCCTTTTTTATTCCATTCCGGTTTGTTTGCCTTCTGCCGTTCTCGGCGGTAATCTGTTGCCACAACAACGAAAGCCGCCTCTCTTGCAACGCATTCTGCTCATCCTTACCGAGTTCCCGCCCCGCATCGGCGGCATGCAAACCCACGCCGCCTATCTCTCGCGCCATTTGGCGGAACACGGTTATTGCATCGAGGTGCTGACCCATCGTTCGTCCGATCCGGCATTGAAAAAAGAAGCAGCGGCATACGACCGCGCCCAACCATTTGCCATACATCGCGTACTCGGCCGCTTGTCATACCAGCACAATCTGCAGTTGATCGCGCGCCACGCGAAAAATTTCTCGCCCGATCTGATTTATTCCTCCACCGTGTTCTACGGCGTCTTGCAAGAACGCACCGGCATCCCCGTCATTTGCAGATCGGTCGGCAACGATGTGATGCGCCCTTGGCTGGGCTATCCCTATCGTTTCGCAAGCGGCTGCTTGAATAGCCCTCGATTGGAACGGCTGGTACATGGCTGGCTAGAGAAGGATTGGTATCCGGACTGGGCAGAAGCGCTCTTTCGCAAGAAGCGGGAAACGTTAATGGCGCAATCGGCGCGCGCCGCTTCGGCCATTCTCGCCAATAGCGAATTCACTGCGCGGCTGTTGCGCGACGCGCAGGTTCCGAGCGAGCGCATTCACACCGTGGTGGGCGGCGTCGATAGTCAACGCTTTTACGTCGCCGACGCCTGCAAGCTCAGTGCCCGGCGCGCGCTTGGATTGCCCGAGTCCGGATTCTTATTGATGACCGCGTGCCGATTGGTGGCAAAAAAAGGGATCGACTTGCTGCTCGATGCACTGCCTCGATTGCGGCAAACCGTGCCGCAAGTCCATTTGGTCGTAGTGGGAGACGGCAAGTACCGTGCGCGCTTTGAGCGTCATTGCGCCGAACAGGGCATGAACAACGTTATCTTCGCTGGCCGCGTGCCGCATGAAGACATTCATCGCTACTACACCGCGTGCGATTTATTTATTCTCGCCAGCCGCGAAAGCATCAATCCCGTCACCGGCACGCGCGATGTCGAAACCATGGGGCGCGTGTTGTGCGAAGCCAATGCGGCCGGCATTCCCGTACTCGCCAGCCGGTCCGGCGGCATACCCAGCGTCATCACCGACGGCGTGAACGGATTATTATTCGATGCGGAAAATATCGAGCAATTGATCAATCGGGTCGTCTATCTCAAAAACAATCCTGACGTGCAAAACAAAATCGTGGAACAAGGCTTGAGCCGTGCCCGCGAGGAATTCGATTGGTCGAGCATACTCAATGCCCATCGACGCGTGTTTCATCAGCTTGCGTCGTAAGACGCTTCGCCTGCTATAGTTTCAACCCATGTAAATTCCGTTTAAGAGAGCGCATACTTGCCCCACTCCTACACTTTAACCGTGCGCGACTACGAGGTCGATTCGTACGGTGGCGTCAATAACGCCACGTTCTTGAACTACATGGAAGAAGGCCGCAAGCTTTACCTGGCCACGATCGGTTTGGATTTGCGCGCGCTCTTTTATAAGAACATCGGCTTTGTCGTGACCCGATATGAAATCGATTACCTGCGCTCGCTGGTCGCGGGCAATGAAATCGAAATCGAGACCAACATGACGCGCCTGTCGCGCCTGAAATTTCAATTCGAGCAAAACATTTACTTGTTGCCCGAGCGCGTGCCGGTGGTCAAAGCCATCAATACCGGCGTGCCGATCAATGTTGAAAAAAATCGCGCGGAATGGTCGCCGGAATTGGATGAATTGCTGGGGCATTTCCTCGTGCCGGCGAAGGCGTAATCCCCCTTCAGTACTTACGATCGCAAATAGCGCTCAATAGCCTCCCGTATCAAACTCACGCTTATCGCGTCCGCCTGAATAAAGTGAATGCCGATTCGGTAATCGTTTATTCCCATTTCCACGCAAGACCTTACTCGGCCGCAGGCCAAGGTTCTTTGCCAGGACCGCCTGGCAGGCACGTCGAAACTGGTCGCGCATAACTGGCCAATCTGCAAAGGCATCGGCAGTACGAGACTGATACCGCCCGTGGAAAGATCGAGAGTCGACATGAATTGGAATGCCATCCCATGCGATGCAAATATCGCGGAGCTCAGCAGTATTTTTCTCGCTGACTTTCGCATGTCTCCGCCTACAAGAGGCGCGTTTACCGACATTTCACCTCCTCGTAGAACTCCTTTTGATTTCGAAGGCTCCGCAAAAATGCCCGCTCATCATGCCGATGAGCGAGCCAAATCCTGGCCGTTGGAGACAATGCCGGGACACTAAGAGCTTCAACACAATGAAACCGACCCGCCTACCAGCCAAATCGGCCTCATTATGTTAGAAGCTCTAAGTTAAACGAGATCCGCCATTAGGCTGCACGAAGCCTTAGGGCTGACGAAAATATCCGCCAGCCCTAATGGATTCACATTACGGACATGTACTATCGATGACGTAGTAGTTGGTGCCTGTTTTGCGCAGCTTGGAGGTATAGAAGGTATTGTTCAAACCCATGTTCTGGTTGGAACCATTGGCCTTGGCATAACCGCTGCTGTTGTATGCGCGACCGGCGGTCACGTGGCTGTAGTTGCTGGAGTTGTAGCAAGTGCCCGCAGTGGTCGTCGTTGTCGTAGTGGTGGTAGTAGTCGTGGCGGCGGTCGACGTCGTAGTTGCGCCAGAAGACGTGCTGGTGGTGGAAGTCGTCGTCGTGGTGCCGCCAGAATAGCCGCTGGTCAGCTTATCCACCATGGCCTTGATGGCTGCCTGCTGCGTGCCAGCCTTTTGCGCAAAGTTGGTGCCGTACCAACCGATCCAATCCCAGCAACCGTTCGGATTAGACAGACTGCCGCTGGCGGAGGTGCTGCGGCTGGTGTTGTCCACCTTGGTTTGCGGAAACAGCACGATGATATTGTTGGTGTCGGCCCAGCGGGTGTAGCCTGTATTCTTGATGAACTTGTCGCCGATGGTTGCGTAGTTTTGCACGCAGCCGTGCAGGGCGACGTGGACCTTGCAGGTGGCGCCGCTTGCGCAACTCGACGGCACATAAACCCAGCCGGTCGAAGCTATGCCGGGGTTGCTGGTGAACGCCGTCTGGTCGAATTCGATGTAGTTGCTCGAACTAGGAGAATTGTTGCGGGCGTTCAGCGTGCCGTAAAACTTTGTCAAAGCAGCTTTGGCGCCGTCATAGCCGCAATTGCTGATATAAGGCGAAGAGCTGCTGCTGCAGGAATTGTTGCCCGTTCCATCGAAGTCGGTGGGAAATACATGGGCTGTGCTATCGCGCTTCACATATTCCAGGTTGGCCGCGGTTACGCCGTTGTTAGTGTACTGGGTTTGCACGGCATTCATCGGGTTGGGACCCACCGTGTAATCGCTGTTGCCGACGAACATGTAAATCTTTTGATTGACGATGTTCGATTTGTTGTCGATTGACGAACCGCTCCAGTTGTTGATGTCGGACTGCATGGTATTCAGCATGCTGCTGCTGATCGAAGCGTTATACATGCAGGCCGTATAGTTGCTGTGGCCGGCGCACATATACGGACCGGCGGCGAATACGCCAACGCCCTTGAAGGTCGCCGAATAAGCATAGCCCAGTTGATTGGCCATGAATCCGCCGGAAGACAGGCCCGATACGGTAGTTTGATTGGGATCAGCGTTATACGCTTGAAGGGCAGCGGCATGGGCCAAAGGTGCTACGCCCATGATCGTTGCAATGCCCCAAGCGGCCATTACCAGCCGCTTCCCTCTTTTGATAGATGCGCTTCTCTTCATCATTTTGCGTCTCCATATAATGGTTATTGGTTATTGAAATGAGTTCCACATTCTTATGAATGTGAGCTAAGCGTATAAATAAAATGTATTTTCTTTATGTCCTCTTTGTATAAGTTTTTATACAAATGGCTTTCGCGCACCCGAGATTGGGTTTATCCAATAAAATCGAAAAAAAATAAAAATCCTATGGAGACGGGTAATGGATATGCTGGGAAAAACCCATATTCTCATCGTTGATGACGATACGGAAATCTGCCGGCTGCTCGCGCGCCATCTCGGCGATTTTGGTCTCACCTCACACGCGGTGAACAACGGCGCGGCAATGACGCAGGCCATGCACGCTCACCAGTTTGATGCTGTGATCCTGGATTTGATGCTGCCTGGTGAAAACGGTTTTTCATTGTGCCGCCAGCTGCGCCATACCTCAGACATTCCCATCATCATGCTGACCGCGCGCGGCGAATCCGCCGACAAGGTGCTCGGGCTCGAATTGGGCGCAGACGACTATATTCTCAAGCCCTTCGATCCACGCGAGCTGATCGCACGTCTACACACAATTCTGCGCAGATTCAGAACGACAACGACGAAAAGCCGTGCGACCGACTTTATCGAATTCGATGGCTGGAAACTGCATCGCCTCTCGCGGCATCTGCTCGCGCCCGATGCCATGGTCGTTCCTCTTTCCAACGCGGAGTTTCGCTTGCTTCTGGCCTTCCTTGAACGTCCCCGGCGCGTGCTCACGCGCGAACAATTGATGGATGCCGCTCGCGGCTACGGCATGAGCGCCTTCGATCGCAGTATCGATCTATTGGTATCGCGTCTGCGCAGAAAACTCCGAGATACATCTAAATCGCCCATGCTCCTGAAAACCGTGCGCGGAGAAGGATATATATTGGATGTGAAGGACGTGCAATGAAGGGAATCATGCCCGACACCTTTTTCAAGCGCATGTACACCATGATCATGGCTGCAGCCTTGCTCAGCCATGTGGCGACGGCTTTGTGCATGTATGCCGCTTTCGGCCCGCCGCCGGATTCGCGTAACTTCGTAAGCGCCTCCGGCGAAACGCTCCCGCCCTTCTATATCCCGATGCTCATCTTCATCTCCTGGCAGATCGTTATTATGGGATTGGCCGCCTGGTATGGCGCCAAGGCATTCGCCAAACCGATCCAGACGCTGAGCCGGGCGGCATCGAAATTATCGGAAGATCTGAATAGCCCGCCGATCGAAGAAGCCGGCCCTGCCGAAGCGCGCAATGCCGCGCAAATATTTAACCAGATGCAGCAGAAAATCCAATCACATATCGAAGAACGCTCGACCTTTCTCGTCGCGGTGTCTCACGACTTGCGTACTCCCTTAACACGTATACGCCTGCGCGCAGACCAACTGACTGACGACAAAATAAGACTGCGACTAAACCAGGATATTGCCGAAATGAGCGCAATGCTGGACGCCACGCTGGATTATTTTCGCGGACAGACCTCGGCGGAGGAAGAGCAAATGCTGGATGTCTGCGCGCTGGCGGAAGCGATGGCCGAAGATGCTCTGGAATGCGGGCGAGATGTTTCGTTCAGCGGCAACGCCGCCCCCATTTCGACCAAACCGATAGCACTGCGAAGATGCTTAAGCAACCTGATCGAAAATGCCCTGCGCTATGGAGAAAAGGCTCATATCCAGCTGATCGAACGCGATGATCTGACGATGATCGAAGTTCGGGACAACGGTCCCGGCATCCCCGAAGACAAAATGCAGATTGTGTTCGAGCCTTTCGTACGGCTCGATGCTTCACGTAATAAATCCCTGGGCGGAGTGGGTCTGGGACTGGCGATTGCACGCGAAGCGGCGCAACACTGCGGCGGAACGATCGAACTGCGCAACGCAAAGGAAGGCGGCCTGATCGCCTCGATTCATCTGCCTACTGCGCGACACCATCTTGGTTAGACGTTCCTAGATTGACTTATAACTTACTGCAGCAAGGCGCGCACCATCGGCACACTTTCAGGGTGAATTTGCGTAATCTGAATGCCGGTGCGGTAGCCATCCATGCCGTTCAAAGTACAACGCGCCACACGCCCCTTTACCATGACCGTTCCCACCGCATTGCCTTTCAAAGTCTGAAATGAAATCACGCACAGCAGCCCGGAGGGCAGCGGTTTCGGCAGAAAAAGGCCGAGGCCATTCAAAGAGATATCCGTCGTAATAGCCTCCATAGGCGGCACATTCCCCACCCGCACCTGCGCACGTTTGCGCAGCGATTTGCGCGGCTCGCACCTTTTTTCGTCCGGAGCATTTTTTTGGCTCATTCGCTTGTTTCCTCTTCGGCATCGAATTAAATTCCGGGGAAAAGATACCGATCGAATGCCGGCTTGGCAAGTCGCTGGCTTACAACAGCGCGACAAAAAGGCCGATTGCATGATGCGCGAATCGATCGCGTCAAATATTCTTGTCGAGAATATCGGTCGGGAAGCCATCCAGGCTCTGTTGATTTTTCTCTTCCCAATACTGCTTCAACCCCTCATCGCCTTTTTTCAGCGCCCATTTTTTTAGCAGGTCCCGGTCGTCCACATAATCAAAATTCGGCACCGCCATGCCGCACGAGGTTTGCACCAGGTCGACGGATAGATCAAAAATTTGCCTGGCACCGGGCAGGGGATCAAACAAGCGGAACAACTCCTCCCACTCCGTATCTTTGTGATGAACGGCTCTAGCGTTTCCGTATAAACGCAGAATAAGCGGGGCACCGGAGAAGGCGCAAAACATCAATGTCATTCTCGGGTTGTTCAATACGTGGGCGGCGGTTTCATTGCCGCTGCCGGTCACGTTGAGCCAAACAATGCGGTTCTTGCCGAGCACGCGCAGGCTGTCCATCCCCTTAGGCGAGATATTGACTCGCCCCGTTTCGGCGGCAGTGCCGACAAAGAAAATTTTCTGTTCCACGATGAATGCGGAAAGTTTTTCGGATAGCTCTGTGTATTGTTGGCCCATTTGTTTTCACCTGTGTTGATGCCGGCTATGCGAGCCATGCTTACCACACCTCGCTGGTCTGGACCCTCGGTGTGAGATTGGTATAGTTTTTTATGTCGCCCAGGATTGCCGCGCCGTGGATCGCCATGCCCTTATTCAATTCGTCCCGGCTCTCGATAAAGAGATGGCCGATGGCGATAAATTCCGGTGGCGCACCGTTCCCCAACGGCAGGCCACGGTCAACCTCAAAACGAATCGCGCCAAACGGCTTGAGCAGATTTAATACCATCGGAAAATGCTTATCCCGATAGTAGCTGAAATCGAAATGTGCGCCTTCCTCGTTTGCATACAGCGCGGATATTCGTAGCATGTTTTTCCTCTTGTCGCTATGCCTTTGGCACTTATGCAAATGCCACGTTCCACACTTGGACATACTTACCGTGCAAGCGCGATAAGGCGAGTGAACGACGCAATGCTTCGTCATGCACATTGTCGTCGCGCGCAAACTCGGCGGTAATCACTTGAATCTTCTTCTGGTCGTCGTCGCCTTGGCATGCGATAGGCGCATCTTCATACATCGCGTATGTAACGGTGACCCATTCGCATGATACGTTTTCCATATAGCTTCCTTCGCTAAAGTACTCGACCTCATATCTGCGCCAATCAACGGCGTCATATTTTCGGGGATAGTTGGATTCGTCCTTAGGTCGGCATAATTATGCGAGGCCAACTTCTGGCAAATGCTGCAGTCCGAAAGCGGAATATAACGGTCCATAGAAAGCGCGATGAACTATGGAAGGATGCCTGCACTGGTTAAGGCATCTTTTATCTCGCGCATCGTGATAAACAATTTCATTGGTACGCTCGGAAAAGCCGTGAAGCCAAACTGTTCGTAAAAATGTTTGGCCTGTTCGTCCTTGGCATCCACAACCACTGCTTGCGCACCGACTGCCTCCAAGGAGGTTTGATATGAACGCAAGAGGGCATCAATTAAAATCGATGGCCCTACTTTCTGCCCTTTGAGGCTCACGTCGCGCGCTAATCGGCCAATTAGGGTTGCAGGAATGGCGGGATAGCGGGCAATCTTTTTCGCGATCGCCTCTGGCACGTCACCCAACATGATTGCGCTGGCGGACAAGGTATAAAAACCGAGCACGCGGGGCGAGTCTGGCGACACCATCATGAAGGCAGTCGTGGCGTTTACTCGAATATCTTGATTGACTTGTGTTCGGATGTAGCGATCCAACTCCGGCTTACCACAATCGAATTGTTTGCGGTCGTGAGACTTATTGAGGAGTTCAAAGACGTAAGTCATGCACCGACAGTCTTTTTATACGCTTTGGCGGCTTTGACCAAATTCGCATTCGGCTTGCGATTAGTGGAGGTCAAGGCATTTGCGAATTTCAGGCTGTCTTCGCTACTTAAGCGAATGATTTCATGGTCTTGAATGGTGCGCATGGCCGCTTCTTGTGCGCTGGCCAACACGAAATCTGTCACCGTACGGCCTGAGTAGGCCGCTGCACGGCCTAGCAAGACGCGCATTTCAGCGCTCGTGCGCATTTCCAAGCGTGCCGGCTTAGTTAAGCTGGTCTGGCGTGTGATGACAGCGCCAGCCAAGTTTGCCTTTGCGTGTTTGGGTACGTTAGCCTTGGCCGATGATGGCGCCTTTGCAGCAGCGCTTTTCGTGGCCGCGCTCTTTTTCGGCGCGCGCGGCTGAGGCGCCGCTTGATCGACATTTTTAAGCAAGCGTGCGTGTTTAGATGTGCTGGCGGCCATTTGTTGCTCCTTTAACATGTTGGCTGACCACGTTACACTTGCGGCCGGCTTTCGGTATATTGTACGGCAAATTGCCGTACAAATGGTTGCGCCGCCAGAGAAGGGCGGAAAATCCGCAACATGGCGCGCGCGGCACGCATAAGATTTATGCGCAAACCGCAAAAGCTGGAAAAATGGAATTCGCCTATACGCGGCTTAAATCGTTCAAGCCGCGTCCGGCAACGCCTCGCGCAGACTCGCTAAATCTTCTTCGTTCAGCGTTTCTTTTTCCATCAAGCGGCGCGCGGCGAGCTCAAGCAAATTGCGACGCGCGGTGAGCACATCCACTGCATGGAAGAAAGCCTGGTCGAGAATGTCGCGCACGGCGCAATCGATTTCGCGCGCGGTTTGTTCGGAGTAGCTGCGCGGCTGCGGCGCCATCGGCGTGCCGGCATAGGCGGGATGTTCTTCTTCATACGCCGCGTGCCCGAGCTTTTCATCCATGCCGTAACGCATGACCATGCTGCGCGCGATGTCGGTGGCTTTGGCGAGATCGTCGGCGGCGCCGGTGGAGAAATGGCCGAACACCACGTGCTCGGCGGCGCGGCCGCCTAACAGCACTGCCATTTTGTTTTCCAATTCTTCGCGCGTCATCAGGAAGCGATCATCGGTTGGGCGCTGCAAGGTGTAACCCAATGCGCCGATGCCGCGCGGGATGATCGACACTTTATGCACGGGATCGCATCCGGGCAAGGACATCGCTACCAGCGCGTGGCCTAGTTCATGGTAAGCGACGGTCTTGCGTTCTTCCGGGTTGAGCAAGCGATTTTTCTTTTCCAGACCGGCGACGATGCGTTCGATCGCGCCGGTGAAATCATCCATGGTGACGGCGTCGCGACGCCGGCGTGTGGCAAGCAACGCGGCTTCATTGACGAGATTGGCGATGTCGGCGCCGGAAAAGCCCGGCGTGAGTGCGGCGATCTTGGCCTTATCGACATCACCCGCAATTTTGATTTTACCGATGTGCACGTTCAGAATCGCGATGCGCCCTGCCTTGTCGGGCCGGTCGACCAATACTTGCCTATCGAAGCGGCCGGCGCGTAAGAGCGCAGGGTCGAGAATTTCCGGCCGGTTGGTGGCGGCCAACAACACCAAGCCGGAAGAAGGATCGAAGCCATCCATCTCCACCAACAACTGATTCAAGGTCTGTTCCTTCTCATCATGGCCGCCGAGGCCATAGGCGCCGCGTGCGCGGCCTAAAGCGTCGAGCTCGTCGATGAAGATTATGGCGGGCGCTTTTTCCCGTGCTTGATTGAACATGTCACGCACACGCGCAGCGCCGACGCCGACGAACATCTCGACAAACTCCGAGCCGGATATCGAAAAGAAGGGCACGCTCGCTTCACCCGCAACCGCGCGCGCCAGCAGCGTCTTGCCGGTGCCGGGCGGGCCGACCAGGAGCACGCCTTTGGGAATGCGCGCGCCGAGCCGTCCGTATTCTTTCGGGTCTTTCAGGAAGTTGACGACCTCGCACAACTCTTCTTTCGATTCGTCGACGCCGGCCACGTCGTTGAAAGTGGTTTTGACATCGGTCTCGACATAGATGCGCGCTTTGCTTTTACCGATGGACATGAACTCGCCGCCCAATCCGCCTTTCTCGGCGATTTTGCGGATGAAGAAAATCCAGATGCCGAAGAAGATGGCAGCGGGCACGATCCAGCTGAGCAAATCGCGCCAGAACGTGTTTTCGATGGCGCCGGCGAATTTAACGTCGTATTGTTGCAGCTCTTTGGCAAGCTGCGGATCGACGCGCGTCGTCACGAAGCGCGATGCGCCGCCGGCCAAGGGTTTTTTCAGCTTGCCTTGAATGGCGTTTTGGGTGACGGCGATTTCTTCGACATTATTGTTCTTGAGCTCTTGAACGAATTGGCTGTAGGGCAGCGGTTCGACTTGTTGCGTGATGGTCCATATATCGCGCACCAGCATTACGCCGAGTATCGCGATCATGACATACCAGAGATTGAACTTGACGTGACGCTCCATGATGTTATCCCTTAAGAGCTTGCCCAGCGCACGATATCCGGCGCACCCGCTGCGCCTGCTTGACGTTTGATCTCGCGTCCTTTGTTAAACACGGCCAAAGTGGGGATGCTGCAAATGCCGTAGCGCGCCGCCAGCGCAGGCTCGTCTTCCGTGTTGACCTTGATGACTCTGAAGCGAGGCTCCAATTCCGCGGCAGCTTGTTCGAAGGCCGGCGCCATCATGCGGCACGGCCCGCACCACGGCGCCCAGAAATCGACCAGGAGAGGGATGTCGCTGCTATTCAATTGCCGGTCGAACTCGGCAGTGGAGACATTCACCGGATGCCCGGCAAACAAAGCTTGATGACAGCGACCGCAATTGGGTGCTTCGCCCAGTCTTTCGGCCGGCACGCGGTTCGTCGTTTGGCAGTGGGGGCAAACGATGTGCAGCGACGTCGAGTTCATGACTTACACTCCTAGTTGTTGACGCGGATTGAAGGCGAGGTCGCGCGCCATGATTTGGTACAACTCACGCGCCTTGGGCGTTGCCGCCGAAGGCAATACGACTTCCAGCACCAAATATAAATCGCCCGGCGGGTTGCCCGGTATGCCGCGCCCCTTGAGACGCAGCTTCTTGCCTGACTGCGTGCCTTCGGGTATGCGCACTTCGACGACGCCGTCCGGGAGCGGCGCTTTCACGCTTGCGCCCAGTGCCGCTTCCCACGGCGCGATCGGCAATTGGGCATACACCTCCTTGCCTTCGACGCGATAACGTCCGTGCGGATTGAAATGCACTTCAAGATATAAGTCGCCGGCTTGACCGCCGCCCATGCCGGGAGCGCCTTGGCCCGCGAGACGGATCAATTGGCCTTCCTTCACGCCTTTGGGAATGCTCACATCGAGCTTGCGTTCGGCAAGCGCCGGATGGCCGCGCGCATCGGCTTGCGCAACGCGCAAATTCACCGTCCGCGTCGCGCCGCGATAGGCATCTTCCAGATCAAGCATGATCTTGGCATGATGATCTTCGCCGCGCGTGGAAAAACGCGACTGTGCGCCGGCCGCTCCGCGTGCGCTGTCACGTGCGCCAAACCGTCCGAATAGTTCGGAAAAAAAGTCGCTGAAATCGGGGTTCGCGTCCCCGAAGCCTCGGCCGGAAAATTCGAATCCGGAGTCCCAACCCGGCGGCGGACGAAACTCTTGCCCCGCCTGATAGTTGCGGCCGAGCTGATCGTACGCAGCGCGCTTTTCCGGGTCCGATAAAACCGCGAAGGCTTCGTTGACTTCTTTCATGCGCGCCTCGGCATCCCTCTCTTTCGAGACGTCCGGATGATATTTGCGCGCCAGTTTGCGGAAGGCTTTTTTAATATCTTCTGCCGCGGCGTCCCGCTTCACGCCTAATACGTCGTAGTAATCCTTGAACTCCACGCGTCACCTGTCGGGCGTTAGTTGCTTGTAAAAGATGTGGTGCCGGCAAGCGCGAAATCAAGGTATTGAAATTCCGCATGCCGCACCTATTTTTGTGACACAGGCTGCGCAATACCAAACGCACGGCCTCATTCCACCACTTTAAAAACGGAGGGTTGAACCATGTATCGATCCATGTTTCCCAGAGATATATTTTCTGAACTTAACCGCCTGCAACATGAGGTGCAGCAAGCATTTGATACCGGCTTCGGCATTCGGGGCACAAGTCAGGCGACTTTCCCGGCCGTGAATATCGGCGGCACGCCGCAAGCGATGGAGTTGTATGCGTTTGTACCCGGGCTGGACCCATCCAGCATTGAAGTCAATCTTGAGCGCGGCGTGCTGACCATCTCCGGCGAGCGTCCTGCCGATCTGCCGGCGCAGGGAGAGAAAACCGCTGTGCATATCAATGAGCGGTTTGCCGGCCGTTTCCGCCGCGTGATCAGTTTGCCGGAAGACGATGTCAATCCGAGCGGCGTGACCGCGCAATACCGCGACGGCGTACTGCACGTGACGATCAAACGCCGCGAGCAAGCTCAAGCGCGCCGTATCTCGATTCAATAAGGAGGACTGCATCATGACTGACAAAGTTACCCAAAAAAACGGCAGCGCTGCTCAAAAGGAAGCCGCCTTGCTACCCGCCGTCGACGTCATCGAAGATGCCAACGGCATCACCTTATTCGCCGATCTGCCGGGCGTAGCCAAGGACAAGCTGAACTTGCAGCTGGAAGCGGATAGTCTGACCATCGAAGGCGAAGTGTCGCTTGATCTACCGCAAGGCATGGAATCAAGCCACGCCGAAGTGCGTCTGCCCCGTTATCGCCGCACGTTTACGCTTTCCAAGGAATTGGATAGCGACAAAGCGACGGCGGAATTCAAGAATGGCGTCTTGAAGTTGCGCATTCCGAAAGCGGAACATGCGCAGCCGCGTAAGATCGAAGTGCGGTACGCATAAGACGCGCCGCCAATCGACTCAGGTTACGTTACGGAGGGCAAGATGAAGTTCGATGAAGCGATTAAGCAAGGCTTGTCCTCGTTTTGGGATTCGGTCGCCGAAGGGTGGCAGCACTTGCGCCATTCGGCGGCGAATGCCTTAACGCGATTTAAGCCGAGCGAACAAACCAATTTGCCGTTGAAGTCGGAAATCGACGATATGTTTTATATGCCGTCGACCAGCTGGTCCATGTTGGGCGGCGACGTATTTGAAGACGCCGATCAAATCGTGGTGCGCCTGGAAGTCCCCGGCTTGGATAAAAATGACTTAAGCATTGAAGTGCGGGATGACGCGCTCGTCGTGCGCGGCGAAAAACGCTTCGAGCGCGAAGAATCGGAAGGACGCTACCGCGTCTTGCAATGCGCTTACGGCAGCTTTCAGCGCGCCGTTCCCTTGCCG
Organism: Burkholderiales bacterium; assembly: GCA_016177875.1. Classification (GTDB taxonomy): domain Bacteria; phylum Pseudomonadota; class Gammaproteobacteria; order Burkholderiales; family Burkholderiaceae_D; genus Paucimonas. The sequence continues at coordinate 19,643 of JACOUL010000044.1, forward strand.
GTTGACGTCGTGGCGGAGCAGGCGAACGCGAGCTATAAAAACGGCGTGTTGCGCGTTGCGCTGCCCAAGGCGAGAACGCAAGCGCCGAAGTCGACCACCATTAAGGTTGACTGAATTTCGGCTGACTGACCGTGCCCGACAAAACCAGGCTGGCCGAATGCGACGGCCGGCCGGGCGTTTTTAGCTCGACAGCCAAGCTGCCTTCCACATTATCGGAGGCGTCGACGTTGGCACTGCCTGCCGCACTCACCAAACCCGCCTTGAGACTGATTTTGCGGACTTGGATCGTGCCTCCGGCCACGACATAGTTGCCGTCGGCGCTGGTGAAGGGAAACTTTCCGCCATTGCCCTTGCCGCGCAAGAGCGCCACTAAATCCACGCCGACCAAAGCGCCGTTTTGAACGGCAAAGCTGCCGCTCGCGCGCAGGCCGGCCATCAGTTTGCTCGGGTCTTTGCTTTGCGTGATGTACTTCATGTTGCCATCGATCTGGCCGCTTTGCAGCAGTTGCGGCAAGAATTTTTCGGCATCGACCCGGCTTACTTTCAACTCGCCGGAAAGACTCCAGGTTGTGCCCCATTGCAAGTTGGCGTTACCCGTCAAGGTGCCGTCGTGAAGCGTACCGGACATCTGTTGCAGGATAAGCTGGTTGCGGTCAGCGATGCCGGTGGCGTTGAAATTATTCAGGCTGAGCTTGGAACCGAGCACGGCGGCGAAGGTGTCGGCGCGCATATCCACTTGCACCGATCCCGACTTAGGATGCAGTTCGACATGCAGATTATCCTTGGCGGCATCCAGCGTAATTTTTTTCCAATTGCCGTCATCGCCCATGTCGGCGCGCGCATTAAAGCGCGGCATCGGAATATCCAGCGACAAAAGACGTACATCGGTCGCGACAAACTGGCTGATCTTTAGCGCCGACGCGCCGGTTTTGCCGAACATGAGCCAGCTCAAACCCTCGCCGGTCACGGCGGGAGCCTTGAGTTGAATGGTGTTGAATCCGGTTTTCTCGCCCATGAGTTCGCCCACGCTGCCGTCGATCACCACTTCCGGCGCATTGATCTGCGCGTCTTTGCCGACGGTCACGCCGAGCAACCGCCATTGCGGCTTCGGGAAAAGAGTGAAGTAAAGCTTGCCGATCTTTACCGGGTGATCGAATTGCGCGCTAGCGGCTTGTTCCAATTTCGGAATACGGCTGTCGAAGGAAATCACATGGATCATCACCACGCCGGAGATCATCAACATGATGACGGCGATGACCGCTAAGCGAATCGCCTTGGCTGCGCTGAACGGAGGCGGCGTAGTTCCGCCGGCAGCCAACGAAGCGGTTCGCTTGGCTTCTTTTTCCGCTTCCTTTGCCGCTTTGGCGCGCGCTTTTTCTTCTTCCTTGAGCCGGGCTTGTTCTTCTTTGTCGCGCTGCGCCTGTTCTTTGGCCAAACGCTTGGCTTCCTGCTCGGCTTCCTTCTTCGCCTTGGCTTCCGCTTCGAGGCGCGCCTTTTCTTCCGCCTTTAGTCGCGCCTGCTCTTCGGCTTCGCGCCGCGCTTGTTCCTTGGCTTCTTGCTTGGCTTTTTCCTCGGCTTCTTTGCGCGCTTGCTCTTCCGCTTTTCTGCGCGCCTCTTCTTCCGCTCGCTGCCGGGCTTGCTCTTCCGCTTCGCGCTTCGCCTGTTCTTCCGCTTCGCGTTTTGCCTTGGCTTCCGCTTCCAAACGCACTTGTTCTTCGGCTTCACGGCGGGCACGCTCTTCCGCCTCGATGCGCGCTTTTTCCTCGGCTTCGACGCGGGCTTTTTCTTCTGCCTCGCGGCGTGCTTGCTCTTCCGCTTCCTGCCGCGCACGTTCTTCGGCTTCGATGCGTGCGCGTTCTTCCGCTTCTTGCTTGGCCTTGGCTTCGGCTTCTATGCGAGCACGTTCTTCCTCTTCGCGGCGCGCCTGTTCCTCTACTTCTCGGCGCGCTTGCTCTTCCGCCTCGCGCTTGGCGCGTTCTTCCCTTTCTATGCGGGCACGTTGCTCCGCTTCAATCCTGGCCTTCTCCTCGGCTTCGCGTCTTGCTTGTTCTTCAATCTCGCGTTGCGCACGCTCTTCGGCTTCTTGTTTCGCCTTTGCTTCCGCTTCGATTCGTGCGCGTTCCTCTGCCTCAAGGCGCGCCTTTTCCTCGGCTTCGCGTATTACGCGTTCCTCTTCCTCGCGGCGAGCCCGCTCTTCGGCTTCTCGTTTCGCTCTTTCCTCGTTCTCGATGCGAACGCGCTCTTCTGCTTCAATTCGGGCTTTCTCTTCTGCTTCGCGGCGGATTTTTTCTTCCGCCTCTTTCTTGGCGCGTTCTTGGGCTTCCTGCCGGGCTCTTTCTTCGGCCTCCTGCTTGGCTTTCCGCTCCGCTTCGATACGCGCTTTTTCCTCCGCTTCCCGGCGCACACGCTCTTCGGCTTCCTGGCGCGCGCGCTCCTCCGCCTCTTTCCGCGCTTTCTCTTCCGCTTCGCGTTTTGCCTTCGTTTCGGCTTCCTGGCGCGCTTTCTCTTCTGCCTCGCGGCGGGCCTTTTCCTCGGCTTCTTTTCTTGCGCGCTGTTCCGCTTCCTGGCGTGCTTTCTCTTCTGCCTCGCGCCGAGCTTTTTCTTCGGCTTCTTTTCGTGCCCGCTCTTCGGCTTCGCGCTTGGCTTTGGCCTCCGCTTCCAACCGCGCTTTTTCCACTGCTTCGCGTCGCGCCTTTTCTTCCGCTTCTTTCTTGGCGCGTTCCTCGGCTTCGCGTTTAGCTTTGGCTTCCGCTTCCTCGCGGGCACGTTCCTCGGCTTCGCGCTTTGCCTTGGCCTCGGCATCTATGCGCGCTTTTTCTTCGGCTGCTTTCTTCGCTTTTTCAGCGAGTTCACGCTGAATCTTTTCTTCTTCCATGCGACGCCGATGCGCTTCCGCATCCCGGCGCGCTTTTTCCTCGGCGTCGCGTTTGCGCGCATCTTGCGCCGCCACACGCGCGGCTTGTTCGGCTTCCGCTTTACGCCGCTCGTCTTCCTGATGGGTACGCGCGGCTTCTTCTTCGCGCAACATGTCGTCGATCAAGGCTTTCTGTTCCGCCTGCACCTCGATTACGTCATCAGGCTGGGAAACAAGCGAACGGAAATCCAGGCTGGCGGCCTGCGTGTTTGTCGGATTCGGTGTTGCGGCGACTTCGCGCATGAAGTCACCGATGGTGAGTTGGCTATTGGCGGCTTCCAAGGGGGCGGGCTGCACGGTAAAGCCGAAACCGGTGTCGCCGGTGGAAGGGGCGGCGCGGGCGAATTCACGGACGTAATCGCCTTTGAGCAGCTGGTCCATCGCCTCGTGCAACTTGGCTTCGGTCTCGTCCAACCGTTCTTGCAACTCGGCCAAAGTTGCCTTTCCATCAACTTCTTTCAACACTTTGCGCAACTGGCGTGACAGTACCTTGGTTTTGCCAAGTGCTTCGCCCAACCCCTTGGCCGTCTTGGTAAAGATAGAAGAGGAATCCATGCCAACCGCTCAACGTTTTTTAACAGAAATATTGTCGCAGCATAGCAGGTCAGGAAGGATTCGGGCAGTGCTTGCGTGGGTATTTCAACAAGCTGACACACCGACTTGAAAGATTGGTAAATCGCGTTGCAGCATTTAGAGAATTTTTTCCGTTTCTTGCTGTCCACGTAGCAAGCAGCTTTTCATGATATTGGAATTGGGAGTTTTATTTATATGGCATTAGTTTCCATCAGCGACGCGGCCAAATTGGTTCGAAAAACCCGCGCTACCCTTTATCGTGACATTGAAAAAGGCGTTTTGACCAAGACCGTCTTGCAAGACGGCGACATCCGTATCGATACCACCGAACTGGCGCGCGCCTATGGCCCGCTGCCGAAAGAAGAAGTTGCAGTGCAAAAAACCGTGCCGGCGCCGAAAAAGACGGAAGCCGCGCCTAAAAAGCTGCCGGTGCGCACACCCAGCGACAAAATAAAAATGGCGTTGCAAGAGGAGCGCATCAAAGCACTGGAACGCGTGGTTGCGCTGGAAGCGGAATTGCGCCGCGTGAAGGATCAAGTGACGACAGAATTGCGTGCGCGCTTGACCGAAAAGGATCAGCTCATCAAGACGCTCGAAAGCAAAATCCTCTTTCTAGAGTTCGACAAACAAACGCAAGATGTGCCGACGTTACAAGCCACGGATCAAACCTATACGCATGAACCGTCGGATTCCGGCCGCCGCGGATGGTGGAAGCGCGTCTTACAAAAAAATCCGAACGCGCACAAATAAGACAGCAAGCTCGGCTTTCCTGCACAGCGTCGGATAACGCGGCGCTTTCGCCTTTAAGCAAGGCGAAAGTTGGGATACACTTGCCGTAATAACAATGCCAACCATCCCCTGGGAGGAGCATCGTTGCCCTCTAAACCGAGGCGGGCCGATGCAGGATTCATCATGAAAAAAACCTTGTACGACATCCTGCGTGTGGCGCAGGATGCATCGGCCGACGACATTGCTCGCGCTTATCAGGACGCCAGTGAAAAACTGCAGACCGCGGATAAGCATGATGCCAATGCGTTAATCGCCGTACGAGAAGCATTTCAAGTTCTGTCGAATACGCAGCGCCGCGCCGCCTACGATGCATCGCTCGCAAGCCGCGCGGCGCCGGCCTTAAGCCGATCCACGTTCGAGGACGATGAGAGTCGAAGCAGCGGGCACATGAAATGGATAATCGGCCTGGTTTTGGTCGCCGGCATCCTGATCTGGTGGCAGACCAGAAAACCCGAGACGAAACCGCCGCCTCCCGTTGCAACGCAAGCCTCAACGGCGCAGACGCCGACGGCTATGCAGATTCCCTCGCAAGCAGCGCAGCCGAGCCGGGTCGCGGTCGGCAATCAGGCGCGTACGCCGGAAGAACTGTACGCCGAATTGGCGGGCAGCATCGCTCGCATCAATACCTTCAATGCGCAAGGCAATCAGCTTGCGATCGGCAGCGGCGTCGTCATCGGCAACGGCGTCGTCGTCACCAATTGCCATGTCACCCAAGGCGCGTCGCAAATCCAGGTGAGGATCGGCGGTGACGCTTTATCGGCGTCGATTGCCACTGCGGACGAGGAGTTCGATCTGTGCAAGCTGAACGTCGCCGGCTTGCGCGCCAGACCGGTCAATGTCGGCAGCGTCAATTCGGTACGCACCGGGCAGAAGGTGTATGCCATCGGCGCGCCCCTCGGACTGGACCTGACCATCAGCGAAGGCATCGTCTCCTCTCTCCGTCAAACCGATGAAGGCACCATCATCCAGACCACGGCGCCGATCTCGCCGGGATCGAGCGGCGGCGGCTTGTTCGATCCTGCCGGACAACTGATCGGCATCGTCACCTTCCAGACGCGCTCTGGCCAGAACCTCAACTTCGCCGTACCGGCAGACTGGATCGGCAGCATGCGCACACGCACCGTGTCGGCGGGTTCCTCCATGCCGAACGTATCGCCGGTCGAAGGCGCGCGCAAGCCTGACGACGCGGCCGAAAAACTGGTCGGCACTTGGGTCTGCTTCAGCCCCGTGACCGGCCGCAATGTCGAACTGAGCTTTTACCGCGACCGGCGCGTGACCGGCATCATGGAAGGCAAGGCGATTGCCGGCCAATATCAGGTCAACGGCAGGCTGTTGATGTTTTACGGCGGCGCTTCCGGCGGCGGCACAATCGAAGACCTCTCGGATAACAAATACATCCTGATTCTTCCCAGCGGCAATCGCGTTGCCTGCAACCGCAAGTAAGATGCCGATCAGGTTCTGATCTCAGCTCAGCCGCAAGCGCCAGAGCGACGTCACTTCGGCCGCGCGCGCAGCATGCAAGGGATCGGTCGCATCAGTCGCCTTAGGATGAGTCGGCCGCGCATCGATCCTGCCCGCGATCTGCAAGCCGGCTGCGGCAATCATGCCGAGCAATTCATCGCGCGTGCGCAAACCCAAATGCTCGGCAAAGTCGGACATGATCAGCCAAGCTTCGCCGCCTTCCGCCAAATGCGCCGGCAAGCCATTCAAATAGGCGTGCAGCATACGGCTGTCAGGATCGTAAATCGCATGCTCGATCGCTGAATTCGGGCGCACCGGCAGCCAGGGTGGATTGCAGACGATCAGAGGCGCGCGTCCTTGCGGGAAAAGATCGGCTTGCACCACCTCAACTTGCGTCTCCAAATCGAGCCGCGCCATGTTGTCGCGCGCGCAGGCTAGGGCACGCGCATCTTGGTCGGTCGCGATAATTTTTTTGACGCCGCGCTGAGCCAGCACCGCCGCCAGCACACCGGTGCCGGTGCCGATATCGAAAGCCGAGCTCTGCGCGCCGGCGGGCAAGGGCGCCTTTGCCACCAATTCGACATACTCGCCGCGCACCGGCGAAAACACGCCGTAATACGGATGGATGCGCGCACCCAAGACGGGAATCTCCACGCCTTTCTTGCGCCATTCATGCGCGCCGATCAAACCCTGCAATTCGCGCAGCGATGCAACGAAGGCTTCGCTTTGTTCTCCGTACACTTCCACACACGCTCGCCGCACATCCGGCGCACGCCGCAGCGGTATACGCAAATCATGATCGAAGGGAATCAGCACCATGCCCAGCACGCGCGCGCGCTGCGCTTGCGCCTGCCGATGTAAATGAAATGCCTCCTGCGGTGAACTTGGAAGTTTGGCCGGTTTTTTTGCGCGGCGCGGCTTGCCGTCGATCCGGCGCGCCATGGCTTGCAGCAATTGGCGCGCATTGTGGAAGTCACCGCGCCACAAAAGCCCGGTGCCTTCACATGCCAATCGATATGCGGCATCAGCGCTCATGGTATCGTCGGCAACGACGACGCGCTTGGGCGGCGGGGCGCCGCTTTCGGAATGCCAGGCGGCGAAATGCGGTCCGTCCGGCTCGGTCCAGTGCAGTTGTGAAAGCTCGATCATGAAGCGAGGGGGACAAAGAAAGTCATAGTGTATACGCCTTGCCGCACAGTGGCAGGAAAGCGACCCTTTTGCCGCTTGGATATGCTTATAATGGGTTTTACCGAGCGCGGCAGACGCGGGAAGAAAAATACGAATCCAGGGAGAACACGCCATGAAACAGCCGGTTGCGTCAAGCATCCTGTGCGGCCGTATTCAACGCCATGTCGGCACACTGTTTTTCGCATTGAGTTTGACGACGTCCGCTTGGGCGGCTCAGCCTTTGACGTTTTGCTTGGAGAAAGCCGACGTTCGCCCCTGGCGCACGCAAGAAGGCGGCGGCTTGAATATCGAACTGTTGAACCGCGCCGCCAAACAACTCCATCTCCAATTCATTTATCAAGGCATGCCTTGGAAGCGCTGCTTAGCGCAATTGAAATCTAACGAAGTGCAAGGCGCGATCGGCGCCAGCTTTAAAGCCGAACGTTTGGAAATGGGCGTTTATCCGGGCGCGGCCAAACCGGATGCGAGCAAGCGTTTGAACTTCGACCGTTACGTGGTCATCCGTCGCCGCGACAGCAAAGTGAGCTGGGACGGCAAATCATTTCAACATCTCGACGGCCCGGTCGGCATTCAACTCGGCTATTCCATCGGCGACCATTTGAAGAGTCTAGGCGTGCCGGTGGACGATGGCTCGCAGCGGCCGAACGAACTCTTGCTCAAACTCATCGCCGGCCGCATTCCCGCAGCCGCAATGCTCGACGGCGAAGCCTCTACCTCGCTTAACAATGATCCGAAACTGCTCGCGCAAGTCGAAGTATTGCCGACGCCCTTGACCGAAAAACCGTACTTCCTCATGTTGTCGCACGCCTTCGTCAAATCGCAGCCGCAACTTGCCCAGAATATCTGGAACGCGATTCAGGACGTGCGCAATTCGGCGGCTTATCAAAAGCTGGAACGCGAAGCGATGAACGGAGCAGGCAAGTAAACATGGACGCCGCATGACGGGAATATTTCAATTCTTGTTGAGGAAGTGGCGGGGCGATTTTCTGTTCCGTTTGTATGTAAGCGTGGTGCTGGTGGTGCTCTCCATCTCGGCTTTGGACACCGGTTTCTCGCTGTATTCCCTGCGCGTCGAAGCCGAAGGGCGCCTGAAAGGGCAGGTCACGCATCTGACCGAAGTGTTGGCGGATTCCCTGGCGCGCCCGCTATACGACATCAATACCGCTGCGGTACGAAGCGTGGTGGATGCCGTCGGCGCGACGCCCGATGTCGTCAGCTTGCGCGTCATCGACACCGACGGCACGGTGGTGGCGGCGTCGGAATTGCCCCACACGCGATCCAGTCCCTTAATCACTGCTCAGCGCTACGTGCAATTTCAGAATGGTCCGACCTCTGTTGCAGTCGGCCGCGTCGAATTGGCTTTGTCGCGCCAAACCATCGATCGCGATTTGCGCAATCAAATCCTGCAAACCGTCGCCGTCAATCTCATGATGATGCTGGCGATTATCGGTTCGATTTACATGGTGGCGCGTACGCTGTCGCGCCCGTTTGCCGATATTAAAAACGCTCTGGAAAAACTGGCGCAAGGCGAGACTGCCATTAATCTGCCGAGCGTCAAGCGCGTCGATCAAATCGGTCAATTGGCCGAAGCGGTGTACAGCTTCCGCGATACGCTCACCAAGCTGCATGAAGCGGAGCTGGCATCGGCTGCGCTCTTAGCGGAAAGCAAGGAAAGCCAAAGACAAATCCTCGAGCTCAATGAAGACCTCGAAGAAAAAATTGCCGAACGCACGCGCGAGCTGACGCGCATGATGCATATGGCGGAAGCGGCCAACATCGCCAAGGGCGATTTCCTCGCCAACATGAGCCACGAAATCCGCACGCCGATGAATGCCATCATCGGCATGGCGTATCTGGCATTGCAAACCGAACTCAATCCCAAGCAACGCGACTACATCGGCAAGATCCATCGCGCGGCGATGTCGCTGCTGGGCATCATCAATGACATTCTGGATTTTTCCAAAATCGAAGCCGGCAAGCTGGATGTCGAAGCCGTGCCGTTTTCCATCGACGACGTGTTGACCAATCTAGCCGGCGTGACCAGTCAAAAAGCGGTCGACAAGCAATTGGAATACTTATTCCATGTGCCGCATGACATGCCGCATCATTTTGTGGGCGACCCCTTACGCTTGGGCCAAGTGCTGATCAACTTGGTCAATAATGCAATCAAGTTCACCGAAAAAGGCGAAGTGGAAGTCTCGTGCGCCATGCTGGAAAACGAAACGGACAAGGGCGAGGCGCGTTTGCGCTTCGCGGTGCGCGACACCGGCATCGGCATGACGCAAGAGCAAAAGGCACGCTTATTCCAGCCTTTCACGCAAGCCGATGGCTCCACTTCGCGCAAATACGGCGGCACCGGCCTGGGACTGTCGATCTCGCAACGGCTGGTGGAATTAATGGGCGGCAGCATCGATCTTGAAACCGAAGCAGGCAAGGGAACGACTTTCTATTTCACCTTGACCTTACCGCTCGCGGAACAACCTTCCGCGGATATTGTGCCGGCGGCCTTGAACAATGCACGCGTGCTGGTGGTCGACGATAGCGCCTTTGCCTGCGCCGTGCTGGCTGAAGCTTTGCGCGTGCTGCCGGTGCGCGTCGACACCGCACGCAGCGCGCAGAACGCATTGCAAGCGATACGTTCTGCGGAAAAAGCCGGCGATCCTTATCGCTTATTGCTGACCGATTGGCATATGCCCGAACAAGACGGCATCGCGCTGATCCGCGCGATTCGCACCGACGCGAGCTTGGCGCATGTGCCCAAGACGGCCTTGGTCACCGCTTACGATCAAGAAGACGTGCAAAGCAAAGTGCTGGCGGCCGGCGGCGACGGCGTATTGTTCAAGCCGATCAATCATTCCAATATCGTCGATTTGCTGGTTTCGCTATTCGCTCCGCAAGACAAGGCCATTCCGACGCGTAATGTTCAACATCACCGCTTTGACGGCAAACGCGTATTGTTGGTGGAGGATAACGACGTCAATCAACAAATCGCGGTCGAATTGCTGGCCACGGTAGGGATACAAGCGGATATCGCCAACAACGGCCGCGAAGCCGTCGATAAACTTTTATCCGCCGGCCCCGACTACGCGCATCTGGTATTGATGGACCTGGAAATGCCGGAAATGGATGGACATGCGGCGACCATCGCCATTCGCCGCGATGCGCGCTTCAAAAACGTGCCGATCGTCGCCATGACGGCGCACGCTCTGGCGGAAATCCGCGAACGCTGCCTCGAAGAAGGCATGCAAGATTACCTGACCAAGCCGATCAACCCGGAGCGCTTGTACGAGACTTTACATCGCTGGCTGGGCGGCACGACCGTGATGCTAGCGGCTTCGGCAAAAGCGTCGGCCGTCGCCATTCCCGCGCTGCAGACTATCGATACCGAGGCCGGGCTGACGCGCGTCGCCGGCAACGGCACGCTTTATATCGATATGCTGGAGCGTTTTCGCGTCGGGCAGCGGGCAAGCCTAGCGTCCTTGCCCGGCGCATACTCGGCCATGTCGCGTGCCGAAGCGATTCGTCTGGCACATACTCTGCGCGGCTTGGCTGGCAATCTTGGCGCAGTGCGCGTTCAGCAAGCCGCGGAAAAACTCGAACTGTGCTTGGCCGCCAAAGAAAGCAGCCAAGAAATGCGCGACAACTTGCTCTCCAAGCTGACGGAACAACTAAAGGCCGTGTTGGATGAATTGGACCGCGAACTTCCCGCAATGGCAGCGGCGAAAACCATTCGCACCTTGCAGGTTTCCGCTAACGAAGCGCTCGCGCGTTTAAGCGAACTACTGGTCGAAGGGAGCGGCGATGCGCCGGAATATTTTGCGCAAATACGCGCAGTGCTCATGCCTATACTCGAAGAATCCGAATTGGAGCGATTGGGGCACGCCGTTCGCGACTACGCTTACGATCAGGCACGGCTTATCCTTCAATCCATTCCTCGCAACGGGTAAACTAGGTAATCGTCATTAGTTTTTGCAACTTTTGGGGATTACTGTTGCCTAAATTCATTTCCTTCAATCAAACGCCGGAATGCGCTTAATCAAACTCGTCCTCATCCTCTTGATCGCCTTTGCCGGCGTCGCGGTATTGACTGCCGCCTATGCATTGCTAATCGTCGTACCCAGTTTGCCCAAGCTCGACGCCTTGGTCGATTATCGTCCCAAGATCCCGCTGCGCGTATACACCGCGGATAACGTGATGATCGGCGAATTCGGCGAGGAGCGGCGCGACTTCGTGCCTATTAAGCAGATTCCGGAAGTGATGAAAAAAGCATTGCTGGATACGGAAGACGAGCGCTTTTACCGGCACAACGGCGTGGATTACGTCGGCGTGGCTCGCGCGCTTGTGTCCAACATCATTCATTTCGGCCACGGGCAAGGCGCGTCCACCATTACCATGCAAGTAGCGCGCAACTTTTTTTTGACGCGCGAAAAAACCTACTCGCGCAAGCTCAATGAAATTATGCTTGCCTATCGCATCGAATCAGAGCTTTCCAAGGATCAGATCCTGGAGCTCTATATGAATCAAATTTATCTGGGCGAGCGCGCATTCGGATTTGCCACCGCGGCGCGTACGTATTTCAACAAACCGATCCATGAATTGACGATCGCCGAAGCCGCCATGCTGGCAGGCTTGCCAAAGGCGCCTTCCACCATTAATCCGGTTGCCAATCCCAAGCTCGCTAAGCAACGTCAGCTCCACGTGTTGAAACGCATGCGCACGCTCGGCCATATCAGCTCCGAACAATACGCTCAAGCAGCGGAAGAAAAACTCGACGTGCGCGGCTACTCGAAACGCATCACCACGCACGCCGAATACGCGGCGGAAATGGTGCGCAAGTTTATGGTCTCCCAATACAAAGAGGAAGCGTATTCGCGCGGCTTCAATGTTTACACTACCTTGGTCAAGACCGATCAGGATGCGGCATACGAAGCGGTTCGGCGCGGCGTGCTCGACTATGACCGCCGTCACGGCTACCGCGGATCGGAAGGTCATATCAACTTGCCGGACGATGAAAGCGAGCGCGATCAACTCATCGCCGAGACCTTGCAAAAGCATCCGGATAGCGACGAACTGCGCGCCGCAGTGGTGTTGTCGGCTTCGAACAAAATTGTGCGCGCGCAATTCAGATCGGGTGAAGAAATCGACATCAACGGCGAGGGCTTGCGTTTCGCCGCCGGACATATAGCGCGCGGAGAAAACGGCATTCGCAAAGGCGCGGTGATTCGCGTGGTGCGCGACGCCAAAAAGAAATGGACGATCTCGCAATTGCCGCAAGTCTCGGCTTCGCTCGTTGCATTGAATGCGCATGACGGCTCCTTCCGTGCACTGGTGGGCGGATTTGATTTTGCGCTGAACCAGTTCGACCATGTCTCGCAAGCGTGGCGCCAACCCGGCTCGACCATCAAACCATTTATTTATTCGGCGGCACTCGAAAAAGGCTTCGCTCCAGGCAGTCTCGTCAACGACGCCCCCTTGGTGATCGAAGCGTCCGACAACGGCGCCCCGGCCTGGGATCCGCAAAACGACAACGGCAGCTACGATGGCCCGATCACGATGCGAACCGGATTGAAACGTTCCAAGAATTTAGTATCGATCCGCCTCCTGCGCGCGATCACGCCCAGCTATGCGCAAGACTATCTGACGCGCTTCGGATTCGATGCCGCCAAGCACCCCGTCAATCTCACGCTCACGCTCGGCACAGGCTCGGTCACGCCGCTGCAAATGGCCGGCGCCTATGCGGTATTCGCCAACGGCGGCTACCATCATCAACCTTATCTCATTGCAAAAGTCACCGATGCGCGCGGCAATGTGCTGGCGCAAAAGCCGGAAGACGGTTCCCAGGAAACCTTTCGCGTCATCGACCCGCGCAATGCCTTCATCATGGATAGCATGATGCGCGACGTCACGCACTCGGGCACCGCCGCCGTCGCCGGACAACGACTCGGACGCGCCGACATTGCCGGCAAGACCGGCACCACCAGCGATGCCATGGATGGCTGGTTCGCCGGTTACGGCAGCGATGTCGTTGCCGTGGCATGGATGGGTTACGATCAACCGCAATCGCTCGGCGGACGCGAATTCGGCAGCACGCTGGCGCTGCCGATTTGGATCGACTACATGCGCACGGCGTTGCGCGGCAAACCGGACACCGGCAGGCCGGCGCCTGCGGGCTTAGTGCAAGTCGATGGCGATTGGGCGTATCAAGAATACGCCGATCGCGGGACGATTAAATCGCTCGGGGTGGAAGAAGCAAGCAATCCGGGCGATGCGATTCGGGGTTTATGGAATCGCTTGTTCGGCAATTCTCCGGCCGAGCAACTCGCCCCTCCGCCCGGTACGCCGCGAACGCGCAATCGTTCCACCGAACCTAATATACAATCGCTGCCCGGTTAGGGGTCGCGCAGGAATAAGGTTAATTCGGCGCTGCGGTGAATACTTTAAAGAATTGCTTCGCCACGTGGACTTCAGCAGCTATCAGAGGATCGTCGCCAGCGCTGCCGACCAACAGCATCGTCACACCGGCGTCGCGCAACGTGCTCAGCGCCGCCCTGCCGCTCCAGCGTGCGGCGAGCCGCGTAGAGGCCAGGTTTTCCTCGGCCAATAGCGTGGGATGACAGTTAAAAAAACGTGCAAGCGGAATATTGCGCTCCGCTGCCAGCAGCACCATCGTGTTATTGCCGATCTTGCTATGCTGCTGCGGATAACTCACGATCAGAAAATCGCTTTGAATAGCAGCGGCACTTTCGATCGCGCGCCGCACCAGGTCCGCGGCCTGTCCTTCCGCTTCGTGCGCCGCCCAAATTTCTTGCTCGGAAAATCCCGGTATCGAAGGGAGGACCAAACATGCCTTGCCTTCTTCGCCCTGGTAGTAAGAAAAGGCGAATTGCGTATCGCCGCTTAAGACATGTTGACGGATTTGTTCCGCGCGCGCAGCATCACGTTCAGACTTGAGCTGCATTTCTTTGTTGGCGAGCGTAATCGAATAGAACTTGCGGGCGTTATCAAGGCTGCCTTCCGCACTGGCGCGCATAGCCGCTTCCAGCAAGGGCTTAGCGGCATCACCGTCCATCCCGTAAATGGAAATGCCGACTAAAGCGCGCAAGCGTATCAAGTTGCCCTTGTGCTCGAACGGCGCGGACACGCGCGCGGCAATACGCTTGATCACTGCCAATGCCTGATCGAGATGAGAAACATTGTTGAGCATGACCGCGAATTGGCCATTCTCCAAATTGGCCGCCAAATCGTTGCCGCGCAGCGCGTAGCAAATGCGCACGGCGATGTCGCCGATCATGCTGCTATAGACCACCGGCTCGGACTCGAAGTTGATCAAATCCGGCATATACATGGCGACGATCACGCTTAAGCGGTCGTCTCTGCGCGCGCGCGAAAAAGTGGTATCGGCCAAATCGAGAAAGCCGACTGAAGTCAGCAAGCCGCTGCGGTCATCCTTGAAGGCTGTGTTAATCAGGCGTTTTTCGACGATGGCCAAATCGGATGCATCGCGAAACACCAACTGACCGTCAGCGGCACCGTCGCTTATCCAGCGCGTATCGGCAATGAAGACATCGCGTCGCGAAATATTGGTGGCCGGATCGATGCGCTGCCGCCAAAAGTGAAAACGCGCCTGCGCTTGGCTGGCGACGATGCCATCCGCTTCGGGAGAGATCTGGTTTAACGCAACCCCGGCGATATTGTCAGACATGCCGAGCAGCTTTTTTGCAGCTTCATTCGCCCACGTCACGCGACCGTTGCGCACGATGACCACACCGTCGAAGAGACGGCCGAGAAATTCGGCGGAGACTTCCAAATCGGGCGAGAGCGAAGGGGCGTTCATGTCATCAGGCCGTGTGTTCTTTATGGTCCGGCAATGTCTCTTCAGTGCGCCGAGATTGGCGTGATCGGTATTGTAAACGATCCCGATCCACCGCCCGTCTTATGGCGCGGGATCCCGGACTTCGCGGACGTAGAGTTCAACGACTCGTGCCTGATAGAGACACCCCGAAGATCCGCTAACGAAACAGGCTCCATTATCTACTTCTCCAAACTTGCGCAAACGGACAAGGTTGGCTACGCAATTGCCTTGTGGCGGCCACGTTCCGGGGAAAGGGCTATCGCCGCATCTCGACACGCCAGTATTTATAAGATTGTAAGGCACCCCATTTTCGCGGCATTGACGAGTAGGCGCGGTCCTTGGCCAGACTGCACCTATGACATCCTGAGTCGGCCCATTCATTGTGCAATAGTGCGTAATCGGCGTGGGTAACGCCGGAACAATAGTAGTCCCATCGTCCAAGGGCAAATCAACATAGCCAGAAAGCGTGCCCGTTGTACTACCGGCGGTACTAGGCTTAAATTCTCCAAAACCAACATACCAGCGATCTTGTACAGTCGCCCAAGTCGGACCTGGCTGTCCATTTTGAAATGCAAGTATTTTTTTAGCAGGATCGGAAACGTTATCTGCATGCACCAGCTTAAATAACCATAACCCTAACTTACTTTGAACCGGACAGCTGTCTTTCTTCTGCGGGCAAAATACGTAGGCAGCAGCGCTTCCCTTCGTGACAACCACCGTACCTTGGGCAGACGCCCATGCCGATGACAGAAGGCCGGCCAAAAATAGGCATATAGAAATAGCTCTTTTATTTGTCATGCGCGCATTCCATCCTATCTGCAAAATTCTTTATCGATCATTTAGGCTACGGAGTATATACAACGGTAAGCGTTGAGGCGCCTTTCGATATCCCGATGTAGTTGGTCGACGATTGGTCACTCGAAAAACGCAGCTTGATTTGCGTCTTGCCGGTTTTGTTGAGCGCGCTGATACCAGCCGCACTGAAAGGTGCGGAAGCCTTTGTTCCGAAGGTGAACTTGTCGATCGTGGCTACCGCCGATGCCGTGGGCGCTTCCAACCAGTCGCCTGTTTCAATTCCGTCTGCACCGAAAGCTCCGGTCTTCATGTCGACCACTAAGGTATTCCCCGCCGGGTTTGCCCAAGGGTCGCCAAACATGGTGCTATAAGTCACTGTCACATATGCCTGAGTGATGGTTGCACAGGTAGGAATGCCGGTTGTATCAAACGAGAGTACTGCGCGGTTGAACAAACCATCCGAGCCTCGTCCCATATACTGGATGGCTCCGTTTGAAGCAACAGCCGAACCGCCGGCGGCAGTTGCCTTGACATACCCCTCATCCGCACTGACGCTGGCGAACACCAACGGACTTGCAGCAGTTGTTCTGAAAGCGACTGTCGACACTGCCGCCTGCGCGTTGTTGCTGGTATCTTTGGCGACGAAGTGAAGGTAATAGTTGGTGGAAGCCGTTAAACCGGTGAGGCTCTTGGTGCTCGCCGTATTCGCGGTCATGGCCAGCTGCGTGCCGCTCTGCATCAAGTCCGTCACGGTCGGCGCGGTAGCCGAAGTCGACAATTGATAGTAGCCCGTCCCAGCTTCGTCGATGGTTGCCGACAGCGTCGCTGTCGTCGCAGCCACGCAAGAAACCGTGGGGGAGCCGCTTACGTTGTTGGGCGGCGTAGTATCCAAGTTAGCGGCGGCGCGCGCCGGCTTGAAGACATATGCCGCTGCACTACCCGCCTTCAAAGTAACTTCAGCGGCAGCCGCATCGAGCGCAATGCTCAGCAGTCCCGTCCCAACCAAAAAAATTCGTTTGGACAGCATCGTCGCCTTCATCAATTATAAGTAACCTTGAAATCGGACACATTGACCTTCCAGCCGCCCGGCCCGCAGATGTAGCCGTTGTCACAGGTGGGCACTGACGATGTCGTGCCGTCGCTTAATGTTGCGGGATACATTCCCCCTGGTCCGCCGAGCAACTGCATCGTCATTCCCAGCTCGTTGTTGGGAGCGACATCGCCCCCGGTAGCCGCTACCAATACTTCGATATCGCCCTGATGCTCAGTGGCACCGATAGTCGTGTCGCCATTGTAGTCCGCATAAACCAGGCGATAGATCGCCACCCATTTCTGGCCATAGGGATTAGTCGCCGGGAAGCCCACCGGAATCAATTTTTTCTCTTCAAGCCAAGCCTTATCTATTGCACAGGTTGCCTTACCATACGGCACGCTATTGCCACGAGGGTCGAATGTCGGATGATCCGTGTCTTTGTTAAGCACGCAATACTTCTTTGCCTCAGCAATAACGGCCACATTGGTTTTGTCGGCCGCGCTCAATACGCCGACAATGCCGGCACGATTGATGTCGAGGTATTGCAGCGCCATCTGCGTGAATTGCTGCAGCGAGTCGGCATTGCGCTTTGCACGCAAATCGTCGTTTGCCCATTGCATCCAGCGAGTCAGCATAAGCAGCATCAGCGATACGATAGCCAATGAAAGCATAACCTCAACCATCGTCACGCCACGGGCAAAGCGCGCGCGTAAAGCAGAAAAGCCGAGTGAACGAGAAATTAAAAACATGGGACCGCTCCTGAGGACATGATGCTCCTTCATTTGCACGCATCCGCCGTGCTGTCGTTGACATCGAATGTCACCATATCGACCTTTGTACCGCTATTGTCAGCAGTGTAATTGCCTTGCTTCCATGCGATGCTCGGATTCCACCAAAGGCTTTGCGGAAGATTCGCCATTTTGGCGACGCCGCCTGCTGTCATGCCTGTACAAAGAATATAGGTACCACTAGCGATTTGAATTCTCCAGCTGGGGTCAATATTGGCTGTCTTTAGCCCGTCCGGCAGTCCTCTGGTTTTGTTCAATCCTTTGAGTGGGCCAGCATCTGGCTCACTCCAGTGCACTACTGTCGTTCCTGCGGGCAGATAACTGGTATCCGCCGCGTGGTCGCGCATATATAGCTCAGCCGCCAACGCAAACACATGGAAATTGCCCACATCCTTTGTCGTCTCGCCCGCATTCCACGGAATTTCCTTAGTCATGTATTCCGTGTAAAAACTGTGCGCCAAAATAAGCGACAGAAATGCTGCTGCGAGCGCCGTGATCCACATGCTTAGCTCGCCTGATCCTCAAAGACATCGATGCCCAGCATGGCTTGATTGGACTGGAACTGGATATCGGATAACAGGTTATTGAAGCCGCCGGTGCGGATTTTAGCCGCTACCGAAGTCGTGCCGTTGACTGACGCCAGCGAGCTAGCGACAACCTGTTCATTCGCGATGCGCTGATGCACGACCAAGCGCAGCAAACCGGAGAACGACGCCAGCCAAGTGGATTGCGCGCCGGCCAAATGGTAAAGCGATTCCAAGCCGGAGATGATGTCCGTGCCAAAGCCGGTAGAAACGACCAGAAAACCGTTGGCCGCCGCACGCAACATGGCATGCGCCGACTCGGTATCGCGCACTTCGCCGACATAGAGGATGGAAATCGTGCCGGCCGGCTGACTGCGCAGCACGCCCCGGAAAGACTCCGCCCAATCCGCTCCATCGTCGCCGGCCACCCAGGTCTGCGAACAATAACCATTACCATGCCAACCGTTCAACGGCATTTCCGGCGGGTCTTCGACGGTCAACGCAAAGCCGCCATATTGCTTCAAGCGCGACACTAAGGTCGCGGAAGCGGTCGTGGTCTTGCCCTGCGCCGGCGCACCCACCACGTAAACCAACCCGCCTTGGCTCAGGCGCGGCGACATTAGCATGCGCTTCAAGGGCGGAGGAAGTTTACTAGGCAAGGCGTCGAGCGTCGGCGGATCGGCCGGCATGCGCCGCAAGCGGAACCAGCCGCCGTCGATCGCCCGCTTTTCATGGCGCCCACGGAAGAATTCGCCGTTCACGCTCACCATGAAGTCATCCTTGTTGAACGCGCGGCAGCGCGCGATCATGGACTCAACTTCAACGATGAGCTCCGGCGCAATTCTGCGCGGCCCCGGGAACACCATGGAATCCTCCGGCCGCTCCTCGCAGAGATGGATATCGGTAATGTGACCAAATACACCGGGCCTTTCTTTGCTCGCTTGCGTGAGTATTTCGGCCAGAGGTTTCATGATTTGAACAGGCATGACGGCTTCGTTAAATTATTTCAACGTGATTTCGATTGCTGCATCTGCGCCGCATTGCGCAGCGGCAGCACCAGCATCATAGGAACCAGCAGAACCTGGTGTCTTGATAACGTTCGTCGGAGGAATAGTCGCAGCAGGGCCTGCCTTGATGCCTTCGGCCAAACCTTCAACGCCCGACATAATCGCCAGGCAAATGGAGGCAGGCACATTCGTGAGAGTTACCGGCACCGTGTTCACGGGTACAGCTGCAGTGCCCGTGCCTGCGATCGTGACCATTGAAGTCCCAGTTCCCCAGGGGGCGGCAACCGTACCTGCGGCAGTATCAGACTTAAAATCTGTCGGAACAATGCCCGATTTGGCGAGGTTTGCAGTAGTCACATTGGTAGTGTAGTTACCGGAACCGCCAAACGCCTTCTTGATCGAAGTGAGCAGGCGAGCAGTCGATTCAACCGCCGACTTCTCGCTGACATTACCGGATGCCACCTTGTAACCGCCATAGGCGAGCACCGCCACCAGTGCGCCCACTGCCAGCACGAGCAACGATTCGGTCAAGGTCATACCAGCTTGGGTCTTGCGGGTGATTTGAAACGCTTTCATTGTTATATCTCCTAAGGGTGTGAGTAAAACTAACGGGCTGCCTGTTTGATCGCAATGGTGATGGTAAAGAACGAGCCATACACCCAGACGATCATTCCGGCGATGAGAAACATGATGAGGTTACGCAGCACTGCTGCAAAGGTCTGAATTTTCCTGATAACGCGGTCGACCACACGAACCGAAAGCGATTCGAGCGCCGCGGAAAAACTGGTAAGACGTCCATAGACGCCGATCTCCCAGCGTACGTCTTCGTCAAAGAGCGGACCTGCCATGGCATCGCCGTCGCGCATGCCGCGCCGCATCTTGCCGCGCATGAGATTCAAGTGGGATAGGTCCCAGTCACTGGCGGTGACGGACAATTTGGCGATGACTGCAGAAAACGGTATGCCGGCGCGGGTGAGCACCGCGAAACAAGTCATCATGATGGCGCCCGAAACCTGGCGATGGATATTCCAAGGCGGCACCCATCGGTCAAAAAAACTGCGCGCATTTCCGACCCACGGTCCACGGCTCCACGAAAACGCCGCAAACAATATCATCAGAAAAAGCAGGAAGCCGCCGTACAGCCATGGCGCGGCATCCGAAAGAGCGCCGAGGATGCGTGGACTGGTCGGCCATTTTTCGCGCGGAAGAAAATCGGCAAAAACCGGCATCACTGCAGTACTCAACATGAACAAAAACGCGCCGAACAGCAGCAGCAGAAAGGCCGGATAAATCATTTCGCCGATCATGGTTTGCCGAATCCGCGCCGTCACTTCCGTCAAACGCGAAGCCATCCTTAAACCATTGACGATGTCACCCGACTGCTCGCCGGCATCGATGGCCATCGCTTCCATCGAGGGCGCCCATTCCTGCATCGCTTGTCCGAAGCGCAATGCCTTGCCGCTCTGCCCGCGAATATCGGCCAACAGGCTTTCGGCGATTTGCGCCTTGGGATTGCCGAGCGCTTTCCAGCGCTTGCCGACTTCTTCGATCGCTTCGTACACCGGCACGCCATCCGCAATGAAGTTGGCGGCAAGATCGTAAAACGTCTTGCGGTCGTTCGCTCCCCACGCAAGCGCCAAACGCCAGCGCGAGACGGTTTCTTTAAGGGAGTCCAACAACTCGCTCATCCCTTATACCCCGAAAGCGTATTGACGTCGTTGTTGGAAATGATGCTGTCTTCTACCACCATATCGGCGGTCAGCAATCCGATTTGATCTTCAATATCCATCGGGCTGACCAAACCGTGGCGCATTTTGTGAATGCCGTGTGCAAGTGCGGTGACGCCGCCGTCGATTGCGCCCACCCCCGATTTGCGCCAGTAACGCTCGGCTTCCAGGAAATTATTTTCGGTCAGATGACGCAGCAAAATACGGTCAGGCAGAACGAATTCGGCACACACCGTGCGACCGCTATAACCAGTGTGGCTGCAATGCGGACAACCATCGCCTTTGACGCGCACATTATCTGACGTGAGATCGGATACCTGCTGCACGCGGAACAGCGTTTCGCGCGGAATACGCGCAGCACCGCCGCCGACCAAAGGTATCGAACACTCGGGACAAATCAAGGGCACTAGGCGCTGATACACCACGCCCGCAACAAAGCCCGGCATGGTCAGCACTTCCCAGGGCACGCCGATTTCGCGCAAGCGAATGTAGGCACCGAGAGCCGAGTAGGTATGCAGCGTTGCAAGCAACTTGCGCCCGGCCAGCACTAGGTCTTTCACCACGCTGGCCGAGTCGTGATCGCGAATCTCGCCGACCATCACCACGTCCGGATCCTGGCGCAGGGTGCCGCGCAGGAAGGTGGTGAAAGCCGAACCGGTATTGTGGTCGACCAGAGTCTTACGTTTACGTGCGACGGATATCTGGCAAGCGCCGGGAATCACATATTCCACCGGGTCTTCCACCGTGATCATTTTGATTGTATCGCCGCGGCGCTGGTAAATGCGGCCCATCAAAGCCTGCAGCGTCGTGCTCTTACCGGAGTTGGTGGGACCGCACAAAATCACCATGCCGGACGATCCGGAGGACATGATGTCCAACATCGACTTCTGTTCACTGGAATAGCCGAGCTTGTCGATATCTAAGCCCGTTGCTTCCATCGACAGCAAACGAATGACAATGTGAAAGCCGCCGGTGGGATAAATAGGCGCCGAAGAAAAACGCAGTTGGTAAGTCGCACCAGTGACCGTGACCCACTCCAACGCACCATCCATCACTTGATTGGGATCCCACGACACTTCTTTGGAGCCGGCATCTGCATGCACGGAGTAAAGAACCACGCCGAGCGAATGCGCATTGGCGGCAGTTAAGTCGCGATGAAAACGGCGCGTGCCGTTGACGCGAAAGAAAACGTTGGCGCGATGGTCGCGGCTTTCGATGTGAATGTCGGATGCCCCTTGTGCCGCCGCGGCACTGATGATTTCTGCGGCAAGCGCTTCGATATCGGTGTACTCGCCATCCTTGCTGTTGCGGTTGTTATTGGCAGCTTCATGATAGAGCAGCTGCACCACATCCGGCGTAGTGTGTAGAATTTGAATATTGTCTAGGCCCGCCTCCTGCATGCGTCGGCGTAGCTCGAACATGTGCGCGGAACCGAAGAAAGTGGTGGCAACGACGAGATAGTGGATGTCGACCGACCGCAGTACGGCAAACATTTGCCGCCATTCATCCGACATGGGAAACTCACCGTCGACACGGGACAGCAGAATACCCTGCGGGATATCGCGATAGCTGTCGATCACCGACTTGGGCGGCATGTTTTCAGCTGCCGACACGATAGCGTCCTTCCAATTCAATAGTGTATTGGGGGCGGCCAAGATTAAGATTCTTGATCGAGATGGTGGAGAGCACCACGCCCGGCCATTCGATCCTTTCCAGGAAGTCCGATGCCAGCAATGGATTGCTACCGGTGGCTTTCCATCCGCGCTCCTGCCCGATAACGACCGGTGCCATACCTTGCGAGCCGGCGGGTGGGGCGACAGTTACCTGCTTCTCTGTTGTCGCCAGCACGACCCTATACTGATTCATGATGCTGATACCTACATCCCGAATGTAGTGATCCGTCCCAGGCCTGCCGCCGCCATGAGATGTAGCTGCAACATTGGACAATGCGAAACTGGTGACGGATTCTTTCATCGCTGCGTTGAAAGGCTGAGGTACGGGCGTACCGGGCAAGTCGGCGACGGCGGCAAAAAGCGCCCGGTCATCGCGCTTCCACGTCACTTTGCAAACGGCCGCATCACAATTGAATGCGCTTGGCGTCCAACCATTCACGGATACCGGCAATGAATGCAGCAATTCGTACCAGACGTCGAACTGGCGCGAGGGCGAAGGAGCATGCCAAAAATCTTGGCGCGCGCGTTTGATTTCATTTTCAAAAGCCATTCTCGCGCGGCGCGTTTCCTCGTTATTTTGCATTTGTCTTGCAATCGGATCGGCCGTTTTGTTCTCGAAGAAACGATACATGAACGTGGCTGCCGTGCCGAGCACGACAATGATGGCCACCAGCGTTACGATAACAACAGGGTTATCGGGCGCCGCCAATGCAGCAGCTTTCTTATCCGCCGACGTAAGGTCCGCAAACAAATCCGCCAAGCTGCCCTTGGCGCCGGAAAGATCGCCATACACAGCCGCCGTAGGAACGTAAGACATCACTTCAGCGAACTTTGCCTTGGCGCTATTCTCATCCACCACGACATCAAAGCCATGCAGCGGTATGCCTTCACGCACCGCACATACCCAGACATTGCCGTCGCCCAGACTGTGGAAGATCAGCACGTCGTTGGCGGCTGCGGCGGCCAGCAACGCGCCTGCCTGCAGTTTTTTATTCTTGACTGGCGTTTTGCAAATGCCCTGCACGCATTCGCCGGAAATCACTTTCCGGGCGAGCAGAATGTTGCTTTTTCCGGCTACCGCTTTTTTGGCTTCAGAGACGGTGTCGTGCAGCGTCCATTCGAGGCCGACGGCAATGCTGGAATTTTTGAGTACCTGCATTACGCATTCCTACTTAGCAGCGGGCAAAGGAGTGGAAGCGGCAGCCGGCGTGATCGGCTGTGCCGCGGCTGCCGGTGCCACTGTCGGCGCTTGCGGCAACGGAATATTCAAGCGAGGCGGTGCGGGCAATGGATCGCTTGTGGCGGCAGCAGCAGCGTTAGCTGGCGGCGCGTAAAACGCAAGGCGGAATTTGCTGCCGTTACTGCCTGCAACAACCGAGGAGCGATCGATCGACTGTACGCGTACGCCTTCCTGCAACAAATCGCCAGGACGCAACCAACGTACGATGCCTGTGCCATACACGACTTGTGCCGTGCCGCCCTTGTCGTCAACGGTGATCGACAGAATTTTCGGCAAGCCTTCGCTGCCGGCAGATTTCTTGAGCGCTTCGCGTAATTCGGTTTGTTTTTGTACATACGCGATTTGCGCATCGACTTTGGCCATTTCATCGAGATAGGTAGTGCGCGAAGTCTGTGCCCATACGCTCGCGGGCAGAATGGCGATCAAGAGCCAGGTGAGTTTATTTTCCACTGAAAACCTCCATCACGATGACCATCAAGTTGCGGTCGGAACCGGCGTTCTTGCTGATGCCTGTCATACCGCTCGCTTTCTCGGTTTGCGCACGCTCTTGTTCAAAGCCGAGTAAAACGATGGATTGGCCGTCCTTGAGAAAAGCTTGCTGCTGCAGGCTCTGGGTCGCCACTTTTGGAATCTGAATGGCATTTTCGCCGGCACCGAAAGTATCCAGGCTAAGCAGCGACGACAAGTTAATTTGGTATTGCAGCATGATGCGGTTGTCGCCCAAAATCAAAGGCAAGAAGTTTGCGGTAAACCCGACGCTACGCACGGTTGAAGTCACTGTACCTGGCGTGACGATAGTTGATGTGATGACCGGCGGCGTGCGCGACGAGACATAGCTGAATTCGGTCGCGACCTGCAGCGGACTCGGCTGGCCGTTCGCGGCGATCACTTGGCCCGAGGTCACATACTGCACATTGCCGATACGCTCCATCGCTTGCAGTATGAGTTGCGAGCCGGTCCAGTTGCTGCCAGCCAGGCCATCGACAACCAGGCTGCCCGCGATTCCGCCGTTTAAAGGGGTGAGGTTCGGCGTGCCGGCTAAGGTTACGCCGTATTTGTTTGCAACATCCTGATAGGCGGCACGCAGCGATGCGCCGGCATTGACGCCCTTATTAATCGTCAAGTTGTAGACTTTCACGCCGATCATGACGTTCTGCGCGAAGCGTTCATTGACGCTGCGAACGTAACTTCCCACTCGATCCAGGACTGCCGGCGTGCTGGTCACAGTAATCAATCCAAGCGAGGGGTTAGCCACCACGTTTCGTGATCGGGTAGTCGATCCACCGGCCGCAGCAGGAGCGCTGCTTGTACTGGAAGTTTGCACCCCTTCAGCGGTCGACACGATTGCTTGCACTGACTTGACAATGGCGTCATAGGCGTCGATGTCCATATTGGAAGCAACGTCGACCGTACCTCCTGTGCTACTGCTGCCGCCCGAAGTACTGCCGCCACCGCTGCCGCCACCAGTGGCAGTACCGGTTAGAGAAATCGCGGATTTGACAGTGCGTTTTCCTGCGGGCAGGAAGACATGGAAGCTGCGCGTTTCGGTCTTGAAGAAGTAAATGCGGCCGTCTTCATACTTCCAATACATCCGGCTGGTACTTGCCAGATAATCGAGCAGCCCCTTGAGATCGCCATTCCAATCCACGGCAATCGGCGCATCTGTGCCACCCGAGAAATTGGGCATGCCTGGAGCAGCAGCTGTTGCGGAGCCGGTCGCATCCGAAGGCTGCACCGCCGAAGCGATACCGGTACGCCGGCTGACTTCGCCAAGAATGGCTGGCAGCGGCTGATGCGCGGAAAGATAAGCAAAGGGCCGTGTAAATGGCGCAGGCAGCGGCGCAACGCTTTTAACCGAGATTTCCTCGCCCGCCAATTTAGCGCCGCTCATGCGAACGACCGCACCCGATTTACGCATCTGGTTCTGTTGCGACATGGCAGTGTCCGCGCCGGAAGTGGAATCGTTGATCGACTTATTGATTTCATCAAACGAAGCGCAACCGGCGAGCAATGCGCCCGCCAAGCCGATCAGAATAATTTTTTTACTTGGCATCGACATCGACGATCTCCGCAAAACGATTGCCTTCCCACAGAATCAGCCGCACCGGCTTGCCTTGCGCATGCAGCGCTTCGACCGCCTTGGCTAATGCTTCATCAAAGGTACCGGTGAATTGAGTTGCCGCCGGCACCAGCCAGCTCTTTTCCAGGCGCCATTCGAAATGCCATCCGGCTACATGTGCCCATTCGGCAAATTGTTTATGAATAGGCTGGTCGGCTTGCAAAGGCCAAACGGCCGGCGTTGACTTTGCCGCAGGCTCGGCGGCTTTCACCGCGACGGCAGAAATTGCCGGTGTTGCTGAAGCCGAGGCGACTGGCACGGGCCATGCGTTTTGCTTGGAAGCGAAGCGCACTTGGCAACCCTCCTGCTGCCATTGCATGCCGGTTTGCGCCGCAAGCTTATCGAGGGTGACGGATAAAGGTCCGCGCAAACGCTTTGCTTTGATCGATGCGCCGGTGCCGCCTTCCACGCTGCCTTTATATGGCGTGCCGCGCAAAATATGGTCCAGAGAATTAGCCAGCGGCCGCGCCTTGTAGGAGACATAAGCAACTTTGTAGTCGGCAACCGGCTTACAGTCGGCTGCGCTGCCGACGGCCGGCAATAGCGCGATGGCTGCCACCCCAATCATTATTATTTGTTTCATTACTCCCCACCCCTTTATTTGTGCTTGGCGGCACTTCTGGAGATTCCCATCTTATCTAAATAGATGCTTTAGAGAAAGATAATTCGCTCGTCAAAATATGGGCCGTTTTGCGCCAATGTAGGATTGCCGCCACACAAAAAGATGTTCTACTAAAATTAATATAAAAATTACAACTTTTTCTGCGCGACATATGCATTCTGACTCACGAAAAATGAGGAAAGCGATGGGACACGCGTGAAGGCCGGATTCGAATTGCCTAAGCTAATCAGCTGGCAAATGTGTAGTCGTTTTGCTGTCGGCCTCTTTGGCCTTAGCCATTTCGCTAAGGCGACTTCTTTTTTGGGAAGTCTTTCGCCGACACAATATGACAAATTAGCAAAAATGTCTGTCGGGAAAGCCTGATATCGCCGTCAGGCAAACCGGGCACTCTTATTGGACGCCGGCGGCTTTTCGAACCTTATTAAACGTCGCCATCACGTTGCGGATGTATTTGTCTTGCTTATCGACCGAGGTAGCGTTGTAGCAGCCGACCGCGCGCCAGGTTTGGCCGTGCTTGGCGATACATTGCGCGAGTATCCAGGTGCCGATTTCAATGTTGTAGCAGGCATCGTAGAGATCGGCTTTTTTGATGCCTTGCTTCCACAGCACTTTATCCAGCCACCAATCGTTGATTTGCATGATGCCGTGGTCAACCGTGCCGTTTTTATTCGGCTTACTCAACGCGCCCGGATTGAAATTGCTTTCCCATTTGGCGATGGCGTAGACGACGTGCGGATGCACCTGATATTTCGCGGAAGATTTGCCGATGCATGCCGAAATTTGTTCCGGCGTGTATTGGGGAACACCCTGCGGCGCCGCCGCTGCGATGGCAGCGACCGACGCCAACAAGGCAAAGGCGAGCGCCTTTTTCAAATCGACCTCTTAACCGGATTGCCTAAAATTTAAGCAGCAATCGATTGCGACGCACGATTGGCTATCAGCGCGCGATTCAAGGCCGACAGCACCGCCTTCAAGGAGGCGCTGACGGTGTCGTGATCGAAGGCGGCACCGGCATAGCGCTGGCCGTCGATATTCAAATGCACATAAGCGACGGCTTCGGCATTGGTGCCGGCGCCGATGGCATGTTCGCTGTAATCGACGACATTAATACGGCGGCCGCTATGCTGCATCAACGCATCGACGAACGCGGACAATGCGCCTTCGCCTTCACCGCGCAAAGTGTGCGCGACATTGCCGTCGCCGATTTCTGCGCGGATGCTGTCGTGACTGCCGTTGCGGTCGAGGTGATAACCGTTTAACACCAGCGGCGCGCCATCGGCGACGAAACGCTCCATGAATAAAGCGTGGATTTGCTTGCTGTCGATTTCGCCGCTTTTTTCTTCGGTGGCCTTTTGCACGGCTTGCGCCAATTCGACTTGCACCCAGCGCGGCAGCGTCAAGCCGTAATCGCGCTCCAACACAAAGGCTACGCCGCCTTTACCCGATTGACTGTTAACGCGAATGACGGCTTGGTAGTCGCGGCCCAAGTCTTTCGGATCGATAGGCAAATAAGCTACTTGCCACGGCTCATCGGCTTGCTGCTGATGCAGGCATTTACGGATCGCGTCTTGATGGCTGCCGGAGAATGCCGTGTACACCAATTCGCCGAACCAGGGATGGCGCGGATGCAGCGGAATGCCCGTACATTCGCCGCACACTTGGATGATCTCGTCGGGATTGGATAAATCGAGCTTGGGATCTACGCCTTGGCTATATAAATTCATCGCCATGGTGGTGATATCCATATTGCCGGTGCGCTCGCCGTTGCCGAGCAAAGTGCCTTCGACGCGGTCGGCGCCGGCCAACACCGCTAATTCGGCGGCAGCTACCGCGCATCCGCGATCATTGTGGGTATGCACCGATACGATCACCGCATCGCGGCGGCTGATATGCGTGCAAAAATATTCGACTTGATCGGCAAACACATTCGGCGTCGTGCTCTCGACGGTGGCCGGCAAGTTGATGATGCAAGGCTTTTGCGCGGTCGGTTGCCATACATCCATCACCGCTTCGCACACCTCGACCGCGAAATCCATTTCGGTATTGGAAAAGCTCTCGGGTGAATACTGGAACACCCATTCGGTGCCGGGGCGCTTGTCCGCTTCACGCTTGACCAGTTGCGCGCCTTGTTTGGCGATGGCGATGATGCCCGCGCGATCCAAGCCGAATACACGTTCGCGCTGCACGGTGGAAGTGGAGTTATACACGTGCACGTTAGCGCGCTTGGCGCCTTGTAAAGCGTCGAACGTGCGTGTAATCAAATCCTCGCGCGCCTGCACCAGCACCTGAACCGTGACGTCGTCGGGAATTTGCTTGGCTTCAATCAGCCAACGCACGAAGTCGTAATCCGGTTGCGAAGCGGAGGGGAAACCGACTTCGATTTCCTTGCAGCCGAGCTTGACCAGCAAAGCCCACAAGCGGCGCTTCTGGCCGACATTCATGGGCTCCAATAGCGCCTGATTCCCATCGCGCAAATCGACGCTGGCCCAACGCGGAGCCTGAGTGATGGTGCGATTCGGCCATTGGCGGTTGGCCATGGCGACAACGGGGGCAGGGCGGTATTTATTGTGGTCAAACGCTTTCATGATTTTTCCTGTTTTGATTGGGCTCTATAGCAGGCTGCTAGGCATTGGCCGCGCCCAGCCTTGTGAGCCGGGCACGGCTGCCACGTCAAACGATCATCCGACGACACCGTCGATAACGGACAGATGAAAGATTAACGCATAGCCTCTGCAATGTGCTTGCAAATTTGCGGTATTTTGCCTTTTATTTGCAATTTTATTGCATGATATTTTATAAATGCGCGATAATCCATCAACAAGCATGCGTTTAGGACAGAAAAATGCAATTAGACCGCTATGACCGCCAGTTGCTGGAAGTCCTGCAAAAGGATGGCCGCATCAGCAATCAAGACTTGGCCGACCGCATCGGCTTGTCGCCTTCTTCCTGCCTGCGTCGTCTACGCACCTTGGAAGAAAGCGGTCTTATCGTCGGTTACCGCGCGCTCTTGAATGCCAAGGTGCTGGGTTTATCCCTGATGGCCTTGATTCATATCTCCATGGACAGGCACACACCGGAGCGCTTCGCTAATTTCGAATCGACCGTGGCGGACTTGCCGGAGGTATTGGAGTGCTTGCTGATTACCGGCCAAGACGCCGACTACCAATTGAAAGTCATCGTGCGCGATATGGATGCGTATCAAGAGCTCTTGCTGAATAAGATCACGCGCATCGAAGGCGTGACCGGCGTGCATTCGAGCTTCGTGCTACGCAACGTAGTGAACAAAACTTCGCTGCCGTTTTAGGGCCTGTCATCAATTAGTTTGGGAGGTAGTACGGCTAGGAGCAGTAACGCCGCTGGAGCGATTTTGCGTAAGTCCTATTAGTTTGGGAGTGCGAACGTTAGATTGCCCCAGAAACTATCCCAATCCGCCCCCGGCGTATCGGCGGCGATCATGTGCACTACGCTGATCATCCAGGGTCCGGTAAACGGCAGCGATAGCGCGGCCTTCCCCTCTTCATTGGTGCGTGCGCGAATAACCACGAGTTGTCCGTCGCGCTTGTGCCAAGCCTTGACCAATGCGCCGGCAAGCGGCTGATCGTCGAACATCAATTGGAACGACAAGGCGTCGCCGGCCGACATGGTATGCGGATCGGTCAGCGGCACGATTTCCAGGCGCTGGCCGGTACGCGCGAGGACGGTAGCGTCGGTCTTGCCGCCGACCATGAGCAAGGTCTTGATGCAGCGGCGATAACGCTCGTGCCCCGGCAGCGCCGCCGCGCCTGCCGCTTCGCGCTTGCGGATGACGGCGTCCAAGCCTTCTTCGTGCAAATATGCATGAAATTTTTCGGCGGGCAGCACGATGCTGCTGGGGACACTGTCGTAAGTCACGACGTGCGCGCCGGGACGCGCCAGCGGCAGCCGCAATTCCGGCCATGCCGTAGCGGCAGGTAGGCGTTCGCGCAAGTCTTCCGTCTTATCGCGCGCATGAAGACGCATGGCCGCCGCATGCGCGGCGGTAAAACCCGCCGGCTCGCCTTCGAAGAACTCCCCGACATGCATTGTCAGCCGCGCACCGGACTTCACCGCCGGTGCGAACGACTGCGGCCACAACCAAA
This sequence comes from Burkholderiales bacterium, assembly GCA_016177875.1. Lineage (GTDB taxonomy): Bacteria > Pseudomonadota > Gammaproteobacteria > Burkholderiales > Burkholderiaceae_D > Paucimonas. The sequence continues at coordinate 50,066 of JACOUL010000044.1, forward strand.
ATTCGTGCGCCGCCGCGGGCAGGCAAAGCAGTCCCCACGCCAAAGCGAGCGCACGGCAGATTTTCATCATGGATGATAAGCACGCAGTTGTTGATGGGTGTCGATGCGATGCCGGAAGCGCTGCACCTGCCCATCGTTATTGAAATGAAAGATGTGCACGCCGTCTTCCTCGAGGATGCGCTTGCCGGTCGTATTGACCGTGCAGTCATTGTCGAACAAGGCGACGACCGTGTTGCCTTGTTCAAACAAAGTCTTCGGCTCGAAACGATGAATGTTCAACTCAGCCGCCAAGCTGGCAAAAAAATTAGCGGCGCCTTCGCGGCCTTTTCTTTTTTGCAGCCAAGGCAAATCCGTGGGATGGGCGCCGTATTCCCATTCCACGTCCTGCGCAAGCCTAGACAAGATGCCTGGCACGTCGCCGCGGCCGAATGCTTCGTACATGTCTTTCACCGTCTGCATATTGCTCATGAGTTTCTCCTTAGGGGATGGTTTTTGAAGTTCATGCCGGGCAATCGGCCCGACGCATTGCCATATACGAGCCCCGCCTTCTGCCGGTTTCAAAAAAAATTGAAAAATTTTTGAATCCGCTTGCGCATGCGCTGCGTATAGGTGAAGGCAAAACCCCCAATTCATTTTTTTACCTAGGAGAACATCATGCCTCATCCGTTTTTGAAAAAAAGCTGCTGTATTGCATTGGCCGCAGGCGCGTTTACCAGTTTCCTGGTGCAATCCGCTTACGCTTCCAGCCATCGCGAAGCACCGTTCATCACGCGCGCACCCAAAGTCGATGCCACCGACTTCTATATGTTCCGCAGCATGGAAGCCGGCCGCTCGAATTATGTGACGCTGATCGCCAACTACGTTCCGCTGCAGGATGCCTATGGCGGGCCGAATTATTTTGCGATGGACCCGGATGCCCTGTATGAAATCCACGTCGACAACAACGGCGACGGCAAGGAAGACATCACCTTTCAATTCCGCTTCAACACGCAAAACAAAGATGCCAAGCTGAATATCGGCGGCAAACAAGTCGCGATTCCCTTGGTGATCAATGGCTCGGGCGACATCAATTCGGTGAATTCGAGCGCGGCCAACGTACGCGAGACCTATACCATCGATGTCGTGCGCGGCGACCGCCGCAGCGGCACGCGCCAGTCGGTCAGCAACGGGAGCTCCACTTCTTTCGACAAGCCGCTCGACAATATCGGCAACAAGTCGATCAAAGATTACGCGGCATATGCCGGCAAGCATATCCACACCGCCACGATTCCCGGCTGCAATGTGCCCGGCAAAGTGTTTGTCGGCCAGCGCAAGGATCCCTTCGTGGTCAACCTCGGTGAAACTTTTGACTTGATCAATATCGCCGCACCGGCCACGGCCTTCAATGCCAATGCCGAAAAATTGGAAATCGACTCGCTCGCGTATAAGAACGTAACCTCGATCGCGCTGGAAGTGCCGATTGCTTGCTTGACCAATGGCAGCGAGCCCGTGATCGGCGGCTGGACGACGGCGAGCATGCGTCAAGGCCGTTTGTTGAATCCCGCCCCGTCGAACGGTTCCGCCAGCAAAGAAGGCGGCGCCTGGGTGCAAGTGTCGCGCCTGGGTATGCCGCTGGTGAATGAAGTCGTGATCGGCTTGAAGGATAAAGATCGCTTTAACAGCAGCAAGCCGGTCGACGATGCGCAATTCGCGGATTACGTCACCAATCCGACTTTGCCGGCTTTGGTCGAAACGCTCTTTTCCGGCGCCGGCGTCAAAGCCCCGACCAACTTCCCGCGTACAGACCTCGTTGCCGCTTTCCTGACGGGCGTGAAGACGCTGAACCAGCCGGAGAAAGTCGTCGCTTCCGAAATGCTGCGCTTGAATACCAGTATCGCTCCCGCCACCAATCCGCATCGTCTGGGCGTCATCGGCGGCGACAATGCCGGCTTTCCGAATGGCCGCCGCCTCGGTGACGACGTGGTCGACATTGAATTGCGCGTAGCCATGGGTAAGCTGTGCACCATCGCCGGCGTCAATACGCTGGTGGGCTGCAGCGCCGACCAGGCAGCGAGCGGCGCCATCGACTTCACCGACGGCGCTTATCTGGACCACAGCGCGCAATTTACCGATGCAACTTTCCCCTACGTGAAAACACCGATCGCCGGCTCGCCCGCGAATTGATGACTTGATCCGCCACATATCGATGAGGAGTAAATGATGAAACACTTTGTATTCATTGGCGTGGTGGCCTTGCTGCTGTCCGCCTGCGGCAGCGGCGGCAGCGGGAGCGGCGCGGGCAGTACCGGCAGCAGCACGGAAAACAATTCCGTCATGGACGCCTTCACTGCTTACGTCGCTAGCTTGGTGGGCAGCGCTTCGGACAACAGCGAGCCTGTTGCCGTCGACTCCGTCAACGTAACCACGTCGGAAAGCGCCGAAGCGTCGCCGGTGATGTAGCTTTGCAGCAGTGAAGGCTGCTCGCTCTTTAACAAGCACGCCTTATGCGGCCCCGGCTTCGTGCCCGGGCCGCTTTCGCGTCTGTATAATTCAACCAGTTGCCTTTAGTCGGATGCGCTGGCATTTAAAACGGATTTAAATTGTCGACTCCTGACCCACAACAATTAAGAACCTGGCTGGAAGCGATCGCCAAAAAAGACGGCGACGCCTTTCGTCTGCTCTACGATGCCGCCGCGCCGAAACTGTTTGGCTTTGCCCTGCGTATATTGATGAAGAGAGAAGCGGCGGAAGAAGTCTTGCAGGAAAGCTTCATCAGCGTTTGGAACAACGCCGCCGGATATCAGGCCAGCCTGGCTGCGCCGATGACTTGGATGACCACGATCGTGCGCAACAAGGCATTCGATATGCTGCGCCGCGCCGACCATGCAGTCGAACTCGATGCCGATACTTTCAAGGACGGTGGCATGCAAGAAGTGGTGAATGCACTGGAGAGCAGCGAAAAAGGTCCGAGCGACACGCTGCAATTGAGCCAAGATGCGCAAGCCCTGGCCCATTGCATGAATCGCCTGGAAGGACTGCATCGCCAAGCCATTGCGCTCGCCTTCTATCACGACTTGTCGCATAGCGAAGTCGCCGAGCAGATGAAACTGCCGATCGGCACCGTCAAGACGTGGATACGCAGAGGCCTGGAACGTCTGCGCATGTGTCTCTCTAAACTGGAGGGCGCATGAATATCCGGCACAACGAACCCCTGCGCGAAAAACTCGCCGCCGAATATGTGCTCGGCACCTTAAAGGGCAGCGCGCGACGGCGCTTCGAGCACTGGCTCAAAAACGATGCGGCGCTGCGGCGCGCGGTCGCGGAATGGCAAGACCGTTTGCACCCGATGGCAGAATTTGCACCGGCTGTGCAACCGCCGCCCGCCGTGTGGCGCGCGATCGAACAACATCTTGATTTGGCACACCCGCAGAAATCATTCTGGTCGAGACTACGTGAAAATTTATCGTTCTGGCGTGGATTGGGTTTGACCTCCACCGCGATTGCGACGGTTTTGGTGGTGGTGCTGTTAACCAGGGAACCCACGGTGGTCGCGCCTGCGGCAACTTATATCGCCACGCTTGCCGACGACAAAGCACAGCCCGCCATGATCATTACCGGCGACGCCAAGCGGCGCCAGCTGGTGATCAAAGTGATCGCCCCGCAAAATCTCGCAACCGACAAGAGCTTGGAACTGTGGGCCGTGCCCAAGCAAGGCTCGCCTCGTTCGCTGGGCTTGGTCGCCAACCGAGGCGTGATTACCTTGCCCTTGCCGGAAAATGCGACGCCGGAATCGATTCCGCTGTTGGCCGTGTCGCTCGAGCCTAAAGGCGGCTCGCCTAACCGTAACGCGCCGACCGGACCGATTTTGTTCAAGGGTGCATGGGTGCAAATATAACCATGCCTGAATCCCTGCATTTCTACCGCGATCTGCCGGCGCTATCCTCCTTCGCGGAAGTCACGGAAGGCAAACGCCATGCCGATCTGCCGAACGATTGGTGGATCGTGGTGGCGGACGTGGCGGGTTCGACCAAAGCGATCGAGGCGGGGGCGTACAAGGATGTCAATACGGTCGGCGTGGCATGCATCGCTGCGGTGGTGAATGTGGATCGCTCCATCGATTTACCTTTTGTGTTCGGCGGCGATGGCGCCACCTTTGCGATTCCGGATGCGTTACGTGAACGGGTGATGATGGCGCTGCGCGCAGCACAACAATTGTCGCGCGACAGCTTCGGCCTTAGCCTGCGCGTCGGCTTGGTGTCCGTTGCGCATTTGACGGAAAACAAATACCGCGTTCGCATGGGGAAGGTACAGTTGTCGCCGCATGTGACGCAACCGGTCTTGTCCGGGCGCGGCTGGGAAGAGGCTGAGCGCCTGGTGAAAACGCCGGGGTCGCCTGACGTCGTATTCGTGGACGAAAATGAAGGTGTCGCCGACGGCAGTTTTGAAGGCTTCGAATGCCGCTGGCAAGGCGTGCCGAGTTTTAACGGCCATAAGCTCGCGCTCTTGGTGGCAGCAACATCCGCCGATGCCGAAACCAATCTCGATACCTATCAGCGCGTTTTTAAACAAATCGAAGCGATCTACGGCGACGTCGCGCAATATCATCCATTGCGCGCCGAGCGCATGCGCATGACGTTCAATCCGCGCTTGTTGGCGCATGAATGGCGCGTGCGCACCAGCCAGCTTCCGATCGGAAAGCGCCTCGCGTATTTCGCCAAGATGCTTTTGACGAATGCGCTCGGCAGCTATTTCTTTGCTTTCAAGCGCGATACGGAAACGGTGCGCTGGTCGCAATATCCGGCCGAGGTGGTGGAGAACTCCGATTTTAGAAAATTCGACGGCATGCTGCGCATGGTGATCGACGGCAGCGAAGAGCAATCCCAACAACTGGAACGTTTTCTGGAAGCCGAACACCGCACGGCCAAGCTCGCCTACGGCACGCACAAATCGGGCGAAGCGCTGATGACGTGTATCGTGCAAAACTATAACGGCAACCATCAACACTTCGTCGACGGCAGCGACGGCGGCTATGCCTTGGCCGCTAAAGAACTCAAGCGCCGCTTAGTGCAAGTGCAGCAAATGAAATTGCAGGTGCAAGCAGCTTCCTGGCTGCCGGCCGCGGACGCGACTCGCAGCGCCGGTTGATCTTTACTGAAATTCTTGCGATAGTTGGTTTCTCCTATCGCCCACTCTCCTCGACAAAACATCATGAACATGCAGCGTTGCTTCTCCCTCGCCGTACTGGCCGGTATTGCAAGTCACGCACTTGCGCAAAACGAAGCGCCGATTACGAGCGTGGTGCTCTATCCCGGCAGCGCAACCATCGAGCGCACAACCCCAATTGCAGCGGGAATGAAACAAGTGGAGATCAAGGGACTGCCCGCCAATTTCGATACGCAAACCTTGCGTGCCGATGCCGACGCCGGCATCCAGATCGGGCAAATCGTGGTGCGCGACGTAAAAGGCACGGAAGCTGCCAGCGCCCGTGAAGCGGAACTCGAAGCGAAAATCCAAGCCGTGCAAGACAAGATGGCGGTAATCGATGTCGATGCCAAGTCAGCGGAACTCGCCAAGAATTTTTTGGAGCGCCTTTCGGGCTCCGGCGCCAATGCGAACGACAAGCAAGCGGCCGTTGACGGTCGCGCGGTATCCGGCGTGCTGGAAGCGATTCGCCGCGGCGGCAACGATGCATTCGAGCGCATGCACAAGGCCCGTGTACAAAAGCGTGAGCTAGAAAAACAATTGGGCGCCTTGCAGAGCGAGTTGGCGCGTGTGCGAAGCGGCGCGCGCGATGTGCGCAACATCACCGTCAATTTGGCCGCGAGGCAAGCAGGCGCGATTCGCCTGAACTATCAAGTCAATAACGCCGGATGGAAACCCACTTACCGTGCCATGCTGGATTCGAAAGCATCGACGGTCGATCTGGAACGCCTGGCGATGGTGTCGCAAAAAACCGGCGAAGATTGGTCGAACGTGAAATTGAAATTGTCGACCGGCCAGCCGCGTTTGTCGCCGCAAGCACCGGAACCGCGGCCGTGGCTGCTGAGCTATTACAAGCCGCAGCCGGAAGGAGCATACCGCATGCGCGGCATACCGGCTCCTGCGGCCGCACCGGCTCCCTCTCCCAAGCCAGCCGGCTATGCGCAGGCCAAATCCGCAGCCGATGACTACATCCCGCCGGTGATCGAAACCCAAGGGAGTTTTTCGACCGAATTCGACGTGCCGACGCGCGTCACGCTTCCCGCCGACGGCCGCGAGATTTCCGTCGCATTGGCCAAACAATCGATCAATGCCAAGCAGCGCGTGCGCGTTGCGCCGCGCCTGGACAAGGCAGCGGTTGTCACTGCCGAAGCAGCGCGTCCGGCCGGCGTTTGGATAACCGGCAATATGCAATTGTTCCGCGACGGCAGCTACGTCGGCGCCACGCATTGGAATCCGCAATCTTCCGACAAATTCATTTTCTCCTTCGGCCGCGACGATTTGATCCGCGTCGCCGTCGATCGCGCCAATGAGCAAAGCGGCAGCAGCGGCTTTTTGACGCAGCAATCGCAGCGCAAAGTGGCCGATGTGTATACCCTCACCAGCACGCATAAAACGCCGGTCGACTTGCTGGTACTCGAATCGTCTCCGGTGTCCACTTCCGAGGACATCAAGGTGGAGACTGCCTTCAATCCCAAACCGACTGTCGACACTTGGGAGCAACGGCGCGGCGTCGTCGGCTGGGAGACGGTGATCAATCCGAATCAAAGCTTGAAGTTCAGCGTCGATTACACCATCACCTATCCGAAAGAAGGGTCGGTGAGCGGATTGCCCTAAGCCCGATCAAACCGAGCGCGGCATCAAAAAGCCGCAGGCGCATTGTTGTATGCATGCCCTGCGGCTTTTGCCTTATCAGCATCCTGCGTGTATAAAGAAGACGGACGGGCTAGTAAGAAAACAGGGTTAACCCAGATGTTACTCATTCTGCGGCTGCTACGAAAAATCATCGGCTGGGTGGATTTCATCCTTTTCACCGTGCTGATGTATGTGCTGTCCTGGCTGCCATGGCCGGGCAAGCATCCGGTGGCGCGCATGTTCAATGCCTGGTGCCGCGCCTTCGTGCGTGCGCTCGACGTGGATCTGCGCGTGCATCAAAAGAATCGGGTGCGTTTGCCCGATCGCTTCATCTTAATCGCCAATCATCCTTCCGCGTTTGAAGACATCGGCATTCCCGCCGTATTCGACGTCGTCTCCTTAGCTAAGCTTCAAGTCAAAGATTGGTTCGTCGTCGGGCGCATCAGCCGCGCGGCAGGCACGCTGTTTGTCGATCGCGACGATCCTGCCTCGCGCCACCAAGCGATCGACACCATGGCCGCGGCCGTCAACGCCGGACAAAATATCGCACTGTATCCGGAAGGCGGCTGCAAAGGCAGGCGGCTGTTCACGGAGTTCAAATCGGGCGCGTTCGAAGTGTCGATCCGCACCGGCATTCCGATTTTGCCGGTGTTTTTGCATTACGAAGCGCAAGACGATTTTGAATGGCAGCCGCCTTACACGCTGCCGCAAAAAATCTGGCACATGATGACGGCAAAGAATAACCGCGCCAATTTTTATGTCTACGACATCCTTGACCCAAAAGACTATGCCGACCGCCATGCAATGAAAGCGGCAGCTTACGAAAAGTTTTCGCGATGGAATGCGCAATACCTGGAATAACGACAGGAAAATTGGCGCATTTTTCACCAAAAATAGGGCATTTTCCTCTCCGAATAGGCAGTGGCAAGCTCGCTAGAGCAGCGGCTATAGTGAAACTTACTATTTGCTAGGAAAGGACCCCCACCATGGCACAAGCTCACGTCAACGGTATCCAACTCGACTACACCGTCACCGGCGAAGGCCCGGCGCTCTTATTGATTCACGGATTGGGTTCGTGCAAAGAAGATTGGGAACCGCAGGTTGTGGAATTTTCGCGGCATTACAAAGTCATCAGCTTCGATTTGCGCGGCCACGGTAAATCGGATAAACCGGAAGGTCCCTATAACATGCAAATGTTTGCGACGGACGCTGCCGGTTTGCTGAAGACCTTGAACATCGAAGCGGCACACGTGGTGGGTATTTCCCTGGGCGGCGCAATCGCGTTTCAATTCGCGCTCGATCATCCCTCATTGACGCGCACGCTCACTGTCGTCAATAGCGGCCCGGAAGCCATCGTGCGCACCTTCAAGGAAAAATTCGCTATTTGGCTGCGCTTGTTCATGGTGCGCCGCATGGGTCCGGCCAAACTCGGCCAGCTGCTCGCCAAGCACTTATTTCCCAACCCTGAAAGCAAAGCCGCCGGAGAAGCCTTCGCCGCACGCTATGCGCACAATGACAAAAACGCTTATCGTCACGCGATGCTGGCCTTAATCGGCTGGAGCGTCGCCGCCAAGATCGGCACCATCCGCAATCCCGCGCTGATCATCGCGGCCGACCAAGATTACACGCCGCTATCGTTCAAGGAAGCATTCGTGGCGAAGATGCCGGGCGCCAAGCTGGAAGTCGTGCGCGACGCGCGCCATGCGCTGCCGATGGAAAAGCCGGCCGCGTTCAATGCCGTGCTGGCACAATTCCTCGCCATGCATACGACTCAAGCGGCTTAGCGGCAGATTAATTAGCGGTATATCGCCAATCCGGCAAAAATTTTTCCAAGGTGCGCAGCAACGCTTGCGGCTGAATCGGTTTGCTTAAAAACGCGTCGCATCCGGCAGATGCGGCGCGTACCCGATCGAGCGGATTGCGGCTGCCGGTCAGGATGATCGACGCCGTACGCCGGCGGTCTTGCCGGCGCTTCAACAGCGTACACAGCTCGAAGCCGGACTTATCCGGCAACTCGACTTCATGGATGACGCAGTTATATCGGTGTAACGCCAGCAAGCTGACCGCTTCCGCTACCGAAGGCACATGATCGACCCGATAGCCTGTGCCCGAGAGCCTATCGGCGATATAGTTGCCGCCGGTGGGGTCGGGGTCAACCACCAGCACCGCCGGCTCGCTCTTGAAAGTCATGGGAGTGTTACGGTCATACCATTGATCGACCTGGCCCAATTCCAGCTCGTTTTCAGCGTCGCTCATCTGCTCGGCCTTAGCCGGTTCCACGGGCGAGGCCACCGGGATGTTGAGCGCCGTGTCCAGCGTCGCCAGAATTTCAGCCCAGCGAATCGGGCGCTTGATATGCGCGACCGTTTTCAGCTTATCGGACGGCGCCTTACCTACGCTGATGATCGGATAGCGCTCGGGACGCACAGCCTCCAAGTCACGCCGGATTAATCCTTCGTCGCTATCCAGATCGATCAACAGGCAGGCGGGAATATCGTTTTCGTTGGGGACCCATTCGCGATAATTGAAGGGCCGGTATTCGGAAACTTTGAAGATGGAAGAGAACAGCGTTTTTTCACGCGCAGGAAAACCTGCCAGTTCAACGGCGACTTCGAGTTTTTTATTGTCGTCCATGATTGGAATCCTTATTGTCGCAATTACAACATATTGCCAGGGCGAAACTCAAAAGTACCCCTACGTGTGTTGGATTGTCAATAAGGCGTTGTTTATTTGTGAGGCGTTGTTTATTTGTGGCTGCCTACTTGTGGCTGCCGCCGGAGCCGCCGCCCCAAGAACTTCCCGAGCCGGTATTAGAGCTCCAGCTGCTTCCCGAATAGCTGCTGCCGCTACCTGAGCCGCGCATGCTGGGCGAAGATAAAAGTCGATTCCAGCTGCTGCCGGTGGACACCAGGGAAACGATCAAAGCGTAGACGATGAATTTGCCGTTCATGATTTGTCTTGCATCCAGCTGATGAGTTTCGCGGGAATCCATACGGCCGCAGCGGCGAATGCCGTCACCAACCAGGTACGGTCAAATTCCAGCAGGAGCGGAATGGCATTAAATCCGATGATCCCCCACAGGAAGTATTTGGCGATTTTTTCGATATCGGTTTTCGGCGGCAGCTTGTCAGCCTTGATTTCTTTTCCGAACCAGGCGCGGATTTGGTCGGCCCCTACCGGCGTCGACCATGTCCAATTCAGCTCCTCGGGCGTCAACTCCGCGGCAAGGCGATTCTTGCCGCTTTCGAATTCAATCACGCGGGCCTTGTCGCCGGCTTGGACTTTCCAGTTGAAAGCGCCGGCGGCGGAAATGACTTCGGAGGTATATTCGTACAGCTTCTTATAGGTTTGATTGCCGACGACTGCGGTCTCGCCGCGATTCCATTTGGGCCAATCGTCCATCACTTTGCCGCGTTGCCACCCTTCGTCGGTCTCGATCAACCACAAGAAACCAGCGCGCGGGTTGTACATCAAGTACTCGGTCCACACCGAGCCTTCATCATCCTTGCTGCGCAAGGCGCCGATCATTTCGTATTGCGCGCCGCTGATGGTGGCCTTGGCACCGAGCTCCAGCGTAGTCTTCAGTTGTTCCATGCGCTCGGCCACGTCCAGCACTTGCAGGACATTGGTCGAGGCATCGATTTGCGAACGGCAGCTGGGACAAACAATCTGGCGCGTGAGGCCGGGCACATAACCAACGCTGCTGCCACAAGACGGGCAGGACAGCGGCTGCACCTTGGCCTTCAATTCGCCGGCGCTGTCGCGCACGGTATCGTCGTCGCGCAAGAGCTGACACTTCATTTGCGCCAGGGTGACCGATTCACCGACATAGGCGGTTGGCTGCGGCGAATCGGAATAATCGAGCGTTAAGAAATATCTGCCGCAGCGCAGGTCGGCCAAGCGCGCTTGCCAACCCGGCCCGACCTTGAACGGCAATTCGCCCTGGCCGCCGATGCATTCCGCCTCGCGCACATCGGAAGCAATGAAGGTTCGGTCGAAAAATTTATAGAGGGTGCCGACGCGAACTTCACCAAATTGCGGCAAGCTGCCGCCGACCTTCTTTTCCAGCGTAAAGGTGTACTGTCCCGAAGCGTCGGACAGCCAAGCGCCGCTGCCGTCGCTGCGCATGACATACCACTCGTTCCACATGCCGGCCGGATAACGCAGCTGGATGCGACCGATGACCGTGAACTCTTGTCCGCCGTATGTTCCTGAAGTGCCGATCTGGATCGGCGAATAATCTTCCAAGACATCCGACATGCGCCCCATGTCTTTGACCTTGTCGGCATCTTTCAATACCGTGGTCTTGCAAAAGCCGCACACCGCCATGACGGAGGCGTGCGACTTGAATTCGACTGGAGCGCCGCAGCTCGGGCAGGAGACTTTCTGCATGAAGGGTTAGCCGATTAGTTTTTGTAATACCTTCGCTTTAGCTTCGTCATAGTCTGCTTGAGAAATCAGACCTTTGTCCAGCATAGTCTTCAATTTTTCCAGCTGCGCTTCGGGCGCGTCGCCCGCCGGTGCGGCGGGCGCTGCTGCGGCAGGAGCAGGCGCTTGCTGTTGCGGCGCCATGGCGCCGGTCAATGCCTGCGTCATCACCTGGCCCACGCCCACGCCGGCGGCGAGCCCTGCGCCGATGCCGGCCAGGCCGCCTTCGTTTTGCGCAGCCAGCGGAATCGCTTCGGCCGCCTGGAAGCGGGTAAAGCCGGCCATCTTATCGGCGCTCATGCCGCCTTTCATGCCGGCGCCGATGCGGGCGTCCAGAGCCTCTTGCAGTTCCGGCGGCAGGCTGACCGTGCCGACATTGAATTCATCCAGGCCGAGGCCGTATTTTTCAAATGCCGTGGCCAAGCCGCCCCGAACCTGCTGCGCCATCAGCATCTGGTTGGCGGCCATATCGAGGAAAGGCACGCCGGACGAGCCGAGCGAGCTGGCCATGGTTGCCAGCATGATGCCTTGCAACTGCACCTCGGCATCGTCGCGCGTATAGATTTCGCGCGTGCCGGACAACTCGGTGAAGACTTTGCGCGGATCGGCAACACGGTACGAGAACATGCCGAAGGCGCGGATGCGCACCATGTCGAAGTCTTTGTCGCGTATCGTGATCGGCTGCGGCGTGCCCCACTTACGGCCGGTCTGGACGCGCGTGGAAAAGAAATACACGTCCGACTTGAACGGCGAGTCGAACAGCTTGTCCCAGTTTTTCAAGTTGGTCAGCAAAGGCAGCGTTTGGGTGGTCAGCTTGTGCGTGCCGGGACCGAATACGTCGGCGATCTTGCCTTCGTTGACGAACACCGCCATTTGCGACTCACGCACGTTCAGAATGGCGCCGTTCTGGATTTCGAAATCCTGCATGGGATAACGCCAAGCGAGCACGCCTTCGGTATCTTCATTCCACTGCAGTACATCGATAAACTGCTTTTTGACGAAATTAAAAAGACCCATGATGTCCTCTCGGGATAAAAATTAGGAAATGGCGGCGGCGTTCAGCGTGCCGACCGCCAATGCGATTGCGCCGAGCAAACCGCCGAAGGCGGCGTTATTCGATTCGATGTGCTCTCTCGACATTGACAAGCAGCGCGTAAATACAAGAAAAGCGACCAGCTGCACCACCACCGCGCCCAGCGACCACATGGCAAAGCTTTGGTAATTCGAGGTATGCAAAATGCAAGAGGCCAAGGTTAGGCTGAAACCGATAATGGCGCCGCCGAGCGACAGCGCCGCCGCGGTATTGCCCTGACGAATCAGCAGCATTTCGTCGTACGGCGTGACCCAGGTGTAGATGAGGAAAAACACCGTCAGGAACACGCCGGACATCAGAAGGTAAATAATGTAATTGGCAAAAGCTTGCAAAGTACTCTCCCCATAATGAATTGAGATGGGCGCTACGCTGGATTGATCATATACTAATCCAAAAAATTGCCCAACCGACAGTCTGCCGCATCAAATTGTTAGCGGCATTGCACAAACCGCTTCCCCAATCGATGACCAAACGCCTCCTCATCTTATCTGTTTTCGTTGTCGCCTCCTGCGGCCTGGCTTATGAATTGATTGCCGGCGCTATGTCGAGTTATTTGCTGGGCGACTCGGTTTTTCAGTTTTCGACCATCATCGGCTGCTACTTGTTTGCCATGGGTGTGGGTGCCCACGTTTCCAAATACGTGAAGGATGAAGACGTGCTGGCGCGCTTCATCGACATCGAATTGGCGGTCGGCCTGGTCGGCGGCGTCTCGGCTGCCATCCTGTTTACCACCTATGCCTGGGCCGGCGCGCCGTTTCGCGCCATGCTCTACGTGCTGGTGTTTCTGATCGGCGCTTTTGTCGGCATGGAGATTCCCTTGGTGATGCGCGCTTTAAATGCGCGGCAAACCGCCTTTTCCGAATTGGTCAGCAAAGTCTTGACCTTTGATTATCTCGGCGCCTTAGCGGTATCGGTATTGTTTCCCTTGGTGCTGGCGCCGCAACTCGGCTTGGTACGCACCGCCTTTTTATTCGGCATGCTCAACGTCGGCGTCGGCTTGTGGACGATCTATGCCTTCCGCGGCGAATTGCTGCACTTGAGCGGGCGCATTTTGCGGGCAAGCTTCGTCATGTTCGTGCTGGCCTTCGGCTTCATCACTTCCGATCGCCTGGTGCAGTGGGGCGAGCAAGCCATGTTCGGGGAAAACATCGTCTACTCGACTTCCACCCCGTATCAACGCCTGGTGATCACGAAATGGAAAGACGATCTGCGCCTGTACATCAATGGCAATCTGCAATTTTCTTCGCGCGACGAATACCGCTATCACGAAGCGCTGGTCCATCCCGCGCTGGAAGCCTTGCCTTGGGCACGTTCGGTGTTGATCCTCGGCGGCGGCGACGGCTTGGCGCTGCGCGAAGTGCTGCGTTATCCGAACGTCGAACATGTGACGCTGGTCGACCTCGACCCCGCCATGACGAAGGCATTTGCCACGCGCGCAGATTTGGTGGCGCTCAATAAAAATGCATTAAACGACAAGCGCGTCACCGTCATCAATACCGATGCCGCGATTTGGCTGCAAAACAACGATCAGATGTTCGACGCCGCCATCGTCGACTTCCCCGATCCCTCCAGCTTTGCGCTCGGTAAGCTGTATTCGGTGCCTTTCTACGGCACGCTCAAACGCCATGTCGCCGCCAACGGCTTGATCGCGGTGCAATCGACCTCGCCTTTCTTCGCGCCGCATGCCTACTGGTCGATCGACGCGACGCTGCGCGAAGCCGGCATGCAAACCTTTCCGTATCACTTGTATGTGCCATCGTTCGGCGAATGGGGTTTTGTGCTCGCCTCGCCGCAAAATAAATACGCACCGCCGACGCAATACCGCTTGCCTATGCGCTACTTGAATGCCCAAACCACGCAAGCCATGTTCGCCTTTCCGCCCGACATGCAGCGCCTCGAGATGGAACCCAATCGCTTGAACAGCCAATCGTTGGTGCATTACTTTGAAAAAGACTGGCGGCGCTACGTAAAGTGATGGATAGACGCAGTTTTTTAATCGGCGCAGGTGCCGCCGGCACGCTCGCCCTCGGCACCGCTGCCGGCTATTGGCGCTGGCAAGAAATCACGCCGCATATCTACACGCCCGGCCAAGCGGAAGGCCATTTCCTGCGCGACCGAAAAAGTCTTCCGGCCCCGAGCGAAGAGATCAACACCGATGTCGTCATTCTCGGCTCCGGCATTGCCGGCCTCACGGCCGCATGGAAACTCAATAAAGAAGGCCATCGAAACTTTGTCGTCATCGATGGTCCGCAAGCCTACGGCAATGCCGCAGGCGGACGTTTCGGCGACCTGGCCTATCCGACCGGCGCGCATTATCTGCCGCTGCCCTCGATGGAATCCGTCCATGTGCGCGAACTTTTGCACGACCTTGGGATCATTCAAAAAAATCCCATGGCAAGACGACCGTACTACGACGAGCGCTGCATCCTCCATGCGCCCGAAGATCGCTTGCTGTACAAGGGCCGCTGGCAAGAGGGCATCATTCCGCGCGAAGGCGTGCAGCGCTGGGAAATTGAGCAGCAAGACCGTTTTTTTAAAGAGGTGGAACGCATCCGATCCTTGCGCGGCAGCGACGGCAAGCGTTTGTTCGCGATTCCGCTCGTGCTTTCCTCTGCCGATCCGGCCTGGCGCGCGCTTGATCGCCTCAGCTTCGAGGAGTGGCTGGCCCAACAAGGCTACAACGCCCCGACGCTCCTCTGGCACATCAACTATTGCTGCCGCGACGACTACGGCGCGGAATTCGATCAAGTGTCCGCCTGGGCCGGACTGCACTATTTTTGCAGCAGAGGCGGCGAAGCGGAAAACGCGCACGCGAGCGCCTGGCTTACCTGGCCGGGCGGTCTGGATGTCATAGCGAGCGGCATGAATAAAGCCGCGGGCAACCACCGCCGCACAGGCACCGCGATGTCGCTGCGCAAAACCGCGAACGGCGTGGAGGCACTGTGCTTGGAACTGAACGCGAACGGCGTACGCAGCT
Source organism: Burkholderiales bacterium (assembly GCA_016177875.1). GTDB lineage: Bacteria > Pseudomonadota > Gammaproteobacteria > Burkholderiales > Burkholderiaceae_D > Paucimonas. Next base: position 65,377 of record JACOUL010000044.1, read on the forward strand.
TCACGGTAAAAGCGCGCCGAGCGATTTGCGCCATGCCCTTGTTCGTCGCCGCTCGCATCATTACCGATATGAGCGGGTTTGGCTTTGACGCGAAACGCGATCTACCGCCGTATGCGCCGTGGATGGTCGCGAATTTTCTGGTGAAAGAATTACCCGGAGAGAGGCCGCAAGCGCCGCTCTCCTGGGATAACGTGGTGTATCAAGGCAAAGGGCTCGGCTACGTGGTCTCCACCCACCAGGACATTCGCGTCACGCCGCCGCGCGAAACGGTATTTACCGCTTATATCGCGTTGACTGGACAATCGCCGACGGAGGCGCGCCGCTGGCTCGTGGCCGCCGCACCCGATGAATTGCTCGATCTTGCCGCAAGCGACTTGACGGCGGCATACGGCATTCAGTTTGGCCGGTATGTGCAACGGGCCGATATCACCTTGCGCGGTCATGCCATGGCGATTCCGCACATCGGGTTTTTATCGACGAAAGGCATGCAAGCCTTACGCGATGCCGACGGCCCGCTCTTATTCGCTCATGCTGATTTATCGGGCTTGTCCGTATTCGAAGAAGCGGCGTGGTGGGGATATCAGGCGGCGCTCAAAGTACTGCGCGGTTAAATGACCTTCGTTAGCCTTTATGCATCGCCTTCAATGATTAAACATTGTGATTTACCCCTAATCGCGCATCGGGAATAGTTGCCCGTTAGAAATTTACGCTATACTTTTCAAATGTACCAAGCAAGGGCAAACCAGCCGAAAGACTGGGACGCAAAGCCTCCGGCCTACAGAGATTTTTTCCATGGTAGCGGGGTTGCCACAAGAGGTTCTTCTCTCGGTGTCGCGCCTTGCTCAAATTTATAGGAGAACGAGCATGCGGATGCGAACACTTCTTCTCGGGTTAATGATTCATCCATTCCTGGCCCACGCAAATTGCACTTCATACGACTCTGCAACAGGCACTCTGACGATACGGGCAGCCCCGGTGACGACTTCTTGTCCTACTGCTGTCATTGAAAAAAGCAGCGCGACAACGGAACAAGCGCGTAGCCATGCGGCTGAGCGGCCGGCAGCAGTAAAGCTGCGAGAAATATCGAACCGGCGATACCATGCAGCTTACATCTCCGGCCAACCATCACGTACTTATTATGGTCAAAAAGGGACTCAATAATGTCGGACATAACCACCTCAGCATCTGCACGCCCCGAAGATAAACGCGCATCGCCGCGCCGGCCCTTGCGCTGCCGCGTGAAAGTCATCGGACCGAAAGGCACATTGAATGGCGAAAGCTTCGATCTTTCGACAGGTGGCATTGGTGTAACGCTCGAAACTCAATTAGCGCTCGGCGACGTGTGCACGGTGATGTTTGCGCCATATAGAGACGGCAGCGTCAAATCCGTCACCGTTTCGGGAAAAGTGGCGTACTGCATGCTGAGCACTTCCGGCTTCAGGACCGGCTTCCAATTCCAAAACGTCGCCGCTTCGACGACGACGATTCTTAACAGCCTGGTGACAAGCGCGAGTTCGATGCCGACTTGAGGGAAAGCGAGCGGGACAAGAGGGCAAGGGGATAAGGCCGGCTATTGCATCAATGCCGGTCTCTTTCCAGCCTTGACTTCTTCCACAAACAATTTCGACTTTCGTCGAACGTCTTCCGGTGCGTTGGTAAACCACCAATCGAAGCTGACACTCATCTCGTCAACGCTATAGTCGGCTTGCGCGAGTTCTTGAATACAAACACGCTCCTCGCCTATATAACCGCCGCACTCGAAGCGATATTCGCCATTGCTTTCATAGACGATGACGACCGTGTATTCTTTACGATCGTCGATCCAAAAAGCAAGTAGGCTGCCTTTCTTGGCGTAGTGTTCTAGGTAGGTTAAAACGCTTGAGGGAATTTCCAAGATGCCTAGTCGATTTCCGTTAGGGTTGATTAATATTACTTGCGGTTAGCACGCTCTTGCGTAAGGCTGCCATGAAAGAAGGGGCATGGCAATATTGCCGAATGCAGCCGCTGCCCATTCCAGTCACTTCCCAAACAAGCCCTTCAACTGATCTTTCAATTGATCGCGCACTTTGTCCTTTTGCTCGTCTAAGGATTTTTGGGCTTGGGATCGCACTTCTTCTTTTTTCTCTTGCAGCTTTTGCTTGGCGACCTCGCTTACTAAACCTTGAAAATCGATGTGCCATGAAATCGCATTGAATGGTCCGCTAAGCCGCACCGGCACGGTTAATCCTTTCAATGCCTGCAGCTCCGGCCCGCCTTGTCCTTGCAGGGTCGAGACAACCGTTGCGCGTGCGAGGTAGTCGAGCCGTTCATTGCCCAAATCGATATCGCCGCTGCCGCCTACGCGCAAGAGCGGCGACTTCACGATCAAATCATCGTTATGCGCGACACCGTGACGAATGCGAAAGCTGCCGCTCATTTCGCTGAAATCTGTTTTCTCTGCGGTCGAAGAGGTGCCAGCTTGCGGGGCTTCGCCGCCGCGCAATTGACCGATGCGCGCCTTAGCGTTACGGATCGCTTGCGCTACGTTGACGCCGTACACTGCACCGTCGCGCAATTCCAATCGTGCCGTGCCGTCGAGGCTCTTTTTGATTTGCACAAAGCCGCCGCCGCTGGCGGCGACATCCAAACTGATATTGCCGCGCCCTTCGATGGGATGCTTGCCGATGGCGTCTTGCAAGAGCTGTCCGACTTGGATGCCGGCGAGATTCTGGCGCAGCGTGATGCGTGGGGCCGCGGTGGTGGTTGCCGACACGGCGCCGCTGGCGCTGCCGCCATACAAATGTGCGGATAAGGGATCGAGCGTAAGCTTGCCGCCGCCGGAACGGATGGCGGCTTGCAGGTCGGTGAGTTTGATGTTGTTGAACTTGAGCGCGCCGATACGCAGCTCTCCTTCGGCTTGCACGTCGCGCCATGCCGACAGATCGATGGGCTTGGTTTCGGTTTGCTCGTCTTGTTTAGGGTTGTTAGCCTTGTCGCGGTAGCGATCGGCATCGATGCGGTCGATACCGATGTCGAAGCGGTACGCGGCAGGAGAAAACTTGTTTATGCCGAGCTTCGCATCGAAGGCACTTTCGTCGAGCTTGCCTTTCCATGCCGATGAGATCACATGCTTCTTCAAATCGGCACTGGCACTACCGGTGGCTTGTAAATCGATGCCCATGCCGCCTTGCTTGCCGGAGAGCGTAAGCTTTAATTGCGGCGCGGCGAAGAGAAGTTTGTCGATGTCGCCGTTCAAAGTGCCCGCCAAGTTCGCTTTTGCGTCGAGCGCGCCGCGTTGAATCACAGCGTCCAAAACCATGGAAGGCACTTTGAACGTCTTTGGCGAACCCTCAAAGATGGGCACCGAGAGGTCGGCGTTAATGGTGCCGCCGGCCTCTTGCAATTTGAGTTGCGCGCGCAATTTGCCGCCGGTGACTTGGGTGTCGGTAATCGCCAAGCGCGGCGCGTCGAGTTTTACATCAATGACTTGCGCTTTGTGCCTGCCGCTCACTTCTAGCTTGATGTCTTTTAATGCCGCCCGCTTGTCCGCGGGCTGCACATCGACGTCGCCGCCAAACTTCACGGTCGTATCGGCAAAGTCGAATAACTTGCCTTTGATATCGGCGTTGCTGTCTTTCAGGATGTAATGCTTCTTGTCGAGATCGATTGTAAATGCGCTCTTCCACTGAATCTTTGCGTCGACCACGGGCTTGTCGGCTTTCGCGTCCGTCGTCAGCTTGAATTTGCTGGATACGCCGCCGGCGATACGATCTGTTTCCAAGTCCATGTTCGAGAGTTCGACCGTGCGGCGTTCTTGACGATCATTGAACGTCAGGCGCGCATTGCTGATTGCAACGCCGTCGATATCGAACTTGACCGCACCGTCTGATGACTCGTCATGAGAGAGAAGGTCGTCGAAGTTGGTGCTGCCGTCGGCATTGCGCACGATGGTGGCGCGCAATCCATCGATCTTGACGCGATCCACCACCAACTGTTTAGAGAAGAGCGGCAGCAAAGCAAGCGACACATTGGCGCGATTAACCGCTACAAATACTGTACCGCTATTCCTTTCAGATAAAGACACATTGCCTAAATCCGCACCGAGCCTGGGAAAGAAGCTGAGCTTGATGTCGCCGGGAATGGCCAGAGTGCGCTGCTTTTTTTCTTGCACCAGCTTGATGATCAAGGGCTTGTAGTCATTGGGATTAAAGGTCGCGGCAAAGAAGGCGAAGGCCGCCAGCAAAAATGCGACGATCCCGCCGAATGCAATGAGGAGAATGTTGAGTGTGCGTGGCATAGGGCTCTCAATGAAATGCTGCGCTGCGCAATAAAAAACGTTTTATCCATCTTCAATATGCGCCTGGCAAATGCTATCGTTGCGACAACTTTTTTCTGCGTAAATTCCCTTCGCCTTCTTATTTTTTTCGATTATGGAATTTCTGACCCATTACATCGCAAGATTCGGCCGCATTTCGCGCGGCACTTGGCTGTATCGCCTGATCGCGCTCGGCTTGCTATGCACGGCCTTCGGCATGCTGGCCGAATCCCTATTGGGCGAGATCGGTGCCGCCGTCTTTGCCGCCTTATTCATTTGGTGTGCGGGGGCGATGTCGATTCAAAGGCTGCACGATACCGGCCGCTCGGGCTGGGCCTTGCTCGCGCTGCTGGTCCCCGTCCTCGGGCCGCTGTGGCTACTGGTGCAGCTCTTGCGGCGCGGCGGCGAGGGAGACAATCGTTTCGGCGCCGATCCGATGCTGCGCATGGATTACCTGCAAGTCGATATTTCCAAATAAGGCGCGCCGACCATGCCAACCGTCAATGACGTCACGCAACTCAATCGCATCGATGTATTCGCCATCGCGACCCCGCGTTCGACCGAAGAATTACAGCATGCGCTGACATCTTCTTCGCTGCCGATTTCCATCGGCGGCGGTCATTTCAGTATGGGCGGCCATACCGCCAGCCCGGGCAGCTTGCATCTCGATTTGCGCAAAATGAATGCGGTGCTGGCCTTCGATCCGCAAAGAAAACTCCTTCGCGTGCAAGCCGGTATCCGCTGGTGCGATATTCAAGGCTTCGTCGATCCGCATGGCTTGGCGGTGAAGATCATGCAAACCTATGCCAACTTCACCGTGGGCGGCGCTTTATCCGTGAACGCGCATGGCCGCTACATGGGTTTGGGGCCGGTGGTATTGTCGGTACGCGCGATCACTCTCGTGCTTGCCAATGGCGACATCAAACATGCATCGCCGCATGATAATGCCGAATTGTTTTATGCAGCGATCGGCGGCTACGGCGCCATCGGCATCATCGCCGAAGTGGAGCTCGATCTGGTCGACAATGTCCGCGTCGAGCGTACCCATGTGAAGATGAAAACCGAACATTATTTGTCCTGGTTCGACGCCAATATACGCGGGCGCGAGGAGGCAATTTTTCACAACGCCGATTTGTATCCGCCGCATTACATGCGCTCGCGCGCGGTGACGTGGATGAAGACGGATAAGCCGGCGACTACCAAGCATCGCTTGCAGCCTTTGCGCCGTCTCTATCCGCTCGAAAAATATTTTTTATGGGCGGTGTCGGAAACGCCTTTCGGCAAATCGCGGCGCGAGTTTTTGATCGACCCTTTGCTTTACCTTTTCAAGAAAGTCCATTGGCGCAATTACGAAGCAGGCTACGACACCGCCGAACTGGAACCGATCGGCCGCACGCAACGCACCTATGTGCTGCAAGAATATTTTGTCCCGCACGACCGCTTGATGGAATTCGTGCCCAAGATGGCGGACATTCTCGCCAAGCACAATGTCAATGCCATCAATATTTCGATTCGCCATGCATCGAGCGATCCCGGCACGATATTGGCATGGGCACGCGGCGAAACCTTTGCTTTCGTGCTGTATTACAAACAGCGCACGCGTTTTTCTGCGAAGGAGCGCGTGGGCGTGTGGACGCGCGAATTGATCGATGCCGTGATCGCTTGCGGCGGCACCTATTACTTGCCTTACCAATTGCATGCGACGCCTGAACAATTTCACCGCGCTTATCCGCGCGCCAAGGAATTGTTCGCCTTAAAGCAAAAGCTCGACCCTGATTACCGCCTGCGCGGTGCCCTGTGGGACAAATACTATATGCCGACCATCGCCCATGCCGCCGAGAAGCCTGTGCCCGCATCGCTATTTCATGCGGTGTATGGCGACCACAATGCAGCCGACCGCTTCTATACTTTCTTGCAGAATATTTTTCATCTGTATCCGGAGCATCGCTTTCATGCATTGATCAAGGAAGCGACCAACCAAAACGAACGCGACGAAGCGATCTATCGCACCATCCAGGCAAGACTGCCGGAAATCACGCCGCCTTTGTCGCTGTTGCGCTACGCCTTGCCTTCCTTGTCGGTGCAAAAAAAGGAGATCGGTGAACAAACGGCGCGATTGTTGGGTGCGGACACGCCGATCAAGGATTATGTGGAAATCGGCTCCACCGGCCGCTATGTGCGCGCCTTGAAAAAACATTTGAACTTAAGCGGCTCGGTGACTCTGGTGCACGATAAGGCGCCCACCAATTCGCCCGTGGATATCGTCGAACGCGGACAGCTTGGTTCCATCGGTGCGTTTGCGCCGCTGAACGACTATGCCCCGATCGCGCTGCCGCCCAATAGCGCGGACCTGGTGTCGTGCTTCATCGGCTTGCATCATATGGCGCCGGCCAAACTGCCGCCTTTCCTGGAATCGATTGCGCGCATCGTGCGCCCCGGCGGTTATTTCGTCGTGCGCGACCATGACGTGAAGACGCCGGAAATGGATGCATTCGTCAGCCTAGCGCATTGCGTATTCAATGCAGGCTTGGGCGAAAGCTGGGCAACCAACGCCGCCGAACTACGCCACTTCGCCAGCGTCGATACTTGGATCGCGCGGATCGAAGCGGTGGGCTTTAAGCACACCGGCGAGCGCATCGTGCAAGACGGCGATCCATCCGACAATGTGCTGATGGCCTTCAAGCGTACGGCGGCGACGGTATGAAAATACGCGCCTTAAATACTTTGGCTGCCTTGGTGTTCAGCATCGCCGGGTGCGCCGCATTTGCCGCCGAGAGTCCGGTGGCGCCGGATCAGCGGCGCGCCGTCGAACAGACCTTTCTAACATACCCGGAATGGTTCCTGGTGCATAGTCCCGCCGAGTACGCAAATTACGTCGTCAGCCATCCTGCGCATGGCTTTCCCTTCATCGGACACAGCGGCCAAATTTGGTCGAGCTACGGTGCCGTCACACGCGAACAAATCCGTGCGAAGTATCCGCCCAACATCGGCTACCACGTCATGATTTGCGTGATCGCGACCAGCACGACAGTGGAGTATGCGCTGCGCTGGGCATATGAAAATACGATAGGGCGCGTGAGCTGGGCTACGGCAAGTGCCTTGACGCATGAAGACCGCTACGGCGCCGCAGTAGCGCAAGACTACGTGGATTTCATACGGCGCGATCCATGGTATCTGTATAACTTCGCCGCAAAACTAAAGGGCCTGTGGACTACGACGCCGGCATTCGGCAAAGACATGATTCGTAAGTGGGAACGGCGCTATGCGCTCACGACTGAGTACGCGATCAAAGCGGTTTATGGCAAGCTGATCGAATGGGCGACCCACGCCGCCTACGAAGAAGCCTTGATGACGACCCGAGTAGTGGCTGACCGCATGCCAGAGAAATTGCCGGACGGGCTGGACATTAAAGTAGTCAAGAAATTGGACGATGGCCGTGTCGTGCTCGACTTGCCGCGCTATTACAAGTTCCGCGTTGCCGCCACTGATTTGGCGAATCGCGGCCTTAGCCTCACCGATATCGCCGGCAATACTTCCGTGATTTTGGTGACAGTGTGGACCGATGGTGCGCTTTCTCACTCTTTCCTGCGGCATCGCGTCTTGTTCGAACAGCCTTTGCTCACCGTGCCGGGCCGTAAGCGCATCGCCTTGGTAATCCCCGTCGCAGAACTCTCGGATTTCCTGCGCACCGCGGAACGGCAAAGCCTAACGGTGGAGCACGTCTACGACTATTGACGATGCGCGCGATAAAATTTTTCAAACGATGTTTGCGCGCATTAACGCTGCTGATTCTTATGGTCTCGTCGGTGGCGGCGATTGCCATTGCTTTCACATGGCAGCAAGCCAAGACGCGCCAGATTCAAGACCGCGTAAGCGCCGCTCCGCGCACCGGCACATATGTCGCCGCCGACGATGCGCATATCTTTGTTCAACGTTTAGGCGACCCCGGCGCGCCTGCCATGGTATTCATTCACGGCACCGGCTCATGGAGCGAAACCTGGCGGCGCTCGATGGAAACCGCGGTCAAGCAAGGCTATTACGCCGTAGCGCTCGATTTGCCGCCGTTCGGTTATTCGATACCGCCGGCGAACGGCATCTACACGAAACCGCGGCAAGCCGCGCGTTTGTTGGCTGCGCTGGATAGTTTGGGTATTCGACAAGCGACTTGGGTAGCGCATTCGTTCGGCGCCGCGCCTGTGATGGAAGCATTGATGATAGACCCGAGGCGCGCACGCGCCGTCGTATTGGTCGATGCGGCGCTGGGATTGGAAAGCGCGCAAACGGATGGCAGCGACAATCGTGTGCAAAGACTGCTGCGCCAGCGCTGGATCGCCGAAGCGATTAGCGCGACTTTTTTAACCAATCCGGCGTTTTCGCAAAAACTGCTGGAAAGCTTCATCACCGAAAAAGAGAAAGCCGCCTACGAATGGGTCGAGCTGTACCAGCAGCCATTAAACTTGTCCGACTCCTATCAGCACATTGCATTGTGGCTGCCTGAACTGGTGGGTGATCGCGGACAACATCGAAGCGACCATGTTGCCAATTATGCCGGCCTGCCTTTTCCGCTTACGTTGATTTGGGGTGAGACCGACAGCGTCACGCCGCTTTCTCAAGCGCAGCACTTGCAAAGCTTGATGCCGAATGCGCAGCTTGTCGTGATTCCCAAGGCCGGTCATATTCCGCAAATTGAAGAGACTGCGAAATTTCAAGAAGCGCTCGCCGCGGCAATCCGGCAGGAATAAAAAACAGGACTTACGCCAAACCGTTCCAGCAAGACGCGACGACGACGACAGTACAAGTAGTACGGCTAGAAGCCGTAACACCGCTGGAGCGATTTTGCATAAGTCCTAAAAAAATCGCTTGCAAACAGCCTCCTTATTCAAGACAGCCATTTGCGAGCGATTGGGGGAACTCTCGCTTCTCTCCGAATCAACCGACAATGACCGGCTCTTCCTCGCGCTTCGCAGCTTCCGCGCGCGCCGCTTTTGCGGCTTGCTGCTTGGCGCGCACTTGGGACGGCGGCAAACGGCGCAAAGTCTTCAGCGCAGGAATATCGTGCAAGACGATCGCGCGCTGATCCACTGAAATCAATCCCACGTCATTGAAGGCCGATAGCGTGCGGCTCACCGTTTCGAGCGTGAGGCCCAGATAGTTGCCGATTTCCTGGCGCGTCATGCGCAAATTAAATTGCTTGCCGGAGTAGCCCATGTCGGCGAAACGATCAGATAGCGAGACCAGAAAACGTGCCACACGTGCCTCTGCGGACAAGGAACCGAGCGTGCCGATCAATAGCTGTTCGCGTACCAGCTCACGGCTCAGGACGCCGTAAATGGCTGCTTCCAATTCTGCGTTGGTACGACCCACCGCAAGGAAAGACTTGAAAGGCACCAGAATGATTTCGCAATTGGAGAGCGCCACTGTCTCGGTGGAATACTGTTTGCCGTGTATGCCGTCCATGCCGAACAAGTCGCCCTTCATCGGAAAGCCGACCACTTGCTCGTTGCCGGATTCATCGATGATGACGGTCTTTAAGAAGCCCGAATAAACGATGTACAGCATATCGAAGGGTTGGCCGATGGTATGCACACGCTGGCCCGATTTGAATTGCATGTGCTGGAATTGGTAATCGTCGCCGATGCCGCTCAACGCGGTTGGGATGCGCAGCAGATCGCACACCTCTTTCAGGTTGGACCATAACTTACCTTGACGCTGAGCAAGGCCCAAGCCACGGCTGGTGTTGCCCTGGGAAAGATTCGCTCGAATGTCGGAGTTGGAGGTATTCAGCATAAGGATTCCCGGTATGAAACAACAAGTTAATGGATTTTTTTAAAGTATTCCTTTGCTGCCTTTGCAGTGCAGCAAATCGATGGATTGAATTATGAAAACTTAATGGATTTGCGGAAATCGGAGGATGGCTGAAAAGAGGCGTCGGAATCGGCAAGGGCACGTAAGGAAAATCCTACAAACGGCCTTGCTGCGATGCAATAAGAATGTCTTTTTGACCCTGCTCAATCTAAGGCGCGAAAGGCAACAATCGGCATTTCTCGCAGGGAGGAAGGCAGTAAGGCCGCCGTATCGGCGTCAACCCATTGACCCGGCGATGCAGCATCAGTGCGCACTCGCTTAATGACGAGATCATCCCTATCAGTTATAGGGCTTTGCCCGAATGCGACTTCGTAAATGTGGCCAGGGAGGGGATGAAAGGAGAGATCGCTGATCCAGTCCGTGTGGCCCATGAACTCCGGATCGGCATGCAGCGCCGGACGTTCGATACCCAACTCAGTAAGAATGCCATGCAAGGTGCTCATGGCCAATTAGAGTCGATCGCTCCGTCGAGGTTCAGCGCATGCAGAGCCTGTTATGAACTGCTTTAGGTGCCGGAGGACTCGCCGGTACCGCCGTCCTCCGAGGCCGAAGGCGAACCGGCTTTGTGCTTGCGAGCGATCTTGAGAATAGCGTTGCGAATAGTGTTTAAGACCGTGACGACCTTGAACGGCTTGACGATGAAGCCATGCACGCCGCGCTTGGCGTACGTTTCAATGGTGTTCGCCTCGAAATTGCCGGACACCATGAACACCATTGATTTCGGCAACGCATTGAGAACGGTATCCAGACGGCCTAGGCCTTCTTCATTTGCCTCACCGATATCAATGCAGACGATTTGCGGCAGCAACTTAATCATGGAAGCGATCCCGGCCGTGGATGCATTCGAGTCGCCGACTACCTCATACCCGCCGTTCATCAACAGCGTAGTGAGCAAGTTGCGCGAAATGGCATTGCCGTCGATAACAACGACTTTAATCATGGAAAGATCCCCGAAGAACCTCCAAGGATTTTATATGAAGAAACCGGAAGGCTAGTAGCGTTTTCTTCTCGATAAAGGCAAAGAGTCCGGCTCACCTTCCACCAATAACAGCATCGCATTGCGCGCTTTTTTTGTTTTTCGCGCTGCATCTGCGAAATGTTTCCTTCTTCGCATTTGACGTTCTTCACATCTTTTATCGAAACCGATTGTCTTCCATGAAGTCTCATTCGGTTCGTAGATTGTTTTTCAAGGAGAATGAATATGAAGAAACGATGCTTGGCGATGCTTATAGCAATGATCGGACTCGCGGGTAGCGGCGCGGTGATGAGTGCAGAGAATAACTTCAGTGAAAGTACCGACCCGGCGCGCGCCGCTGACATTGAGCAGCGTGCACGCGACATCCAGGCTCGCCAGGACAGTTCATCTGCCGGCACCACGTCGGCTGGCGCAAGCGACGCCAGTTCGGATTCGGCAGCAGGCACAGGCGCCGATACGCCCAAGAAATCCAAGTCTAAAGCGCATGCCAAGAAAAAGAGCAAAGCGAAGCACAGCAAGAGCTCAGGTGCGTCCGGCAACACCACGTCCAGCGGCGCGTCATCCAGCACCGATTCCGGTTCGAGCGGCACAGGCGACACCACTCGCCGCGAGTCCGAAAGCGGCACCATGAATAGCGCACCGAGCACCGGCACCCCGAGTTCGGGTGCTGGCGATACGATGCGCGGAAGCAGCGGATCAAATACGGGCGGCGCTAGTTCCAGTAGCGGCACGGACAGCATGCCGTCATCCAATATGCCGCCTTCTAGCAGTTCGTCGTCCAATTCTTCTTCGAGCGATACCGGTTCGAGCAGCGGGATGACTTCCGGCGGTACGAATGCCACCGGCGTGGACACGAACCGTTCCCCCGGATCTGCCAGCCCGCCCGCCAGCGGTTCACGTTAATTTCTCAAACTTTAATTCTTCGCCGTGCCCCCGGTTGCCGGGAGGCACGGCTGTTGTTTTTCCGTTTTCGCTTTTAACCATCCGAATGGAGAGGAAAGCGCGATGTCGGCGCGAAAAAGTTCTTTGATTTATCGCAAGACAAAACTATTAGTTAAGGTTTCGTCTGAATTAGTAATAAAATAAACAATTTGTCTTGTCATTAAATTAACAATTCTCCCGCTGCGTGAACGGCGGGATTCGCTATCGTCGGCACATGCAACTGAAAAATTGGACCATCCACCGCCTTGTCTTAATCGGCTTTGCCGCCGTGGCAGTGACATTTGCCCTGCTTGGCGGCGCGGCATGGCATGGCATGACACGCTCGGTTGCCTTATCCAAGCAAATCGAGCATGGCAGCGAAATTCTGAGGGCGATAGAAAACATTAACGCGGCGCTGATGGATATGGCCGCCGCCAATCGGTTTTATATGATTAAACCGAGCGCGGAGCTGCTCGATCGCCGCGACAAAGCAGTCGATACGCTACGCACAGCCATTGTTCGCGCCAATGGCATGATGAAAGACGATCCGCGCCAGCAAGCCTTGATGCAGCGCCTCAACGGCATTTATGCGGAACGCATCCAGCTCGTCGATTATTACACCGCCCTACGTATGCAAGAAGGCATCGCGGGCGTGCTTAAAAACTATGGCAAAACCGAGCCGGTGGACAGCCGCTTCCAAGAAACGCTCCAACAACTGCGCTTGCATGAACTTGAATTGCTCCAGCTTCACCAAAATGAAGTTGAAGCGCGCATGCGCTCTGCGCAAGAGCGGGCCGTGCTTCTGCTGGGAATGTTGGCAGCCTTTCTCGTGGCGATTTATTGGCTCATCCATCGCAACATCAAACGAGATGAAACGCGGGCGGCGCTGGAAAAAAGCGAGGCGCTGCTCCGCCAGATTTTGGATCTTTTGCCGGTCGGCGTATTCGTCGCGGACCAGCATGGCAAACTCACTTTGATTAATCCCGCAGCCCATGAACTTTGGGGCACCTCCGATCAACTGGATGCCGGCCATTACAACTATCCTGCATGGCGGCTCGCCAGTGGCAAAAAAGTGCGTGCGGACGAATACGGCATCGTGCGCGCGTTCCGCGACGGCGAAATATCGCGCAATGAAGAATTCGAGATTCGGCGCGTCGACGGCGAGCGGCGGATTATCCGTAATTCAGCGATACCTTTGCGGGATAAACACACCCGAATTATTGGCGCCATTACGGTCAATATGGACGTCACCGACCTGAAACAAGCTGAGCAAGGCTTGAAGGCGGCGCATGACGCGCTGGAAGCGCGAGTGGCGATGCGCACGCGCGAACTGGTCGCCGCCAACGAACAACTCCGAACGCAAATCGAGGAGCGGCGGCGCATCGAACAGGAATTGCGCCATATGCAAAGCACGCTTACGAACGCGCAGCGCATCGCCCATATCGGCAGCTGGGAACGCGATCTGCTCACCGATGAAGTCAGGTGGTCCGATGAAATATTCCGTATCTGCGGCTTACGTCCGGCTGAAGCGCTGCCAACCATGCGGCTCCTGTTCGACATCATCCACGCCGAGGACCGCGAAAGCGTGCATACCGCGATTACGGCTGCGCTGGAAAGCGGAACGAATTACAAGATGACCTATCGCATCGTGCGTTCAGACGGAATCGTTCGCCATGTACTTTCGCAAGCCGACATCGTCACTTCTCCCGAGGGCAAGCCGCTTCGCATGATCGGATCGCTGCTCGACATTACCGAACAAGTTCTGACCGAGGAATCCTTGCGTCAGCTGGCCGCACACCAGGAACAAGTCAAGGAAGAAGAACGCAAACGCATCGCGCGCGAGATTCATGACGAAATGGGGCAGAACCTGATGGTTCTGCGGATCGACGTTTCCATGCTGTGCGCGCGCACCGCCGATACGCATCCTAAGCTACACGCCAAGGCGGAGATGATGCTGGCGACCATCGACAACACCATCAAGAGCCTGCGTGCCATCATCAACAATCTGCGTCCTGTCGTGCTCGACCTTGGACTATACGCGGCGATTCGATGGCAACTCAATGAATTCCAGCGGCGCGGCAATATCGAATGCGAACTTTTGGCGGCGCAAGACGACCTTGACCGCGGATTAAATGAAGCGCAAACCGTTGCTCTGTTTCGCGTATTGCAAGAGTCGCTGACGAACGTGGCTCGTCACGCCAACGCGCACAATGTGTACATTTCTTTGCAGCGGGAGGATGGATTCTTAACCATGCGCATTTCCGACGACGGCGTGGGCATCTATCCCAATGACCGCAGAAAGCCCAAGACCTTTGGATTGTTAGGCATGCGCGAACGCATCGCCGCGTTAGGCGGGTCCTTAACTTTAGACAGCACCGTCGGCCAGGGAACGGTCTTGACTCTCACGATTCCCTTACAAGCGGCCGAGCAAGCGGACATGAATGCATCGCAGCACTTGCAAGCGTAAGCAGCCCGCCTTATCCGACAATGCGTGCAACTAAGGGCAAATGGTCCGACGCCACGCGCGCCAATCTGCTCGCATGACGTCGGACATGCACCAAGCGATGGCGAGGTCGAATCCAAATGCGGTCCAAGGCAAAGATGGGCATGCGCGAAGGAAAAGTATTCGGTGCCGGCACCGATTCGAAATGCGAGATGAGCCAGCGTAATGGCCTTCCCCATACGAACCACTCGTTGACGTCTCCCAGCAATACCACCGGCATTTGGTCGGTGTCGAACGCCTGCAAGAGTCTGCGGGTCTGGTCGCGCCGCTCTGCCGGTCGCAAACCTAAATGCGTCGCTACCACGCGCAACGGGTGGCCGTGGCAATCGATGTCGGCGTCGAGCGCGCCGCGCGGCTCGCGATTGCCGAACGATAGATTGATTGCGCGCGTGGACACGATCGGATAGCGGCTCAACACCGCGTTCCCGTAACGCCGATAAGCAATATCGAAGGTCGCTGCTTCGGCCCCGTAAAATCCAGTGGCATCGCGCAGCATGGTCAATACATCGGGAAAATTCAGGCCACCCAAAGGTACTTCTTGCAGGGCGACGATATCCGCGTCGATTTCATCGAGCACTTCCACGATGCGATGCGGCGCGAAACGCCCATCGCAGCCGACCGCGCCGTGGATGTTGTACGTTACGATCGTCAACGGCCAGGGGTTCATGTCCGGCATGCCGGCGCGCAATTCAGGAGATTCCGGTACCGCTGTGTTCATGATGCCTTGGCTTTATTTGACATAGCGCGCTGCAAACCGACGCCGCCCGCAATCAACGCCAGCGCAACCGAGGACAGCGTGACGGCTGCTCCCAGCGTAGGATGCCGCATCGCTTCAACCAGGTTATAGACAAAGGTGACGGTGATCACGGTTCCAGGCAGCATGCCGCATAAGGTGCCGAGAATAAAATCGCGAAAACGCAGGCGCACCGCGCCTGCCGCCGCATTGATCACGGCAAACGGTGCGACCGGCAATATGCGCACTACCAGCACGGTGAGAATGCCACGGCGAGCCATGCGTCGAATCAAAGGATCGATGCGCGGACCTAGAATCCTTCGTACGCCGTCGCATCCCACTCGATTGCCGATCTGGTAGCTAAGCGCCGCACTCAAGAGCGAACCGACGATACTGTAGAGAGAGCCGGCAACCGGACCGAACACGATGCCGGTCACAGCGATTAACAACGTAACCGGCAACACCAATCCGGCGACGGCATAAATGGCGAGTACAGCCAAAGGTGTGGCCGGAAAGTGATCGAGCGTTCGTGAAAGCGCGGCAATCGATCCCAAGTTAATCCACGTATGCAAAGGCGTCGAGCGCCAGGCAAACGCCGCCAATGCCAACGCCACCGCGAACACGCCTAAACCGATTAAACGCCAAGGCAATGGACGGCGAGCACCGGTCGGCACCAATTGGGCAACCAGCTCTTCCGGATGCATAGGCTGTTCCGGATCGAACGGCGCAACGTCGGGAATCAGGGCATCCAGCTCAGGCGTCGTAACGGCATCGAATGCTTGCAATTTGCGTCCGGCGTGCGTCAACGTATCGATTGCCTGATGCAGACTCCCGCGACGACTTACCGCTTCAAGCACGTCTTGCGTCGACACACCTACATGTTCGGCGAGCAATCGGCTGCGCATCGCCGCGATTGCGTTACGGGTGCGTTCAATTTGTTGCGCGTTTCCGCATGCTTCGATCACGAGATTGCATTCGGTGTCGAAGGCCATGGAGCGATTACTGAGATTCGCCGAACCGATCGAGAATAATTCATCGTCCATGGCGAACACTTTGCTGTGCACGTTTAAGCAGCCGTCGTCCGCGTGCGGCAGTCGCGGAGAATAAAGACGATAGCGGCGATGGATATCCGCCTCCTTTAAACGGCTATGCACGCGCGCGCGCAACACGCCCATGGTGGCGTCCTCTAACCAGCCGCTCTGGGAAAACGGCGATATCACTGCCAACTCGGGGCCGGCATCATCGCGCAAGCGCTCCGCAAGCGCCTTGCCGAGCAAGTCCGACGTGAAATACTGATTCTCGAAGAATAACCGCTGCCGTGCGCCGGCGATGACATCGAGATGCAGCTGGCGTACTTCGTAAATTCCGTCCCGATCTTCGAAGGCTGGCGCAGTGCGCGCGATGCCTACATCTGTGTCGATCAAATCGGGCACAACATCGCGCGGCCATAGATCTTCCTCGGCGGATCGAAGCGCGACTGCATTGCGGCCGGTCGCTTGTTTCCAGCGAATGCGGCAGAGTTCGCCCAAGGCACGCGCGCAATCGCCGTCGACCATGGCTTGTACGTCATGGAAAGGTCCATAGGGTTTGCCGGCAGCGTCACAGCGCAAAGGCTGTTCCTGCGCGTGCTGCGGCGTATCCCAACGGCAGCGAGTCAAATCCAATCCGCCGACAAAAGCCAGGGCATCGTCGACCACGACAATTTTCTGATGATGCGAAGCGCCGACCGGATGATGTCCATCCATGCAAAATGCCAAACGGCGGTGGGTGCGCCAACCCAGGCGATACACCGGCAACCATTCCCGCTCCAATGCATACAGCATGGCAAAGTCCCAGTTGAGCACATAGGCGCGCAAATGCGGCCGAGAGGAAACCACCGCATGCAAAAAATCGCCAAGCGGCTCGGGATAACCGTCATTGGCGCCGCTCGGCACTAAGCGCATGCGGCTATCGATATCCCAGGACAAAATAAAAATGCTATGGCGCGCTCGGCGCAGGGCGAAACGCACAGCGCGAAAATAGGCATCGGCATCCACCAGCATGGCAAAGCGGTTCGCATGCTCGATACGCCAGCAATTGTGCCCGCGCTGCAAAATGCGCGGGCCGGCTTCTGCGTGGTCATCCGACATGCCATTGGAAAACATGCGCGCTCCGGGAATTTTTTATTCGACGCATAGGAGTGCAGATGGTTTCTAGAGCAATCCCCTTAAGAGCTGTAGGGGCTTGGTGAGATTTAACAATTCGTTTCGGCTCTTTTGAGAAATAGCAAAGCTATAATGCGGTCCGATTCTACAATTTGATTGCTTTGCTGAAAGCACGCTGGATCATCGCTTTCATGGATGGAATCACAAACGCCCGCAATCTCCTCCCTATTTGCAGTGCACGGCTGATGTCGTGCTACCGACTCTATTTCGGGCGACGTCAAGTTAATTCGTTCCATGGTGCACTCTTTAACGCAGAGGTAACGCATGCATTACGTCATTCAACGTTGGACGCATTCATTGTGCGCCGTCATTTTTTTCGTGCTGAGCTGCCATGCCGCCGCTGGAGCCTTACCGCGCTTTAACGCCGATCCGGTGCAAGTCACTGTCTCCGGCATTTCTTCCGGCGGAGCAATGGCGGTGCAAGCCCATGTCGCTTATTCCGGCACGTTTAAAGGCGCCGCCATTTTTGCCGGTGCGGCTTATTACTGTGCGCAGGGCAATTTGGCTTACGCAACCGCACGCTGCATGGAACCGCTCAGCAGCTTGGAAATTCCGGTGGCGGAATTAGCCAGCACGACACGGCTGTGGGCCAGCCAAGGCTTCGTCGACAATACCGCTTACCTGGCCAACAGCAAGGTCTATCTGTTTAGCGGCACGCTCGATCAAACCGTGCGCCAGCCCGGCATGGATGCACTGCGCGACTATTATCTGAACTTCGTCAATCCATCCAACATCGTCTATAACAATCAAACTGCAGCGGGACACGGCTGGATTTCGCTGTTGGGTCCGGTGCTATGCGCCGCCCAGCAATCGCCTTACGTTAACAACTGCAACCTCGATCCGCAGCAAACCTTCTTTTCAATGTTTTACGGCCAGCTCAATGCTAAGCAAACTGGCCAATTGAGCGGGCAATTCACTGCGGTCGATCAAACCGAATTCGTCGACGACCGCAATCCGAATCTGCACGGCTTGGATACCAATGCCTGGCTGTATGTGCCGGCGTCGTGCGCGCGCGGCGAACTATGCCGCGTGCATGTGTCCTATCACGGCTGCAATCAGTCGTTCAACAAAATCGGTGACCAGTTCATCCGCATGTCGGGCTTGAATGAATGGGCCGACACCAACAATATCATCGTGCTGTACCCTCAAGTCTTTCCTTCTCTAGTCGGCCCGGTCAATGGGCAAGGATGCTGGGATTGGTGGGGCTATGACGATCCCGACTACGCCAAAAAGAGCGGACGCCAGCTGTTAATGACCAAGCGCATGGTGGATCGCATTACCAGCGGTTATGCGCCGGTGGCGGCGCCGCAAAATCTGCAAGCAGCCCACGTCTCAACGATGTCCGTCAAGCTGCGCTGGAGCCCGGTAAACAACGCCACCGGCTACAAGATTTATCGTGACGGCATGCTGGTCGGATCCACCAGCATCAGCAGCAACAACTATGGAACGGTGTTCGTGAATACCGGCCTGATGCCGGGCACCGCCTATACCTATACGGTGCGTGCGCTCGCCGGCAACGGCAATGTCGGTCCCGCTTCAGCAAGCCTGACCGTCAGTACCCGTTAAAGCATTTGCCGCTGCCTGCCGGAAGCGGCGGGCAGCGGCAACGCCACTGTCAGCGCCAAGCCTTTTCCCTTGCCGGTTTCGATCATGAATTCGCCGCCAAAGGCGCTTACCCGTTCTTGAATCCCCAGCAATCCGAAGGCGTTCGCCTTCCGGCGACACCCTGGAAAATCTCCCACGCCATTGTCGGCCACGCGCAGATACAAGTGTGAATTGTCGCCATGCAAACGTATATCGACACGGTCGGCCCGCGCATGGCGCAACACGTTGTTGAGCGATTCCTGCAAGATGCGCAGCACCGCCAAAGCACGCGCGTCATCGAGCGCGAACTCGTTGCGATCGGTTTCCAAGGCGCACACAATACCGCTGCGGCGCTCAAATTCTTTAAGCTGCCATTCGATAGTCGCTACCAAGCCCAAATCGAGCAACGCCGGACGCAGATTGTTGATGATGGTGCGCACGTTTTTAATCATGCTATCGATGTTGTCCAGCGCAGAGTGGACTGTGGCGGTCACTTTCGAATTACGCTCGCCGGCGGCAGCTTGCATCATCAAGACGTCGATGCGCAAAGCCATCAAATTTTGTCCGAGCTGATCGTGCAATTCACGGGCGATGCGTTTGCGTTCATCTTCAATGATGCGCTCGGTATGCTGGCCAAGCTGCCGCAATTGCTGTTGCGACTCTTGCAGCGCACGTTCGGCCCGCTTGCGCTCGGCAATTTCAGCGGTCAAAGCATCGTTGCTTTTTTGCAGTTGCACCGAATAACCGAGTAAGGCCAATTCGACATCGTTAGCGCGCAGAATGGATCCTTTCGGTATCGTGCGCCGCGTCTCGGTTGCGTTCTCTAAGTACTCGAGCAATTCCTGTTCGGGCAATTTCGACATGGCAGCGTAAAGGCCTCCTGAATTTCGTTGAGACTGCACGTAGGCCTAGATGGTTGCACGCACCGTATCGCCTTCTGTCCTTTGTTAAATGCTGTGTCTTAGAGGGATTTCACAGGCTGCGCGGTCGGCCCACATTCTTTCTGTGTAATAATCGTTCATGCCCTTTCTGTGCTTGGCCGAGGCTTGACCCAATGAACGATTTTTCCGTGGCGAATACCGGTGAAATTGCCCCCATCGCCGAACGCGACCTGAGCTTTTACTTGAGCTTCTTCAAGGAGCTGCAAGCAGTCACCAACAAAATCCATGCAACCGATAACGTCGATCAAATCATGCTCGATTTATCGGGCGATATATGTCATTTATTCGATTGCGATCGATTGACCCTGTATGCGGTGAGCGCAGGCAAGACTTATATCGAATCCAAAATTAAAACCGGCCTGCATTCCTTCCGCGACTTCACGCTGCCGATTTCTGCCAAGAGTATCGCCGGCTATGTCGCCATGACGCAGACCAACGTCAACATCAGCGATGTCTATGAAGCATCCGAATTGCAAAAGCTGTCGCCTGAGCTGGAATTCATGCACAAGGTAGACAAGCGTACCGGTTATCGCACCCGGCAAATGCTGGCCGGCCCCTTGATCAACGCCCATAACGGTGAAACGCTAGGCGTGGTGCAGCTCATCAATACACATTCGGGTGTATCCTTTTCCACCATCATGGAAGACGGTTTGCAAGAGTTGTGCGAAACCCTTTCGATTGCCTTTGCCAAACGCATGCGCCCGGCGATCCGAGCGAAGTACGATGCCTTGGTGGCCAATGCCGTCTTGTCTGCCGCCGATCTTGAGATGGCGAACCGCTCGGCGCGCCGCAAGCATGACGATATCGAAGCCATTTTGCTGAATCAATTTCAAGTGAGCTTGAGCGATATCGGCCGTGCCCTGGAAGCTTATTTCGGCATCACCTATGAGCCGTATCGGGAAGAACGCGTGCGGCCGGATTCGCTTTTGAAAAACTTCAAACGCGAATTCATCGAGCAAAGTCTTTGGTTGCCCTTAGAGGAAATCGACGATGGCGTCATCGTGCTCACACCGGCGCCGGATCGAGTCAAGGGATCGCGCATCATCCAAAATCTGTTCCCTAACTCCAATTTGATCTACCGGGTAACGACTGCCCGGGAATTCCGGCATACGGTGGATCAATTTTTTGGAATGCGCCACGAAGATGGTACGGCAACGTCCATCGCGACTGCAAAAACGCCGTCGCCGCAAGCTTTGGAAGAACGCGTCGGTAAGTTGATTCAACAAGCGTTTGCACAACATGCGCAAGACGTTCACATTCAGCTGGAGCTGACCAGACCGGCAGCAGCAACTAACGACGGTAAGCGCTTGGGTGGACAATTCGCCGTCGATTTCGACATCGACAATAGCTAATTTTCTTTCGCTGCCGCAAGTCCCACTTGAACAACGCATTTGTGGCACCATGTTACCTTTGATACGGTCTTATAAGACTGATACACCGGGCGCTGTGATAGCGCCGCCATTTTTGGAGAAATGCATGAAAAAACTTTGGTCATTGCTGCTTGCGGCCATCATGTTGGCCTCGCTGGGCATTTCCACCGCGGAAGCCAAACGCCTGGGTGGGGGAAGTTCATTCGGCAAACAATCGCAAAGCGCCAACCGCCAATCTTTGCCTCCGGCACAAAATCAAGCGGCAAAGCCGAATAGCCCTACGGCACCGGGCGCTACGCCGCCCAAACCTGCCAGCCCTTGGAAAGGCATTTTGGGTGGAGCGCTGCTCGGCCTCGGCTTGGGCGCGTTGTTGTCGCATCTGGGCATAGGCGGTGCGTTAGCCGGCATGATCGGTACTATCCTCACGATCGCGCTGATCGGATTGGTGCTGATGTTTATTTTCCGCTTATTTAGCCGCAAGCAAGAACAAGCGCGGCCTGCCTTTGCCGGCGCAACTTCGAGCGGCTTCTCTACGCCGGAAATCGGCTCTCGTCTCGAGTCCGGCCAACCCGCTGCATTGCAGGGCACGCCGATGGGCTCCGTCAACACCGCTTCGGGTGTACCGGACGGGTTCGACACTCCGGGATTTTTGCGGCAAGCAAAGACTAACTTCATCCGTATGCAAGCCGCCTGGGATCGCGGCGACGTAAGCGACATTCGCGAATTCACGACGCCCGAGGCGTTCGCTGAATTGCGCTTGCAGATGCAGGAATCCGGCGCTTCCAAGCACCACACGGATGTGGTGTCGCTCGACGCCGATTTGTTGGGCATCGAAACCCATGCGGATGAATATCTGGCCAGCGTGCGTTTCTCCGGCATGATCAAGGAAGCGGAACATGCATCCGCCGAACCGTTTAGCGAAGTATGGAATTTGGCCAAACCGGTCAATGGCCAGACCGGCTGGCTGTTGGCAGGAATTCAGCAAGTACAATAATCTTGCTTAATCGACGTCCAAAAAAATGCCCGCTTTCAACAGGCTGTGTAAAAAGTCTGAGAATTGGCTGATGATGAAACGCCCCGCGCAAGTGGGGCGTTTTGTTTTGAGGCGGCAGGTTAAAAAATGCTCTCAGGCCTGCAGCACCTGTCTCATCCA
>JACOUL010000045.1 GCA_016177875.1 Burkholderiales bacterium
ATACGAGCCTTTCGCGGGCAACCGCAAAAAGCGCATATTCTGGATCGCGACGTTCAAATCGAGACCAGAGAAAAACATCAATTTCGGCAAGTAAATCATTAACTTATAACCGTCTCTCGTGAAAACGTTGGGACACTACTGTTTCGCTATCCATTTTTAACAAGATGCATCACGGCGGCGCCTTCGTCAAGCTGCTGTTTAACGTAATCGCTCTCCGTTGTGTTTGCGCGTTGTCGATTGCGCCACAGAGTGCGTCGCTCGCTCGATCACTATTGCGGGAGCGTTAGGTGCGGCGTAATATCGATTTATGCGTCGAAGCATGATATGACGCGGCGCACAAAGGTTTGACGTGAGAGAGATCATCGATCCCATTACCGCGCAGGTCGAACAAGTATTGCCAGTCGAGGCCGATGACGCGAGTCTCGTGGGGAATTCCATTCAGCTTTATTACCAGCCCTTCGCCGATTTGCAGAGCGGCAGCCTGGCCGGATTTGAGGCGTGTGTCGCGCTGCGGCAGCCCGCTTCCGGCATGGCGCCGGAGGCGGCGGGTGCCATGGTCGATGACGACTTTCCGGTCTTGCTCGACATCGATGACAGCATACTGACCTCCATTTTCCAACATGCGAGAGATTGGAAAAGCCAGGGATTTGAGGGCGTACGAATTGCCATCAGCATTTCACTGCAGCAGTTTTGCGATCCACGGCTCGCCGACAAGATCGGCGCCGCGCTTGCGGCAGCGGAGCTCGATTCGAAATCCCTTTGCCTGCAATTCACCGAAAATCATTTGGTGGAGCATGCGTTGTCGGCGGAGGCGACGCTGCGGCGGCTTAGGGCGCTCGGCGTATGTCTCGTCCTTGACCATTTCGGCGCCGGTTTTGCGTCGTTGAGCTACTTGCGCCGCTATCCTTTCGATGCCGTCAAAATCGACAGATCTTTCATTCAAGCCTTGGATGCCGATGCGGATGCGGCGGCCACCACCCAGGCAATTATTTCGATGGCGCGCAGTCTCGGCTTATGTGTACAGGCTGCCGGCGTTTCAACGGAAGACCAGTGCAAATTTTTGCTGCGCAACCTATGCGATGAAGTGCAAGGCATGTTATTCAGCCCGCCATTGTTGCCCGAGCAGGCAACTGCGTTGTTCCAGCAGAAACTGGCTTTGCCGGAGCACCTGCAGCGCTTTAGCAAGCCGTTGCGTACCTTGCTGCTGGTGGATGATGAGGCCAACATCCTGACGGCATTGAAGCGGCTGCTGCGCCGCGACGGCTACCGCATCCTGCAAGCCGGCGGCGGCGAGGAAGGCTTGGAGCTGCTGATGGAAAATGATGTGGACGTCATTGTGTCCGACCAGCGTATGCCTGGCATGACCGGCGTGGAGTTTCTGCGCGAGGCTAAAAAGCTGCGCCCCGACACGGTGCGCATCGTATTATCGGGCTACACCGAGCTGCAGTCGATCACCGATGCCATCAACGAAGGTGCGATCTATAAATTTCTCACCAAGCCATGGGACGATGAAATCTTGCGCGGGCATATCGAAGGCGCCTTCAAGCACAAGGAGATGGCGGACGAGAATCACCGCTTGCACCTCGAGGTTCAGCAAGCGAACTATGAAATGGCCGCTGCAAACCGCAGGCTGGAAGAAGTGCTCAATCAGCAGCGTCAACAAATCGCCAGCGATGAAGCCAGCCTCGACGTAGTGCGCAATATCCTACAGTGGATGCCATTGGCGGTCATCGGCATCGACGATCAGGATTTGGTGGTATTTGCCAACGCGGCCGCGCAGGATTTGTTCGGTCAGGGCGCAGCCATGTTGGGCGACGATGCAAACCACTTGATGCCTGGAGTAATCTCGGCCGTCAACGACGCTGATGGCGAGCGCACGGGCATTGCCGAGCTGGGCGGCAGCCGTTACGTGGTGCTGGAGCATGCGATGGGCACAGCATCGGAACCGCGCGGCCGGATCTTGATCCTGACATCCTTGGAGGGAGGCGCGCATGGCGATTGGAACGATCAGTGACATCATCAAGCGCGTGCGCGACCTGCCGTCGTTGCCGGCGGTGGTCATGGACCTGATGACATGCATCGACCAGGAAGGCGCGGGCGCCAGGACGCTGGGCGAACGGCTAGCGCGCGACCAGGCGTTGGCGGCAAAGACGCTGCGGCTTGCCAATTCCTCCTTTTACGGCATGCAGCGCAAGGTATCGAGCATTCCGCAAGCCATCGCCATTCTCGGATTTGACAGCGTGCGCACCATGGTAGCGGCGGTCGCCGTGGCTGGCGCGTTTCCCGCCGTTCGTGCGGGGCGCTTCGATTTCGAGATTTTTTGGCGGCATGCGATTGCCAGTGCAATTTGCGCAAAAGTGGTGGCCAAGCAAATGCGCATAGATGGCGACCAGGCCTTCGTCGCGGGTTTGCTGCATGACATCGGCAGGCTGGTTCTTGTCATGCATTTCCCGCAGGAGTACGAGGCGGTGCTGGATTACCGGACGGCGAATCAATGCCGCTTGCGGCAGGCCGAACTCGACATATTGGAAATCGACCATGCGCAGGTAGGGCGCATGCTCGCCGAGCATTGGAAATTTCCCGTGCCGATTCAGAACGCGATTGCCAGCCACCATGACCCTGTGCTGGGTCCGGTCGGTGCGCTTGCTACCGCTGTGCAAGTCGCCAATTGCATCACGTTCAGCATGGCGCGCACCGACGAAGAAAAAAATCTGCCGTCGGGTCTTACCGACCGCATGCTAGCTGTGCTGGGCATCAGTGAAGTTGTGGGGCAAGAGATACTGAATACGACGAAGTTGCAATTTGAAGAAGTGTGCCGGGTTTTGCTGAACAGTTAATATGGAAAACATAAAACAAGAGCCAGCCAAGATTCTGTTCGTCGACGACGAACCCAATATCCTATCCTCGCTGCGACGTTTGTTTCGCAACCAGGGTTACCATATTCAAACCGCAGAAAGCGGGGCCGACGGCATAAAAGCGTTGGAGGCCGAACCATTTGATCTGGTGATTTCCGACATGCGCATGCCGGAAATGGATGGTGTGCGCTTCCTGGAGCATGTGCGTTCCTTGTATCCGAACACGGTCCGCATCTTGTTGACCGGCTACTCCGATATCCAGTCGATACAGGAAGCGATCAACCGGGGCGAAATCTACCGCTACATCACCAAGCCGTGGGACGACAACGACATTACGCTGCTGGTCAAGCATGCGCTGGAGCGGCATGCGCTGGAGCGTGAAAAACGCCGGCTGGAAGAGCTGACGCAGAAGCAGAATGACGAGCTGAAAGCGCTCAACGCCAGCCTGGAAGTCAAGGTCGAAGAACGCACGCGCGAGCTCAGGAGGGCGGCCGAATCGCTGGTGGCGATGAACGGCAAGCTCAAGGCGAGTTTTATTACGTCGATCAAGGTATTTTCCAGTGTGATCGAAATGCGGGGCGGGAATCTGGCGGGGCATTCGCTGCGCGTGGCCGATTTGTCGCGCAAGATGGCCATGAAAATGGGACTGGATGCGCGTGCTACGCAAGAGGTGTTTGTTGCGGCGCTCTTGCACAATATCGGCAAGGTCGGATTCTCGGATGATTTGCTGGCGCTAGCCGTCAACCAAATGAACGGCGACAATCTCGGTCTGTACCGCAAGCATCCGCTTCGAGCGGAGCAATTGCTGATGCCCCTGGAGGATTTGCGCGGTTCGGCCGGCATCATTCGTGCCCAGCTGGAGTGCTTCAATGGAGAGGGCTTCCCGGATGGCCAATCGGGCTTTAATATCCCGACCGGTGCGCGCATATTGGCGCTGGCAAGCGACTATTACAACTACCAAAACGGCACGCTGCTGCAGCGCCGATTGCGGCCGGAAGAGGCTAGAGACGTCATCATGCACGGCATCGGCAAGCGGTACGACCCGCAAGTGGTCAAGGCTTTTTCCGATGTCATGAGCGGCGTGGAGGAAACTGCACAGGAAAACGGTTTGCAATCCTGGCAGTTGCAACCCGGCATGACAGTTACCCGAGACGTTATTGCCAAGGATGGTTTTCTGTTGCTGTCGGCGGATCATGTGCTCGACGAGCGTTTGATCGAGCAAATTCAGGAATTCGAGAAGGCCATGAATGTGCGCCTGACTTATTACATTCGTATCGACCGGAGAACATGATGAAACGCTTTTTGCTTGTGGACGACGAGATAAATGTTCTGAACGCGCTGCAGAGAATACTGCGGCAGAGACTGGGCGACATCGATGTGAAAGTCGAAACCTGCTCCGATCCGGTGGAAGCGCTGGCGCGCATCGGCGAGATGTCCTTCGACCTGGTGATATCGGATCAGCGCATGCCGATGATGACGGGCGTGGAATTTCTCAAGGCGGTTCGAAAAATTCAGCCTGATGCGGTGCGCTTGATGTTGAGTGCTTATTCTGAATTCAGCGCAGTGGTCAATGCGGTGAACGAAGCTGAGGTCTTCCGTTATATCGCCAAGCCGTGGCAGCCGGAAGACTTGGAGCAAGTGATCCGGCTTGCGCTGGCACGCCGCGAACAGATCCTGGAGGACAAGCGTCTCGCCGACGAAATGCGCGTGCAGCGCGGCGCCATGTCGGCGCAGGAACTGGAGGCCAAGCGCTTAGAAGACGAGGAACCGGGAATCACGAAGGTGAATTGGGGGCCGGATGGCTCGGTTCATTTGGAATGAACGGATAGCCGGGGAGTCAAGGTAAATGGATATCCTCCAGGACGAAGCGCTGTTTGCCGGTCTGAAGGCACTGGCAGAGAGCGCTTTCCCCAAGCACTGCAAGAACTGCGGACGTATATTCGAGTCGGCCGAGCAATTCCTGCGCGAGACCAGGAAAATCGACCAGAAACGCTCAGGCTTGAAGCAAAGCTGGGACGACAACGACGTTCCCATCGTCGAAGTCTATCGGAATTGCCCTTGCGGTTCGACCTTGATGGATTTTTTCTCCGACCGCCGCGATCTTTCGCAGAATGGCTTGGCGCGTCGCGAGAAATTCGGGAAACTCATGGGCCAACTGATCGCTCATGGATGGCAACACGATACGGCGCGCGCGGAACTTTTGAAGGTTTTGCGCGGCGAGAAAAGCGAATTGATCGAGCAATTGAGAGCGGCTCAACTTTCTAAAACCAACAATGGAAACCAATAGCGATTCGGTGTTGATCGCCGACGACAATCATATATCGCTCGATCTGTTAAAAGGCTTGCTGGCAAGCTTAGGATATGTCGACATTAAGTGTGTAATGGACGGCGATGCGGCGATAGCGAGCTATCAAGGGAAAAAGTCTGACATTCTTTTCCTCGACATAAACATGCCGGTAAAGAGTGGACTGGATACGCTCAAAGAAATTCGCGCCGTCGATCCGAACGCATTTGTCGTTATCGTCAGCGGCGAATGCTCCGCGGCCAACATCCAGCAAAGTTTGGCGCTCGGTGCACAAGGCTTTGTAGTAAAGCCGTATAGCGTATCTCGCGTCAAGGAGGCGTTGGATAAATACCGAAAGGGCAAGACAAGCGTCTGAGTCCGCCTGGACTTAGTTTGACGGCCGTCCAGCTTTCGCCAAGTCGTTCTCAACCGTTTGCTTCAACTGTGCCCACGCTGAAACCATCACATCTTTATCATCAGCTTTGATGGCCTTATTGAGTTTGTCGGCAAGCTCCGAGATATGTGGAAAACCGAAACTTCCGGCCGTACCCTTCAAGGTATGCGCGACAAATCCGACCGCACGCCAATCGCCTTTTTGCGCGGCATCGTTAATCTGCAGCATGGTTCCGCCTAGACCAGCGACAAACTGATCCGCTAATTTGCGGAAAAAGTCCATTTGCTCGATGGCGGTTTCGGCAGGCTTGGTGTCTTTTTCATCTTTGGCTGTCTGTAAATACTTCGCCAGCATTTTATAAAACTTGTCGATATCGATCGGCTTCGACAGGTAATCCGTACAGCCGCCGGCAAGATACTCATCGATATCTTCTTTCATTACGTTGGCGGTGAGCGCGACGATGGGCCTGCCGTAAGCGGCTTGCCGCAAAGTCTGGGTCGCTTCCAAGCCGCCCATGATGGGCATTTGCATATCCATCAGAACAAGATCGAATTCGGCGGACAGCGCTTGTTCGATGGCTTGCAAGCCGTTTTCAACGACGGTGACTTCGATGCCGGCACGACCAAGGTAGGCGCAGGCGAGCTTTTGATTGTCAGGACCATCCTCCGCTAGCAGCACGTGGCCTTTCAAGCGCGGTACTTCGTTCGGCGCCATGGCTGCCGCAGATGCATTGCTCAGGTCTTCTATCGAAGTCAGCATGGTTACGTCATCGAATGCGCCGGTGGCGATGGTGACGGTGAAGCGGCTGCCTTCACCCGGCGCGCTGTCGAGTGTGATTGTGCCGCCTAATAGTTGAGCGAGCTGATAGCTGATGTAAAGGCCCAAGCCGGTGCCGCCATACTTGCGCGTGGTCGAAGAATCGGCCTGACTAAACGCGGAAAACAATCTCTTTTGCTGTTCTTCGGTAATGCCGATGCCGGTGTCGGTCACGGCGATTGTCAGCATTTCGTTTGCGCAGCCCACTCGCAATTGAATGCTGCCATGCTCGGTATATTTCAATGCGTTCGTGCAGAGATTGAGCAGGATTTGGCGGAAGCGCGTCGGATCGCCGTGTATCTTCGACGGCAGGGGAAAATCATAGTGGATCGCAAATTCCAAACCTTTTTCGCATACTTGGGCGCTGACCAGGGAATTCACTTCTCCGATGATTTCAAGTGGAGAGAAGGGAATATTCTCGACTTCGATGCGGCCGGCTTCGATCTTGGCCACATCGAGAATTTCATTGATCACACTCAGAAGGTGTTTGCCGGCACGCGAAATGGTTGCCAGTTGGTCGCGCGTAGAATCGGAAGCTTCCAATTCCAGTAGTTGCGCGAAACCGATAATGGCGTTTAAGGGCGTGCGCAGTTCATGACTCATTTGCGACAAGAATTGCGATTTGACTCGGCTGGCCTGTTCCGCCGCATCGCGTGCCAGCACCAATTCGCTTTCCGCGCGTTTCATAGCGGTGATATCACGGAAGCTGAATACCCGCCCCATTAAGTGATCGCGCAGGAATTGAGGTTTGGAGCTGCAAACAAAATAGCGGCCGTCCGTCAGCGCTACGATGTCTTCCGTTTCGACTTCAGGATTGTCGGCGATTAAGGCAAGTATTTCGCCGCATATCGCTTGGTTTTGTAGCAGCCCCTGAATGAAGTCAATTACTTGCGCCTGGCTATGCGACGCCAGGATTTCCTCGGGTACTTTCCACATTTCCGCGAATCGGCGGTTGAAGTTGCCGACATTGCCTTCCATGTCGACCACCAAAATTCCCTCGGCGGTTGCTTCCAACGATGTTTGCAGTTGCGAGGCAAGTCGTATTTGTTCTTCTTCGATCTGGCGCCGTCGCGTCAAATCCTCGGCGTGAAGCACCCAATAAACTTTATCGCCTTCGCTATAACTCGATACGCGCTTCTCCACCGAGATGGTGTTGCCGTCGCGTGTTTGCCATTCGCTTTCGATCATGCGTTCGCCGCCGAACGCAGGCGCCATTTTCAGCTCTTCCCAAAAAAATACGTCTTGCAGAGAGCACTCGATATTGGCGAGCGATTGACCGATTAATTCATCACGCGCATAGCCGAGAATCCGGCATGCGGTGTTGTCGACATCGAGGATGGTTTGCGCTGCCGAATCGACTACCAGCACAGCATCGCGCGCCGTATCAAGAATATGACGCAACAATCCAAGGCGGGGCGATTCGGCGGAGGTCGGAGGCATGATGGATCGTTCTCGAGGAACTGCGCCGGACTAGGATTTTCCGGAACCGGCACCGCCACTGGAGCCGCTTTTGGAGTCGTAATAGTAGGTCACGCGCTTTCTCGGGCTGAGATAGTCGTAGATTGCACGCGGCAGCTGGCCTGGGCGTATGCTTGCCGTCACACCCAAATCTGCCGACTCTTCCGCCAGATCGAGAATGATCGCGCTGTCTTTGGGAATTTCCGGGTCGTACACCAAGACGCGCGGCCGCAATGGCTTGCCGATATTGACGTTCATGACCAAACCGACCGCTTCGTTCGACAGGCGTACCAAGGTGCCCGGCGGATAAACGCCCAGGCAGCGCACCATGGTCGTCAATGCGGCAGGATCGAATTGGGCGCGCCGATGCGCATACATCTTCGACAAGGCTTCATGCGGCGTGAGCGATTGCGATGGGTCGACATGGTTGCATAAATTGTCATAGACGTTGGCGATCGTGACAATGCGCGTGATCAACGGGATAGCTTCGCCTTTCAACTTATCCGGATAACCGGTGCCGTCCATGTATTCGTGATGATGGACGATCGCATCGAGCACCGCGTTGCCCATGCCGGCTTTCTTAGCGATTTCGTATCCATACCGCGTATGCAAGTTATAGAGGTCTTGTTCCGGCTTGGTAAGCGCTTCGGTTTTGAGCAGCACTTTGCTCGGCACGTCGACTTTACCAAGATCGTGGAACAGGGCGGCTGATCCGACCACCTTGATCTGATCATGCGTACACTTCAATTCATGTGCCAGCATCATCGCCAAGACGGATACGTTCAGCGAATGGAAATACATCTCTTCCTCGCCGAAATTTTTTTGGATCAGATGCATGATCGTGTCGTTATCGGTCAGGAAGGCTTCCGCCATGGTGTTGACCAATTTTCCGGCTTCGGCGATCGTTTCCTGCGGACGCGAAAAAATATTCTTGTCGATGTTCTTGACCGTCGTTGCGGCGTGCACGAATTTTTCTTCGCAGCGCTTGATTTGTTCGCGCTGCTTCTCAAGCTGTTCCAAGCGTGCGCGTTTCGCGTCCGTGATATTGGCGTAGACGGTTGCATTCGGCGGTGCCGGTGCGGCCGGCGCTTGCTGTGTCGACGGCTCGGGTGCCCGCGGCGACACCGGGTCGCTCTTGGAAGGTATATAGCGGATATGTTTGAGGTCCAGCGCCTTCAACTCATCGATCTGCTTTTGGCTGATGATCTTGAATGAATTCATCGGGAAGGAATGCTGAAACCAGCTCAGGTCAAGCCGGATGAACATGCCGATGCGAACCTTGTCGATCGAGATGAGCTGACTGTCTTCCGCCATGTCGTAGAGTAATTTAATTATTTCCCTACAATATAACGGGGATTTTTAGCGGCGGGTGGATTGTGTTGTCAGAAATCACGGCATATCGCTTCATCGACATGCCGTGAACGAGAGGGGAGGGAAAGACGGCCGAATTTCAGGTCAAATTGCTAACATTTTTGCATCGTGCATCAGCGGTCAAGCATGCGCCATTAATTTGCCGTTGACGACTTTAACGCGGTCGCCGACTTGCCAGCCTTCTTGCGTTGCTAACGGTACGGTGCGTACCGACCCGTCTTCCATGCGGATCTTCGCTTGATAAGTGGTCGTGGAGCGGGAACGCTTTTCGATTTCGTTGCCGGCGTAACCGCCGCCCACTGCGCCCGCAACGGTCGCCAAGGTGCGGCCATTGCCGTTACCCACTTGATTCCCCAGTACGCCGCCCAAGACCGCACCGGCGACGACACCGACGCCGCTCGGTTTTGCTTGGTGCTGCACGGCATGCACGGAAACAATACGGCCGCAGCTGCGGCAAACCTTAGGCGCTTGCGCAACCGGTGCGTTGTATTGAGCGCCGCTTTGAGCACGGGGGCGAGTCGATTGGATGGCGGCGGGTTGTTTTGCCGATGCTGTTTTCGGCGGTGCGGGCAGCGGCTCGGCCTTTTCGGCGGGGGCTAAGTTAGCAACGCCTTTCATCTCGGTTGTCGAGGCCGCGGTAGTCGAGACAGGCGGCGTGCTTGCCAAATTTGCAGCCGGCGCATTATTGCTATGCGAATCCGGCAATAGGCCAGTAATGGCGGCGACGCCGGTGAGGCTCACCAGCGTAACGGAAACGGCCGCAACGGCCACCAAAGGATGAATGCGGCTAGGCGTTTTGCCAACTTCCATAATTACCTCCAATCAATTCATGCGACTGTGCGTATGAATTGATTTTCGCTAGGAAGTTTCGGCAAGGCTAGACTGAATGGGTTTCAGATGTAAGCCTTTGTAACGCTTGCCGAATACATCAAACTTTATTCCTCGCGGCGCAGATGCGGGAAGAGAATCACGTCGCGGATATTCGGCGAATCGGTGATGAGCATCATCAAGCGATCGATGCCGATGCCGCAGCCGCCGGTCGGCGGCAAGCCGTATTCGAGGGCACGAATAAAGTCGGCGTCGTAATACATCGCTTCTTCATCACCCGCGTCTTTGGCGGCCACTTGTTTTTTGAAACGGTCGGCTTGATCTTCGGCATCGTTCAGCTCCGAAAAACCATTAGCGATCTCGCGGCCGGTGATGAAGAGCTCGAAGCGTTCGGTAATGCCGGGCATGGTGTCGGACGCACGCGCCAGCGGCGAAACTTCGATCGGGTAGTCGATAATGTAAGTCGGGTCCCACAACTGCGCTTCGGCGGTTTCTTCGAACAGAGACAATTGCAGCGCGCCCAAGCCGGTAATGATGTGCGGCTCGACACCGAATTTTTTCAGCTCGGTTTTCAGGAAGGCTTCGTCGTGTAATTGCGCGTCGGTATAGTGGGGCGCGTATTTCTTGATCGCTTCGATGATGGTCATGCGCGCGAAGGGCTTACTCAAGTCGAGCTCGCGGCCCTGGTAATTCAGGCTGGCGGTGCCGTGCGCATCGATCGCCGCCTGGCGGATCACTTGCTCGGTGAAATCCATCAGCCATTTGTAATCGACATAGGCCGCGTAGAATTCCATCATCGTGAATTCCGGGTTGTGGCGCGGCGACACGCCTTCGTTACGGAAATTGCGGTTGACTTCGAATACACGCTCGAAGCCCCCAACCACCAGGCGCTTCAAATACAGCTCCGGCGCGATACGCAAATACATTTCCATGTCGAGCGCGTTGTGGTGGGTGATGAAAGGCTTGGCCGATGCGCCGCCTGGAATCACATGCAGCATCGGCGTTTCGACTTCCATGAATTCGTGTTCCGCCATGAAGCGGCGAATGGAATTCATTGCAGCAGTACGCGCCTTGAAGGTGCGGCGCGTTTCTTCACTCATGATGAGGTCGACATAGCGCTGACGATATTTCATTTCCTGGTCGGCCAGGCCGTGGAATTTGTCCGGCAGCGGGCGCAGCGACTTGGTCAACAGGCGCAGATTGGTCACCTTGACCGACAGCTCGCCGGTCTTGGTTTTGAACAGCGTGCCTTCGGCGCCCAGAATGTCGCCCATGTCGTAATGCTTGAAGGCTTCGTGCGCCGCTTCGCCTGCCAATTCATTGGTGATGTAAAGTTGAATGCGGCCGTCGGCTTTCGCACCAGACGAATCTTGGACGGTGGCGAAAGATGCCTTGCCCATCACGCGTTTCAACATCATGCGGCCGGCGACCGAGACTTTCACGCCTTGTTCTTCCAGCGTCTCGCGCTCAGCTTCACCATACTGCGCTTGGAGAGCGGCGGCCTTGTGCTGCGGACGAAAGTCGTTCGGGAAGGCCACGCCTTTGGCGCGAATCGCTTTGAGTTTTTCGCGGCGTTCGGCAATGATGGAATTCTCGTCTTGTGGCAGGTCGGTTTGATCGGTCATGATGGGCAAACGATTTTTCTGAGGATTGAATTAGACGCCTTGTTTCAGCGAGGCGGCGATGAAGTCGTCGAGGTCGCCGTCCAGCACGGCCTTGGTATTGCCGACTTCGTAATTGGTGCGCAAATCCTTGATGCGCGACTGGTCCAGTACGTAGGAGCGGATTTGATGGCCCCAGCCGATGTCGGTCTTGGCATCTTCCGCCTTTTGCTGCTCGGCCATGCGCTTGCGCAATTCCAGCTCGTACAAGCGCGACTTCAGCATGGCCCACGCTTCGGCGCGGTTGCGGTGTTGACTGCGGTCGTTCTGGCATTGCACGACGATGCCGGACGGCGCGTGCGTCAAGCGCACCGCAGAGTCGGTCTTGTTGATGTGCTGGCCACCGGCGCCGGATGCGCGAAAGGTGTCGATGCGCACGTCGGCCGGGTTGACGTCGATTTCGATCGAGTCATCCACTTCCGGGTAGACGAATACGCTGGAGAACGAGGTATGGCGGCCGTTGGCGGAATCGAAAGGCGATTTCCTCACCAGGCGATGCACACCGGACTCGGTGCGCAAAAAGCCGTAGGCATATTCGCCTTCGACTTTGATCGTGGCGGTCTTGATGCCGGCCACGTCGCCTTCGGATTCTTCCAGAAGTTCGGTCTTGAAACCTTTGCGTTCGCAGTAGCGCAGATATTGGCGCAGCAGCATGGAAGCCCAGTCTTGCGCTTCGGTGCCGCCGGCGCCGGCTTGAATATCGATGAAGCAGTTGTTGGGGTCCATCGGATTGCTAAACATCCGGCGGAATTCCATATCCTCGACTTGTTTTTTCAGCTTCTCTGCATCTTCTTCGATGGCGACGATGGTATCTTCGTCCTGCTCTTCGCGTGCCATCTCGAATAAATCCGAGGCATCTTGCAAATCGGCTTTGATCTGCGTCAGGGAAAGCACGACGGCTTCCAGGGATTTTTTTTCCTTGCCGAGATCCTGTGCCCGTTTCTGGTCATTCCAGACGTTGGGGTCTTCCAGTTCGGCGTTGACTTGTTCGAGCTTCTCCGACTTTACGTCAAAGTCAAAGATACCTCCGCAGTTCAGCTTCGCGGGTGGTGAGGTCCGCCAAGAGGGCGGAGAGGGCGTTGAGACGTTCGGCTTCCATGATGACGAGTTGTGCGATTAATCCTAAACCACGCATTATACTCGACGGGGCGTTTTGCCGATGGTTACAGCCGACGCGCCAATTCCTGGATTTTTCTTATCTTGAAGTAAATCGGCAGCAGTCGCCAGGCCAGCAGCCCGATGCCGCCGAGTATGGTCAAAGGCACGATGTTGGGACCGAGGAATATCGGTGCAAAAACCGCGGCGAGCAATACGAAGACGAGCACTTGCGGGCTTAACCATCCGGCATTGGCAGCCTGCCTTTCGGTTAAGGCATCGATTTGCGTGCGAATCAGAATAACCAAGCCTTCCGCACGCATGACGGATTTTTTTAATGCCATCCACGGTTCATCCGATCTGCCCGACGAGCGGATCTTTGCCAGCAAGTCGAAATAGCGGTCGAGCGCCGCAGCCAGCTCGTCGCTGCCGAGCAGTATCTGCATGCCATTGTCGGTGACTGAGTGTATGGCGGTAACGATGAGCGCAAATTCTTGCGTCAATTCGCGGCAGACGTTCACATCGTCATCGCGCCGCCGCGCGTCCGCCTTGATCTGCCGCTCCATGGCCTTGCGCGCTTCGGGCAGCAAAGATTCCAGGACCAATAGCGAAGTCGGATTCATGGTTTGCACGTCGCCCATGCCGCCGATCCACGGGCAGTGCGTTTGAATCTTGACCAGCTCTGCCGATAGCCGCATGCGCAAGCGTTCCGCCCATTGCTCGTCGTAGGCTAGCGCCAACAGGCGTGGGTGCATATCTGTCGTAGCCGGGCGATTTGGTCCGGTTTGGCCGTAAACCAGCTGGTCGAAATTGGCGTATTCATCGGGGCCGGAGGCCGGCTTGTTTTTATCGATGAGCGCGAGTCCGTCTTCCCACGCGTGGTCGAACTTGTCGCACATGGCATGCCAACGCTGCACGATCTCGGCTGCTTCCTGGTTGCCGGCG
The DNA here is from genome assembly GCA_016177875.1 of Burkholderiales bacterium. Lineage (GTDB taxonomy): Bacteria > Pseudomonadota > Gammaproteobacteria > Burkholderiales > Burkholderiaceae_D > Paucimonas. The sequence continues at coordinate 13,708 of JACOUL010000045.1, forward strand.
TCGGCATAGGCTTCCAGTACACGATGGCGGTACAGCAGATCGAGCCAATGGGCGGCGTCGGCATCTCCTTTCAATGCCTGATTGGCGCGCGACAAAATGGACGGCAGCTCGATGGATTCGCCGCGCCACACCGGCGGAATCCCCGGTGCAAGAAGCAGAATCAGCTTGAGCAGCTGGGCATCCACATGCATTTGCTTGTCGAAGCGGACTTCAAGCAGCAGGCGTACGGCATTTTGGTCTTTCTGCACATCCCGAAACCAGGCTAGCAGCTGGCCGTTGTTGATGTCGGCTGCACCGTCGCGCCAATTGCGCGCCAATGCCACGGCCAATTGCTCTTTGCTGTGACAGAGCTCTTTGCCGACATGATACGGAGCGGTGAATTGACCGCCTGCTCCTGCCTCGACCGGTTCGGTAAGACTGCCGTCATTGGCTAGCCAGCGGCCGACTTCATCTGTGCCCCATCGCGTTTTCGGATCGCGCAGCAATAGGCCGCGCAAGAGTATGCGCACGCGACGGTCGGACACGCCGCTCGTGTCCATGCTTCTTGTCGTCAAGTGGTGCAGGATCACCGCTTCCGACAAGCCGGCGAAGGGATGCTTGCCTTGCCCGGCTTCAAGCAAAATCATGCCCAGCGCCCAATAATCCGATTTACCGTCAATGACGCCGGATAAACTCTCGGGCGAAGCATACGGCAAGGTACGGGCGGCGCCTGTGAAACGTTGTGTGGCGTCGAGCACGGAGGAAATGCCGAAATCGGTCAAGACCAGGTCGAGCGGCTTTTCAGTGCGCATTAGGATGTTTTCCGGCTTGAGGTCGCGATGCACCAGGCCGGCATTGTGTACGGCGGCGATTGCACTTGCCAGTTCGCGCACCACGGCGTGCAGCAATTCGCCGGCAAGGGGGCCGGAACGCAGGCGCTCGCGTAGCGAGCCGTGCTCGCAAAACTCCATCAGCTCATAGGCGTATCCATCGGAGACACCGGACTCCAACACTTCAACGCGATGACTGGCATCGATTTTCGCGATGCGTTCCTGTACATCGCGTTTCGGCTGTATGCCGTGACGATACACTTTTGCTACGCGTGCCGGTCCGCCGCTATGTTCTTGCACAAGCAGCAGCTCAGCCTCCGAACCTTGGGCCGGCATCGGCTTGACGATGCGATAGCGTTTTCCGAGCGCTTGCGGCAAATTCACCAGGCTGGTCGTTTGATCGCGCGAAGTGAGAGCGGCGCCGTCGTTCAGGGGACGGTTGCAATACAGGCAGTTTGTGCTGCCGGCAGGATTTGGCTGGCCGCAATCCTCAAAGGGGCAGAGTACGGTATCGGCTTCCGGCAAAGCCTCTTGCGTGACAGACGCTTGCTCGGGAGATGCGGCCTGTTTCAAGATCAGATCTACGCCGGCCAGCAGCGCACCGCAAACGCAGCGCATGATGCTCGGCGCGTTCTCAGCGCCGCAAGTCGGGCAGCGGCGGACGTAGTCTGCGCTCATCTACTGTCTCCAGGAGACTGCGCTGAATTCGATGCCACGCTCCTTGCAAGACGCTTCCAAGGCCGCCATATCGCCGCGCGCCGGAATGCCGACATACCAAATGCGTTCGCCATCCGCCATGGCTTGGATGCGTTTATCGGCGCTGTCCGCCGGCGCATCGACATATTCGGCATAGCGTTTTTTGCCGCGCTCGGAGAGCAGCACCAGCGGCTGGTTGGATGAGCCGCGCCAGAGATGCGTGAGCGGCCGCGCTTCCACGAAGGGTTCCGGTATCAACGCATCGAGTTTATCCAGCAACCGGCGATGCCGCTGTTGCAGTGTTGCCAAGGGATAGCCGCTGTAACACAGGATATCGAAATCGGCGCCGCGATCGGAGCGCCAATGGAGTAAGCCGTCCAGTAGGGCGGATAAAGCTTGCGGCTGGTCGAAGGGTTCGCCGCCGGAGATGGTGACGCCGTCAAAATCCATGTCCGTCGTAATCTGCCTGCACCAGCCGAGCAGCCGTGCTACCGTCATCTGCCGGCTCGGATCGGTCTTCCAAGTGTCTTGCGAAACGCAGCCTTTGCAACCGATGCTGCAGCCTTGCAGCCAGATGCCGATGCGCCGGCCTGGGCCAAGCACCGTCACCGGAAAGTGCGCCTTGTTGACGGCGATTTTCATGCGGTTTGTATGGTCAGCGTGATGACTTTATCGGCTTCGGTGATTTGCGTGACGACCACACGCTGCTTGCCTTCCAGGTCGTGCTCGAATAGGGCACGCGACAAGGGATTGATGAACACCGATTCCAGTTGATTGCCGATGCCGCGTCCGCCGTGATCGAGGTCGCGCACGCAGCGTTCCAGCAGCGCGGCGCGGATTTCAGGCGGCATGGCGAGCTGCAGTTTGAATTCTTCGTGAAGCCGGCGCGCGACATTTTTCAGCATGCCGTCGAAAATGCGTTCAGCTACGTCGGGGGCGATGAAGTTGAACACGACGATATTGTCGCCGATGCGGTTAAGCAGCTCGGGCCGCGACAATTTGAACTTGAAGTAATTGCCGATGGATTCCTTCACCTTCGATTCGACTGCGTCGTAAGGGTCGCCGGGACGCACGTTTTGCACGCGATTGCCGCGCGCGTCTTCCACATAGATGCCGAGGTTGGAGGTGAACACCAGTATCGTCTCGGAAAAATACGCCGTATCGCCGCGGCCGTCGGTCAGGCGGCCGTCTTCCAGGATTTGCAGGAATTTGTCGAGTATGCGCGGATGGGCTTTTTCGATTTCGTCGAACAGGACAACCGAGAAGGGTTTTTCGCGCACGGCATTGGTCAGTTCGCCTCCCGCGTCGAAGCCGACATAGCCCGGCGGCGCGCCGAGCAGACGAGCGCCGGTATGTTCTTCGGCGAATTCACTCATGTCGAAACGCAGATAGGCGCGCTCGTCGCCGAATACCAGTTGCGTCAGCGTTTTGGCCAGTTCGGTTTTTCCGACGCCGGTCGGTCCGGCGAAGAACAGCACGCCGCGCGGCCGGCTGCCGCCGGAGCGTGCTTGCGCACCGGTCAATCCCATCACCGAGCGCTTAAGAATATCGAGCGTCTTCACCACCGCGGGATGCTGGCCCTTGACGCGATCTTCGATGAAGGATTGGGCGTCGCGGATTTTCTCGCGCAGATGATCCTTGCGCCACGGATTGTCGAGCGCGCCGACTTTATAACAGCGCACCGCATCGTCGATGTCCTTGATGCCCAGACGCTGGCGCTCCGCCAGCTCGGTGATGTCGGACAGCGCGGTTAAAGCCATGCCTTCCGTGCCCTGGGTAAAGTTTTTGATGAATTGGGCACGCGCCGCTTCGTTTGCTTCGCCGTAGCCCGCGAACAGCGGAGCCAATTGCGCCGCCGCCGCTTGCCGTGTTTCATAGTCCGGTTTGCCGATGACGAGACTGGCGACGCGCTCGCTGTCGAGCGTGAACCAGGACGGCAGATCCTGCATGCGGTTGACCATCCACAGCACCGGGTTGAATTGCGGCAGACCGGCGCCGCTGCTCGGCACGACCGGCGCGGCTGTTAATGACAACTTCTCGGCGGCGACGAAGAAACGATGCTCGCCTTCGCTCAAGTGTTCGACATGGCGTGTCAATCGCGAGGCGAAGTCGAGAACCAGCGCACAACGTGCTTCGCGCTGCGTGCTCAGGTTTTTCATCACATTGGCAAGGGTTTCCAGGCTGACTTGCTGGCTGCCGTTGGAGAGCTTCAATTCGAATAAGCGTTCAGCCAATTCGCGCTGCGCCGGTTCGTCGGGATAGGCACGTATGCCGTCCGCAGGATCGTAAACCAGCAGCAGTTTGTAGTCGCGAAGCTTGAGCGATTCCCAAAGCGCGCGCAGCAGCGGCACCAATACCGGGCCGGTCGCCAGGGGGGCAAGAAAATTATCGCGAATGCTGCCGGACACCACGAACTGCGAGCGGATGGGCAGCAGGCGTTCGAGGTCGGCAAGCCAGCGCGGTTGAGGAATCGTCATTTGATCGTACGGGTCAAGGGTTGGGTATTCGGCAGGTGAGTCTCCTCGTCGGCAAATGTCGGTAGCTTGCCGGCGTCAACCAATTGCACCGGCAATTCGCCCGCTGCAAGCCGCCGCGTGACGTTGAAGCTGATGCCGCGCGCTTCCAATGCTTTCATGAGCGCCGGGAATTCGGCGCACCATCGGTCTTCGGCAAGGTGGTCGAGCACGCTACGTTCGTTTTCGCCCTCGGCGACTGCGCGGATGACGTTGAAGTTCGCCGTGCTGGTCTTGGGATCGATGCGCATGCGCACCATGTAATTGCCCCAGCCCTGACGGCGGAAATGCACGACGCCGCCTTCGACGAACAGCGTTTCGGCAATCTCTTCGACTTGATAGCCGAGATCCTTGAGCGATTGGCCGACGATGACGGCGCTTGCTTCCTGCACCTGGCGCCGTTGCGTCTCTTCGGCCAGCGTCTGGATGCGTTTGCGTAGTTCGGTGGCCAGCAAATCGGCGCGTTCGCCGGGCAGGCAATTGTCGAGTTCGAGCGCGACGTCTTGCAAATCCGCCGGCGGCGGGCCGAGGTGCGCTATGCGTGCGAGCAGCCGCTGCGCAATACTTTGCGGCACGGAAGCGGTCGCCGATATATGCATTTCGCCCAACGGTGCAGAGGATTCGTCTGCCAGCCGCGCGGCTTCGGTCAGGAGGATGGCGCGCAGGTCGTCGGCCAGCGTTTGCAAGGCGCGCACATAGGCTGCCTGCGCCTGGATGTCGGTGCCGTCGGGTGCTTGCGGGCGAGTCGCACGGGCCTGTTCGCCGAGTCCCAAGTTGTCCGCCAATGCGATCAGTTGATCGAGCGTGGTTTGCGCGGCTAAGGTTTCTTGCTCAAGCGCTTCCCGGCCTTGCTCGCCGGCGCCGGTTTGATGCGCTTGCCGGGCACGCTGGTCTTCGCTATGCGCCCGGCGCAAGTTGGATTCATTGACGTAGCCTTCATAAACGGCGGCCGCCGCGCGGATCGCCGCTGCGGAGAGCAGTGCGGCTACAGGATTTGCTGCGACGACGGCAGTGATCGGACCGCTCATGAGCTTTTAGTCGTTTTTGAATCGGCGTTGCTCCAGTATAGCGGTAGGCCGGGTTTTGGGAAATGCTGTGGACTATCAAGAAAACGGCTGTTCGTTTGCTTGCATTGGTAGACGTGCAACGAAAGCGTCCGCCAATTGTCAACGAATGCAAAATCCCAGGCGCTTATTAGTCTGTCATAGGCGCATCGCATGTTCGGCTGCTGGCCTTTCTGATATCGTACCGCTTCGATAAAAACTTCAAATAGAGTCGGACAGTCCGGATTCGGCGCGCCGGTTTTTTCCGATCATAGACTTGCATACCTGTTCGAAAATTGATCCGATGGTGAGCTTCTGCAACGCGCAAGGCGAGGCAGTGCGGGGCACGATCATCAATCTGCAAAGAAAATCCCTGGTGATGGAGGTATACAACCCTTACTCCATCGTGCAAGTCAGTGAAGTCCTCGCGGAAGTGACGGTACGATTCGGCGCGCAAATCGCTTATCTCGGCAAAGCAGTCGTCATCAGCCTGGTCAATACCGGACTTACCGCCATCGTTTCGGTAACGCTCATCGACGAATGGCGTGAATTGAGCAACATGGCGGTTGCGCCGGGAAGCGTCGGAGCGGAAGCGGAAGCGTTCGTACGGGACTGGGCAGACCGTTTCCAGATCCGGCACGATTACCAAATCGTGGTGAATGAAATGCGCGCGTTTTTATCCGACGTGTCGCGCTGGATCGAGCAAGTGGACTTATCGGACTCGCTGCCCAAGGTAAATGGCCAATTGCGCCCGGATGTCTTTTACGAACTAGCGGCTCCCTTGATGAGGAGGACCAAGTTTTACCTCGACATGCTGGAGAGCGAAGCCTCGCAAGTCGAAGAGGAGTGGACCCCGGCGCATCGTTCCTACGCGCAAACGGCATTGCATCCCTTGTTGCTCAGGGCGCCTTTCGTATTCCGCACCTATACGAAGCCGCTGGGATACGCGGGCGACTACGAAATGGTCAACCAGATCTTGGGCGATCCGCGCCAGGGACCCAATACTTATTTTCAAATGGTGAATGCCGCTTTCCTGCAGGCGGCGGTCGCGATCGCCCATCGCAATCGCATCGATATTCTCGTGGACTTTTTGAAGCGGAAGGCGGACGCCGCCAGGGAAGCGGGCAAGGTATTCCGTATTCTGAACGTCGGATGCGGTCCGGCTGTCGAGATAAAACGTTTTCTGCAGAGCTGTCCGCATCCCGAGTTCCTTGCTTTCGAGCTGCTCGACTTCAGCGAAGAAACCTTGGGGTGGACGCGTGATACGCTTACCGCCGTCGTCGAACAAATCGGCAAGCCGGTGGCCATTCATTATGTGCACGAATCGGTGCATCAATTGCTCAAGCGCCGTATCGATCCGAATTCGGACGCCTCGCGCGAATTTGACGCCGTTTACTGCGCCGGCCTGTTCGATTACCTGTCCGACAAGGTTTGCGCAAGGCTTACCGCGCATTTCGCCGCACGAACCAATCGCGGGGGCTCGATCTTGATCACCAATGTGCATTCGAGCAATCCGGAAAAGTTTGGCATGGAACACCTGTTGAATTGGTTTTTGATTTATCGAGACGAGGCGAAAATTGCGTCGCTTTTTCCGTCTCAGGCGGTTGCCCGCGAAGTTTGGGTCGATGCGACGGGAGTGAATGTTTTCGCTGCGGCGAACATCCTTTGATAGGGCAGGAAGATCGGATGGCTAAAGATCTGCATGCGGAATACGAAATAAACCTGAGAGAATTTCGCGTCGAATTCAGCCGCGGCGGCGCTTATACCGGCATTGTCCTGATCCTGCTTGGCGTCGGCTTGGATTACAGTCTTTATCCGCACATGCAGCTCGAATTTGCGGCCGTCAGAATCGGCGTTTCTTTCCTGATTTACGGCATCATTCGGATGATGGAAACGAATTGGGGAAAGGATAGGATCCAGTGGCTCACATTCGCCTGGCTGGTGCTGCCGCAGATCATGATTGCGTGGATGATTGCCGTGACGGAAGGGCCAAGCTCGATCTATTACGCCGGGTTGACCCTCGCCATGTATGCGGCCGGTATCGTGCTGACCTTCGGCCTTTGGCAAAACATCGTCTTCGGTGCCTTGACCATACTGTTTTATGTGCTTGCTTGCGCGTTTCATCCCAACAGTGCCGGGTTGCGCGGCATTTTTGCCGTCAACGTGATGCTATTGTTTATGGCGGCCACGGTCAGCGCCGTCTATACCTACTTCAACGAACGCGGACGTTTTATGCTGTTTCGCCTCAAAGCGGAACTAGCGAACAAGAATGAACAGTTGGAAGAAACGAATAAGAATTTGACGGAAATCAAAGGGCATATGCTCCAACAGGAAAAAATGGCAGCCCTCGGCACGCTTTCCGCTGGGCTGCTGCATGAGGTAAATAATCCAGTCAATTATTGTCTGATGGCGGTCGACGTCGCAATGGAAAATCCGGCGGCGAAATCCAATGCGCCGCTTTATGAATGCCTTGTCGATGCGAAAGAAGGCATGCAAAGAATCCACCACATCGTGTCAGACCTCAAGACTTTCGCGTATCGGACCAGGGATACGTCGAGCTTGAAAAAAGTTTTTCTTTTGGAAAAAGCCATCGATTCGGCGGTTCGCCTCGTGGGGCATGAAACCAAGGGCATTGCGATCAGCCGCGACCTGCCATCCGACACCCTGGTGCAAGGGGACGAGGCGGCCATTGTCGGCGTGCTGGTCAACTTGCTGAGCAACGCAGCCTTGGCGATACGTGCGGCAAACCGGGCGGAGCCATCCGTTCATCTGACTGCCGCTTGGGAAGGCAACAGCTTGCGTGTTACGGTGCAGGATAACGGCCCCGGCATCGCCCCCGAAAATCTCGCGCGCGTGTTCGAACCGTTTTTCACCACGCGCGAAGTCGGAAAAGGCCTTGGGCTGGGGCTGAGTATCAGCTATAGCGTGATTGAGCGCCACGGGGGCACATTGACCGCCGAAAGCGCTGTCGGCGAATGGACCAGAATGATTTTCGATCTGCCGCGGGCCGCATAATTCCGGCTGCGGGGAGCCACGTGAAGAGGAGCAAGAAATGACCGATCAAGGCATCATAGCCCCGCTGATTCTGTTCGTTGACGATGAGGCGGTGGTAGTCAAATACTTTCAACGGGCGATTGATGCCTTGGCTCCGGTAATTACTGCCAGCAGCGTCGAGGAAGGAAGGCGCATACTTGATGAACATGCGCATACGCTCGCGGTGCTGGTGTCCGATCAGCGCATGCCGGGCGGATACGGCAATGAGTTGCTGCACTACGCTCGAACCCGATATCCGGACATCGTGCGAATACTGACTACGGCTTATTCAGAGCTCGAACATACCATCGAGGCGGTCAATCAAGGGCAGATCCATCGATATATCCAAAAGCCGTGGGAAATATCTGCGCTCAGAATGGAATTGAAGCAGGCGCTTGAATTGGCGGCATTGCGCAAGGATCATTCACGGCTTCTGCGCGAGAAAATGACCGTGCGGCAAAAGCAAATTGTCTCGAACCGCATCGGCGCCTTGCATTCCCTTTGCGCCAGCCTTGCCGCATCGCCGCAGATATTGCCGATTGAAGTATATTTGGCGGCTGCCGCAATCGTCGGCGTGGAGACGCCTGAGCCGGACTGGTTGCTGACCGACTATTCGGATTTGATCAGTGCGGAAGCGCACCGCAGCGGCCAATTCGGACATGATGTCCGCAATAAGCTGGCGGACATCCGGCGGCGCTTTCCGGATCGGCAGGGTAAGGATGTACTCACGCTATTGCCGGAAATGATCGAGGCTGAAATTTCCGCCGATGGAACGATCGACTTTCCCGATCGGCGGAATTTTGCGGAGTTTCTGGAAACGCCTTCTAATGCACCGATTTCATCGAAACACGCCGCTTGGCTGGCATTTCTGATCTGGTTGCACGATTCGGGTTGTTCGTTGAGGCTGACGAAGCCGGAAGCCGGCGTGCAGTGCGGTCTTTACGCGTCGGTTACGCCTACCCCCGACAAGCTCGCGGAATGGATTGAGCAGTTTTCCGACATGCTCGTTTTGAACAAAAAGGAAAACGCGCGTTTTATCTGACATTGTCTGAAAATCTTACACCGCATGCTCCACGATCAATTGGACCTTGGTCACGCCGTTGTATTCATTGTTGTCGAGCCTGTAGGCAATGAGAGCGTTTTCCGGCAAGGCGTCGGCATGGCCGAACCAGATCGCGTCGTAACGCTGGCCGTCTTTTTCCAGGAGCAGCTTGAGATGCCGCTCCTTAAGCACGCGCTGGTTCAGCACACGGAAGGTGTCGCAAAAGACCGGCGGCGGAAAACCTTGTCCCCAGACTTGCTCCTCCAACAGCGTGACGAATTGCGGCGTGAAGTAAGCGTCTTCCAGTGTGCCGTCGGTTTCGACAATGCGTTGCAGTTCGGCCTCGCTGAGCCATTCCCGGCCGATGGTTTCAAATGCATCCGAGAATGCTTCAAAAGCGTCGGCGCGTATGGTGAGCCCGGCGGCCATCGCGTGTCCGCCGAATTTATTGATCAAAGCCGGCGCATGTTTGGAAACTAGATCGAGCGCGTCACGCAGGTGAAATCCGGCAATCGAGCGGCCGGAGCCTTTGATCGACACGCCGTCGCCGGCCGGCGCAAAAGTAATCGTGGGGCGATAAAACTTGTCTTTTAGGCGCGAGGCGACAATGCCGATCACGCCTTGATGCCATGACGCATCGAATACAGTGATGGTCGAGCAGTTTTGAGGATCGAAGTTGTCTAAGAGCGATAGGGCGGTGTCTTGCATGCCGGCTTCAATATCGCGCCGCTCGCGGTTGATGGCATCGAGTTGATGCGCGATATTCCAAGCCTTGCCTTCGTCGTCGGTAAGCAGGCATTCGATGCCGAGCGACATATCGGCCAGACGCCCGGCTGCATTCAAACGCGGTCCGAGCGCAAATCCCAAATCGAAGGGTGTCGCCTTGCGCGCTTCGCGACCGGCGGCGCGGAACAGGGCGGCGACACCGGTGTGCATGCGTCCGGCGCGCATGCGCTTCAAACCCTGGGCCACCAGGATGCGATTGTTGGCATCGAGCTTGACGACGTCGGCCACGGTGCCGAGTGCCACCAGATCGAGCAGCGTATCCAGCTTGGGCTGGCTGGCCGCATCGAATACGCCACGTCGGCGCAATTCGCTGCGCAAGGCCAGCAGCACATAAAACATGACGCCGACGCCGGCCAAATTCTTGCTGGGAAAACCGCATTGGGGCTGGTTCGGATTGACGATTACACGAGCGGCCGGCAGCGTATCGCCCGGTAAATGGTGATCCGTCACCACGACTTCGATGCCGCGCCGGTTGGCTTCGGCCACGCCCTCGACGCTGGCGATGCCGTTGTCGACGGTGATGATGATGTCCGGGGATTTTTCGCGCACGGCGAGTTCGACGATTTCCGGCGTCAAGCCGTAGCCGTATTCGAAGCGGTTCGGCACGATAAAGTCGACCCTGGCGCCCATGGCGCGCAAACCGCGCAAGGCCACCGCGCAGGCGGTGGCGCCGTCGCAATCGTAGTCGGCGACGATCGTCAGCTTTTTTTGTGCATCAATGGCATCGGCTAAAAAGCTTGCGGCGGCATCTACACGCATGAGGTTCGCCGGCGCAATCAATCCGGTGAATTCGCTCGACAATTCGCGTATATCTTCCAGGCCGCGAGCCGCATACAGGCGCGCCAATACCGGGTGCACGCCTTGTTGGCGCAGCATTTCGGCCGTACGAATGGAGTAGGGGCGGGTCGCGACGCGTGTCATGACAATCTATTCAGGCTGGGTTTGACCCAGAACTTATATAGGGAGCGCGACGTGATGGTGTACTCGCTTAAGCGCGTATTGTGCGTCAAGATCAGCGATATTCGATCGATGCGGCGTGCCTGCAGCGCCGACAAAAGCGGGGTGAACCATTCGCTTTCCAGCCGGTGCAAGTATTGCAGCCATGTACCCCAATCGCTGCCCAAAGCAGGTATTAATAAACTGTCGAGCATGAGTAAGCCGTGCTCCGGCGCTTGTTGGATCACTTCCGTCGCGGAAAAATCCCTGTTTGCATCGGATAAATGCGCCAATGCATCCGGCCAGCCGTGAAGCCTGAACGTTCGATCAAACCGATAGACAGGCTGAGCGGAATCGACGGACGCGCCTCCCCATAACCAAATCGAGTTCACCGGCTTATCGCCGCATCCTTCGCGCAGCTGGTTGACCGGGTGGATATGCCAATGCATTTGCACTTCGTTTTGCAGCTTGCGCCACGCACGCGCGGACTCGCCTTCGGGCATCCAAATATCGATGTTGTGGCCGGTCGCTGCATCCGGCGTCGACGTGTGCAAGTTTTGCCAGTCGTCGGCGCGCATGAACCAGGTAAGGGCATCGCCATAGACGAGCGTCTTGCCGGCTTCCTTGAACAAAGGCAAGGCGGCATCGAACAGATTGTGCGATTCTTTTTCAGATAAGGCCAATTGCCGAATGTCGGTCAAAACCAAGTGGTCGCGTGCAATATGCAGATGTACCGGATGGAGCACAAACCAAGATCCCTCGTCAGCCGCCAATTGCCGGCTTCGCATGGCCGCTTTAGCAATAGGCGGACTATTGTGAGCCGCGTTCTCGCTTAGGCCAAACTGCTGGGCCAGCCAGGTTTCATGAGGCAGTGAACGCGAAAAGGCATCGAAGCTTTCATCGGCGACAGACTGTGCCCGCGCCAACAGCATCGCCAACGCCGGTGTTTTGCAATCTCGCAATAAATCGCGGGCCAATTCCGCGGGCGGCAAGGCAAAAGGCAAGAGAATGTTCAAGTGACTCATGGCATGATTGTATGGCAAACTGCGACCTTTCGAGCTTCTCGTATCGTGACCTTTTCCAGGAACAATTTGCATGTTGAAAAATCTGCCGTTCGAGTGGCTAGTCGGTTTGCGCTATACGCGCGCCGGGCGGCGTAGCGGACGCAACAGTTTTATTTCCTTCATTTCACTGATTTCAATGGCAGGCATCGCACTGGGCGTCGCGGCTTTGATCGTTGTTTTGTCGGTGATGAATGGATTTCAAAAGGAAGTGCGCGACCGCATGCTGTCGGTTTTGTCGCATATTGAAGTATTCGATGCGTCCGGCGCATTGCCTGATTGGCGCGAAACGGCCAAGGAAGCTTTCTTGAACAAGGAAGTGAAGGGGGCGGCCCCCTATGTCGCAGGCCAAGGCATGATTACCCGCGACGACACGGTGCGCGGCGTGATCGTGCGCGGCGTGCTGCCGCAGGAAGAGCCGAAAGTATCTGAGGTGGCTGCGCAGGTACGCCAAGGTTCCTTCAACAACCTGGTGCCGGGCGAGTTCAATATCGTTCTCGGCGGCGAGTTGGCGCGCGCGATGAACGCCGCGATCGGCGATAAAGTCACGCTGATCGCTCCGCAAGGCCAGGTGACGCCGGCCGGCGTGATTCCGCGCTTGAAACAGTTCAATGTCGTCGGCATTTTCGAAGCGGGGCATTATGAATACGATTCGTCTCTGGCCTTCATTCATCTCGACGACGCGATGAAAATGTTCAAGCTTCCGGCGCCGTCGGGCCTGCGCCTGCGCATCGACGATATGCAGCGCGCGCCGCAAGTTGCGATGGAGCTGTCGCGCATCTTGACCGGCAATGTCTTGATCCGCGATTGGTCCAAGCAAAATCGCAACTGGTTCGCCGCCGTGCAAACCGAAAAGCGCATGATGTTCATCATCCTGACCTTGATCATCGCGGTGGCTGCTTTCAACCTGGTGTCGACCCTGGTGATGACGGTGACCGATAAGCAAGCGGATATCGCGATCCTGCGTACGCTCGGCGCATCGCCGCGCTCCATCATGAAAGTCTTTATGATTCAAGGAGCGATCGTCGGCTTGGTGGGTACGGCGATCGGTGTGACGCTCGGCGTGGCGGTGGCGCTGAATGTCGACGTGATCGTGCCCTTTATCGAACGCCTGCTGGGCATTCAATTCCTGCCGCGCGATATTTATCTGATCAGCGCCTTGCCGTCCGATTTGCGTTGGCCCGATGTATGGAGCATCGGCGGCGTCGCGGTGGTTTTGGCCTTCATCGCAACCTTGTACCCGAGCTGGTCGGCGGCGCGTGTCAAACCGGCGGAGGCATTGCGCTATGAGTGATATTGTCTTAACTTGCCGCGGCCTCGGGAAAACCTATGTCCAGGGAAAATACGAAGTCGAGGTGTTCAAGGGGATCGACTTCGAATTGGTTCGGGGAGAACGCGTCGCGATCGTCGGCGCCTCCGGATCCGGTAAATCCACCTTGCTCCATTTGCTGGGCGGACTCGATACGCCGACCAAGGGCAGCGTGACGCTGCTGGGACGCGACTTCGTCAACTTGAATGAAAAGACGCGCGGTGACGTGCGCAATGAATCGCTCGGGTTCGTCTACCAATTCCACCACCTGTTGCCCGAATTCTCCGCGCTCGATAACGTCGCCATGCCATTGATGATACGGCGAACCAAGCGCGAAGCGGCGCATGAAACGGCGCAAGCCATGCTCGCTCGTGTCGGTTTGGCCAATCGAGTAACGCATACGCCGGGCGAGTTATCCGGCGGCGAGCGGCAGCGCGTGGCGCTTGCGCGCGCCTTGGTTACCAAGCCCGCTTGCGTGTTGGCGGATGAGCCGACCGGAAATCTCGATCGGCCCACCGCGCACAAGACCTTCGACCTGATGCTGGAATTGTCGCGCACGCTCGGAACGGCCTTCGTTATCGTGACGCATGACATTGAACTGGCGCGCCATTGCGACCGCATCCTGCGCTTGTCGGAAAGCGGTTTACAACCCTATGTGGATTGACACGCACTGCCATCTCGACGCGGCGGAATTCGCCGGAGAGGAAGGGGACGTGGCTGCGGAAGCGGCGCAGCAGGGCGTGGAGATGATCGTCATTCCGGCGGTCGCCGCATCGAATTTTGAAAGAGTCGCGCAGTTGGCGCAGCAATTGCCGAACTGCGCCTATGCGCTCGGCATTCATCCCATCTTTATTCCGCAAGCGCAAGAATGTGATCTTGCGGCGCTGCGCAGTGCCGTCAATGCAGCGATGACCGATTCACGTTTTGTCGGCATAGGCGAAATCGGTTTGGATTTCTTCGTGCCCGGTCTCAAAACGCAGGCGATGCGCGACAAACAAGAATTTTTTTACAGCGAACAATTAAAGATCGCCCGCGATTTCGATTTGCCCGTGTTGCTTCATGTACGGCGCTCGGTCGATATCATCCTGAAATATTTGCGGCGAATTGACCTGTCCGCCGGCATCGCGCATGCTTTTAACGGCAGCTTTCAGCAAGCGGAAGAATTCATCAAGCGCGGCTTCAAGCTGGGTTTCGGCGGCGCGATGACATTCACACGCGCTTTGCAAATCCGGCGTTTGGCCGCTGAGTTGCCGCTGGAATCCATTGTCCTGGAAACCGATGCGCCGGATATTTCGCCGGTGTGGGTACATCCCGGCCGCAACAGTCCCGACCAATTGCCGCGTATCGGCGCAGTCTTAGCCGAACTGCGCGGCCAGTCTTTGCAGCATATTGCGCAAGCGACTGCGGATAGTGCACTTGCCGTTCTCCCGCGTTTGGCGTCATTGTCTTAATGCGCAGCGCAATCCTGGGATTTGTCATCGGTACGGCGCTACTGCAAATGCAGGCAGCCTTGCCTTCGCTGGTTTTTATGGGGTTGCTGGTGGCATGTGCATTGTTGCCGCCGGTGGTGAGCAAGTTTATTCCCGCATTTACAAAGTTTTCCTTGGCACGGTACACCATGTTTATGGTGTGCGGCGCGGCGGCCGGTTTTGCGTGGGCAGCGGCGCTGGCGCATACAGCGTTGAGGGAGGAGCTTCCATCCCGCTGGGAAGGCCGCGACCTAACGATCATTGGCACGATCGATAGCTTGCCGCATCGTTTTGAACAAGGTGTTCGCTTCAATTTTGCGGTCGAGCGGGCACTTCCCGTAGAAAATGACAAGCCTGTCGTACCGACACGACTTGCGCTTTCCTGGTACGACGGTTTTCGCGGCGATGAGTCAAGTGCGGTCGGCGACGTGCAGCCGGGCGAGCGCTGGCAACTGACGGTGCGTCTGCGTCGGCCCCACGGCAATGCCAATCCTTACGGATTCGATTACGAAGTTTGGCTGCTTGAGCAAGGTCTGCGCGCAACGGGCTACGTTCGTCCGGCGGAGAAGGCAGGTTCCGGTAATCGACGCCTGGATGCCTTCGTTTTGAGCGCCGGGAGCGTCATCGAACGCAGTCGCGCATGGCTAAGAGCGCGTATTCTTGCCGCCTTGCCCGATCGGCCGTATGCAGGCGTCATCGTCGCGCTGGTGGTGGGCGACCAGCGCGCAGTCGACCAGTCGGATTGGAAAGTATTTAACCGGACTGGCGTCAGCCACTTGATTTCCATCTCCGGCCTGCATATCACCATGGTCGCCGGTTTGTTTGCCGCCGCCATTTTTGCCTTATGGCGGCGATCGTTTTTCACCCATATGCAATTGCCTTTGCTGTTGCCTGCGCAAAAAGCGGCAGCATTGGCTGGTGCGGCGATGGCTTTGGCATATGCATTGCTGGCAGGTTTTGGGGTGCCGGCGCAGCGGACTTTGTACATGCTCACCGTGGTCGCGATTGCACTTTGGTCCGATCGTCTTGCCGGCGTATCGCATATTCTGTGCTTTGCCCTAGGCTTAGTTGTACTGCTCGATCCTTGGGCGGTATTGCAGCCGGGATTTTGGCTTTCGTTCGGCGCGGTGGCGGTGATCTTGTATGCGACTGTTGGACGCTCGCGCATGAGGCGGCAGGCGGCTCCCGTTACGCACGGTTGGCTGGCGACACTGAAGTCCGCCAGCCATGTGCAATACGCGGTCACGGTCGGGCTGGTGCCGCTCACCATGCTGCTGTTTGCGCAGGCATCATTGGTTAGTCCCATTGCCAATGCGATAGCGATACCCTTGGTGAGTTTTCTGGTGACCCCGTTGGCCTTAGCGGGAAGCGTTTTGCCTAATCCCTTGTCCGGCTGGATTTTGCAGCTCGCGCATAGTCTGATTACGCAACTTGCCGTTTTTCTCGAATGGTTAAGCGCTTTGCCATGGTCTGTGTGGTCGGCGCCGGTACCGGCTTGGTGGATGTTCGCCGGTGCGATGGCAGGTACCATTTGGATGTTGGCGCCGCGCGGCTTGCCTTTGCGCTGGCTCGGAACGTTGGGTTGGCTTCCGCTGATATTGAACGCGCCGGCTGCGCCGCGTGAGGGCGAGATGTGGATGACCGCTTTCGATGTCGGACAGGGCATGGCATTGCTGGTGGAGACTTCCCATCATCGTTTGCTGTATGACACCGGACCATACTATTCACCGGAGTCGGACGGCGGCAATCGCGTCATCCTGCCTTACCTGAAAGCGCGCGGCATTTCCGGTTTGGATGGCATCGTCGTCTCGCATAATGACAACGACCATTCCGGCGGCGCTTTATCGATTTTCGATGAAATGCGTGTAGGTTGGACGGCTTCATCGCTTGCATTTGAAAGCGCCATCGTGCGTGCCGCACCGAACCATCGGCGCTGCATAGCAGGACAATCCTGGAGCTGGGACGGCGTGCGCTTCGAGATGCTGCATCCGACTGCCGTCAGCTACGACAGCACCAAATGGAAACCCAATGCGCGCAGCTGTACGTTGAAGATTAGCCAGGGCGGACATTCCATCCTGCTGGCCGGCGATATCGAAGCGGTACAAGAAGATGAACTGATCGGCAGCCAAGGGAATAACTTGCAAGCCACGGTTTTGCTGGCGCCGCATCACGGCAGCGGCACTTCCTCCACCGAAGCATTTCTGAAAATGGTGAAGCCCGAGCTGGCGCTATTCCAGGTCGGCTATCGCAACCGATTCCGTCATCCCAAGCAGGAAGTGTACGAACGCTACGGCAATCTCGGCATCCGGCGCTTGCGCAGCGACGAATCGGGAGCGATCGAACTACGGTTTGGTACGTCGGTCAGCAGCACAGAGTACCGCAAGACGCATGCGCGCTACTGGTACAGCAAGTAGAGATTTAGTTGGAAGCCTCGATATCCACCACCACCACCGCGTCGTAGCGCTGCCAGCGCAGATGGATGGCGAACGGCCGAGCGCGTGTGCCGATCTTGATCTGCTGTGTCGTGCCGCGCACGGTGACGGGCACGGAGATTTCCAGCGAGCTGCCGAAATGGCGGCGCGCGTTTCCGGAAATCGTATTGGCCACTTCGCCTACCGCATCGAGCAGGTTGTCCTCGCATGTGTCCGGCTCTTGTAGCTTGATCAAGAGTTCGCGCACCAAGAGGCGCGGCGCCGAAAAATAAATGCATCCCCTAAAACGTCCGGATAAGGTAATCAGGCCGGTATAGTCGAAGTAAGGCATGGCCGACTCGGCAAGGTAGGAGGAGCGGATCGTCGCCGGCTCTTTCGTCAGATGCGAAAAATAATGCGTGACGGCGTCGATAAAAATCTTGAGTTCTGTCTCGTTGAGATTTGTCATTTTAAATTTGTCACTTTTAGCTTGCCACTTCCAACAATGCGTCGACCAATTGATCATCCGAAAAAGGCTTGTGCAAAAATCCGCGCGCTCCTTTTTTCAGGGCTGAAATCGCGGTCGCTTTATCGCTCAAGGCGGATACCACCAGGATATTGATGGAGGCATTGCTGCCCATCAGGTTTTCGATGCAGGCAATGCCGTCCATTTCCGGCATGGTCAAATCCATGGTCACCACATCGGGCGAATTGCGCCGGCAAAGATCGACGGCTTCCATGCCGTTGCGCGCCAGGCCGACCACGGAAAGATTGCGCAAGCGCGGATGGAGCGCGATGCGGGCGATACGCGAGCGGATGATGTTCGAGTCATCGACGATGAGCAACTTCATAGAGCCTTATGCGGAAAAAAGAATGCTGAACTGCGTAAATGCATTGGCTTGCGACGAGATGCGCAGCCGCGCGCCCAGTTGCTGGATTCTTTGCTTGACCACATCCATGCCGACGCCATGGCCGGCGTCGCGGCTGACTTGGCCTGCGGTCGAAAAGCCCGGCTCGAAAATCTTGAGCACCAGCTGGCGTTCATCCAGTTCGTTCAATTGCGTTTCGGTATAGCGGCCGGAACGCAGCAGTTCGGCGCGAATCCGCTTGGGATCCAGCCCGCGGCCGTCGTCGCGCAGCATCAATTCGTATTCGCCCGCTTGTCCCGGCTTCAATGCGACGTAGATATTGCCGGAGGGCGGCTTGGCGCGCCCTTCGCGTTCCTTCGCCGGCTCAATGCCGTGGGCGACGGCATTGCGCAACAGCTGCACCATGATGTCTTTTAATTGGATGGACGTGTCTTGCGGGAGCGAGGTCAGCAATTCGAGGTCGGCCACGATTTTCACTTCTTTGCCGTGGTCTTGTGCGACACGCTGTGCCAGCCGGGACAGATTGTCGGCAAATGCTTGGCCGTTTTCCCCTGAACTGAATGCATCATGATAGGCCGCTAGGCGCCTGACCAAATCGCGCACCATGCCGATACGCTGCAAAAACTCTTCCAGCGGGAAAGGCAGGGCGAGCAGATCTTCGCCGTTGATGCCGCCTTTTTCACGCAAGCTATTGAGCATGGTCTCGAATTTCTGCGCCAGGTCTTCGAACATTTCCAGTCCCAGCGTGGCGGCCTCGCCTTTGACGGCGTGGATCAGGCGGAAGATGGTGTTGACGGTGCGGCGATAATCGAGTGCGCCCCCGGCCATACGCAGATGCTCATTGATTTCCAGTAGTGCCGTTTCGGCATTCTTGAGGAACATCTCCAGCGTGGATGGATTGATCTGCAAGAGATCGAGCATGATTTCCATCTCCGCTTTGGCTTTCGCCTTGGCATCCGCCAATGCGCGCTTAAGCTCGACTTGCGTGGTGACGTCGAATACGGTCACCAGCAGGTGCGATATTTTTCCGTCTTCAACGACCCGATTGAATTGCATGGTCAGGAAGCGCCGCACCGGCGCGCCATTGGTATCGATGGCGCTGACCTCGATTTCGTTCAAGGGATTCAAGTCACCCACCAGCGATTCCTTGACATGGGCACCGAACAGCAGGCCGACGTAGTCGCAGGCGAGCGCAGCCGATGAGGCCGGCACCATTTCTTGCAGCAGCGCCTTGAAGTCGGCGCCGGCCGTGATCTTTCTTCCTAAGACTTGCGGCAGCGAATCGGAAAATTGCGAGCCGATGCGGAATTGCGCATCAAGCAGGAATAGACCTTCCTTGACGGTGCCGAGAATTTCGGCCGTTTCTTTTTGTGCGGACTCGACCTTGCGGTCGTTCTCGCGCAGACGGCGAATGAACTTGAATAAGATGAAAGCGAAGTTCAGCAATGCCAGCAGGATGCCGCCGGTCTGCACTTTACGCAGGGTATCGGCCTTGGCGTTGGCTGTTTTTTCCAGATCGGTGGTGAGCCTATTCATCAGTGCCAGCAGCTTCAAGTTGTTGGCGTGCGCATAGCGGTCGGCTGCGTCGAACTGCTCAGGCGTGACGGTGGCGCTCGCGTAAATAGGCGTCAGCAATCGCTTGTACGGTTGCCAGACGGCGTTTGCGTCAGCGAGAATGGCGCGGCCCTGCTCGCTTTCGACTGCCGGTAGGAAGACCTGTTTGTCGTCGCCGCCGGTTACCGTGGCTCCGCGCTGAAAACCGATCAGCGTGGTGTCGAATAGTTCGACGGTTTTCTTGATCTCCGCCAGGGCGTCGTTGCTCGGCAAGCCGCGCTGAACATTATTCTCGGCCGTCAGTAGGGCTTTGGTCATGCGCTGCGAAAGCATGCGTTGGCGGCCTGCAAGGTTGATGGCAAGCGCATCTTCGGAGATTTGGAAGGAAATATAAAAGTTCAGTACGAGTACGGCCAGGTCAAACACAAGAAAAAAAGCGACCGCCAAAATGATTTCGCGGTATTTGCCGAAATAAGAATTCCGATTCGCTGGCTTCATTCAGTGCCCTTCATTATTGTTGCGTGCATGGAGAACCCGTCGTTCGTTGTCGGATACAGGCTAAGCATGCTTAAGCAAACCTTATGCCAATTGTTAATGATTGGAAATTTATGAAGATGGATTGTTTTGGTGAAGAGAAGGGGGCTTGCTGAAATGGCAGGCTGCTCATACTAAGGCAGCCGCTTGTTCTCGGTGCGTCGACCATGGCTACGCACCGAGATGAGCGAAGGGTCGAATCCCGTCCAGGCTTTGCGGTATAATTTGAATTTCCCGCATGTGCCGTTCGGCACCTTCAGCAATGACCAAGTTTGTATTCGTCACTGGCGGCGTCGTGTCTTCCCTGGGTAAGGGAATCGCCGCCGCCTCTCTCGCTGCGATTCTCGAATCGCGCGGCCTCAAAGTCACTCTCATCAAGCTGGATCCGTACATCAATGTCGATCCGGGCACGATGAGTCCTTTCCAGCACGGTGAAGTGTTCGTCACGGATGACGGCGCGGAGACCGATCTTGATCTCGGCCATTACGAGCGCTTTATTTCAGCCAAGATGCGCAAGGTGAATAATTTCACCACCGGCCAGATCTATGAATCGGTGATCCGCAAGGAGCGTCGCGGCGAATACCTCGGCAAGACCGTGCAGGTGATTCCGCATATTACTAACGAGATTCAGGATTACATCCATCGTGGCGCCGAAGGGTATGACGTTGCCATCGTCGAGATTGGCGGCACCGTCGGCGACATTGAGTCGCTGCCTTTCCTCGAAGCGGCGCGCCAATTAAGTTTGCGTGCCGGCCGAGATGCCGCTGCTTTTGTACACCTGACTCTGGTGCCTTATATTCCCTCGGCAGGTGAATTGAAAACCAAGCCGACCCAGCACAGCGTGCAAAAGCTGCGCGAGATCGGTATTTCGCCGGACGCGCTGCTGTGCCGTGCCGATCGCCGCATTCCGGAAGACGAGCGCGCCAAGATTTCGCTGTTCTCCAATGTGCAGGAAGACGCCGTGATTTCGGTATGGGATGTCGATACTATCTACAAGATTCCGCTTCTGTTGCACGACCAAGGGCTGGACACCATCGTTTGCGACAAGCTGCACATGTCGCCCAAGCCGGCCGATTTGACGATGTGGCATAAGCTGATTCACGCGCTGGAACATCCGAAAGCGGAAGTCACCATCGGCATGGTCGGCAAGTACGTCGACCTGACCGAGTCCTACAAGTCGCTGACCGAAGCGCTGCGCCACGCCGGCATTCATACCGAGAGCAAGGTCAACATCGAGTATGTCGACTCGGAAGAAATCGAAGCCAAGGGCGTGGAATTGCTTGCAAAGTACGATGCCATCCTGGTGCCGGGCGGTTTCGGCAAACGTGGTGTGGAAGGCAAGATTGCCGCTGCGCGCTTTGCCCGCGAAAACAAGATTCCTTACCTCGGCATTTGTCTTGGCATGCAAGTGGCATTGATTGAGTTTGCACGTCATAAGGCCGGCTTGAGCACGGCGAATTCCACCGAATTCGATGCCGATACCGACCAGCCTGTGGTGGCACTGATTACCGAATGGCAGAATCACGACGGTAAGGTGGAAAAGCGCGATGCCGGTTCCGACCTTGGCGGCACCATGCGCCTGGGTGCCCAAACCTGCGCCGTCAAGCCGAGTACGCTGGCAGCGGAAATCTACGGCAATGTCGTCACCGAGCGCCATCGTCATCGTTACGAAGCAAACAATCATTACCTCGGCCGCGTCGAACAAGCGGGCTTGATCGTGTCGGCCCGTACGCCGACCGAAGACCTGTGCGAAATCATGGAATTGCCGCGTGCCGGCGAAAATATGCATCCTTGGTATATGGGCGTGCAGTTTCACCCTGAATTCAAATCCACGCCGCGTGACGGCCATCCGCTCTTCATCTCCTTCATCAAGGCTGCGCTCGCTCACAAGCAAGCGTTGGCGCATAAGGAAGCGGCATGAAGCTGTGTGGTTTCGAAGCGGGACTGAACCAGCCGTTTTTTCTGATTGCCGGTCCTTGCGTGATCGAGTCGCGCGAATTGGCGCTCGACACCGCCGGCCGCCTGAAAGAAATGACGAGCGGACTTGGCATTCCTTTTATCTACAAATCTTCGTTCGATAAGGCAAACCGTTCTTCCGGTTCGTCTTTCCGTGGCCTTGGGATGGACAAGGGCTTGGAAATTCTGGCGGACGTGAAAAAACAGATCGGCGTACCGGTACTGACCGACGTGCACGAGCTGCACGAGATCAAGCCGGTTGCTGAAGTCGTCGATGTCTTGCAGACGCCGGCCTTCCTGTGCCGCCAAACCGATTTCATCCGCGCCTGCGCGCAATCCGGCAAACCGGTCAATATCAAGAAGGGCCAGTTCCTGGCGCCGCACGACATGAAGAACGTGATCGACAAGGCGCGTGCTGCCGCACGCGAAGCCGGATTGCCCGACGACGTTTTCATGGCTTGCGAACGCGGCGTGTCTTTCGGTTATAACAATCTCGTGTCCGACATGCGTTCGCTCGCCATCATGCGCGAGACCGGATGCCCGGTCGTGTTCGACGCCACTCACTCGGTCCAGCTGCCGGGCGGGCAGGGGACATCCTCCGGCGGCCAGCGTGAATTCGTGCCGGTATTGGCGCGTGCCGCGGTCGCGGTCGGCATCGCAGGTCTCTTTATGGAAACCCATCCAAATCCGGCGGAAGCCAAGTCGGACGGCCCCAATGCCGTGCCGTTGGGCCGAATCAAGGAGCTGCTGACCACCTTGACGTATCTTGACAAGGCTGTGAAGCAAGCGGGCTTCCTGGAAAACGATTTTTAATTCAAAAGTGTTTGGGAGAAAACATGAGTGCTATCGTTGACATCATCGGCCGTGAAGTAATCGATTCGCGCGGCAATCCGACCGTCGAATGCGACGTGCTGCTGGAATCCGGCGTGATGGGCCGTGCGGCTGTTCCGTCCGGCGCATCGACCGGTTCGCGTGAAGCGATCGAACTGCGCGACGGCGACAAAAGCCGCTACTTCGGCAAGGGCGTCTTGAAAGCCTGCGAAAACATCAACACTGAAATTTCCGAAGCCATCATGGGCTTGGATGCCAACGAACAAGCCTTCCTCGACCGCACTTTGATCGATCTCGACGGCACCGAAAACAAGGGCCGCCTCGGCGCCAACGCGACGCTGGCGGTATCGATGGCCGTGGCCAAGGCAGCTGCTGAAGAATCCGGTTTGCCGCTGTACCGCTACTTCGGCGGTTCCGGCTCGATGCAAATGCCGGTGCCGATGATGAACGTCATCAACGGCGGTGCGCATGCCGACAACAATCTCGATCTGCAAGAATTCATGATCATCCCGGTCGGCGCGCCCAGCTTCAAAGAAGCGATCCGCTACGGCGCCGAAGTGTTCCACACCCTGAAGAAAATCCTGCACGACAAGCGCCTGACCACGGCGGTCGGCGACGAAGGCGGTTTTGCTCCTTCGGTCGACAACCACGAAGCCGCAATCAAGCTGATCATTCAAGCGATCGAGCAAGCGGGTTACGAGCCAGGCACCCAAATCGCACTCGGCCTGGATTGCGCCGCTTCCGAGTTTTACAAGGATGGCAAATATCACCTCGAAGGCGAAGGCCTGACGCTGTCTTCTTCGGACTTCACCAATCTGCTCGCCACTTGGTGCGACAAGTATCCGATTATCTCGATCGAAGACGGCATGGCGGAAAATGATTGGGATGGCTGGGCGACCCTAACCAACGCCCTCTCCAAGAAAGCGCAGCTGGTGGGCGACGATTTGTTCGTCACCAACACCAAGATCCTGCGCGAAGGCATCCAAAAGGGTATCGCCAACTCGATCCTGATCAAGATTAACCAGATCGGCACCCTGACAGAAACCTTTGCCGCGATCGAGATGGCCAAGCGCGCCGGTTACACCGCCGTGATCTCGCATCGTTCCGGCGAAACCGAAGATTCCACGATTGCCGATATCGCCGTCGGCACCAATGCTTTGCAGATCAAGACCGGCTCGATGTCGCGTTCCGATCGCATGGCCAAGTACAACCAGCTGTTGCGTATCGAGGAAGACTTGGGTGACATTGCCAGCTATCCCGGACGCAGTGCATTCTATAACTTGCGTTAATTCCTGCTGCCGGCCAGACGTTACGCCTGGCCGGCTTCCGAGACCCGATGCGCCTCATCCTCATCTGCTTAGCCGCGCTCCTGGTACTTATCCAGTACCCGCTATGGCTGGGCAAGGGCGGTTGGCTGCGCGTGTGGGATCTCGATAAGCAAGTTGCCGCCGCCCAAAAGAAAAACGATGAGCTCAAGGCGCGCAACGCTAAGCAGAATTCCGAAGTGCGCGATCTCAAGACCGGTACCGGCGCTTTGGAGGAGCGGGCACGTTACGAACTCGGCATGATCAAAGAAAATGAAATCTTCATACAGGTGCTGGAGTCGAACGGTAAGCCTCTGAAGTCCCAAAATCCTCCTGCCTCTTCCGCCCGCCAATAGCCTTAACCAAGGTTTTGGCTTCCGCTTCTGCTGGTCTTTGCATTGTCAAAGTTTTAATTGGTTTGATTTATTTAAAATATTTTTACATTTCTTGTTATTCGCATATTGCTGTACGGCAATATTGTGGCAGAATTACCTTTATGCACCCGGTCGATGTGGGGGCACACGCTCAACAGTTTTAAGAAAAGTTGTCGTAAACCAAGATGGTGAACTGAGTTGGGGGTTAGGCCATGATTTCCAATCGAAATGAACAAATCCGCTACGCGAATACGGTCCCCGTCGCCAGGCGCAAGGAAATCCTGCATAGCTTGATTCCGATTGCTTCCTGCGCCGCCAATTCGCAAATCGATGCATTTTCCTTAAATCTTGCCAACGCCATGCTGGCGAAATCTGAAAACAGTGGCGATGCTCTTCAAGCCCGCTTGTATTTCACCGGCGCGGAGCTGCTGAAGAAAAATGCTTACGTATTCTATTACCTCGCCTCGGCCAAGTTAGAAGAAGCGATGCGCGAAGCCATGCGCGCAACGGAAAAGCGTTCGGTGCTCGATGCCATCGACAAGTGCGAGCAAGCCCTGGCCTTGGTGTCCTATGACGAGATGGACAACAAGGTCTTGCTGAGCAATATGGCACGGCCGTTCGAACTCAAATATTCGGAGCAATATCAAACCCTTGGCATTCGTTTGGCTTCATTGACGGATCAAGATGAACTGTCGTTGGCGAATAACCCGTTCCGCCCCGACGTGTTTCTTACCGCGATGAACGATGCATGGACAGAATTCAATCCTGACGTCGATGCTCATCCTTTGGTGCTGCCATTGATGCAGCAAGAAGTGTTCTTTGATATGGGGCCGATTCTGCATAGCGTCAATGAGTCGCTGATCTCGCACGGCATCCTACCGTCGATGAGCGATGCCTATCGCATCAAGAAAACTACGGATGCCGGCGCGGCGAAGCCGGACGCGAACGTCAACGAGGAATTGCGTCGTATGCTCGGCTATGGCGAGGAGGCTGGACAAGCAGGTTCGCCCGGCCAAATGCTGCAGATCGGCGCCGTCGGCAATCAGCTGCTCGGTTTCCTCGCAGGCATGCAAAAAACGCTGCTCGATCAGCAGTTAGCGGGGATGACTGCGGCAAGTGCGCTCAGCACGGAAGTGCTCGCCAATATTAAGAGACAAGCGCCGCAAGGTGCTTTGACGCGCGTCGATGAAAACACGATCGACTTGCTGACCAAAGTTTTCGACACGATGTTCAGCGATCAAAACATCGAGACGGAAATGAAAGGCTTGATGGGTGTCTTGCAAGTACCTGTCTTGAAAGCCGCCTTGCTCGACAAAGAATTTTTCTTCCAAAGGGAACATCCGGCACGCCGCTTGGTGGACATGCTGACCAAGCTGAGCATCGCCTGGGATAAGAGCAAGGGTGAAGACGATCCGCTCTATCAAACCGTCAAGCGCATCGTCGACCGGATTCAAACCGAATTCGATCGTGAGCTCTCGGTCTTTTCCGACGTGATGAATGACTTGGAGTCCTTCGCCAAGGAAGAAGAAAAGATCACGGAACAAACCCTCTCTACGCCGATTGCCGGCGCGTTGAAGAAAGAAAAATACACGCAAGCGCAAAAAGTCGCGAAGAACGAAGTCGCGATGCGCATCGGTACCGGGGAAGTGGTTGCCTTCGTCGAAACTTTCCTTGAGAACAAGTGGGTTAATGTACTGACCATTGCCTACACCATGCAGGATGAAAAACCGCAAGCGGTTGAAAGCGCGGTATCGACCATGGACGACTTGGTGTGGAGCGTGAAACCCAAAATCACGATGGAAGACCGCAAGGAATTGATCGGCAAGCTGCCGTCAATCCTGCAGCGTCTGAACAAGTGGCTCAACGTCGTCAAATGGGATGAGGCCGAGCGCGTAAAATTTTTCGCCGATTTAGCTGAAACGCATGCCTCCATCGTGCGCGCACCGCTGCCGATGACGCCTGAACGCCGACTCGAAATCGCCGTGGAAGTCGCCAAGAAAGCGGCTGAGCGTCGTCTGCAAAAACTCGCCAACGCCAAGCCGGAACCGGAAGCCGACGAGTTCGACGAGAAAATCAAATCGCTGGAGCGCGGCGCCTGGTTTAATTTCTTCAGCGACGACTTCAATGCGATCAAGCGGGCCAAGTTGTCATGGGTCAGTCCGATGAAGAGCCTGTTCATCTTCACCTCGCATAACAAGGAAGATACCTTCCAGTTGACGGACAAGGACTTGGCGCAGCGCATGCGAAAAAACACCGCGCAGCAGGTGATGGCCGAAGGTCTGGTCGATCGGGCGCTTACGCAAGCCTTCGGCGCGGGCGCGAACGATCCGGCGATGGAGCACAAAGCGGCGGCTTAACAGTGCGCCGCTTTAATGCATCAATGCCGCGTCTGACTCGGCGGTTGCAAGCCGTCGGCGGCGATGTCGGTTGCAAACAATTGCGCGCAATCGACGCTGTCGAAGTCGTAATGCTGGCCGCAGAAGTCGCAATCGATCGCCAGTTTCCCCAGCTCCGCTAAAGCGCTATCGATCTCATCCTTGCCCAGCATCTTCAGCATGTCGCTGACTTTCTCGCGCGTACAAGTGCATTGAAAGGTCGGATGGCGCGGATCGAATACGCGGATGGTCTCTTCCCAGAACAATCGGTGCATCAGGGTCGATATGTCCGTGCCGAGCATTTCTTCATAGCGCAAGGTCGAGGCCAGCGTCACTACGCGGCTCCACGATTCCAAGGCGGTTTCCAGCGGCGCATTGACGCCGCCTTCGTTCGGCAACTTCTGCAGCAGCAACCCACGTGCGACTTGTTCATCCGCAGCGAGCCATAATTTAGTGTCGAGCTGTTCGGAACGCAGCATATAGTTTTCGATGACTGTCGCGATGCTGTCGCCGTCCAGCGGCACGATGCCTTGATAAGGCTGCTGGCCGGGGAACTTTTCTTGCGGATCGAGCGTGATCGCGAAGCGGCCGCGGCCATGCTGGTTCACCAACTCCGGCAAAGCGGCATCGTCGGCGATGACTACCCCAGGTGCAAGCTTGGCGGTGGCGCGCATATGCAAGTTGGCGTCACATTCGATCACCAAGAGCTTCACCGGGCCATCGCCGTGAATTTGCATGACGATGGCGCCGTCGAATTTTAAATTTGCAGAAAGCAGGGCTGCGGCCGAGAGCATTTCGCCCAACAGCGTTCTCACCGCTTTCGGATATTCGCGCAGCGATTGCACCTGACGCCAGGTGTCGGAAATCTCGACCAGCTCGCCGCGAACGGCGGCATTTTCGAAAATGAAGGTTTGCAGCGTATCAGCCATTACCCGATCCGTTTCAAATTCCCTTTGTAGAACTGTCCGCGTTCGACATAGTGGGCGGAGTTGCCGCGCATGCGCACGATATCTTCCTCGCTCAAGGTCCGCACCGCTTTCGCAGGCGCTCCTATGATCAGAGAGTTGTCCGGAAATTCCTTACCCTCGGTGACCAATGCGCCGGCGCCGACCAGACAATTTTTGCCGATCTTGGCGCCGTTCAAAATCACGGCCTGGATGCCGACAAGCGCGCCGTCGCCGATGGTGCAGCCATGCAGCATGGCTTGATGGCCCACTGTGACGTTTTTTCCGATCGTCAGGGGGAAACCCATGTCGGTATGCAGCACGCTGCTTTCTTGCACATTGCTGTTTTCGCCAATCGTGATCAGTTCGTTGTCGCCGCGTATGGTGACTTCGAACCACACGCTGGCTTTAGCTTCCACTTTCACCTTGCCGATCAAATTAGCGGAGTCGGCGATGTAGGCGGAAGGATCAATGTCCGGGGCATGTTCGCCCAATTGGTAGAGTGGCATGGAATTCCGTAGAATGTAGGAAAAGTTCAAGACATATCATTGTACCGCCGCTTGCATGCCCTTACAGCCTTCTCCCCATCTAGATTGTTCATCGGAATTGCGTTTTTCCGCTCTGCATTTGCTGGTGGCGACCGAGCCGCGCCAAAAAGCCGAGCAGGTAATCGCATTGCGCGCCGCATGGCAAACCGGCTCCATAAGCCTAGCGGCTGACGAACAGCTTGCTGCAATAGCGGACATTCCGGGACGTCCGGCGCGTCCCGAGCTAGTCGAGCCTTTGCTTGTGCCGCGTCGTCCCATGAACACCGCGCAAGGTCGGGCGGCGTTGATTCACGCTTTGGCCCATATCGAGTTCAATGCAATCAATCTGGCGCTCGACGCAGTCTGGCGTTTTCCCGGAATGCCGCGCGCGTATTACGACGATTGGATACAGGTGGCAGCGGAAGAAGCTTTACATTTTTCGCTGCTTGCCGCGCACCTGAATACTTTGGGATTTGCTTACGGCGAGTTCCCGGCGCATAACAGCCTGTGGGAAATGGCGGAAAAAACGCAGCACGATCTACTTGCCCGCATCGCGCTGGTGCCGCGTACGCTGGAAGCGCGAGGACTCGACGCCACGCCCGGCGTGCGCGCCAAGCTTGCACAAGCCGGTGACCAGAATGCCGCGGAAATTCTCGACATTATTTTGCGCGATGAAATCGGCCATGTCGCGGTCGGTAACCGATGGTATGGCTGGCTGTGCGAGCAAAAAAAAGCCGATCCGGTTGCTACCTATGCCGAATTAGCCGAACGTTACAAGGCACCGAGAATGCACGGCCCCTTCAATTTGGAAGCGCGTCGTCAGGCCGGATTTTCCGAAGCCGAGCTGAACGCGCTACGCACCGCATAATCCATGAACGCACAAGTTGGTTTTCCGCAGCGCCATCCCTATTTGACCGCGCTCGCGCTTTCCTTGGGCGCGGCGATTGGCTTGGGCGTCTCACGCTTTTCTTACGGCTTGTTGCTGCCGCCGATGCGCGCCGATCTGGGATGGTCTTATCTATTGGCCGGCGCTATGAATACCGCAAACGCGCTGGGTTATTTCATCGGTGCATTGGCGACTCCCATGCAAATGCAGCGCTTTGGCGCATGGCGGCTTTTGCTTATAGGAGCGATCGCTACCGGCATTTTCATGCTGGTTTCGGGAATGGTGACCGGCACCGAGATTCTATTTTTGCAGCGTATTTTTGCGGGCATTTCAAGCGCCTTGATTTTTATTGCGGGCGGCGTGCTGGCGGCGCGGCTCGGTACGTTGCATCCCAATCGCGCGGGATTTTTAATCGGCTTATATTACGGCGGCACAGGCATTGGCATCGCGCTATCGGCAGTGCTGGTGCCCATGGCAATTAGTGCAGCCGAGGTGCGCGGTAGCGCGCATGGATGGCAATGGGCATGGCTTGGGTTAGGAGCGCTGTGTTTACTTGCGACTCTTGCCATGGCGCTGCCTACCAAACAAATTCATGAGGCGCCGGCCGGCCAGCGGCGCACACAGCGCTTCGAATTAAAGGCATTTGCGGGTGGGCTATCCGGGTATTTCATGTTCGGTGTCGGCTATATCGGTTATATGACCTTCGTCGTCGCCTTGTTGAAGCAACAAGGTATGCAACCGGCGGCCATCACAGCGTTTTATGCATTACTCGGCGTGGCGGTCGTGGCGTCGTCACGCATCTGGGCCGGCATGCTCGACCGCTTCAAGGGCGGAGAGTCGATGGCCATTCTCAATGGTTTGCTGGGCGCGGCGACTATTCTTCCGGCATTGACGGCGTCTGTTCCTCTCGTCTTCATTTCTGGTATCGTTTTCGGTGCGGTTTTTTTGTCCGTCGTGGCATCGACGACCGCCATGGTGCGACACAATCTTCCTTCGGAATCCTGGTCGGCGGGTATTAGTGCATTCACCACCGTGTTTGCGTTCGGTCAGATCGTCGGCCCGACCATGGTTGGATGGATTGCCGATGGCACCGGTGGGCTGGAACGCGGCCTCATCGTGTCTGCGGGTGCCTTATTTGTCGGCGCTGTGCTGGCTTCGCGTCAGAAACCGCTCTTGTTACATTGAACTAGTTACATTTTCTTTCAAATTCATTAAGCTGCTTTAAGTACTGCGCAATTTGATGCGGATAAAGGCATGGAATCTGCATGTCAGTACAGTGAAATAATTTTTCGGTAGATTTCAGTGCATATCTGAAGTAGGGGTGCGGATGCAAAATAAAATGTTGTCGTTGGCTTTGCAGGGCGGCGGATCGCACGGCGCATTCACGTGGGGTGTGCTGGATCGCCTGCTGGAGGATGAGCGTATCGATATCGAAGCCATCAGCGGCGCAAGCGCGGGCGCGATGAATGCGGTCGCGCTGGCGTACGGCTATACCATCGGCGGCCGTGACGGCGCGCGCCAGGCGCTGAAAGATTTGTGGGAAAGCGTCGCCGTCAAAAAGCCGTTCAGCATGACGCCGGACGACATTTATCCGATCGAGGAAATTGCGGCGCATGCCGAACCCAATCCGGCGTTGAAAGCGCTATTGAAACTGTCGCGTTTTTTTTCGCCGTATCAGTTCAATCCGTTCGACATCAATCCACTTCGCGACATATTGCAGAGCCAAATCGATTTTGAACGTATACGCAAATCGTGCCCGATTAAGCTCTTTATCGCGACGACCCACGTGGCAAGCGGTACGCTACGCTTGTTTCGCACCAAGCATGTCAGTTTGGATGTATTGCTGGCCTCGGCCTGTCTGCCGGCGCTACATCACGCCATCGAAATTGACGGTCAAGCTTATTGGGACGGCGGCTTCACCGCCAACCCGCCGCTGTTTCCACTGCTGCATCAATGCACCGCGCGAGACATGATGGTGATCTTCCTGCATGCGATGCCGCGAACGGGTGTCCCGACCTCGGTCGATGAAATTCATACGCGATTGACGGAAATCGGTTTCAGCGCCTCGGTATCCACGGAACTGCAAGCGATTGCACTGGCGTGCCGCGAAGCCAGGCGCAGCTGGTTCGGATTCGGTCGCCTGGAGCGCCGATTGCGTAGTTTGAACATTCATTGCATCGAATCCCGCGAATTCATGAGCCAGTTGCCTGTTTTGAGCAAGCTGAATACGTATTCACCTTTTCTCAACACCTTGAAGCTGGAAGGGCGTAACCGCGCGGAGCAATGGCTGGACCAAAAATTCGATCACATCGGCGTGAAGTCGTCGTTCAATCTCGCGCAGTTCCTGCACTGATTGATTTCGCGCGTTCCTCTTCCTGTAGGCGCAATATGCGTCTTTGCACCTTGCCGGTGGTCGTCATCGGCAAAGCATCGATGAATTCGATCTCTTTCGGATATTCATACGGCGCGAGTTTGCCGCGCACATGCGCTTGCAAGTCAGCGACGAGTTGTGCGTCTGCTGTCGAGCTGCGTGGGGTACCAGGCGTGAGAACGACATAGGCTTTCACGATATTGCCGCGATCGGCATCGGGCTTGGGTACGGCAGCTGCATTCAACACGGCGGGGTGCTTCACCAAACAATTCTCGATTTCAGCAGGCCCGATACGATAGCCGGCGGCTTTGAATACGTCGTCGGCGCGTCCCTGATACCAAAGATATCCATCCTCATCCATGGCGGCTAAGTCGCCGGTGCGGCACCAGTCGCCGGCAAATTTCTTTTTCGTGGCCTCGGGATTATTCCAATAGCCGAGAAATAAAATCGGATCGGGATATCCGTGTATATCGAATCGGTTCAGCGCGATTTCGCCGATCTCGCCGGGAACAACCAACTTTCCTTCATCGTCAAGAAGCGTTACTTGATGTCCGGGATAAGGGCGGCCCATGCTGCCGGGTTTAGCCGGCCACAAATCTGCGCTGCCGCCAATGAGATAGTTCGCTTCCGTCTGTCCGAAAATTTCGTTGACGGTGATACCGAGTTCAGCTTGGCACCAAGCGAATACCGCGTCGCCCACGGCCTCGCCGCCGCTCATCATCGCGCGCAGCTTCAGGTTATATTTATCGCGCGGCTTAGGCACGGCCTTCATCATCATCTTCAGCGCGGTAGGAAAGAGGAACGTATTGGTGACGCGATATTTCTCTAAAAGATAAAACGCAGTTTCCGGCGAAAAGCGTCCGCGATAGGCGACGATAGGCATGCCGAAATACAGCGTCGGCAGCAGGGCATCCATCAAACCGCCGGTCCACGCCCAGTCGGCCGGCGACCAGAACATATCGCCTGCTTGCGGAAACCAGTTTTGCGAAGCGACGAAGCCGGGCAGGTTACCGATCAAAACTTGTTGCGGCAGCAATGCGCCTTTTGGCAAACCGGTTGTACCGCTGGTGTAGATCAGGATCGCAGGATCGGTTGCTTTCGTCGGCATCGGCGTAAAGGATGCACTCGCATTCGCCAGCTCGGCATGCCAATCCAGGGTTTCATCGCAATGACTTTCAACGGCGATGATATGTTGAAGCGAGGGGCAATTGGCGCGTACGGGAAGTACGTTGCCGACGCTGGCTTGATCGACGATGGCCGCCACCGCGCCGCTGTCTTGCAGCCGATACTCGATTGCTTCCGGTCCGAACAGCGTCGACATCGGCATGGCGACGGCGCCGAGCTGATGACATGCCATGTGGGCAATTGCCGTCTCCGGTCGCTGAGGAAGGATGATGGCGATTCTGTCGCCGCGCAGCACGCCTCGCTTTTGAAGAACGTTGCTTAAGCGATTGACCGCCATTTGCAAATCGCCATAGGTGAGCGTGCCTGTATTCCCTGCTTCGTCCTCGTAATGCATGGCGATGCGCGCCGGATCGTTTGCCCAGCGATTGCAGCAAACGTCGGCAATGTTGAAGTTTGGCGGAACCAGCCAGGCAAACTCGTTATAGAGCGCCTGGTAACGATCAATCTCGATAGAGCGTGTCGTGGACGGCATGGAATTTCCGATATAAAATAGTACGGTCGTTCGATTTGACGATCATTCACGCAAACATACGGAACACGGCATGAAACCATCTCGCTCTGAATTTATCACGGTCCGCGGGCTTCGATATCATTTGCGCCATTGGGGCAGCGAGGGGGCACCCAAACTATTCATGGTGCATGGCTGGATGGACGTGTCGGCATCGTTTCAATTCGTGGTCGACTGCCTGAAGCAAGACTGGCACGTGATATCGCCCGACTGGCGCGGATATGGGCTGACCCAGCGTTCCGGGGCGGATACCTATTGGTTTTCCGATTACTTGGGCGACTTGGATGCCATCCTCAAACATTATTCGCCGAATGAATCGGTGAATCTGCTCGGTCATAGCCTGGGCGGCAATATCGCTTGCATGTATGCCGGAATCCGCCCGGACAGCATCGCCAAACTCATTAATTTGGAAGGTTTCGGTTTGCCGCCGACGCAACCCGAACAAGCACCGGCGCGATACGCCAAGTGGCTGGATGAATTGCCCGTCATGCCGTCCAGCCGGCCCTATGCCGATCTGCAAGAAGTGATGAGCCGCCTGCAGAAAACCAATCCGCGTTTGTCCGATGAACGCGCCGCTTTTCTCGCGATGAACTGGGCCGCGAAAAATCGCGAAGGACTATGGGAAATTCTCGGCGATCCCGCGCATAAGCGTCCGGGGCCATTGCTGTATCACGTCGAGGACGTGCTCGCATGTTGGGGCACGATCAAAGCGCCGGTACTGTGGATGGAAGCGGACGATACGGATATTTGGCGCTGGTTCGGTCCCAAGGAATTCGTGCGATCGGAAATCGACCGGCGCATCGCCGTTATTCCAAACCTTACTCCCGTTATAGTTCGCGATGCGGGGCACATGCTGCATCACGATCAACCGCAAGTTGTCGCCGATCACATCGAAAAATTTCTCGTTACGTAATTTAACGTATCTCCAAAGCAGGCAGCACTGCAGACGCGTACAATGGAAGCATGCTGAATATTGATTTACATTGCCACTCCACCGTATCCGACGGCACGCTTGCACCGGCGGTGGTGGCTGCGCGGGCGAAGGAAATGGGCGTCGATGTTTGGGCATTGACCGACCATGACGAATTAGGCGGTATTCCTGAAGCGCGGCAAGCCGCCGGTGATCTTGGTTTGCGCTATGTGCCCGGCGTGGAAATTTCCGTGACTTGGGCCGGCGAGACGGTACACATCGTCGGTTTGCACATCGACGAAAACAATGCCGACCTGGTTAACGGCCTCGCCGCAACGCGCGGCGGACGCGGACGGCGCGCTGAAGAAATGTCGCAGCAGCTGGCCGCGGCGGGTATTCCCGATGCCTATGAAGGCGCTCTTAAATACGTCGGTAATCCCGATTTAATTTCTCGAACGCATTTCGCGCGCTATCTCGTCGAAATCGGGGCCTGTCCCGACTTGCGCGAAGTGTTCCGCAATTACCTCACTGAAGGCAAACCCGGTTATGTGCCGTTCCGCTGGGCGGCGCTGAAAGATGCCGTGAAATGGATACGCGGTGCAGGCGGCGTAGCGATCGTGGCGCACCCCGGACGCTATAATTTCACCGCTCTTGAATTCGGCGCGTTTCTCGATGAATTCAAACAGGCCGGCGGCATCGGTATGGAAGTGATTACCGGCAGCCACACGCCGGATCAATACGATATTTATGCCAAGGTAGCCAAGGCCCAAGGCTTGCTCGCGTCGCGCGGCTCCGATTTTCACGGCCCCGGCGAATCCAAATTCGACTTAGGCGAATTGCCGCATTTGCCGGAGTCCGTCGTGCCGGTTTGGCGTGACTGGGCACTATAAAATTTCCCTTTGTTACGCTTTTGCACTTGAAATTGTTTCAAGCGGCCATACGTATTGGTTGGTTTCTTTTAGAACCTGATCAATATCTTCCAGTCAAAGGTATTTAGCAGTTTTACCGGGAAGAGAAATGAACAGGAAGCACTATCCGAGCGACATCGACCGAGAGCAGTTCGAGCAGATTCGGGGCATGCTGGAAGGCGCCCGTCACA
>JACOUL010000050.1 GCA_016177875.1 Burkholderiales bacterium
ACGAGCCTTTCGCGGGCAACCGCAAAAAGCGCATATTCTGGATCGCGACGTTCAAATCGAGACCAGAGAAAAACATCAATTTCGGCAAGTAAATCATTAACTTATAACCGTCTCTCGTGAAAACGTTGGGACACTACTGAACTTCATTGATCATTCATATCTTGTGGAATTGGTGGGAAGGCGGGCAATCGCCGCAAATCATTCCCGTCGCTTACAGTAAGCCAGCTCAAGTGCCAAAGAATTTCATAGGCTCTCGCAACTAGCAATTAAATAATTAGATCAGTCTTCAGGCGATGTTGGTATCCCATATTTATGGGATATATTTAATTTTCGAGAGCGGGCAATGGCGATAAGATGTCGTCCGTGATGACGCCTAAAGGGCCTGAGCCGGCGTAGTTTTACGTATGGGTTGGCAAGCCGCTGTCGCTGGCGAAGGTGGTCGAACAGTACGGATAGCGCCATCAACTTACAAAACGCCGCAAGAACTTAACACGGCTTTTCATTGCGCCATGTCTCGGAGGTCTCGCTGCTACGATCGGCGATTTTGAATGAAACGTCCGAAATGGATATGGGGCAGTCGAAAGCTTGGGTAATATTTTAATGAACGCGCTGCCGCTGATGAAAATGTGAGCACGAGCGCTAGAAACGAAAAAAGGTTTAGTGACTGCCATCACTAAACCTTTTATGTAAATTGGTCGGGGCGAGAGGATTCGAACCTCCGACCCCTTGCACCCCATGCAAGTACGCTACCAGGCTGCGCTACGCCCCGACGAAGGCGGAATTATAGCAGAATGCATTCGAATTCGGCCATGTTTGATGTCGCACGGCACATGTCGCCACCCTATAATTCTTCCTTTAGCTGTTTTAGACACCCCTCATTTTTTGCCCGCAAAAGGTCTCTTTTATGCCGATCAGAATCAGCCAAAACTTCGACGCGGGGGCGATCGACGTCGTCTGCGCGGATGATCCACAAGCGATCGACCTGAAAATTCGCAAGGATTCTCACGCCGATTTTTCGCAATGGTTTTATTTTCGACTGCAAGGTGCACGCAACGAGGCTTGCACGCTACGATTTTTGAACGCCGGCGAAGCGACTTATGCCGAAGGGTGGCAAGGCTATCAAGCGGTGGCGAGTTACGATCGTGTTGACTGGTTCAGGGTGCCGACCGAGTACGATGGCCAAATCATGACGGTGCGGCATACTCCCGAGCGCGACAGCATTTACTACGCTTACTTCGAACCGTATTCGTGGGAGCGCCATCTTGATTTACTTGGGCGCGCCGAGAATTCGCCGAAGGCTCGGATAGAAGACCTGGGTGCGACCGTCGAGGGGCGCGATCTTAATCTCATCAAGCTGGGCAATCCGAACGGCAAAAAAATTTGGGTCATCGCGCGCCAGCATCCGGGCGAGACTATGGCGGAATGGCTAATCGAAGGCATGGTTGATGCGTTGCTTGATGTATTCAATCCGATTGCGCGCACGTTACTTGAACGCGCCGAACTTTATATCGTGCCGAATATGAATCCGGATGGCTCGATGCGCGGTAATCTACGCACTAATGCCGCCGGCGCGAATCTCAATCGCGAATGGATGTCGCCTTCGCCGCAAACGAGCCCCGAAGTCTTCTCGGTGAGGCAGCGCATTCACGAAACCGGTTGCGATCTTTTCCTGGATATTCACGGTGATGAAGTGCTTCCCTATGTTTTTACCGCAGGTTGCGAAATGCTAGAAAACTTCAGCATCGAACAGGCAGCGCAACAGCAAAAATTCATTGATAGCTTTCAGCGCGGCAGCCCGGATTTTCAAACGGCGGTCGGTTATGAAGCGGGCAAATATCAAGCCGATATGCTCAAACTGGCATCGAAGTATATTGGCCACACCTTTGGTTGCGTTTCGCTCACTTTGGAAATGCCTTTTAAGGACAATGCCAATTTGCCGGATGCGCGGCATGGATGGAATGGCGCACGCAGTGCTCGCTTAGGACAAGCTTTATTACAGCCAATGGCGTGTGTAACAAGCCAATAATAAAATTATTTCGTACGAAAAAATTTTTCAGAAGAATGATTTCTGAGTAGAACGAAAGTCGTTGATCCCACTCAAAGTTTGCCGGCGGCAAAGCTCTTTCCTTGCTTTGCCGCAGCAATACTTTATGGGGAAACAACATGGTCATTCTGCAAAGCGAGTGCGATCGAAAAAAATCGATTGCACACGGCACGTCGATTGCCTCCAATGGAATTCGTGGGGAAAAGCGGCAGCATCGCTTGCGTTTTCTTGCGCTGATTGCAGCAACGATCTGTTTCGCAAACAAGGCCTTGGCCGGAGTCATTCCCGAACATGCTTGGAGCAATGTAAAGGAAACACAGTTTTGGATGAATTTCGGCGGCATGTCTCAGCATTTTAAGAATGCCAATAAATTCAACCAGCAGAATGCCGGGTTCGGGATCGAATACGCGCTCGACAAGGAACGTTCGCTGGTCATCGGCGAATACTATAATTCCGTACGAGGCGATACGCGCTATCTCGGCGCTGCATGGAAGCCGCTGCAGTTCGGGCCGATAAAAATCGGCGCATTGGCCGGTATGGTTGACGGCTATCCTAAAATGCGCGGCGGCGGATTTTTCCCGGTGGTGTTGCCGCTGCTCGCATTTGAAACGCGGTATGTCGGCTTAAATTTAACCGTCATGCCGAGTATTCCCGGACAAGTCAGCGGATGCGTTGCCCTGCAATTGAAATACCGATATCGTTAGTTTTTTGGACGATCAATGCAAATGCGTCGCTGAGGGTGATGCATCTTCCGGCATTTCGGCGTGCACGAGTTCGGCCTCTAAATCGCAGTACAGCGGCGCGCCGCAATCTTCGCAAAAGTCCATCGGGAACGATTCGGCATGGCGCTTGATGTGCACGATGCCGCTCTCATGCAGCAGCTGCATGATTTCTTGTATCGGGGTCAGACGCTGCATCGGAGTACCCGATGCTTCGTTCTCGGTCGGCACGCTTTCGGCCTCGGCATTCTCGTCGTCATACAGGGGCCACACCAATCCATATACAACTTCAGATCCCGGGCGCAGCGCGAAGCTGACGCGATATTCATCGATGCGTCCAATGCCTGCTTCATCCACGAAGCCGCCGATGATGGCGCTTAAGCGCTCAGGTCCGACATTCAAGGTGTGAGTGAGATAGTGCACCGCAGCCTTAATGGAAGCGGGGCGAATTTGTTTATCCGCTTCGCGACATGCAGTGAAATAGGCATCCGGCAACAGCAATTCGACACCGCAACCCGGTAACAAGCGCGCAACATTGGGCGTTGCTTGCGCGCGCCATTGCGTCAACGCGACTTCGCGATCGGCTAAATTACCCGACGCCTGCCAGCGAAAAAGCGGCTGGCCTTCAGGGGTCACTACGACCGCGAGCAAATAGCGCGTGTCGGCAAGAAACGGAACGGTTTCCGGCGCATTGGATGGTGCGCGCTGTGCATTGCCGCTTAGTGCGGCTTGCGCTAAGCGATGCGTCAAAGCATATGTCTCTTCATGATTGCGCGGTAGCTGATCGATCGAATATAAAATTGGCGACAAAGCCAAGCGCGTATCTGCTGCGAGCAGGTGAGCATGTAAATGTGCGTACAGCGTGCCGTGCATGTCGGAAGCAATTGCGCCGGAAGGAATCGCGAAACGCGTCCATGCAAGTATCGGTGCGGCGATCAGCAATGCATCGTATCGCGCACCTTCATGCTCCAGCACGCAGGATGCGCAATTTGCTTCAACGCATTGAATCAAAATATCATAGGCTTCCGGCTGCTCACGGAATAGGTGGTCGAGTGCGGCGTCGAGCTGCTCTTGATGATGGTTCTTCAATGCTTTCAGCAAGAGTTGATCGAGCTGACGTTCCCAGCTGCGATCCTCCAAGCGGCTGGAAGCTTGCAGCATTGCACGAGCGTGATTGATCAAGCGCTGACTTTCGGCAGAAAGCCGAGACGAAGGACCTTTGGACAGACGGCGCATGGTGAAATGCAATCGGAGTTGGATAAAACACCAATTGTAGTGGATTGCGCCGCTGAACAGGGGACGATGCCGCGTATGCGGCAATCGTCACAGCAAAACTGCCGATTATTTTGCGTTGGCCGATGCCGATGTGTGCGACGAGCCGGAATCGTGACCGCCTGCTTCGCCTTGCATGTCGAGTTTGTCGCCGCCGCTCATGACGATGAACAGCGCCACTGCCGCGAACACGATGAAGCCGCCGAGAATCTTCCACATGATTTGTCTCCAGTCGAAAATGGATTGATGTGGAAGCGAGGGTACTCAGCAAAACTTACTGCAGGCTTGCAAAAAAAGAGGCCGGCAATCGCCGGCCTCTTTGGAACGACGTTTCGTTGTGATTAAGCGGCCAGCAATTGGCGTAGAACGAACGGCAAAATGCCGCCGTGCTTGTAATAATCCACTTCGATCGGCGTATCGATACGCAACAGCACTTTGACTTCTTGCTTCTGGCCGTTGGCACGGTTGATCACCAGGGTCACGTTTTGCTGCGGTTTGATATCGCTTTCGATACCTTTCAGATCGAAGGTCTCATCGCCCTTGATGCTCAGGGATTGCACGCTGTCGTTGCCGAGGAATTGCAAGGGCAGCACGCCCATGCCTACCAGGTTGGAGCGGTGGATACGTTCGAAGGAACGTGCGATCACTGCTTTCACGCCTAACAACTGCGTGCCCTTGGCCGCCCAGTCGCGAGAAGAACCGGTGCCGTACTCTTCGCCGCCGAACACCATGGTCGGCACGCCGTCCTTGATGTACTGCATAGCGGCATCGTAGATCGACATTTCTTTGCCGCTCGGCTGGTGAAGGGTGATGCCGCCTTCGACACGTGAGCCGTCCGATTTGGACGGGATCATCAAGTTCTTGATACGTACGTTGGCGAAGGTGCCGCGCATCATGATCTCGTGATTGCCGCGACGCGAGCCGTAGGAGTTGAAGTCGGCTTTCTGCACGCCGTTTTCCAACAGCCATTTACCGGCGGGGCTGGATTCCTTGATCGAACCGGCAGGAGAGATGTGGTCGGTGGTGATGGAATCGCCGAATACGCCCAAAGCGCGCGCGCCGGAGATGCCGGTGGCGGCAGCCTTCGGTTGCATTTCGAAGTCTTGGAAGAATGGCGGCTCGGCGATGTAGGTCGACTTCGGCCAGTTGTAGACTTGGCCGTTCGCCACGCCCTTGATTTGCTCCCACAGCTTGCCAGGGGCGCCTTTAACGTCGGCGTAGTTCTCTTTGAAGGTCTTGGCATTCATTGCGTGGCGCATGAGTTTGCCGATCTCTTGCGAAGACGGCCAGATGTCGCCCAGGAAAATGTCCTTGCCGCCCTTGCCCTTGCCGACAGGCTCGGTCATCAAGTCCTTGGTCATATTGCCTGCAATTGCGTATGCGACGACCAGCGGCGGAGATGCAAGGAAATTGGAGCGGATGTTCGGATGAATGCGCGCTTCGAAGTTGCGGTTGCCCGACAACACAGCGGATGCAACGATATCGTTCTTGACGATGGCGTCGTTCAGCGGGGCAGTCAAATCGCCGGCGTTACCGATACAGGTGGTGCAGCCGTACGCGGTGATGCCGAAACCGAGCTTCTCCAGATACGGCAGCAGGCCAGCAGCTTCCAGGTATTTGGTAACGACACGCGATCCGGGAGCGAGCGAGGTTTTGATATGCGGAGCGACGTTCAAACCAGCTTCCACTGCTTTCTTGGCCAACAAACCTGCAGCCAGCAGCACGCTCGGATTGGACGTGTTGGTGCAGGAAGTGATAGCAGCGATCAAAACGTCGCCGTTCTTGATCTTGACGCCATCGGAAGTCTCATATTGCTTGTCGAGGTCTTCTGCTTTCTTGTTGAAACCGTTCTCTGCCACAGGCTTGGAGAACAGATCCTTGAACGTCGATTTGACGTGGCCGATTTCGATGCGGTCTTGCGGACGCTTCGGACCTGCCAGGGACGGCGCGACAGAACCGAGGTCGAGCGCGACCACACTGGTGTAATCGATCTGGCCGGATTTCGGAATGCCGTACAAGCCCTGTGCCTTGAAGTAGTTTTCAAAGGCATCGATTTCAGCCTTGGTGCGGCCGGTGCCGCGGAAGTAATCGATGGTGGCATCGTCAACCGGGAAGAAGCCCATGGTCGCGCCGTATTCAGGCGCCATGTTGGCGATGCTGGCGCGGTCGGTCAGCGACAGCGATTCGGTGCCTTAGCCGAAGAATTCGACGAACTTGCCGACCACCTTATGCTTACGCAGCATTTCGGTGATGGTCAGAACCAAGTCGGTAGCGGTTACGCCTTCGCGCAAAGCGCCGGTCAGGTTCACGCCGACGACGTCCGGCGTCAGGAAGTAGACCGGCTGGCCCAGCATGCCGGCTTCCGCCTCGATCCCGCCCACGCCCCAGCCGACCACGCCGATGCCGTTGATCATGGTGGTGTGGGAGTCGGTGCCGACCAGGGTATCCGGATAGTAGACGCTGCCTTTCTTGTGTACGCCGCGAGCCAAGTATTCCAAGTTCACTTGGTGCACGATGCCGAAGCCCGGCGGCACGACGCCGAAGGTGTCGAATGCCTGCATGCCCCATTTCATGAACTGATAACGCTCGTTGTTGCGCTGGAATTCCAGTTTCATGTTCAAGTCGAGTGCCTTCGGCTCACGGAAGTGATCGATTTGCACAGAGTGATCGACCACCAGATCAACCGGTACCAAGGGTTCGATGTTCTTCGGGTTCTTGCCGGTCTTCTGAGCCACGCCACGCATCGCAGCCAGGTCGGCGAGGAGAGGAACGCCGGTGAAGTCTTGCAGCACCACGCGCGCAACGACGAAAGGGATTTCATCGGTGCGTTGAGCGGTCGGCCCCCAGTTTGCCAACTGCTTGACATGCTCTTCGGTCACTTTCTTGCCGTCGCAATTGCGCAGCACCGACTCCAGCACGATACGGATCGACACCGGCAGGCGCGAGATATCCACGCCGAGCTTTTTGCCCAGAGCGGGGAGGGAATAGAACTGACCTTTCTTGGAACCCGAAATCGGGAATTCCTTGAGCGTGTTCAACGTGTTGCGGGACATGGCCTCTCCTTAGATAACAATTCAAAGAATAAGAGATTCAACTTCAATACAAATCAAACTTCAAAACCGGCCGCAGCAACGAAGTGCCGAAGCCGCAATGCTTTCTGCCGGACTTATTTCTTGCAGTCGTTGGCGATGGTTTGTCCTTTTTTGGCATCCAGCAGCATGGCTTTTGCCGGCACCGAAATCCAGGTCAATCCTTCGCTTGTATTTTCCAAACGCACGGCGCCGCTCTCGGTTTCGACAGCCGTCATCTTGTGCATTTTTTTGTTCCAACGCATCATGGGATGCTGCTCATCGCTCGGGTTGTTGTAGATGGTGACGGTTTTCCCTTGCGTGCAGTGGAAATCGGTGGAAATCATGCCGCTCGGCGCAGCTTCTTCACCCTTCGTCGATTTCGCTTTGGTCTTAATCTTCGACGTAGATTTCTTGACGGGTGCTTTTTGTTCTGCCGTTGCAGCTTGCGCATCGACGGAGGCAATGCTCAGAGCTAAGGTTGCGAACACGACTGCCAAAAGATATTTGCTCATATTGATGTCTCCGTAGGAGGGTGGTTGGTTCCCTGATGTGTGCATGGTTCTTATAATAGCCCCGTGGCAGCTTCCGGCAGGGCGATACCGCTTAATTTTGCTCTTTGCAGAATAGTCCAGTAATAACGGTAGCTGGCGCGGTCGTGCAGTTTACCGTTGAATTGGATCGGACCCCATTGCGTATTTTGCGCTTCAACGAGAATTTGCGCCGCTTCGTTGACTTCCGAGCTGCGCGGCGTCATCGATTTCAGAATCGGCTTGATCTGGTCCGGATGAATGCTCCACATACGGGTATAGCCGCATTCGGCCAGCGCGCGATTGGCGTCGCTGGCGACCATCGAGGTGTCTTTAATTTCCGTGGTGACGTTATGCGACGGTACTTTGCCGTGCGCATGACATGCAGCTGCGATTTCCAGCTTGGCGCGCAGTACCAGCGGATGCGTGAATTGCCCCGGGCTGCGCATGGCATTGCCGGGGATCGCGCCGTAATGTGCGGAGACGAAATCCATGATGCCGAAAGAAAGGCTTTCCACCTGTGGCAATGCTGCGATTGCCTGCACGTCCGCGAGCGCACCATGCGTTTCAATCAAAACGTGAATTGGCATTTCTTCGCGTCCGTGTTTGCGCGCTTGCGTGTTGATGAGCTTGATGGCGCGTTGAACGTC
Source organism: Burkholderiales bacterium (assembly GCA_016177875.1). Taxonomy (GTDB): domain Bacteria; phylum Pseudomonadota; class Gammaproteobacteria; order Burkholderiales; family Burkholderiaceae_D; genus Paucimonas. The sequence continues at coordinate 8,284 of JACOUL010000050.1, forward strand.
GGCCAGATTTTCTACCTTGGGCACCATGATGTACGCAAGGCGCATTGCAGCGTGTTTGCAAATGATAGCGATGTCTTGCGAGAAGAAATCGCTGCTTAAGTCATGCACGCGAGCACCGACGCGTTCAAAGCGATTTTCTTCGCCGGCGATGAGTTCGCCGACCAGCTGTGCATGGGCTTTTTCATTTCCGGCGCTGGCGCCGTCTTCGCAATCGAAGGTAATGTCGAAAAGCGTACCAATTTCTTGTTGCAAGGCGAGCGATTTACGCATGAGCTTTTCAGAGCCGGCGTAATGGTCACATACCGGTAATGAAACCGGCTGGCGTTTACCCTGGAATAAGACTTCGGAGGGATGCATGAATGGGATGACTAAAGGACGTCGTCCCCGATTGGCGGGGACGACGCGATCACGGCGAATTAGCCGACGAGGTGTTTGACGCCTTCGCGCTCTTCCATCAATTCCTTCAAGGTGAAGTTGATGCGCTCTTGCGAGAATGCATCGATTTGCAAACCTTGGACGATCTTGTATTCGCCATTCTCGGTAGTGACCGGGAAGCCGAATATGGTGCCTTCAGGGATGCCGTAGGAACCGTCAGACGGAATACCCATGGTGGTCCACTTGCCGTTGGTGCCGAGCACCCAATCGCGCACGTGATCGATCGCGGCGTTAGCAGCCGATGCAGCGGAAGACAGGCCGCGCGCTTCGATGATGGCCGCGCCGCGCTTGCCAACGGTCGGCAGATAGACGTCCTTGATCCATGCTTCGTCGCTGACCAATTCCTTGGCGGGCTTGCCGTCGATGGCAGCGTGGGTAAAGTCAGCATACATCGTCGGGGAATGGTTGCCCCAGACGCACAGCTTCTCGATCGACGTGATCGGCTTGCCGACTTTGGCGGCCAATTGAGACAAGGCGCGGTTGTGATCCAAGCGCAGCATTGCGGTGAAGTTTTTCGCCGGCAGATTCGGTGCCGATTTCATCGCGATATAGGCATTGGTGTTCGCAGGATTGCCGACCACCAGAACCTTGACGTTGCGCGAAGCGACAGCGTCGAGCGCCTTGCCTTGCACCGTGAAGATTTGGGCATTGGCTTCGAGCAGGTCTTTACGCTCCATGCCAGGGCCGCGCGGACGTGCGCCGACCAGCAAAGCGACATCGATATCCTTGAATGCAGTCATCGGATCGCTGTGAGCGGTCATGCCGGCCAGCAGGGGAAATGCGCAATCGTCGATTTCCATCATCACGCCCTTGAGCGCCTTCTGTGCTTTTTCGTCAGGGATTTCAAGCAATTGCAGAATGACCGGCTGGTCTTTGCCGAGCATGTCGCCGTTGGCGATGCGGAACAGCAGGGAATAGCCGATTTGGCCGGCGGCGCCGGTGACGGCAACACGCATAGGTGCTTTAGCCATGATGGATCTCCAAAGTGGTAAGGAAAGCGGGTCGAGTGAAAGTGTGAAGTTTTGAAAAGCTCGTAATGATAACTCTGAAAGCATGCTGCGTCAGCGCATTGAGGCCGTTGATTTCATGGTCTACAGCACTGATACGGTGGCGATTTTCAGCCCATCAATATTGCTCGGGAGTTTAGGCTGACCATAAACGTCTGTCAATGACTATCTTATATCTTATATAAGACATATTAGTGATATTTTTTGCTAGACGGCAAAGGGGGTTTTGTGGTGAAATCGCTAGCCATGAGTTCCGTCCTGTCCAACGCTGCTAACAATGGCGCTGCACCCGCTGCAGGGGCGGGAACTTCCGTCTCCGCGCCTTCCCCGACATTCAGCCCGCTGTATCAGCAAATCAAGGCGCTTATCACGCAAAGCCTGCAGTCCGGCGAATGGAAGCCGGGCGAATTGATTCCGAGCGAAGTCGAACTCGCCAATCGCTTCAAAGTCAGCCAAGGCACCGTGCGCAAGGCGATCGATGAGCTGGCTGCGGAAAATCTGGTCGTGCGCCGTCAGGGCAAAGGTACATTTGTCGCGACCCATCACGAAGTCCGCGCGCAATATCGCTTCTTGCGCCTAATGCCTGACGTCGGTGAACCGCATCATCCCGAGAACCGGATTATTGAAGTCAAGCGCTTGCGTGCGCCGGCTGAGGTGGCGCGACTGCTTGAAATGAAATCCGGCGACCCGGTGGTATTCATCAAACGTGTGCAGTCTTTCGACGGCGCTCCCACCATCGTGGAAGAGCTGTGGTTGCCCGGTACTTTATTCAAGGGATTAACGGCTGAACGTCTTATCGAATACAAAGGGCCGATGTATGGCTTGTTCGAGACGGAATTCGGGACACGCATGATTCGCGCTACTGAGCGGATTCGCGCGGTGATTGCGGATGAGAGTAACGCTGAATTGTTGCAAATTAGTGTAGGAACCCCCTTGCTTAGCGTAGAGCGCGTATCGCTGACATATGGGGATAAACCGGTGGAAGTGCGTCGCGGCTTATATGTAACGCAAAACCATCATTATCAAAACGAATTGAGCTAACGATCGAGTTAATTCTCGTTTTTTGCAAGCATTTAGTAATAAATATTGCTGTGCATCCATATTTTTATGGTGTGCTGCACAAAAATCGGCGAAAATTACAGGTTTGTTACGTATTGAGAGGGTTGTCATGTCTGATGCGGTAAAAAAGAACCGGCGGCAGTTTGGGCCAATGACATTTGCGCAAACGGTACATTACCGCTTGCCCTTGGCTGGGTTTGTGTCGATTTTTCATCGTGCCAGCGGCGCTTTGCTGTTTGTGCTGCTGCCTTTCATTCTGTATTTGCTGGATTACAGCCTGTATTCGGAAAATTCTTTCGATCATCTCAAGGGCTTTGTATCCAACGGCTTCGTTAAGCTGATTATTTTGGCTTTGTCCTGGGCTTATCTGCATCACTTCTGCGCCGGCATTCGCTATCTCGTGATGGATTTTCATTGTGCGTTGGATAAGGACAGTGGTCGTCGAACTTCTGTCGTCGTTTTCGCCATCAGTCTGTCGCTGACGGCTCTCATCGCTTGGAAATTGTTTGGAGCATCGAATGGCTAACAATAACGTCGGACAGCGTCGCCTGGTCGTCGGCGCACACTATGGATTGAAGGATTGGCTGGCGCAGCGCGTTACGGCCATCGTAATGGCGCTTTATACCGTCATCCTGTTGGTTCTTCTCGTTGCCGGCAGCCGTTTCAACTATGAGGGCTGGGCCGGTTTGTTTGCTCAGCAGTGGTTCAAGATCGCAACCTTCGTTACTTTGCTTTCCCTCTTTTATCACGCCTGGGTCGGCATGCGTGATATCTGGATGGATTACGTCACCAAATCGGTGATGTTGCGACTTATTATGGAAGTTGCCACGATCGCGTGGCTGCTTGGATGTGCCGGTTGGGCGGCGCAGATTCTCTGGAGAGCGTAAACGTGGCAGCAATCAAATCCGCAATTCCCACTCGCCGTTTCGATGCAGTGATCGTTGGCGCCGGCGGTTCCGGCATGCGCGCATCGTTGCAATTGGCCGAAGCCGGTCTGAACGTGGCAGTACTGTCTAAAGTATTTCCGACTCGTTCCCACACCGTTGCCGCGCAAGGCGGCATTGGTGCTTCTCTCGGCAACATGTCTGAAGACAACTGGTATTGGCATATGTTCGATACCGTCAAAGGTTCTGACTATCTTGGTGACCAAGACGCGATCGAATTCATGTGCCGCGAGGCGCCGAAGGTGGTGTACGAGCTTGAGCACTTCGGCATGCCTTTCGACCGCAATGCAGACGGCACGATTTATCAGCGTCCATTCGGCGGCCATACCGCCAATTTCGGCGAGAAGCCGGTGCAGCGCGCTTGTGCCGCAGCGGACCGTACCGGCCATGCCCTGTTGCATACGCTCTATCAGCGTAATGTGCGCGCCAAGACCCATTTCTTCGTCGAGTGGATGGCGCTGGACATCATTCGCGACGCAGAGGGCGATGTGCTCGGCGTCGTTGCGCTGGAAATGGAAACCGGCGATGTAATGATTTTGGAAGGCAAGACCACCATCTTCGCTACCGGCGGTGCAGGACGTATTTTCGCGGCGTCGACCAACGCCTTCATCAACACCGGTGACGGTCTCGGCATGGCTGCGCGTGCAGGCTTGCCGCTCGAAGACATGGAGTTCTGGCAATTCCATCCGACCGGCGTGTCCGGTGCAGGCGTGTTGATTACCGAAGGTGTTCGCGGCGAAGGCGGTATCCTCGTCAACTGTAACGGCGAACGTTTCATGGAGCGTTACGCCCCGACGCTGAAAGACCTGGCACCACGCGATTTCGTGTCGCGTTCGATGGATCAGGAGATCAAGGAAGGCCGCGGTTGTGGTCCGAACAAGGATCACGTGTTGCTCGATCTGCGTCACATCGGCGCCGACACTATTCGCAAGCGTCTGCCGTCGATTCTGGAAATCGGCCACAAGTTCGCCAACGTCGATGCGACCAAGGAACCGATTCCGGTTGTGCCGACCATCCACTATCAAATGGGCGGCATTCCGACAAACATTCATGGCCAAGTGGTGGCGCCGAAAGACGGCAACCCGAACACAGTGGTCAATGGCATGTATGCGATCGGTGAGTGCTCATGCGTGTCGGTGCACGGCGCCAATCGCCTCGGCACCAATTCGCTGCTCGATCTGGTGGTATTTGGCCGTGCTGCAGGTAACCACATCATTCAGGGCGGCTTGAAGAATAAAGAACACAAGCCGTTGCCGGCCGATGCCGCTGACTACGCGATGGCGCGTTTAGCCAAGCTGGAAAGCAGCACAGGCTCCGAGCGCGTGCAGGATGTGGCCAACGCAATTCGCTCGACCATGCAGCAATACTGCGGCGTGTTCCGCACCGACGAACTGCTGCAGGCAGGCGCTAAGAAGATTCTGGAGCTCGACGAGCGTCGCAAGCACGTGGCGTTCAAAGATAAATCGAAGGTTTTCAATACCGCTCGCGTCGAAGCATTGGAACTCGACAACCTCATCGAAACGGCCAAGGCAACTATTGTTTCCGCTGCGGCTCGCAAGGAATCGCGCGGCGCGCATGCGCATCGCGATTACGAGAAGCGCGACGATGAAAACTGGATGAAGCACACGCTATGGTATTCCGAGGGCAATCGTCTCGATTACAAGCCCGTCAATACCAAGCCGTTGACCGTCGAAACCTTCAAGCCCAAGGCTCGCACATTTTAATTTGTTGGGGGCAGAGTACTGCTTTGCTTAGCTCTGTCCCGCAATACTAGAGGTCTTATATGCCACGTACTCTTAAATTTCAGATTTACCGCTACGATCCGGATAAGGATGCCAAGCCTTACATGCAAGACTTGACGGTTGAGTTGCAAGACACCGACAAGATGCTGCTTGATGCGTTACAGCGCATTAAATCGGATGTCGATGATTCGCTGGCTTTGCGCCGCTCCTGCCGTGAAGGCGTGTGCGGGTCCGATGCGATGAACATCAACGGCAAAAACGGTCTGGCTTGTACGACGAATTTGAATGAGCTGACGGAGCCGATCGTGTTGCGCCCCTTGCCCGGTTTGCCGGTGATCCGCGATTTGATCGTCGACATGACCCAGTTTTTCAAGCAGTACCACTCGATCAAGCCGTATCTCATCAACGAAAGCATTCCGCCTGAGAAAGAGCGTCTGCAATCGCCGGAAGAGCGTGAAGAGCTGGATGGCTTGTACGAATGCATTTTGTGCGCTTGCTGCTCGACGTCTTGCCCTTCGTTCTGGTGGAATCCGGATAAATTCGTCGGCCCGGCCGGCTTGCTGCAAGCTTATCGCTTCATTGCGGATAGCCGCGATCACGCGACCAACGAACGCCTGGATAATTTGGAAGATCCGTATCGTTTGTTCCGTTGCCACACGATTATGAACTGCGTCGACGTTTGTCCGAAAGGTTTGAACCCGACCCGCGCTATCGGCAAGATCAAGGAACTGATGGTGCGTCGCGCCGTTTAATTTATGACATTAGCGCATCAAGCCGACCCGGCAAAACGTGCCCGCTTACGTTGGCGTGCTCGTCGGGGATTGCTCGAAAACGATTTAATCATCACGCGCTTTTTAGACGCGCATGAATCAACGTTGACCGATGAAGAAGTAGACGCGTTTTCGCGATTGATGGAATTGTCGGACAACGATTTGATGGATTTGCTGCTGGCCCGCAAGGAGCCGGTCGGCGAAGCGGATTTGCCCCATGTGCATGCATTGTTATCGAGAATGCGTGCGGCCTGACGAATCCGATTTTGTTTTTTGTTTTATTATTCGATAACCCCCAACCCCTACTACTACCGACGTACACGCCTTATTTGAGGAACAGCCATGACTAACTCCGATACAAAAGCCACGCTGTCATTTTCCGACGGATCTCCTTCGCTCGAATTGCCTATCTATAAGGGTACGATCGGTCCGGATGTGATCGATATTCGCAAACTTTACGGTTCAACCGGCAAGTTCACTTACGACCCTGGCTTTATGTCGACCGCGGCTTGTAATTCCTCGATCACTTACATCGACGGCGACAAGGGCGAGCTGTTGTATCGCGGCTATCCGATCGAACAATTGGCGGTCAATTGCGACTTCCTGGAAACCTGTTACTTGCTGTTGAACGGCGAATTGCCGAATCAAGGACAAAAAGAGAAATTCGTCAAAACCGTCACCAATCACACCATGGTGCACGAGCAGATGCAATTCTTCTTCCGCGGTTTTCGCCGTGACGCGCACCCGATGTCTGTGTTGGTCGGGACCGTCGGCGCCCTGTCGTCGTTCTACCATGATTCGCTGGACATTACCGATCAGCACCATCGCGAAGTTTCGGCGATCCGCCTGATCGCCAAGCTGCCGACCCTGGTCGCGATGACTTACAAGTATTCGATCGGCCAGCCCTTCGTTTATCCGCGCAATGATTTGTCGTACAGCGCAAACTTCATGCGCATGATGTTCTCCAACCCGTGCGAAGACTACAAAGTCAATGACGTGCTGGTGCGCGCACTTGATCGCATTCTCATTCTGCACGCCGATCACGAACAGAATGCATCGACTTCGACCGTACGTTTGGCCGGTTCCTCCGGCGCCAATCCATTTGCTTGTATCGCTGCAGGTATCGCTTGCTTGTGGGGGCCGGCACACGGCGGCGCCAACGAAGCAGCGCTGCAGATGCTGGAAGATATCCAGAAAGAAGGCGGCGTCGAGCGTATCGGCGAATTCATCGCTAAAGTCAAAGACAAGAATTCGGGCGTCAAGCTGATGGGCTTCGGTCACCGCGTCTACAAGAACTACGATCCGCGCGCCAAGCTGATGCGTGAAACCTGCTATGAAGTATTGAATGAGCTCGGCTTGCACGACGATCCGCTGTTCAAGCTGGCCATGGCCCTGGAAAAGATCGCTCTGGAAGACGATTACTTCGTGTCCCGCAAGCTCTATCCGAATGTCGACTTCTACTCGGGTATCGTGCAACGTGCCCTCGGCATTCCGGTTGCGCTGTTCACAGGCATCTTCGCGATGGCACGTACCGTCGGCTGGATCGCCCAGTGGAACGAGATGATTTCCGATCCGGAGCAAAAGATCGGCCGTCCGCGGCAATTGTTCGTGGGCTCTCCCAAGCGGGAAGTGCCGCCGATGGCGAAACGCGGCTAAGAAGTATGTGTCAAAAAAGCGAGCTACGGCTCGCTTTTTACATTGCGTCCCAATTGAAATAAAGCAAGTGTGTTATTCTTGGCGCTTGCAGTAGTCGGAAGTATTCAGTTCAGAACAGGTCCTTCCCCACAACTTGATGTGTGCAATCCGCTAACCGGTCAGGCCGTGTCGCGGAAGGTTAACGTAACCCGCTAATCTCGCGAAACGCGAAGAAAGGTGAGCAATATGGAGCAGTATCAGCAGTATCGTTCCAATTCCTATCTCTTTGGAGGGAATGCGCCGTACATCGAAGAATTGTACGAAGCCTACCTCAACAATCCCGGAGCAGTTCCAGACAATTGGCGCGCGTATTTCGACGCCATGCAGCATGTGCCCGCAGTCGACGGTTCGGACCGTCCGGACGTCGCGCATGCGCCCGTCGTCGCATCATTTGCCGAACGCGCTAAGCAAGGACCAATCCGTACGGTTTCCGCGTCTACGGATGCTGAAATGGGCCGCAAGCGCGTCGCTGCCACTCAACTAATTGCGGCATACCGCTTTCTCGGTACACGCTGGGCGAATTTGGACCCTCTGCAGCGTCAGGAGCGTCCGCCGCTGCCGGAGCTGGAGCCGAGTTTTTACGGCTTTACCGACGCCGACATGGACATCGTGTTCAATGTCAGCAATACTTATTTCGGCGTTGAGACCGCGACTTTGCGCGATTTGCTCAATGCCCTGCGCGATACCTACTGCCGCTCGATCGGTGCTGAATTCATGTACATGAGCGATCCGGCGCAAAAGCGCTGGTTGCAGGAGCGCCTGGAGTCCACCCGCTCGACTCCCAATTTTTCGCCGGAGAAGAAGCGGCATATCCTGGATCGGCTTACCGCGGCGGAAGGCCTGGAACGCTATTTGCACACCAAGTATGTTGGTCAGAAGCGTTTTTCGCTGGAAGGCGGCGAGAGCTTCATTGCATCAATGGACGAAGCCGTCCAGCGTGCCGGTGAAATCGGCATTCAGGAAATTGTGATCGGCATGGCGCATCGCGGTCGCTTGAATGTTCTCGTCAATATTCTCGGCAAATCGCCCAAGGATTTGTTCTCCGAATTCGAACACACGGCGCCGGAAGACCTGCCTGCCGGCGACGTTAAGTATCACCAAGGTTTCTCATCCGACGTGACTTCGCCTGGCGGCCCGATTCATTTGTCGCTGGCGTTTAACCCGTCGCATCTGGAGATCGTCAACCCGGTGGTAGAAGGTTCGGTCAAGGCACGTCAAGAGCGGCGCGGCGACAAACATGGTGCGCAAGTCTTGCCTATCCTGGTGCATGGTGACGCTGCGTTTGCAGGTCAAGGCGTCGTGATGGAAACGCTGAACTTGGCGCAAACGCGCGGTTACGGCACGGGCGGTACGCTGCATATCGTGATCAACAACCAAATCGGCTTTACCACTTCGGATCCGCGTGACTCGCGCTCGACACTGTATTGCTCCGATGTGGTCAAGATGATCGAAGCGCCTGTGCTACACGTTAATGGCGACGATCCGGAGGCGGTAGTGTATGCGACTCAAATCGCGCTCGACTTCCGCAGGGAATTCAATAAGGACGTGGTTGTCGACATCGTTTGCTTCCGTAAGCTCGGCCACAATGAGCAAGATACGCCGGCGCTGACCCAGCCGCTGATGTATAAGCGGATCGGCAAACATCCGGGCACGCGCAAACTGTATGCGGATAAATTGGCGGCGCAGGGCACCATTCCAGCTGATGGCGGCGACACCATGGTGGCGGAATTCCGTGCCGCAATGGATGCCGGAAAGCACACCGTGGATCCGGTCATCACCAATTACAAGAGCAAGTATGCGGTGGATTGGATGCCTTTCCTCAATCGTAAATGGACTGATGCCGCCGATACTGCCGTGCCGGCCGCAGAGGTGCAGCGTTTGGCAACGCGCCTGACGACCATTCCGGAAAACTTCAAGTTGCATCCGCTGGTTGAGAAAGTCATCGCCGACCGTGCAGCGATGGGGCGCGGTGAAATCAACCTGGACTGGGGTATGGGCGAGCACTTGGCATTTGCCTCCCTGGTCTCTTCGGGTTATGCAGTCCGCATTACCGGCCAGGATGCGGGGCGCGGCACTTTTATGCATCGTCATGCAGTCTTGCATGACCAGAACCGCGAAAAGTGGGATGCCGGCAGCTACATCCCCTTGCAAAATATTTCCGATACCCAAGCGGACTTTGCCGTCATCGACTCCGTACTCTCTGAAGAGGCTGTGCTTGGTTTTGAATACGGTTTTTCGACGGCTGAGCCGAACACGCTCACCATCTGGGAAGGGCAATTCGGCGACTTCGTCAACGGCGCTCAAGTGGTGATCGATCAGTTCATCAGTTCCGGTGAAGTGAAGTGGGGTCGCGCTTCCGGCCTGGTGATGATGCTACCGCACGGTTACGAAGGCCAAGGACCGGAACACTCCTCCGCACGTCCGGAACGTTTCTTGCAGCTCTGTGCCGATAACAATATGCAAGTCGTTCAACCGACGACGTCAGCGCAAATTTTCCATCTTTTGCGTCGTCAAATGATTCGCTTGTTCCGTAAGCCTTTGGTGATTATGACGCCTAAGTCCTTGCTGCGTAACAAGGATGCCGGCTCGCCATTGTCCGAATTAACTTCCGGATCATTCCACACGGTGCTTGGCGAAGTCGATTCCAAGATCGATGCCAAGAAAGTGAAACGTGTGGTCGCGTGTTCAGGCAAGGTGTATTTCGACTTGGTAAATGCCCGCAAAGAGCGCGCACAGAACGATGTGGCGATCGTGCGGATCGAACAATTGTATCCGTTCCCGCACAAGGCATTTGCAACTGAGTTGAAGAAGTTCCCGAACATGGCGGAATTGGTATGGGCACAGGACGAACCGCAAAACCAGGGCGCTTGGTTCCAGATTCAGCATAACATTTTCGAGAATCTGGAAGAAGGGCAGAAGCTTGCCTATGCAGGCCGACCCGCCAGTGCATCGCCGGCAGTTGGTTACTACGACAAGCATTATGCCCAGCAGAAAGCCTTGATCGATATGGCATTTTCCAAGCTCAAAGGCTTTGTCCTGACAAAATAATGACCCGGCGGCAGGCTAGAAACTGGTCTGCCGCAAGAACAACCCGAAACGGAGAGTTACATGGCAATTCTAGAAGTGAAAGTTCCGCAATTGTCGGAGTCGGTTTCTGAAGCAACCCTACTCCAATGGCATAAAAAAGTCGGCGAAGCGGTTGGCCGCGATGAAAACTTGATTGATGTCGAGACTGATAAAGTCGTGATGGAATTGCCGGCACCGGCTGCCGGCGTCTTGACGGAAATTATCAAGGGCGATGGCGAGACCGTTGTCGCGGGCGAGATCATCGCCAAGATCGATACGGAAGCGCAAGCCAGCGCAAGCGCACCCGCCGCCGCACCTGCGGCTGCGGCCAAGAAAGAAGCGGCGCCTGCTGCATCGGCTTCTGCACCGGTAGCCATGCCAGCCGCCGCCAAGATGCTCGCCGATAACAATATGGCAGCGGCTCAAGTAAGCGGTACGGGTAAGGATGGACGCATCACCAAAGGCGATGTCATTCAAGCTCTCGACAAAAAGCCTGCAGCAGTGCCCGCACCTGCAGCCAAGCCGGCATTGCAGCAAGTCGCGGCGCCGATTTCGCTCGACTTGGGTGAACGTCCGGAACAGCGCGTGCCGATGAGCCGTTTGCGTGCGCGCATTGCCGAGCGTCTCGTCCAATCGCAATCCACTAACGCCATCCTGACCACGTTCAATGAAGTGAACATGCAGCCGGTCATCGATTTGCGTAATAAGTACAAGGACAAGTTTGAAAAAGAACATGGCGTGAAGCTCGGTTTCATGTCTTTCTTTGTGAAAGCCGCGGTCGCTGCGTTAAAGAAATTCCCGGTTTTGAATGCTTCCGTCGATGGCAATGACATCGTTTATCACGGCTATTTCGATATCGGCATCGCCGTCGGTTCGCCGCGCGGCCTGGTTGTGCCGATTTTGCGCAACGCGGACCAGATGACGATCGCGGATATCGAAAAGAAGATCGTCGACTTCGGCAATAAAGCGAAGGACGGCAAGCTGACGATGGAAGATTTGGCCGGCGGTACGTTCTCGATTTCCAACGGCGGCATATTCGGTTCGATGTTATCGACGCCTATCATCAATCCGCCGCAATCCGCGATTCTCGGCATTCATGCTACCAAGGAGCGTCCGGTGGTCGAGAATGGCCAGATCGTGATTCGTCCGATCAATTATCTCGCGATGTCGTATGACCACCGCATCATCGATGGCCGTGAAGCGGTTCTTGGTTTGGTGACCATGAAGGAAGCCATTGAAGACCCGGCACGCCTGTTGCTGGATCTGTGAGGGATGAAAAACAATGGCTAAAGAATTTGATGTGATTGTGATCGGCGGCGGCCCTGGTGGTTATATCGCCGCCATTCGCGCCGCCCAGTTAGGCTTCAAGACGGCCTGTATCGATGATTGGAAAAACGAGAAGGGCGGACCCGCACCAGGCGGTACTTGCACCAACGTCGGTTGTATTCCGTCCAAAGCATTGCTGCAATCGTCGGAGCACTATGAGCATGCAGGCCATGCTTTTGCTGAGCATGGCATTGAGGTGAAGGGCCTCGGCTTGAATCTAGGCCAAATGCTTTCTCGAAAAGACACTGTCGTCAAGCAAAACAACGACGGCATTCTCTTCTTATTTAAAAAGAACAAGGTCACGTTTTTCCATGGCAGCGGCTCTTTTGTCAAAGGTGAGGGACAGGCTTACAGCGTCAAAGTCAGCGGCGCAACGGAAGATACTTTGACCGGCAAGCACATTATCGTTGCAACGGGTTCCAATCCGCGTGCATTGCCCGGTGTTGCCTTCGATGAGAAGCTTGTCTTGTCGAATACCGGCGCATTGAACATTAATGCGGTGCCCAAGAAGTTAGGCGTCATCGGCGCAGGCGTCATCGGCCTGGAGATGGGCAGCGTGTGGCGTCGTCTCGGTGCTGAAGTCACCGTATTGGAAGCCTTGCCGACTTTTCTCGGCGCGGTGGACGAACAAATCGCCAAGGAAGCGCACAAGCTTTTTACCAAGCAGGGTTTGTCTATCAACCTAGGCGTGAAAATCGGCGCTATCACGCCGGGAAAGAAAGACGTGACTGTCGAATACACGGATGACAAAGGCGCATCCCATAAGACAGTGTTTGATAAGCTGATTGTCTCGATCGGACGCGTGCCGAATACCAATGGTTTGAACGCGGAAGCGATCGGCCTGAAGCTCGACGACCGAGGTTTTGTTGCTGTCGACGGCGATTGTAAAACCAACTTACCTAATGTCTGGGCGGTGGGCGACGTTGTGCGCGGCCCAATGCTGGCACATAAGGCGGAAGAAGAGGGGGTGGCGGTTGCCGAGCGTATCGCCGATCAACATGGTCATGTCAACTTCAACACGATTCCGTGGGTGATTTATACCTCGCCTGAAATTGCCTGGGTCGGCAAAACTGAGCAGCAGCTCAAGAATGAAGGCATAGCATACAAGGCAGGCACCTTCCCCTTCATGGCGAATGGGCGGGCACGTGCGTTGGGCGATACATCGGGCATGGTGAAGTTCTTGGCGGATGCGAAGTCCGACGAAATCTTAGGCGTGCATGTCATCGGCCCGATGGCCTCCGAATTGATCGCCGAAGCGGTGGTGGCGATGGAATTCCGTGCGTCGTCGGAAGACATCGCCCGCATCTGTCATGCGCATCCTTCTTTGTCTGAAGCGACCAAGGAAGCTGCGCTTGCCGTGGACAAGCGCTCGTTGAATTTCTAAGGGAGTAAAAAAGGGGGGGCATTAAGGAGTAGCCATGCGTTACTTGCCTCTTATGTTGCCGGTCGTCGTTGCTGCATGCGCCACGACCGGCAATGAAGGAAATCGTATTACGGTTGAAACGACCAGCAAGAATCAAGTGATCGCCGGAGCCAACTGCATTGCCAGCAACAATACCGCTTCCTGGAATATAGTGACACCAGGTACCATTGATACGGGCGAAGCCAACGGCGACTTGCGTATCGTGTGCAGCAAAGCCGGTTATCGCACATCGGAATTCATCTTCCGGCCATCGCCGCAATCTTCAGGCTCCAGCCTTGGCTTGGGCCTGGGTGGAGGCGGCGGCCACGTCGGCGGCAGAGTGGGATTTGCCATACCGATCGGCGGCAACAGGGGGGGAACGTATCCGCCTAAGGTGACCATCGATATGTCGCCTGTACCTTAGAAAATTTGAAAGTAATGAACGTCCGAGAAACCTACCAACATGCGCTTGACCAGCGCGGATTTACCGCTGATCCTGCTCAATTACTGGCGGTCGGGCGTCTGCAGCAGGCTTACGATGAGTGGATTGGATTTAAAGCTCAGCGATCCAATAAGATCAAACGCTTGATCAATCGGCCGGATGTGCCGCGTGGCGTGTATATGTGGGGCGGCGTCGGCCGCGGCAAGTCCTTCCTCATGGACAGTTTTTATTCCGTCGTTCCGCTTATTCGTAAAACACGTTTGCACTTCCATGAATTCATGCGTGAAGTGCACCGTCAGCTGGACGAACTGAAAGGCATTCCGGATCCGCTCGACGAAGTTGCTCGCCGTGTCGCACGCAAATATCGGCTCATCTGCTTCGACGAGTTTCATGTCTCGGATATTGCCGATGCGATGATTCTCTATAATCTGCTGAAAGCCTTGTTCGACAACGGCGTATCTTTCGTCATGACCTCGAACTATAAGCCGGATGCGCTCTACCCGGACGGTTTGCATCGCGATCGTATGCTGCCAGCCATTGCGCTATTGAAGGAAAAGCTCGATGTGTTGAATGTCGATGCCGGTACCGACTATCGCAAGCGCGCGCTTGAGCAAGTGCCGTCTTATTTAACGCCGCTCGATGAGCGCGCGGATTACGAATTGCGCAGGGCATTTTCGGCGGTCGCCGAAACGACTGAGGAAGACCCCAGGATCATGGTCGAAGGTCGGGAAATTCGCGCAGTCCGCCGAGCTGGCGGCGTGATTTGGTTTGACTTTGAATCGATGTGCGTGGCGCCGCGTTCGCAAAATGATTATTTGGAAATTGCCAGCCGCTTTCATACGGTAATTTTATCTGGCGTGCCGCGTATGACGCCGGCAATGGCATCCGAGGCTCGTCGATTTACTTGGTTGGTCGATGTGTTTTATGACCGCAGAGTAAAGCTGCTGATGTCCGCCGAAATCGCGCCTGAATCGCTTTACACCGAGGGTGTGCTGGCGATTGAATTTCATCGTACCGTTTCGCGGATCATCGAAATGCAGTCCCGCGAATATATGGAAACGCAGCGGCGAGAAGCTGTGGCGGCTATCGCGTGACGCTCGACATGGCTCTTTCGCTTCGTGTACTGATTATTTTCGCGCTTGTTTGCGGCTGCAGCGCATACGCTCAAGATCAAGCAACGGCGAGTTCGTTTGCGGGGCGCTATCCTAAGGGCAGTATTGTTTCCGTCGAAGCCGCCGAGCGGGCATTGATCGAGGCGCAAAAGGCGCGTGCGAGTGAGAATGCGCAATTCCATGCTGAAGAGCAGGCTTGCTACCCTAAATTCTTCACAACCTCATGCTTGGAAGCCACGCGTGAAAGGCATCGTCTCGGTTTGCTGCAAATTCGGCAAGTGGAATTGGAGGCAAATGGTTTTAAACGCCGTACTCGCGTCGCTGAACGCGAGCAAGCGCTGAAAGAGCGTCAATCGATGCCGGCCGATCCACAGTCGGACATAAACGAGCGTATTTTGCGCCATGAAGCTAAATTGAAGAAACTCGAAGAAGAAGAAACTGCAAGGGCAGCGCAGCGAAACAGCAATGTCGCCGCTTACGAGAAAAAACAACGAGAGGCAGAGGAGCGCCAGCAGGAATTAGCAAGACGGAAGCGGGAAAAGGCCGGCAACCAATAAATTGTAGTAGTCGCGATCTGATCTGACAGTTGCCCGGTTTGACGTATGCGGCTGTCAGGTCAAATTCAGCTGTTTAAGGTGATGATTTTATCGTGCCACTCCTTTCTCCCGTCAATTAAGGTTTGCATCGGCGTGCGACCAC
>JACOUL010000049.1 GCA_016177875.1 Burkholderiales bacterium
GCCCATGTCGGCAATGGCCATCTTCACGGCTTCTACGCCGCCAGGGCCGTCAACGTCAGCGTACACGCCGGACATGTCCGTGATCAAGCCAATCTTAATGACATCGCCCGAGATCTGCGCAGACGCAGGCGCGGAAAAACCCAAGGCGCACGCAGCCGATACCGCCAACGCCAATGCATTCAATTTCAACTTCATTCAGTTCTCCTCTGGTATAAAAGCGGGGTATTTTTAAAAGATTTATACGCCCAGAAGCGTGTTCAACACAGGCATCTTGGCTTGCAACTCGGATGCAGCAAAGGTCTCGACAATCTGACCATGCTCCATCACATAAAACCGATCCGCCAAGGGTGCCGCGAATCGGAAATTCTGCTCGACCATGACCACGGTATAGCCCTTTGCCTTCAGCATGGTAATCATGCGTCCCAGCGCTTGAACGATGACGGGAGCAAGGCCTTCGGAAATTTCATCAAGCAGCAAAATCTTGGCGCCGGTACGCAAAATGCGGCCGACGGCCAGCATCTGTTGTTCACCGCCCGACAAGCGTGTGCCTTGACTATTTCTACGCTCTTTCAAGTTCGGGAACATTTCATAGATTTCGTCGATCGACATGCCCTTGTCCGTCTTGGACACTTGAGGCGGCAAGAGCAAATTTTCTTCAGCCGAAAGCGAGGAAAAAATCCCCCGCTCTTCCGGGCAATAACCGACGCCCAAATGAGCGATCTTATGGGTTGGCATATTGATCGACTCGACGCCGCCGATCTTGATCGAACCTTTGCGGGCGCCGACCAGGCCCATGATGGAGCGCATGGTAGTCGTACGGCCAGCGCCGTTACGCCCCAAAATGGTGACGACTTCACCGTAATTCACCGACAAATTAACATCATGCAGGATGTGCGACTCGCCGTACCACGCTTGCAAGTTGCTGATTTCTAGCGCTTTTTCAGCCATTATTAATGCGCTCCTTCCAATGCGCCAGCGCTGGTGCCCATATAGGCTTCCATCACTTGCGGGTTGCTCGACACTTCTGCATACGTCCCTTCGGCCAACAGCGCGCCGCGCTGCAAAACCGAAATCTTGTCGCAAATACCGGAAACCACGCTCATGTTGTGTTCCACCATGAGAATGGTGCGGCCGGCGGAAACTTTTTTGATGAGATCGGTAACGCGATGGACGTCTTCATGGCCCATACCTTGGGTCGGCTCGTCCAACAGCATCAACTCCGGCTCCATGCCGAGAGTCGTCGCGATTTCCAGCGCGCGTTTGCGGCCATAGGGAAGATCCACGGTGACGCTGTCGGCGAAGCTAGTCAAGTCGACTTCGGCCAGCAATTCCATGGCGCGGTCATTGAGCTTGTTCAGCGATTTTTCACTTTTCCAAAAATGGAAGGACGTGCCGAGCTTGCGCTGCAAACCGATGCGTACGTTTTCCAATACGGTCAAATGCGGAAAAACCGCAGAAATCTGGAAGGAGCGGATCACCCCTTGACGCGCGATCTGCGACGGCTTAAGGGATGTTATGTCCCTACCATTGAAAAGAATTTGTCCGGACGTCGGAATCAAGAACTTGGTCAACAAGTTGAAGCAAGTGGTTTTGCCGGCGCCGTTCGGACCGATCAATGCATGAATATGCCCCCGCTGCACTTGCAAGTTCACATCGCTAACCGCGGTGAACCCCTTGAACTCTTTCGTTAAGTGTTTTGTCTCTAGGATGACAGGGGTCATCTTCTCTCCTCTTACTTATTGGCATGCCATCTTACTGAATTTTGCGAATAGTACAAGGTCTGATATTGCCACACAATACCGTACTATTACGTTCAACAGATTTTTGTGCTGCGCAATATTTATGTTGCGGCGCGTGCGGCCTTGATCCAAGCCGCCGCTTGTTCGGCAATCATGAGAGTGGGCGAGTTGGTATTGCCCGATGTGATGGTAGGCATGATTGAGGCGTCGACCACGCGTAAGCCCATAATGCCTTTTACGCGTAAGCGGCTATCTACTACTGTCGCCGCATCATTGACACGGCCCATCTTACAAGTACCCACCGGATGAAAAATGGTGGTGCCGATATCGGCCGCCGCCTGGGCTAATTCTTCTTCGGTCTGGCAATGTAATCCCGGCTTGATTTCGACCGGTGAAAATTTTTTCAACGCGGGGGCAGCAACGATGTTTCGCGTGAGCGCGAGCGAAGCGACGGCAACCTTACGGTCTTCCGACGTATTCAAATAATTCGCCATAATCTTCGGGGCGGCGAACGGATCGGTAGATTCGATTCTGATATGTCCGCGCGATGTCGGCCGCAAATTGCACACGCTCGCAGTAAAGGCTGGAAAAGCGTGCAATGGCTCGCCAAAGCGCTCGAGCGAGAGCGGCTGCACATGGTACTCGAGATTAGGGGTAAGTTGCGATGCATCCGACTTGGCAAACGCACCCAGTTGAGATGGCGCCATCGCCATCGGCCCCGACTGAAACAAGGCATATTCCAAACCGATCTTCAATTTGCCGTACCAAGTATTCGCCATCGTGTTCAAGGTCTTGGCGCCGCTCACTTGAAAAATCATCCGCAGCTGCAAATGATCCTGAAGATTTTCGCCGACGCCTGGTATATCCATTTCAATTGGGATTCCATGCTGCTGCAAAAAATCAGCGGGACCGACTCCTGATAGCTGAAGAATTTGCGGCGTACCTACTGCGCCGGCTGTCAACAGTACTTCGTGCGCAGCATCCGCCTGCCACTCTGTACCGCCGCCGATGAACTCGACACCGGTACACACTTTTCCGCTATCCGTCGTTTGAAACTTCAAACGCTTGACATGGCACCCTGTCATGATTTCCAAATTGGCGCGCTTGCTTGCAGGTCTTAAAAAAGCTCGTGCCGCACTCCAACGAAACCCTCTTTTTTGATTGACTTCAAAGTAGCCGCATCCTTCGTTAGTGCCGCGATTGAAATCTTCCGTTTTGGGTATGCCCACTTGATCTGCCGCTTCGCGAAAGGCGTCAAGAATTTCCCACGACAAGCGCTGCTTTTCCACGCGCCATTCACCGCCGGCACCATGAAATTCATCGGCACCCTTGTGATAATCCTCGTTTTTTTTAAATAGTGGGAGCACCTTCTCCCAACACCAATTATCGTCATCGGTTAATTGTGCCCAATCGTCATAATCCCTCGCTTGGCCGCGCATGTATATCATGCCGTTGATAGACGAAGAGCCGCCCAGGACTTTGCCACGCGGATAAATTAGGCTACGTCCATTCAATCCCGGATCGGCTTGTGTACGAAACAGCCAATCGGTGCGCGGATTGTTGATGCAGTACAGATAGCCGACCGGAATATGAATCCAGGCGTAATCATCCTTTGCGCCTGCTTCTAGTAACAGCACTTTCACTCTCGGATCTTGCGTCAAACGATTCGCTAAAAGGCATCCTGCCGTGCCCGCGCCGATAATGATGTAGTCGTATTTGCCGGCAAATTGCATGACGATCCTTCTGAATTTATTTCGCTACCGGCATCGTGAATTCGGCGCCTTTCGCGATTGACTCCGGCCAGCGCTGCATGATCGATTTATAGCGGGTGTAGAAGCGCACGCCTTCTTCGCCGTAAGCGTGCGTGTCGCCAAATAGTGAGCGCTTCCAGCCACCGAATGAATGCCATGCCATCGGCACCGGAATAGGGACGTTGATACCCACCATACCCACTTGCACTTGACGCGAAAATTCGCGGGCCGTGTGGCCGTCCGACGTAAATAAGGAAACGCCATTGCCATATTCATGTGCATTGATCAAATCAACGGCTTGCGCTAAATCGTCGACGCGAACGACACATAACACGGGGCCGAAGATTTCTTCACGATAGATTTTCATCGCGGGCATTACGCAATCGAATAAGCTCCCGCCGAGAAAAAATCCTTTTTCGTGCCCGGGTACTCGTAAGCCACGGCCGTCGACCAGCAAGCGCGCGCCTGCTTGCACACCCTCCTCAATATAAGCTTCTATCTTTGCCTTGTGTGCGCTACTGACCACGGGACCCATTTCATTTTCTGCTTGCATGCCGTTGCCGACTTTGAGTGCCTTAACACGTGGAGCCAATGCATCGACCAATCGGTCTGCCACATTGCCGACAGCGACCGCCACCGAAATCGCCATGCAGCGTTCACCTGCCGATCCATATGCCGCGCCGACTAATGCATCCACCGCTTGATCGAGATCGGCATCGGGCATAACCACTAAATGATTTTTTGCGCCGCCTAATGCTTGTACGCGCATCGGATATGTTCCCTTGCGTTTGCTGCCTTCCGCGTAAATGTATTCGGCAATCGGTGTCGATCCGACGAACGAGACGGCTTTTACATCGGGATGTTGAAGCAAGGCGTCAACGGCGGTCTTATCGCCCTGCACGACATTGAATACGCCATCGGGTAACCCTGCTTCATTGAATAATTCCGCCAGCATCAGCGAAGGCGACGGATCGCGTTCCGAGGGCTTTAATATGAAAGTATTTCCCGTAACGATAGCCATCGGTGCCATCCACAGCGGCACCATCACCGGGAAATTGAAAGGCGTTATTCCTACCGTGACGCCCAGCGGTTGGCGTAACTGCCAGTTGTCGATGCCTCCACCGATGTTATCGCTGAATTGCGTCTTTAAAAGTTGTGGTGCGGCGCAAGCAAACTCCACTATTTCTAGCCCACGCACCACTTCACCCTTCGCGTCCGAAAACACTTTGCCGTGTTCGCGCGTAATAGCTGCGGCTAAAGCATCGTGGTGCTTCTCCATCAATTCCTTAAATTTGAACAAGACGCGTGCCCGCTTTAACGGCGCTGTTTCCGCCCAAGCCGGAGCGACGGCTTGCGCGGCAGCTACGGCCGTATGCACTTGCTCCTCATTCGCAAGACCGACATAGGCCGACACTTCACCGGTCGCAGGATTAAACACCTCTTGTGAACGACTGCTCGAAGAAGCGACTTTGCGTCCATTGATGAAATGCTCAATGAGAGGTATGGACTGGCTTTCCATAAGTATTCCTTTGGTGAAATCCTATCTTTCGCAGAATATCGCCGGGCAGTCTCAAAATCCAATGAGTTATTATCAATGTCTTCATAAGTGTTTCTTATACTGTTTTTATGGACTTGACTCAGCTTCGCTCCTTTGTTGCCGTAGCGCGCGAAGGCAATTTGACGCGAGCGGCGGCTATCCTGCATGTCACTCAGCCGGCCGTGAGCCTGCAAATCAAAAATTTGCAGGCAGCATTAAAAGTGCAGCTCTTCTCGCGCACACCCGCTGGAATGGCATTGACCAATGACGGCGCAAAATTACTTCCGTACGCTGAACGTATCTTGGCCGCATCCGAAGAATTCAAACAAGCGGCTAAGTCGTTGCATGCGACTCTTAGCGGATCGCTCGCCATCGGCACGATCCTAGATCCGGAGTTCTTACGGCTGGGTGCATTTCTCAAGCGCTTAGTAGAAACCTATCCTCAATTATCTACCCGGCTGCAGCACGGCATGTCCGGCAGCGTACTTCAGCAAATCCGTGGCGGCGAATTAGATGCGGGTTACTACATCGGCCAACCTGGCAAAGACTTCCAAGTACAGACGCTTACCTCCTTCACCTATTACGTCGTTGCGCCGCAAGGATGGAAAAACCGGGTTGCCGGCAAGGATTGGAAAGCCTTGGCTGAACTGCCTTGGATCTGGACACCGCCGGAATCCGCTCATCATCGTCTTTTGACCAAAACGTTTTCACAATTCCGGGCTACGCCGCAAAAGGTCGCTTTAGTCGACCAAGAGCCTTCCATGCTCGACTTGGTGAAATCGGGTGTCGGTTTATCGCTTGTACGGGAATCGATTGCTCTACGCGAAGCCCATGTACATGGCTTGGTCATCGCCGATGCCGTCAGCCTGACAACTGAACTCAGTTTCGTTGCCTTGGCTAAGCGTAAGAAAGATCCTATCCTTGCTTCCGTGTTTGCCTTAATGGCAAGTCTATGGATGAAATAAGGCTTTTCAACTAAGCTGTGGATAAATCTAAGGATATCTTTTGGGCCTAATGTGGAAAACCGGTGAAAATCGAGTACTGCTATTTTTTATCCAGAATTTCCACGCTTCAGATACAAGGCTTATTCGGCACTTATTCAACAGGCAAAAGCTTGATTTAATTTGTTTTTTTGAGCTTATCCACAGTTTACGGCTAGTGTTAACAACTATTACTAAACATATATATAAACAAAGAAGAAAAACCAACCCCCCAATTTCATCGCCATTCGATGTGAAAGATAGCCATGAGTGAACCGCGCCTTGTCATAGGTTTGATTAGCGCTTTGCATCAAGAGCAGTCTGGTTTGATTGAGCACATGAACGCTGCGCAAACCACAACCTGCGGCATGCGCAATTACGTAAAAGGTAGGCTCTGGGATACCGATTTCATTTGCGTGTTATCGCGCTTGGGTAAAGTCGCTGCCGCCGCTACTGCAGCAACCTTGATAGAACGGTTTAATGTCACGCATGTGATTTTTACCGGCGTGGCAGGCGGTATTGACTCAAACGTTAAAGTTGGAGATATCGTAGTGGCCGATAGCTTGATTCAGCACGATATGAATGCATCTCCGCTTTTTCCGCGTTTTGAAGTGCCGCTATCGGGTTTATCTCGCTATCCTACCGATAAGTTTTTGACAGACCAGTTAGTCAAGGCAGCCGAGGAATTTTTCCAGCATGACTTCAAGAATCAAATCGATACAGCCGATCGCTCTTTATTTAAGCTGGAAGCACCTCGGGTACATAGTGGTTTAATTGCCAGCGGCGATGAATTTATTCACAGCGAAAAACGGAGAACGGATTTAAAGCAAGCACTTCCCAATTTATTGGCCGTTGAGATGGAAGGAGCCGCTGTGGCTCAAGTATGTTTTGAATTCGGTGTGCCGTTTTCTGTAATTCGTACAATATCCGATGCAGCAAATGAAAATTCACCTACGGATTTTGTGCAATTCATTGAGCGCGTGGCGGCACGCTATGCTTTTAGTACGGTTAAAAGGCTATGTGGCGGGAATTAACGGCCGCCACGCCGTTTTTAAGCATCTAAGGTCATCAAGCTAGCATTACCGCCGGCAGCGGCCGTATTAATGCATAGCGCACGTTCGGCACTCAATTTCCATATCGGTATCGCCGCATCGCCGTCGGTTTCTATAACAGGCACGAGAGCCCCTTCTTTTAATGCCAATTTCCGTCTTACCTGCGCTGCCAGTGAAGATTCCGTTAGAGTTAACGCGATTGGTAAAGAGATTTCATCGACGCTTAACCGGATAGCAGCGTGCACTTCAGCTGGTAACGAGGTAATCATCGCCATTTTTGAAACGACTGGTGTATTGCCGCTGGCAAGCACAGCCAATAGCTGATTCAACAATACCTTCTCCGATTCAGCCACGCACCATATCAAGCCGCGCGGCGCGAAGCGCAAGAGATTGCGTTCACCAGTGGGTCCGGGACAAGACAAACTATGTCCGGAAATAGATGTACGCAAATAGTAGTCGCCCAATTGCGCAGTTTTTTGCCACCCTTGCTTGTGTAGCCAAGTCATTAAAGCATGGAATGCGGGTCGCGGCAGTTGTTCAATATCTTGATTAATCCCTAAGTCCGCCGCACTGTCGTATTGCAATCGTTTTAAATACAAAGGACCGCCTGCTTTCGGACCAGTACCGGATTTTCCTTCGCCGCCGAATGGCTGTACGCCGACTACGGCACCGATAATATTGCGATTAACGTAGATATTGCCAACATGAGCGCGTGTAGAAATGAAATCAATCGTTTCATCAATCCGTGAATGGATACCCATCGTTAAACCATAGCCGGTCGCGTTGATGGCATCAACCAGCTCGGATAATTGTTCGCGTCGATAACGCAATACATGTAAAACCGGACCGAATACCTCGCGAGTAAGTTCGGTAATAGACTTGATTTCGACAACGGTAGGCGCAACAAACATACCCGTTCGCTCTCCCTGGGTATGAAGAGAGGCTTGGAAAAAGAGAGCAGTCTTATTTTTCATTTGCTCGATATGCGCAAGTAAACTTCGTTGCGCATCGCGATCGATGACCGGACCGATATCGGTGGATAATGAAGTCGGATTGTCGACGTTTAATTCCGCCATCGCGCCTTTGAGCATATCGATGACTTTGTCGGCTATTTCTTCTTGAAGGCAAAGTATACGCAATGCAGAACAACGTTGACCGGCACTGTCAAAGGCGGATATCAACACATCTTGTACGACTTGTTCCGGTAGCGCACTGGAATCGACGATCATCGCGTTTTGTCCACCGGTCTCTGCGATGAAAGAAATTTCACGACCTTCATTAGCAGTTCGGTCGGCTAAGACGTGATTGATCAGCTGGGCTACCTCGGTTGAACCGGTAAATATGACGCCTCGTACCCGCGGATCAGAAACGAGATTTTGGCCTACTGTTTCACCTCTTCCAGGTAATAGCTGCAAAGCATAAGAAGGAACGCCGGCTTCGTGCAGCAGTTGAACTGCTCGGTAGGCAATTAAAGGGGTTTGTTCTGCAGGCTTGGCGAGTACGACATTGCCAGCCGCCAAAGCAGCGCTGATTTGGCCGATGAAAATCGCTAATGGAAAATTCCACGGACTAATACACACAACCAGACCTAGCGCGTGCGCCTCCGGCGTCGTACAAATTTGAGCAGCGTAATAGCGTAAAAAATCGGCAGCTTCGCGTACTTCACCGATGGCATTGATCAAGGACTTACCCGCTTCGCGTACGGCGAGCGCCATCAACTCAACACGATGCTGTTCAATTAAATTCGCGGCCCGCATCAAAATATCGGCGCGCTTCGCCTGCTCCACGCTTGACCAACTCTTCGCATGACTTGCCGCCGCATCCAATGCTTGTGCGATAGCTGTTTCATCGGCCTCACTTACTTGGCCAACGACATCGTATTCATCGGCTGGATTGATAACCGGTGAGGAAATATGTTCAACCTCTTCTTCGCTTGCGATTAAAGAACGTGCGAACCAAGGCGTATCGGCGAAGCTGGCAAGCGCCTCGGAAAGATCATGCAAAACCTGTTCATTGCTGAAATCGATACCTGAAGAATTGGGCCTTTCTTCACCAAACAAATCTATCGGCAAAGGAATGGCTGGATGAGGTGCCCCATCTAGTTGGCGTGCTGAGACAATAGGGTCCGCCAACAAGGATCCGACGGGAATATGTTCATCCACCAATTGATTGACGAAAGAAGAATTGGCGCCGTTTTCCAATAAGCGCCTTACCAAGTAGGCCAATAATGTTTGATGCGAGCCGACCGGCGCATAAATGCGGCAAGCTTTATTCAGGTTGTCTGATCCGACGACGTGGCTATATAGACTTTCACCCATGCCGTGAAGGCATTGAAACTCATAATCATTGACGCCTTGCTGACGTGCCCAGGCATATATCGCGGCCAGTGTATGGGCATTATGCGTCGCGAACTGCGGATAAATGCAATCCGTTAATCCCAGCAATTTTTGCGCGCATACCAAATAAGACAAATCCGTGTAAATTTTGCGGGTGTAAACGGGATAGCCTGACATGCCGTCGACTTGCGCACGCTTGATCTCCGCGTCCCAGTAGGCGCCTTTAACTAAACGTACCATCAATTTTCGGTCGCTGCGGCGAGCAAGATCGGCTAGGTAATCAATCACAAAAGGCGCGCGCTTTTGATAGGCCTGTACCACCACACCTAAACCATCGAATCCTGCCAAATCCGCATCCAGTGCGAGGGATTCAATCAGCTCAAGCGAAATTTCAAGACGGTCAGCTTCTTCGGCATCAATGTTGATGCCGATGTCGTAATACTTGGCGAGTAAAACCAGTTTTTTCAAACGGGGCAGTAATTCGCTGAGTACCCGAGTGCGCTGCGCACGGCAGTAGCGCGGATGTAAAGCGGAGAGTTTGACGGATATGCCGGGGCCTTCCTTAATGCCGCGGCCGCCGGAAGCTTTACCGATCGCATGCAGAGCTTCTTCATAAGCGTTGCAATAGCGTTTGGCATCTTGTTCGGTTAGCGCCGCTTCACCCAGCATGTCATATGAATAGCGAAAACCGCGTTCTTCCATGTCGCGGCTGTTGGCAAGTGCCTCGTGTATCGTTTGTCCGGTGACGAATTGGTTACCCAGCATGCGCATCGCTAAGTCGACGCTCCTGCGAATTAAAGGCTCGCCGCCTTTTGCGATCAAACGCGTCAGCGCGGCGCCCAAACCATGTTCACTGTTGGTCGCTACCAGCTTGCCGGTAATGAGCAGGCCCCACGTAGCGGCGTTGACGAATAGTGAAGGCGACTCACCTAAATGACGACGCCAATCGCCTTTACTGATTTTGTCGGCAATGAGGCGGTCGGCGGTTTCAGAATCGGGAATGCGCAACAGCGCTTCGGCCAAGCACATCAAAGCAACGCCCTCTTGGCTCGAAAGCGAAAACTCGTGCATCAAGGCATCGACGCCGGAAGCGTGAACCCGCTCGAAGCGCACCTTCTCGACTAAGGTGCGCGCCAAAGTCTGGATCGCATCTTGCCAAGGCGCGTTCTCGCGAACTTGGGACAATAGCCATTGCACTGCTTGCCGTTCATCGCGGCGATGAGCAGCGCAGATGGCTGCACGCACAGGCGCGTGGTCGAAGGCAAACATTTGAACGAGTCCTATCTCATAACTTCAATTTTCCACTGTCGAGCGCTTCATCGGTGGTGGCAACCAGCTTGGAGCGCAACCATTTGTGCGCCGGACTGCGCGCGTCCCGTTCATGCCACAACATGTCGACATGCACGGCCGGGAGATTGAAAGGCAACTCCCGGACGATCAAGTCTTCGCTCATACCGGTTGAACCGATTAAGTGCCGCGGCAATACGGTCAATAAATTGGAGCTCGCAACAATTTGACCCGCTGTAAAAAACTGGTTCACTGTTAAGAGGATGCGCCGCTGTCGCCCCAGCTGCGCCAAGGCGTCGCTTACCAAGCCATGCGCGCGGCCGGAAAAGCTGACCAGCAAATGATTGGCGTCGCAGTACTGATCGAGGGTTATGTCCTGATCGGCCAGGGGATGGTTCTTACGCATAACGCAAACGTAATGTCCGGTGTACAAGCGTTCGTGTCGAATCGGGCTGCTGGGCTCGGTTGCGAGTTGATTGACTACGCCAGGGAAAAAACCAATCGTGAGATCGATATCCCCCCGTAACAAACTCGGTCGCGGATCACGAGTCGTCAAGGGCACCATGCGGACATTGATACCCGGCGCATCGCGTTCGATGGCGCGTACCAAGGCGGGTAACCATAAAGCAGCCGTCGCATCGGCCATGGCCATGCGAAAAGTAGTTTGCGTCTTAGAAACGTCGAAGGTCTCGGGAGTTACAGCGGCTTCCAGCTCGGCGAGCGCTTTTCGAATGGTCGGCCATAATTCTTCCGCTCGCGGGGTCGGCCGCACGCCGTGCGCCGTGCGAATCAGCAATTCATCGCCCAAGCCGTCGCGTAAGCGCTTCAAAGCATTCGATACAGCCGGCTGAGTCATGGCCAAGCGGTTAGCGGCGCGCGTAAGGTTTTGTTCGGACATGACGGCGTCGAACACCCGCAATAAATTCAGATCGAGAGTAAGAAAACTCATGGTCCAAGAATAGAAGAAAAATAGAGCTAAATGTCTAAAGAAAAATCAATTATTCACAACCATTATAGCGGCCATTCAAGCTAATTATTGGATCTATAACTAGGCCGCTTCTATACTGCACTGCATTAAGTTCTCTTGCGTTTGGAAAACAACATGGCTCTTCTCACTCTTGCATCTTCTGCCCCTACCGCATTCGCCGCCACTCCTTCTCTTGCGTGGGTTGCCCATGCAATTTTCACTTTTGGCGTCTTAGGTGTTGTTATGACGGTGGTGATGACGCGTAAGCCGCGTCATGAGCGCCCAAGTCGCGACTGATTTCACTGGTTGTCTCCTCATCCTTCCTCTGAAGGATTTATGCCCCGCAGGCACTTGCTTGTGGGGCTTTTTTATTCGAGGCCGCGCAGTAACATTTGGGTATCGACAACGCGTATCTTGCCGCGCACGATGCGATCCTGATCGCGGTACCAGCGTTGCACAACATAAGGGCCAAAACCGGTTTCTTCGCGAATGGCAAATTGAAAAATCGCGTCCCACTCGCTATCGGCCGGCATGATCCATACGACTTGGCGACCGGCGTCTTCGCGGATGCCGGCGTGGCGTAAATTACGGCGCACTTGTTCTGCCCTTAGTTCAGGACTGTCCTGATATCCGCCCCCCGTACCAGGTGCCGGTAAAACTAAGGGAACGCGCTTTTCTTTCAGGGAGGAGGCGCCGGTGCGAAATTTTGCCCAAGGACCCAGCAAAGCTTGGGCAACGAATTCGCGCTCGGCATCGTCTAAAGCCTGGTCTAAAAAATAGCAAGAGAGGCTATGGCTCATCGGCGGCGCTTTTTCCAGTTGTAATCGGGCGCAGGGTCAGCAACGCCGGCTTGGCCAACCGACTGCGGATTTTCCGAACACATCGTGACGAACCCTATGGATTCTCCTGCGCGCTTGCGCATCCGCAATTGCTCCATGAAATGCATGGCGGCGCCCATTTCGGAGGAAGCGAAAAATTTGGAATGAGCGCAACCTTCTTCTCTGTCGCCGACGGTCCAGTACACCATGAACATCGCCACCTCCGTGAGGTAAAGCCTTATTCTGCTCCCGATTGAAATCGCCCGCCCTCCATGGCGAATGCTTTCAAGAATTCCGCCGCGGGTAAGCGTTTGCCACCAGGTTTTTGTAATTCCAATATACGTAGCGCACCGCTACCGCAAGCCACCACAACGCCTTGCTGCGCATCCGCAACCAAAATTTGGCCTGGTTTGGCATCTACCGCGCGGTCAATTTCTTGCGCTCGCCAAAGTTTTATGGGGGTTGTATCGAATAAGCCGAGCGCGCCGGGAAAAGGGTTAAACGCGCGGATTTTTCGAGCTAAAACGGCCGCCGATTGTGTAAAGTCCAGCGCCGCTTCTTCCTTACTGATTTTGGTTGCGTAGGTTACGCCATTTTCCGGTTGGGGAGTGGAAAGTAGGGCTCCCCGAGCCAGTCGTCGTAAAACCTCAACGATCATCTCGCCGCCTAGGAGGGCAAGCCTGTCATGCAGGCTACCCGTCGTGTCGTCGGCAGAAATCGGGCGCGGTTGTACCGACAACATGCCTCCGGTATCCAGTCCCTCATCCATTTGCATGATCGTGATGCCCGTTTCGACGTCACCGGCTTCAATGGCGCGATGAATCGGGGCTGCGCCGCGCCAACGTGGCAATAGCGACGCATGAATATTCAGGCATCCGTATTTGGGAATTTCCAAAACGGATCGCGGCAAAATGAGACCGTAGGCAGCTACCACCATCACATCCGGCTTGGCTTGAAATAACAAATCGTGCGCTTGTCTTGCTACGTCAGGATATTTGCCGTCCAGCCGTAGCGAAACCGGTTGCGCTAGGGGGATGCCGATCACTTGCGCAAGCTGTTTGACGGGCGAGGCTTGCAACTGCATGCCGCGACCTGCGGGGCGATCCGGCTGGCTCAATACCAGAGAAATGGGAAATTCCGCAGCGTGTAATGCTTGCAGGGCGACGGCTGCGAATTCGGGGGTGCCGGCAAAAACGAGGTTCATGTCGAGATTGTATTACGCTCTATGAACTTCATGAAGACGCGGGCATCGCCGGTTTAGCGGGTCGCCGAGACTTTTTCGCGGGAGCGCGCTAATTCGCGCTCTTCTTTCAATAGCTTGGTCTTAATGCGATTGCGTTTCAGGGGGGACAGGTATTCGACGAATACCTTGCCTTTCAAATGATCCATTTCATGCTGAATACAAACGGCCAGCAAGCCATCCGCTTCCACTTCAAACGGCTTGCCTTCAACATCCAGCGCTCGCGCTCGTACCCGCGCCGGCCGCTCGACGCCATCGTAAATACCGGGAACCGATAAGCAGCCTTCGTCGTATAGGCGTTTTTCTTCACTTGCCCAAACAATTTCGGGATTGATAAAAACGCGCAGTTCGTCCCGAGTTTCGGAAACATCGATGACGATCACTTGTCGGTGCACATCCACCTGCGTGGCAGCCAAGCCGACACCCGGCGCGTCATACATCGTTTCGGCCATGTCAGCGACCAATTGCTTCAAACGCGCATCAAAAACAGTCACGAGTTGTGCCGTCTTGTGCAGGCGCGGATCAGGATAACGCAGAATATTCAATAAGGACATACGGCTTTTGCGCAACAATGCAGCGAGATCAGATTGCGTTTTCTCTTGCTAGTTCAAGGATTTATGTGCAGAATTTGATTCAATTTGACAACATTTGTCGCATATCCTGCTTTCAGCATGGATAAGATGCGGCGTGGCGGCACGCACCAAGCGCGCATAAATAAAACCACCGCACACCGGACGGACTATGAAAAAGTTTAGCACAGCCATTCTCCCCGCCGCTTTCGCCCTTGCCTTTGCTTTCGCGAGTAGTGCCGAGGCCGCCTCAAAATGCGAATTTCTCACCAATGCGCCCGACTCGCACACCGTCGTTCGAGGCGACACGCTGTGGGGAATTTCCGGCAAGTTTCTACAGAATCCTTGGTGCTGGCCCCAAGTCTGGGGCATGAACAAGGAAGAAATTAAAAATCCGCATTGGATTTATCCCGGACAAACCGTTTATTTTGATCGCGCTAACGGGCGTTTGCGTCTCGGTTCGCCCAAAGGCGGAAACGTAGCCAGCGGCGAAGGCGCGACCGTTCGTTTGACGCCGCAAATTCGTTCCGAAAATTTGACTCCGACCGCTATTGCGGCGATTCCGGCCGGCCAAATTGAACCCTTCTTGTCACAACCCTTAATTATCGCGGCGGAACAATTGATTAATACGCCGCGTATTGTGGCGACTCAAGAAGGTCACGTGAATTTGGGCGCGGGTGATCGTGCCTACGTGATGGGAGATTTGAATGGGGTTTCGCAATTCCAAGTATTTCGTCCCGGGGTCCCGCTGAAAGATCCGTCTACGCAGGAAGTCATCGGTTATGAAGCTGTCTACTTAGGTACGCTTAAGCTGCAGCGTACGGCCAAGGCCGCCGATGAAGCGCATGCGTTCCGGGTGGAGGGCTTTAAACAAGAAATGGGTGTTGGCGATCGTTTGCTACCCGTGCCGCCGACACCCCTTTTAAATTATGTTCCGCACCCGCCGGAACGGTCGATCGCAGCGCAAATCGTTTCCGTTTATGGTGGTGTGCGCCAAGCCGGTCAAAGCCAGATTGTGTCCATTAATCGCGGCAAGAAAGATGGGATTGATTTAGGTACGGTGTTGGAGCTGTATCGATTTGGTCCGAGTATTGTCGATCGCACCGATCCCAAGAATAACGGCATATTTGAGAAAAAGCAGATTAAGCTGCCCGACGAAAAATACGGGACCCTATTCATATTCCGCGTATTCGATGGAATTTCCTATGGCTTGATTATGCAAGTCACGGATGCGGTACAAGTCGGGGACGTGGCTCGCTCGCCGGAATGAAGAGCAGATGACTCTTGCGTCTGAGGCGTCGGCCGAGGATGAGCTTGCTTCCTGGTTGCGTCTTCAGCTAACCGAAGGGGTCGGTGCTCAAACCGCGCGCAAATTGCTCGGCACCTTCGGCCTTCCCAAAAACATCTTCGACGCAAGTATTTCTCTCATGCGGGGTATCGTGCCGGAACGCGTGGCACAAGCCTTAAGCACCCCTTTGCCGGATGAGCAGCGAGATTTAATCAGTCGATCCCTCGCTTGGGCAAATCAAGCGGGCAACCGCATTCTGACTCTTGCCGACGCCGATTATCCGCCGTCGCTTTTGGATATTTCCGACCCGCCGCTTCTTTTATACGTAAAAGGGCGTTTGGAATTGCTGGAGCGGCCCATGCTTGCCGTAGTAGGCAGCCGCAATGCGACGACGCAGGGCATGACAAATGCTGAAAAATTTTCACACACTCTGAGCGAGGCGGGCTTAACAATCGTTTCCGGCCTGGCGCTCGGTATTGACACCGCCGCGCATCAAGGGGCATTGAATGCAGTGCTTAATGGAGGCTCAACGGTTGCTGTAATCGGTACCGGCTCCGATATCGTTTACCCGGCTCGAAATAGAAATTTGGCGCATCGGATAGCCGAAGAGGGGTGCATTGTTAGTGAATATCCTTTGGGTACGCCGGCAATCTCTAGCAATTTTCCTAGGCGCAATCGAATCATTAGCGGTTTGGCGCGCGGCGTGTTGGTCGTTGAGGCTGCCGCGCAATCAGGTTCATTGATTACCGCGCGCATGGCTGCGGACCAAGGACGAGATGTCTTTGCTATTCCAGGTTCGATCCATTCACCGCTGGCGAAGGGTTGTCATCAATTGATTAAGCAAGGCGCTAAATTGGTCGAATCGGCACAAGATATTTTGGAAGAATTGGCTTTTCATCCTATTACTGCAAGAAGCGAACTACCGTCTTCAGAGTTATTAAATCAAGTTGACGAGCCTACTTCAGAGTTGCTGCAAGCCATGGGATTTGATCCGATCCATTTTGACGAATTGATACAACGAAGCAGTGTCGACCCCGGTAGTTTGCATACGGCATTATTGCAGCTTGAATTAGAAGGAAAAATCGAGCGGCTTCCAGGCGAGCTGTATCGGCGCTTAGGATAAAGATTTGCAATACGTTATCGATTGCAAAGGCAAGTTACTTGAACGCTACCGGTTTGCAAAAAACTGTCGACTATCCACAACTCATTCCGGTAATTTATCAAGAGGATTGCTTGTGCCGGTGCAAGCTTGACGTTAGAGTAGACGCATGTTCGACGTCCTCGTCTACCTCTATGAAACTTATTATCGGCCCGATGCCTGCCCTGACTCGGCAGTCTTGGTTAAAAAACTATCTGCCATTGGTTTCGAAGAGGAAGAAATCTCAAAAGCGCTGGGATGGTTGACTGATCTAAGCAAAACTACCAGCAACTTTACCCATCACTTTCCCGAAGAAGAAACCCGATCCTTAGGTTTTCGTATTTATGCTCAGCAAGAGCTGGATATTCTCGGTACCGCTGCAGTAGGATTTATCCAATTTTTGGAATCGGCAAAATTGTTAGATTCCATGCAACGTGAAATTGTTATAGAACGCGCTTTAGCCGCCAGCGATACGTTCATGTCTCTTGATAAACTTAAGGTCATTGTATTAATGGTTTTATGGAGCCAGGACAAAGAACCGGATAGTTTGATGTTCGATGAACTGTTTTGGGACAATGACGAGACTGAACCTCGCTTGCTTCATTAAGTCTTACCAGCGTTTCCATTAATTTTTCCACAATCTTTCGCGCAGCGGAGTGTCGTATCTCGTGCACGCTGCTTGCGAACTCCAGTGCAACCCGCTTATCATTGGCCCCCTGATTGCCAGATCAGCACAAGCTTGCGATTTCTCAATGTGTGTGTCGGGCAAGCATTCGTGCGGCAAGCAAATTGCACTGCATGCCATTCACCAATATTGATTTATGACCAAGACTCTCATCATTGCCGAGAAGCCCTCCGTTGCCAACGATATCGCGAAGGCGCTCGGCGGTTTCGCCAAGCATGAGGATTATTTCGAGTCCGATGAATATGTACTTTCCTCGGCCGTTGGTCATCTGGTGGAAATCACGGTGCCGGAAGAATACGATGTCAAGCGCGGCAAATGGACGTTTACCCATTTGCCAGTGATCCCTCCGCATTTCGCATTGAATCCCATTGCCAAGACGGAATCGCGGCTAAAGGTATTGAATAAGCTGCTTAAGCGTAAGGATGTGGGCATGTTGGTCAATGCCTGTGACGCCGGGCGCGAAGGCGAATTAATTTTTCGTTTGATCGTTCAATACGCGAAGGCTAAGCAGCCGATCAAGCGTTTATGGTTGCAATCGATGACGCCGGCGGCAATACGCGACGGTTTTGCGCGTTTGCGCGACGATAAGGATATGTTGCCGCTTGCCGATGCGGCACGTTGCCGTAGTGAAGCGGATTGGCTGATAGGTATTAATGGTACGCGGGCGATGACTGCCTTCAATTCCAAGGAGGGCGGTTTTTATCTCACGACGGTGGGTCGCGTGCAAACCCCCACTTTGTCGATCGTGGTGGAGCGCGAAGAAAAAATTAAAAAATTCGTGCCGCGCGATTACTGGGAAGTGCGTGCCGAATTCGTATGCGCAGCCGGTATCTATGAGGGCCGCTGGCTTGATACCAAGCACAAGAAAGATGAAGCCGATCCTGAAAAGCGCCCCGAGCGTTTGTGGAGTAAGGCGGCGGCGGAATCCATTGTCGCGGCTTGTCGCGGCAAGCAAGGCATCGTCACCGAAGAATCCAAGCCGGCGACACAGTTGTCACCCGCTTTGTTCGATTTAACCAGCCTGCAGCGTGAAGCCAATGCGCGTTTTGGCTTCTCTGCAAAAAATACGCTAGGTTTGGCCCAAGCTTTGTATGAGAAGCACAAGGTCTTGACCTATCCGCGTACCGACTCGCGTCATCTGCCGGAAGACTATCTCGACACCGTCAAGCAAACGCTCGAGACAATTGCAGAAAACAATAACTATCATCAATTCGCCAAGCAGATTCTCAACAAGGATTGGGTCAAGCCGAATAAGCGTATTTTCGATAACAAGAAAATTAGCGACCACTTTGCCATTATTCCGACGACGCAAGTCCCAAAGAATTTGTCCGAGCCGGAGCAAAAGTTGTATGACTTGGTAACGCGTCGATTCATGGCGGTGTTTTTCCCGGCAGCCGAGTTTCAGGTAACGACACGTTATACCGAAGTTTCAGGTCACCAATTCAAGTCCGACGGCAAAGTCATGACCAATCCGGGTTGGCTCGCTATCTACGGCAAGGAAGCTGCTACCGACAAAGAGGAAGACAGTGCCAAGACCTTGGTGCCGGTTGCAGATGGAGAGAAGGTCAAGACCGACAAGGTCGAAGCACATGGTTTGGTGACTAAGCCCGCCGCACGTTATACGGAAGCGACCCTTTTGTCTGCGATGGAAGGCGCCGGCAAGTTGGTCGACGATGAAGAATTGCGTGAAGCGATGGCTGGAAAAGGTTTGGGCACGCCGGCGACGCGCGCCGCCATCATCGAAGGCTTATTGAATGAAAAGTACTTGCTGCGCGAAGGGCGTGAACTGATTCCTACTGCCAAAGCATTTCAGTTGATGACGCTCTTGCGGGGTTTGGGTGTCGAAGAGTTGACGGCACCTGAATTAACCGGCGAGTGGGAATATAAATTAGCGCAAATGGAGCGCGGCAATATCAGCCGCGAAGAATTTATGCGCGAGATTGCACAAATGACGCAAGTCATCGTCAAGCGCGCTAAGGAATACGACAACGACACCATTCCTGGTGACTATGCGACCTTGACGACGCCATGCCCGAATTGCGGCGGCGTGGTCAAAGAAAACTATAGACGCTTTGCTTGCACGCAGTGCGACTTCTCTATGTCCAAAACGCCTGGCGGACGTCAATTCGAAGTCGCCGAAGTGGAAGAACTATTGACTAAACGCGAGATCGGTCCCTTGCAAGGTTTCCGGTCCAAGATGGGACGCCCCTTCGCCGCGATTCTTAAAATCGTGCGCGATGAAGATATCCATAATTTCAAACTGGAGTTTGACTTCGGCCAGCAACAGGACGAAGACGAAAACGGCGAAGGCGTTGACTTCAGCGGCCAAACATCACTCGGACCCTGCCCGAAGTGCGGCAGCGGTGTCTACGAAATGGGCTTGGCATATGTTTGTGAAAAAACCGTTGCTAAGCCAAAGGCATGTGACTTCCGCAGTGGCCGTATTATTTTGCAACAGGAAATTCTGCCTGAGCAAATGGCAAAATTGCTCAATGACGGCAGGACGGATTTGCTCCCTGGTTTTATTTCGCAACGCACACGTCGACCGTTCAAAGCGTATCTAGTGCGTGGGAAAGACGGTAAAGTTGGATTTGAATTCGAAGAGCGTAAAGCAAAGACACCGGCCAAAGGAAAGGCCGGAGAAGCTAACGAAGATATGGAAAAAAAATCCAGCGATAAAGCCGCTGCGGTAAAAATCCCCGTGAAAAAGACGGCGCAAAAGAAAACCTCGGCAAAAAAAGCGCCGACTAAACGCGCGGCAAACAAAAAAGCCGCCGCCTGATATGTAGTAGTCGCGATCTGATCTGACAGTTGCCCGGTTTGACGTATGCGGCTGTCAGGTCAAATTCAGCTGTTTAAGGTGATGATTTTATCGTGCCACTCCTTTCTCCCGTCAATTAAGGTTTGCATCGGCGTGCGACCACA
>JACOUL010000046.1 GCA_016177875.1 Burkholderiales bacterium
CGTGACGCATTCGCTCAACAACGATCAGCGCCGCGTGCCGCTGCAGTCCACAACCTCGGACAACCGCAACTACACCCTCCAAATCCCCAGCGATCCGGGCATCGCGCCGCCAGGGTATTACATGTTGTTCGCCTTGAATGCGGGCGGCACG
This sequence comes from Burkholderiales bacterium, assembly GCA_016177875.1. GTDB lineage: Bacteria > Pseudomonadota > Gammaproteobacteria > Burkholderiales > Burkholderiaceae_D > Paucimonas. Next base: position 152 of record JACOUL010000046.1, read on the forward strand.
CCGAGCGTTTCCAAGCTCGTTCGCATCAATTGACCGCGTTCTATTGCTTGCCGTGAATAGCTTCGCGGCAAGCCATTTATCAAACGTCAATTGCAGTGCATTTCACATTCTCAATCTTGAGCAATATCACTTTATCCGCCATGCAAAATCCTAGAGTACAAACCATGGATTGCGGCATTGATGCATTCGCGAAATTTGTTGAGCGGATGAATTGCCGATGCAAGCCATAAATTCTGCAGGCGGCAATTTGCCTTGATCTCTGTTTATTTTTTCAGGAGGAATCTATGCGCGACTTTCAAACCTTCACTGGTCAGGCCTTGGCAGTAGCTGCTTCGCTCTTGCTATTATCAGCATGTGGAGGGGGCGATGACGACAACGGAGCAGCCACCCCGACAACTACAACGACCACCTCGGCAGGCAGCACGACGACCACTACGGTTACTACAACGACGACGACAACCGCGGCGCCGAGCTTCCAGGCAGCGCAACTCGTCGTGCAACACAGCGGGCACTGCCTATCCGTTGCAGGCAGCACTGCAGGCTCGCCGGCGACTCAGCAAGTCTGTAACGTCACCGCGCCGGAACAACGCTGGAAAGCCGTTCCGGTTGGGGCCGACATTCGTATCCAAAACAATAGCAGCAACCTGTGCCTGGGTGTGGCAAACGGCAACATGACACCCGCAGCAGCGGTCTCTCAAATCGCATGCACGGGCGATGCATTCGCGCTATGGACGTTGAGACCGTCGGGCACGCCGGGCCAGTTCAATATCGTGGCGAAACATAGCGGCCAATGCTTGGATGTCTTCGGTAGCGACCAGGCACCGGGCACAGGCGCGATTCAATTCACCTGTTCCACCGCGAACCAGGCAAATCAACGCTGGGTCGTCTCCGGTCAATAAGACAGCATCTCTGCAGTTCAAGAATCAGGCATGGGGTATTCGCCCTATGCCTGATTTTTTTAGGTTATTTTCTTGCGCTAGCTCAGCGTAGATGCAATGTAAAACTTTTACATTCAGAGAAGTATGCTCACGGCATCCCTATCTCATTTCCTATGCGCCTAACTCACCGCCTGTTCATTTCGCTCATCGCCGCGCTTTTCGCTTATGCCTTTCAGCAAGGCACCGCGCACGCGCAAACGGCCTATAGCACCGTTGTCAACGTCAATAGCGGAAAGTGCGCCGACGTGGAGGCCGGCGGCTGGAATACCGGCGACCGCATCATTCAATATGCCTGCCATAATCTCGACAACCAGCAATGGACTTTAACGCCCTACAACGGCTCCTACCAATTGGTCGGCAAGCGCCTCGGTCAATGCATGACCGTTTCAGGCGACTCTTCGCAACCCGGCGCCGTGATGGTGCAATATCCGTGCGGAGGCTACCTCAATCAATTGTGGGATTTGCGCGCCAACGGCAACGGCTGGCAATTGCTGGCGAAGCAAACCGGCATGTGTTTGGCGGTACAAAATGCATCGCTGCAAGATGTCATGCCGTTAATCCAGCAAGCTTGCCAAGGCGGCGCAAGCGAATTGTGGACTTTCACCAATAGCGCGGTATTGCCTGCGCCTGCACCGTCGCCCGGCGGCACCATCACGACAATCGTGCCTTCACATAGCGGCAAATGCCTGATGATCAGCGGCGGCTCCAATGCCGTCGGCGCGCAAGCGGTGCAAGCCGCATGCAACGGCTCGGCAGCGCAGAAATGGAAGGTCACCGCTTCGGGCACCAACTACACCATCGTTTCCACTACCAGCGGATTATGCTTAGGCATCGTCAACGCCAGCACGGCACTGGAAGCGCAAGCAGTGCAATTGACATGTAACGGTGCAACCAACATGTTATGGACCCTTCGCGCCGCCGGGAATTATTTCAATCTGATTCCCAAGCACAGCGGCCTGTGTCTGGATATCTACGGCAGCAGCTGGGAAGACGGCGCCAACGCCATCCAATGGACATGCGAAGGCAATCCCAATCAGCAATGGGCGTTGACCGCACCCGCGCCAGGTACGCCGCCTGCCTCGCCCTCTGCTTGGAGCCCCGTAATTCAATTGCCGATCGTTCCGGTCGCCGCTGCAATGCTACCCACCGGAAAAGTATTGACGTGGTCCGCTTTTTCACCGGACAACTTCGGTGATGAAAACCGCTACGGCTACACTTACTCCGCGCTTTTTGATCCTGCCACGCAATCGAGCGCCATGCGCGTCGTCAGCGAGACCGGGCATGATATGTTCTGCCCAGGCACCAGTTTCCTCGCCGACGGCAGGCTGTTGGTGAACGGCGGCAGCAGCAGCCAAAAAACCAGCATCTACAATCCCTTTACCGATAGCTGGGCCGCCGGGCCGCTGATGAATATTGCGCGCGGCTATCAAGGCAACGCCACGCTCGCCAATGGTGCCGTGCTGACCTTAGGCGGCTCTTGGAGCGGCGGCCAAGGCGGTAAGATCGGAGAAATTTGGACGGCCGGCGGCGGCTGGAAGAAATTGACCGGCATATCGGCCAATCCTTTTACCGGCGCTGATCCTGGCGGCGTCTTCCGCGGCGATAATCATCTTTGGTTATTCCCCTATACCAACGGACGAGTTTTCCATGCGGGTCCCACAGCGGCAATGCATTGGATCACCACCGGCGGCAGCGGCCAAGTCAAATCGGCGGGTAATCGCGGCGATGACGCCTACAGCATGAACGGCAATGCGGTGATGATTGACATCGGCAAGATATTGAAGACCGGCGGCGCACCCGCATACGAAGATGCTTACGCTACCGCCTCTTCTTACCTCATCGATCTCAATACCGGCGCCACCCGAAAAATCACGCCCATGAATTATGCGCGCACCCTGCATAACAGCACCGTGCTGCCCAACGGCCAAGTCGTCATCACCGGCGGCCAAACTTATGCCAAGCTGTTTTCCGATGAACGTTCGGTGCTCATGAGCGAATTGTTCGATCCGAAAACCGAAACCTTCATCCAGCTCTCGGCCATGCAGGTGCCGCGCAATTACCACAGCATTTCCTTGCTCTTGCCGGATGGCCGGGTATTGGTCGGCGGCGGCGGCTTGTGCGGCAGC
>JACOUL010000047.1 GCA_016177875.1 Burkholderiales bacterium
AACAGCGTCGCCTGTTTCCGATCTTCTCCTCTTCGATGCCCCATCTCGCCCTCCAAAGAAAAAACCTCTTGAACTTAACGCCCAAGAGGCTTTCTTCGTTTACCCTGCTCAGACTTTTTACACAGCCTGTACTAAGCGGGCTTTTTTTATTAGCTCGCCAATGACTGCGCGTGCCGCCCTGCGCCGAGTTAGCGCTTCAACTGCGAAATATCGCGCACTGCGCCGCGATCGGCGGAGGTCGCTAGTGCCGCGTAAGCTTGCAGTGCTTGCGACACCACCCTTTGCCGATTGACCGGCTTCCATGCCGCCGTGCCCTTGGCATCCATCACCGCACGGCGCTTTTGCAAGGTCTCTGCGTCAACTGCCAGATGGATGCGGCGCTCAGGAATATCGATCTCGATCCTGTCACCTTCCTCGACCAAGCCGATGGCGCCGCCTTCTGCCGCCTCGGGTGAGGCGTGGCCGATCACGAGACCGGACGAGCCGCCCGAAAAGCGGCCGTCGGTAAACAAGGCGCATACCTTGCCCAGTTCTTTGGACTTCAAGTATGAAGTCGGATACAGCATTTCCTGCATGCCCGGACCGCCCTTCGGCCCCTCGTAACGAATGATGACCGCGTCGCCGGCCTGGATTTTATCGCCGAGAATCGCCTCGACGGCGTCGTCCTGGCTTTCGTACACGCGCGCGCGGCCGTTGAACTTGAGAATACTGTCATCGACGCCGGCGGTCTTCACGATGCAGCCTTTCTCCGCGATATTGCCGTACAAAACCGCCAAGCCGCCATCCTGCGAATAGGCGTGCGCCTTGTCGCGGATACAGCCGGCAGCGCGATCGGTATCGAGCTTGTCGAACCGCTTGTCCTGCGAAAATGCCTGCTGAGTCGGCACGCCGCCCGGCGCGGCGCTGAAAAACTTCCAGATGGATTCGTCTTTTGTGCGCTGGATGTCATTGCGCTCGATCGCCTCGCCGAGCGTCTTGCTGTGCACGGTAGGCACGCTGGTATCGAGCAGGCCCGCACGGTCGAGCTCACCGAGTATGCCCATGATACCGCCGGCACGATGCACGTCTTCGATGTGATATTGCTGGGTAGCCGGCGCCACCTTGCACAGACACGGCACCTTGCGCGAGATACGGTCGATGTCGGCCATCGAAAAATCGGCGCCGGCTTCCTGCGCTGCGGCCAGCAAGTGCAGCACGGTATTGGTCGAGCCGCCCATCGAGACATCCAGGGCCATCGCGTTTTCGAACGCCTGCTTGGTTGCGATGCTGCGCGGCAGGATCGACGCATCATCCTGCTCGTAGTAGCGCTTTGCAATGTCGACTACCAGGCGGCCTGCGCGCAGGAATAAATTCTTGCGGTCTGCATGCGTCGCGACCACCGTACCGTTACCGGGCAGCGACAAACCGAGCGCTTCGGTCAAGCAATTCATCGAATTGGCAGTAAACATGCCGGAGCAAGAGCCGCAAGTCGGACAAGCCGAACGCTCGATGTTGGCCACTTGGGCATCGGAGACCTTAGGATCGCCGGCCTGGATCATGGCATCGATCAAATCGACCTTGATGATTTTCTGCTGGCCCTCCTGGGCGCCATGCAAAGCCTCGATCACCTTGCCGGCTTCCATCGGGCCGCCGGAAACGAATACGGCTGGAATATTCAGGCGCATCGCCGCCATCAGCATGCCCGGCGTGATTTTGTCGCAATTGGAGATGCACACCATGGCGTCGGCGCAATGCGCATTGACCATGTACTCGACCGAATCGGCGATCAATTCGCGCGAGGGCAGCGAATACAGCATGCCGCCATGCCCCATGGCAATGCCGTCGTCCACGGCAATGGTGTTGAATTCCTTGGCGACGCCGCCGGCTGCCTCGATTTCGCGCGCTACCATTTGGCCGAGATCCTTCAAGTGCACGTGGCCGGGCACGAATTGCGTAAAGGAATTGACGACGGCAATGATCGGCTTCTCGAAGTCGCCATCCTTCATGCCGGTGGCGCGCCATAAGGCGCGCGCGCCGGCCATGTTGCGGCCGTGGGTGGTGGTGCGGGAACGGTATTGCGGCATAGTAATCTCCAAAATCGGTGCTGTAACCGGATAGATTGCCTTGCGCTCAAACCCATGTCAAATATATGATTCCATTGCGATTGATATGTATTTCATATGAATAATATTGACTTAAGGCAGCTGCGCTACTTCATCACCGTGGCCGAGGAAATGCATTTCGGCCGTGCCGCCGCACGCCTGCATATGACGCAACCGCCTTTGTCGCAAACCATACAGCAATTGGAAGCCGCGCTCGGCGCCGCCCTGTTCGCGCGCACCCAGCGCAGCGTCAGCTTGACGCCCGCCGGTGAAGCGCTGCTGCCTGAAGCGCGACGCTTACTGCAGCAGGCCGCCGCTCTGCCGGCAATCGCGCAACGCGCGGCAACCGGCGAATTGGGGCGGCTCTCTCTCTCATTCGTGTCGATCGCCGACTACAGCATATTGCCGCCTGCCTTGCGCGAATTCCGCGAGCGTTATCCGCAAGTGCAGCTCGAATTACGTGAGGCGACTAGCGACGTGCAGCTGGAAGACCTGGCACGGGGACGCATCGACGTCGGCATGCTGATCCCTCCGCTGCCCGATAAAGCCAAGGCCGAACTTCAATACTTGCCGGTGCTGTCGGAGCCTTTGATTTTGGCGGCGCCCAAGGGCATGAAGGCGCTGCGCGGGAAAACCGCCGTGCCGCTCAAGGCCTTGAACGACCAGCCGCTGATTATCTTTCCGCGCCGGATTGCCCCCGCCTTCCATGATGCGATCCTGGCCTGCTTTCATGAAGCCGGTCTGACGCCGCGCATAGGCCAGGAAGCGATCCAGATGCAAACTATCGTCGGCTTGGTCTCGGCTGGCATGGGCATCGCGCTTGTGCCACAATCGGTGTCCAATTTGAAACGGCCGGGCGTCGAGTACAAGCCGATTGCCGGCAAGACGCCGCTGGTGGAAACCGGACTGGCCTGGCGGCGCGACAATCAAGCACCGGTGCTGCATGCGTTCTTGAACTTATTAAGGAAGAAGAAGTAAATGCTGATTCATCCGATGCCCGATCCAATTGCGTTTTCCCTCGGCCCCTTGGCGGTACGCTGGTATGGCTTGATGTACTTGCTGGCATTCGTGATGTTCATCGCTTTGGGCCGCGTTCGCCTTCGCCAGCCGCATGTCGCCGCTGCCGGCTGGAAAGCGGAGGACTTGGACGACATGCTGTTCTATGGCGTGTTGGGTGTCGTGATCGGCGGCCGTTTAGGCGAAGTACTGTTTTATCATCCTGCTTATTATTTCTCTCATCCGCTTGAAATTTTCGCGGTATGGAAAGGCGGCATGTCTTTCCACGGCGGTTTTCTTGGCGTGATGGCGGCGATGTGGCTGTGGGGCCGCAAGGCAGGCCGCCCGCTGATGGAGGTGATGGATTTCATTGCCCCGCTGGTGCCGCTCGGTTATGCGGCGGGACGCATCGGCAACTTTATCAACGCCGAATTGCCGGGGCGCGTAGCCGATGCCTCGCTGCCTTGGGCCATGAAATGGCCTGGCGTCGACCATCTCGTCCATCCTTCGCCTATCTACCAAGCGCTGGTCGATGGCGTACTGTTATTCATTATTCTGTGGCTGTTCGCGCGCAAACCGCGGCCGCGCTTAGCGGTGTCGGGCATGTTCTCGCTGCTGTACGGCTGCGCCCGCTTTTTTACTGAGTACTTTCGCACGCCGGATTACGAAGTGCATATCGGGAGCTTGACGATTTCGGCCGGCCAGATGCTCTCGATTCCCATGATCGTATTGGGCTTGATCCTTCTCCTTACCGCGTACAACAAGCGTCGCAGATATGCCCGAAATCCGACTTGAGAAAAGCGGCGTCATCGCCACGGTGACGCTCTCCAATCTTGTAAAACTCAACGCGATCACAGTCGCCATGTGGGACGCGCTCGCCGACATCTTTACGCAGCTCTCCGCCGATGAGACGCTTCGTTGCGTGATCGTCAAAGGGGAAGGCCACAATTTTGCCGCCGGCGCCGACATCGAAGAATTCACTTCCGTCCGTTGCAACGTAGCGCAAGGCATTCACTATCACCGCGAAACCGTGGCCCACGCTTTCAAGGCAATTGCCAATTGCATGCATCCGACGATTGCCGCCATCGAAGGCGTGTGCGTGGGCGGCGGATTGGAAATTGCCTGCGCCTGCGATTTGCGCATCGCGCATCCGATGTCTCGCTTCGGCATCCCGATCAACCGGCTCGGATTTGCATTCGCCCCTGAAGAACTGACTTATTTGCTCGAATTGGTCGGCAAGGCCGCCGCGCTGGAAATCCTGTTGGAAGGCCGTATCTTCTCGGCGCAGGAAGCCAAGGAAAAAGGTTTATTGCACCGGATCGTCAACGATGTCCCGGCGGATGTGCAAAAAACGGCGGAACGCATCTCTCAAGGCGCACCGCTTGCCGCGCGTATGAATAAGCAATTGATGCGGCGCTTATCCGCGCGCCCGGAGCCGCTCACGGAAGATGAACTGAATGCCGCCTTTGCGCTTTTATCATCGGATGACTATAAGGAAGGATTGCAGGCCTTCTTAAATAAAGCCAAGCCGGTCTTTTCAGGGAAATGATCGGATAAAATTTGAACAAAGTTCTAAGAATTGCGGGACAGTGCTACGCATAGCGTGCTCTGTCCTAAACAAATTTTATGTCAATATTGAATGCCGATGAACGCCAATCTCTTCGCCCTGTTCGAATCCCGCTTCCCCGCCGACAAATCCGCTTGCTGCCTGGAGACACAAGACGGTTTGTATTATTCCTGGCTCGACATTCAGCGCGCGACGGCGAAGATGGCCAACCTCCTGGCGAGCCTCGACTTGCCGAAAGATGCACGCATCGCGGTGCAGGTAGAGAAGTCGCCTGAAGCATTGATCCTTTACCTGGCGACGCTGCAAGCGGGCTATGCCTACCTGCCGCTCAATACCGCTTACCGCGCAGCAGAAATCGAATACTTCATCGGCAACGCCGAGCCATCCGTGGTCGTGTGTTCGCCGCAAAACTTCGGCTGGGTATCGAAGATTGCATTCAAAGCGCACACCAAACATGTCTTCACGCTGGGCGACCGGCGCGATGGCTCTTTGCTGGAACGCGCGCTGCATATGCAGGATACGTTCAAGACAGTGGAGAAGAAAGCGGACGACCTCGCCGCGATTCTTTACACCTCCGGCACCACAGGCCGCAGCAAGGGCGCCATGCTCACGCACGGCAATCTGTCATCCAATGCCTTGGTATTGCATGACTACTGGCACTGGCAAAAGGGCGACGTATTGCTGCATACGCTGCCGCTGTTTCATGTGCATGGATTATTCGTCGCGTCGCACGGCGCGCTGCTCAACGGCAGCAAGATGATCTTCTTGCCTAAGTTCGACGGCGCGCAAGTGATGCAATATCTGAAGCGCGCAACCGTGTTCATGGGCGTGCCGACTTACTACATGCGCTTGCTGGCCGAATCCGGTTTGCATGCGGAAGCATGTTCCAACATGCGCCTTTTCATTTCCGGATCGGCGCCGCTCTTGATGGAAACCTTCAACGAATTCGCCAAGCGCACCGGCCACACCATTCTCGAACGCTACGGCATGAGCGAAACCACCATGCTCGCGTCCAATCCCTACGAAGGGTCACGCGTGGGCGGCACTGTCGGTCAAGCTTTGCCCGGCGTATCGATTCGCGTGGTCAAGAGCACGCCGGACAATCCGCATGCGCCTTGCGCAAGCGACGAAATCGGCGATATCCAAGTAAAAGGTCCGAACGTATTCAAAGGCTACTGGCGCATGCCGGAAAAGACGGCGGAAGAATTCACCGAAGACGGTTACTTCAAAACCGGTGATGTCGGCAAGTTGGATGCAAAAGGCTATTTGTCCATTGTCGGCCGCAGCAAAGATCTGATCATCTCCGGCGGATACAACGTCTATCCGAAGGAAATCGAGTCTTTCATCGATGAGATCGACGGCGTGGTGGAATCGGCTGTAATCGGCGTACCGCACCCTGACTTTGGTGAAGCCGTCACGGCCGTAGTCGTCGCCAAGCCGCAGGCAGTGATCAAGGAAAGCGACGTGATCGCGCTATTGAAATCGAAGATCGCGAACTTCAAGGTGCCCAAGCGCGTACATTTCGTGAATGATCTGCCGCGCAATACCATGGGCAAGGTGCAAAAGAACGTGCTGCGGGAGCAGTTCAAATAAGATAAGCGAACGTGCTGACGACATGCCGATGTTTACATCTGCTTGAAAATATCAGCATGCCGTCTACTCACCGCCAACTCTTCCGTTCGCTCCTTCAGCTTGATCCATAGCCGTCCGGCAAAGTCGCGCCGCACCTGCGCAACCGCAGGCAGGCGGACAATGGTGTCGCGATGGATGAGCTGAAAATACTTTGGGTCGAGTTCTTGCTGTAAGTCTTTCAACGAGGTGCGTATCCAATACTCGGCTTGGGCGCTCACTATCTTGGTGTACTTGTCTTCGGCCTTGAAATAACACACCTCCTCCACTGCCACAAGCTGGACAATGTCGCCTTTGCCTGCCTTCAACCATTGCGTATATTGCGCCGGCTTGATTGCCGCTTGAAGCTGCTGAATCAGCGTATCAAGGTTGGGAGCAGCAGGCGCCGGCACGGTCAGGCGCTCCTTGAGGCGCTGCACGGTCTGTTGCAGCCGTTCATCCGCAATCGGCTTGAGCAGATAGTCGATTGCCGACGCCTCGAAAGCCCGGACCGCGTATTCATCGTAGGCGGTGATGAATACATACAGGGGCCGATGGTGGATCAGACGAGGAATATCGATGCCCAATCCGCCAGGCATGCGAATGTCGAGAAAGGCGATGTCGGGTTTGTGCTGCTCGATTGCCTTGACCGCCGCACTCACCGTCCGGTGAATGGCGACGATTTGCAGCTCCGGCCACAATGCCTGCAGCCGGTCGCGCAAATGGTTGGCGACTGTCGCTTCGTCTTCAGCAATCAATGCGGTTGGCATGGGATGGAAATCCTCGCAATGACGCCGTCAGGCTGGTTGGCGAAGAGCTCGAGTCTGCCTGCTTCACCATACAGCAATTGCAGGCGTTCCCGCACATTGGCGAGGCCCACGCCATGGCCTTTGGCGGAATTTGTGGATTGCAAACCGACGCCGGTATCAGCGACCTGCAATATGAGATTCTTGCCATTGCCGGAGATCTGAATATTGACACTGCCGCCATTTTCGCTTGGCTCAATGCCGTGGCTGATCGCATTTTCTACCAGCGGCTGCAGCAACATCGGAGGAAACGGCGTGGACTCCAAGCGGCCGGGAACATCTATTTGCCACCGCAGATGCGTGCCAAGACGCGTTTCCATGATGCAGAGATAGCCGCGTATGACGTGCAATTCGTCTGCCAGTGTGCCCTCTTCCTGGCGCGTTCGCTCGAGTGTCGCACGCAGGTAGTCGGTCAGTTTTTCCAGCAGGCGCCTTGCCTCCTGCGGTCGCTGGGCAATGAGCCCATCCAGGGTCGCCAGCGTATTGAACAAAAAATGCGGTTCGATTTGCGCCTGCAGCCGCTGCAGCACGGCCTTGTTCATCGCTCCCTCGTTAGCGGCCGCGCGCAGGCTTTCCAGTTCCAGGCGACGCACCATGTAATCATGCCGGCCTTTGACGTAAATAAAAAACGTGATCACCGCACCAACCACCAGGCCGCTAAACATCATGGTGGCGGTGTTTTCCGGCAAGCGCAGAAATGCTTCGGCCAGCGCGCGCGGCAGCGATCGCGCAGGAAATCCCAGCACCGTCTGCCCCAGCGTGCGCCCGATGAATACACCGATCGGAACGGCGAACACCAGGAAAAATGCAACCTGGCGCCCGCTTTTGGCAAAACGGGCGAATGTCAGGCACGTCAAGCAAATTGAGAAGCCGATGATGCAGGAAAATGCCAAATGCAGAAACAGACTGCCCTGGGCATTCACTGCGTAATGCAACACGCCGATGGCAAGGCTGACGGCCAAAGTCAGCAGCAAGATCATGCCGGCCTGGCGCCACGTCATTACCGGAAAATCGTCGTTCATAGTCATCGGTGGATTTATTGCGGGCATTGTAACTCGGGAAACGAGCCTATCCCGCCACATAAGTGCCATGGAAACCGACCGGGACTATCCTGTCCATCCGTGCCTGTGCAACCGGCCCTTGCGCAAGATTGCCGGCTTCGAATATCGATAACACCATCGCCTGCTGCTTGATATCCAGTGCCGTACCAATTAGCCAGCCATCGGTATCTGAGCTTCCGTCGGCGCGAGGCACGAAGAGATGCTCTTCGACCAGATAATCGTCCCCATAACGGAATTGCGCAATCTTGCCGCTATTTCGGTCAAAGCGTGCGATGGCATCAAAACCCGGCCGCTCCGCCTGCCCCAATCGAGCGACCGTGTACAGGCTGTGGTGACGTTTGCCGACCAGGCGCGGATCGATTGCCGGGAACTCGCCATTCAACGCAATGAAGGATTGTGTTGCCTTCCCGTGCACAAGATCGATTTCTGCGAGCGCCAGCCTGGGCATATATTTTTTGGCTTCTTCGAAAGTCCATTCTCCGCGCATCAACTGCCTTGCGCCGGTTAACACCCACCATGCGCTTGGCGAACCGACGTAGTCGAGGTAAATCTTTCCGCCATCTTCCCAGGCATTCCCGATGTGGAAGACAAAGCTGGATGGAAGCTCAAACCATCGATGCGAGGTCAAGTCGTTTTTATCAACCACCAGTACCCGCATGCCCAGCTCGGGACGCCAGACGTAGCTATCAGCCATGGTGTTGCCGGCATTGAGCCGCTCAAGGTCGAACACCAGCGGCGGCAAAAGGAAAACCAAGTGCCTGGCCGTCACGGCAAAATCATGCACCATGGTGATATTAGGGATAGCGCTAGTATGCGCAGCGAGCAATTCACCGGAGCGGGAAATGCGGTATATCGACAGCATTCCATTGAAGCTGCTGACGCCGAAATTCCAGAGACTGCCGTCCGGTTCTATCCTGGGGTGGGCGGAAAAAGGCATGCCCGCATAATCGCGGCGCCAGGTCTTAAAGCCATGCGTATCCAGTGAAGCGGGATCGAGGCGGGTTGCCGAACCGCCTTCCCACAGCGCCAGCAATTCGCCCTGGTGGTAGATCACGCTGGTATTGGCGGTATTGGACGCATCTGGCTTTTCGATGGATTCTCTGCCGCTCAGATGCGTGCCATATGAGACTCTCAAAAACCGCTGCGCGCGCTTTTCAGCGACATATTTTTCCGTTTGCACGAAGCGCGCTTCATGCGTAATGCCGTTGCCCGCGATGCGATATTTTTGAATGAGGCCATCGCCATCGAAGGGATGCTGATAGCGTTCCCCGCCCAAGGTGTATTGTGCGGGACCATTGCGAAACAAGGTGCCGGTCAGGGTCGCCGGTATCTTTCCGGTCACGCGCATTGCCATGCCTGGCAGGTCATCGTTGATACCGGCATAGGCAATGGCCCACGGCTTTTGCATGCCCTTTGCGAATACCGGTGAGGCAAGTGCCGGAAAGGCGACGGCACCGGCAGAAAGCGACAGCAACTGGCGGCAAAAACTGCGGCGACTGAGCGTGTTCATGATGAAGGCTCCCTATCGAAGATTGATGATGGTGGAGGCGTTTTCGCTCAATTCGATTGCGGCATCGGAAAATGTCGGCGGCCCCATTCTGCCGACGGCATTTCGCGAGATGCCGTAGGGCTCGACCGGAACGCCGATGGGATTGCGGTCGAGCGTTTTATTGTCGTTTTCATCGATAAAAACGCTGAGGGCATAGCGGCCGGGCGGCAGTCCCTTGAAAACCAGCGAGTATCCATCCGCATACGTGCCATATTCACCGCGCAATGGCTGCTGCATGGCTTTCCAGGCTTCCTCGCTGTCATAGAGCGCGGCGTAGATCCGCCCTTTTGCCTGCCCTGCAACCTGGATGGACAAATCGGCTGCTCCGGCTACGAGGGGAATTCCGCTCAAGGCGGCGAGGCAGACGATTTTCTTCAATTGCTTCATCTTGGCTTTCCATTAAAGTTAACGTGAAAACAACTTTAGGAGGAAGCCAGTCGATTGTCCCGGACATGCGACGAATGGTGGAATTTGAAGACGAGCGGCGCTATGGGGGGCTGAGTGGCAAGAAAAAATCGGGCTCACGCCGCAGGTTGCGATTCAAGAGAGCGATGTGATGCTATTTCAACGCTTTGACAATCCGTCTATCGCTGCGATATGCCGATCTCGCTCGACTTGAATCATGTTGGTGACGCTGCCTTCGCTAAATCCGAGGGTTTGCAGGACGAACGCGGACAGTTGCAGGCTTGATTCCAAGGTCTCCGGAATGACAATGGTGGCGCCCGCCTGCTTGAGCGCATGCGCATGCTTCTCATCGCGAGAACGCGCGAATATCAAGACCTCCGGGAGCTCTTTGCGTATGCTTTTCACGGCATTGAGCGCGGAGGCCGGATGATCCATCGTCAGGACAATTGCCGGCGACCGGTCCGCATGTGCCTTGCGCAGCAATTCAGCACGCGCGGCGTCGCCGAAATACACCGGAAATCCTTCGGAATGCAGACGAGTCACCAGGCGCGCATCGTTTTCGAATGCGATGTAGGGAACGTTCTGCTCCGCGAGTAACTGCCCCAGCATCTTGCCGACGCGCCCAAACCCGGCAATGATGACGCCTCCCGCCACAGGCTCCGGCTCGGAAATTTCAAGCGTTTTGGTTCTATCGTCATGAAAGCGCCGCTCCCAGTGTTTGCAGAACATATGGCCCAATTTAGCAGCCAACGGCGTCACGAATAGGCTCAGGCCGACTACCAGCATAATGAACTGTCCGACCTTCGGTTCAAATAGCTTCGTCGATACTGCATATGCGGTGACGATGAACGCGAATTCGCCGCCTTGGCCCAACAGCAAGCCGCCTTCGACCGCCTTTCCCCAGTTGAGGCCTCCGACTCGGAATATCACTGCTAGCACAGTGCCCTTGATGGCAATCAGGCCGATTACCGAAAGCGGAATCCAGACCGGCGATTGAGCGATCTCTCGCACATCGATGCTCATGCCGACGGACATGAAGAACAATCCCATCAACAAACCCTTAAAGGGCTCGATCGTGATTTCCACTTCATGCTTGAACTCGGTTTCCGCCAATAGCAACCCGGCCAAAAATGCGCCAAGCGCCATCGACAATCCAGCCGCCGCAGTCAGCCCCGCGATACCGAGCGCACTCAGCAAGGTGAGGGCCATGAAAACGTCCGGCGCACGCTGCTTGGCGAAGGAACGAAAAAGCGGACGTATTACGCGCCGCCCGACGAGGTAGATCAGCAGAATCGCACCCGCAGACTTGATCAGCGCCAGTATGACCAGGCCGGCCAGGCCTTCGCTCTGTTGCTGAGTGAGCACGCCGATCAAGATCAATATCGGCACCACGGCCAGGTCTTGGAGCATGAGCACCGAAAATCCGGCCTGCCCCAGCGGTGAGGCGAGAGAACGCTGCTCGGTCATGAGTTGCATGACTACCGCCGTGGACGATAAAGACAGCAAGAGGCCGAGAATGATCGCCGCCTCCAATCGATTGCCGAAAAAATAGGCAATACAACCAATAATGACGGCGCTTAAACACACTTGAGCCGAGCCGGCGCCAAATACCCAGCGCCGCAAAGCCCATAAGCGCTCCGCAGAGAGCTCCAGGCCAATCATAAACATCAGAAACAACACACCGATGTCGGCCAGTGCAGTGACGCCTTCCAGACGCGGGAAAGAAAAGTAAGCCAGCCACGATACGTCCTTGGCCATCAGACCCAAACCGAAAGGACCGACTAGCGCACCGACTGCCAGGAAACCCAATACTTGGTTAATCCGCCAACGCTGCAATAGTGGAATGAGGATGCCGGCCAGCGAGAGAAACAGCAGCGTTTCTCTTAGATATGGTAGGGAATGTTGTTCGTGCACTGTCGGATTTTTTTGAAGGTAGGCGAATTTAATTCTTACCAATTAAAACCTTGGACATCGCCGCCCCGACAGCGCCGAGTCGTCGCCCATGAGCCGCAGTATATTTCCGAATGGCCGCAGTGACCGATGGTACTTAATTCCACTCTCATTCGGTTGATCTAGAGCAATGCCGTGCAATCTCAATAAACGCTTTCAGATACTCGACATGCTGATCCGTCTCACGCATGCCTAAAAATATCTGTTTGAAGATCCCCTGTTTACCCAGGCGGATAGGTTTGATCGCGAGCTTTTTGGCATATTCGGTGACCAACCATCGCGGCAAGGCAGTCACGCCGCGGCCGCTCGCGACCATCTGCAGCATGATATCGGTGTTTTCGACGGTCTTATGTCTTCGGGGGGATTGTCCGGCAGGAAGCAAAAACTGACTGTAGACATCGAGCCGCTCGATCTCAACCGGATAGGTAATGAGCACTTCCTCAACGAGCTGCTTAGGCGTTACATGAGACAGTTTGGCAAAAGGATGGCGCCGGTTGACGACCAAGACCTGTTCATAACCGAACACCGGGACATAATGCAATCCAGGTTTGAAAAGCGGATCCGGGGTCACCAAGAGATCGATTTCATAACCGAACAGCGCCGCAATTCCACCGAACTGAAACTTCTGCTTCACATCGACGTCGACATCCGGCCAATGCGCAAGATATGGCGATACAACCTTGAGCAGCCATTGATAACAAGGATGGCATTCCATGCCGATACGCAGGCTGCCGCGTTGTCCTTTGGCGAACTGCTGCATGAGCAGCTCCGCGTGCTCCAGCTGCGGCAAGAGGCGATTAGCCAGCCCGAGGAGATAAGCGCCTGCTTGCGTCAACCGCAAACTGCGCCCTTCTCTTTCCCAGATGAGCGTTCCCAACTGGGTTTCTATCTTTTTGATCGTATGGCTGAGTGCGGATTGCGTCAGACATAACACATTGGCAGCCGCCGTCAACGAGCCTTGGCGATCTACCTCGCGGATGACCTGCAGATGAATACGCTCCAACATAGCTCATGAATAAAATTTATGATTCAATGAAATAATACCATTTTTATTCATGATTTTATGACGCTACTATCGGCTCCATTCACTTAGGAGTTTCGATCATGGCCGTTACACATAATCTTGGTTTTCCGCGCATCGGCGCAGGGCGCGAACTGAAATTTGCATTAGAAAATTATTGGAAGGGATTGTCATCGCAGGACGATCTGAAAGCGGAAGGCGCGCGTTTGCGTCGGCAGCATTGGGAACATCAAACCGGCCTGGACTTTGTGCCGGTCGGCGATTTTTCCTACTACGATCACATCCTGGATATGAGTTTTTTGCTCGGGAACGTGCCTGACCGTGTCCGCAACATCAGCGGCACCACCTTGGACAATTATTTTCGCGTTGCCCGCGGGCGTTCCACCGTTCAGTCGTCTTGCTGCTCGGTGCATGCCGGCGAGATGACCAAGTGGTTTGACACCAACTACCATTACATCGTGCCGGAATTCACGGCCGATACGGTTTTCTCGTTACACGCATCCGAATTTTTAGCGCAGCTGCAGGAAGCGCGGCGGCTCGGCATCGCTACCAAGCCGGTCATCATCGGGCCGGTGACTTATCTGTGGCTGGGCAAGAGCAAGGATGACTGCAACAGGCTTTCCTTACTGCCGCGCCTGCTGCCAATCTATAGAGAGCTGCTGGACAAGCTGGCGCAAGAAGGTATCGAGTGGGTGCAGATCGACGAGCCGATTCTTGTGACCGAACTGAGCCCCGAGTGGCAAGCGGCGGTTGGCATGGCATATGAGGCGCTTGCAATCAACCGGCCCAAGATCTTGGTCGCGGCTTATTTCGGTCAACTGCAAGAAAACCTGGATCTGGCATGCGGGCTGCCGGTAGCCGGCTTGCATATCGATGCGATCAATGGACGCGCCGAGGTGGACGAGATCATTCGTCGCTTACCGGAGGATAAAGTGCTTTCGCTCGGCGTAATCAATGGGCGCAATATTTGGAAGACCGATCTGCATGCCACGCTCGAATGGCTGGAACCGATTCATCGCGCGCTCAAAGAACGCCTATGGATCGCGCCTTCTTGTTCCTTGCTGCATGTGCCTGTCGATTTGCATTCCGAGCAGAAGCTGGATCCCGAAATCCGCTCTTGGCTCGCCTTTGCACTGCAGAAGCTGGAAGAACTGACGATTCTCGGCAAGGCCCTCAACGACGGACGCGTGTCCGTGCAAGAAGCGCTTGTGGCCAACAGCAGCGCCATCGAAAAGCGACACACATCGCACCGCGTAAAAAATCCCGGGGTCAGAGCGAATGTAGAACGGCTTGACGCCGGCTGGGGCCGACGCGCCGGCTCTTACGAGCAGCGCGCGGCAAAGCAGGCTGCGATATTGGGCTTGCCCGAATTTCCGACGACGACCATCGGTTCCTTCCCGCAAACCGCGGAAATCCGCGAGACACGGAGTAAATTTCGCCGCGGCGAACTGGATCAAGCGGCCTACTCCGCGCTGATGAAACGGGAGATCGAGCGCTGCGTGCATGAGCAAGACAAGCTCGGACTAGATGTGTATGTGCATGGCGAGGCCGAACGCAACGACATGGTGGAATACTTCGGCGAACAACTTGAGGGTTATGCATTCAGCCAATTCGGCTGGGTACAGTCTTATGGGTCGCGTTGCGTAAAGCCGCCCATCCTGTTCGGCGACGTGAGCCGCCCGCAAGCCATGACCGTTGAGTGGACGCGCTATGCCCAGTCGCTGACGAATAAGCCGATGAAAGGCATGCTGACCGGTCCTGTCACGATGCTGAATTGGTCATTCGTTCGCGACGATCAGCCGAGGGCCGCCACCTGTTATCAATTGGCGCTGGCGATTCGCGGCGAGGTATTGGATTTGGAAAAAGCCGGCATACGGATTATCCAGATCGACGAGGCCGCGCTGCGCGAAGGTCTTCCCTTACGCCGATCGCAGTGGCACGAATATCTGCAGTGGGCAGTGGAAGCTTTTCGCATTACAGCTAACGGCGTCAAAGATGAAACGCAAATTCATACGCACATGTGCTACTCGGAATTTAACGACATCATCCATGCCATCGCCGACATGGACGCGGATGTCATCACCATCGAGACATCCCGCTCGGATATGGAGCTGCTGGATGCCTTCGAGGATTTCAAGTATCCGAACGAAATCGGACCGGGCGTATATGACATCCATTCGCCGAATATTCCGAACACAGCGGAAATTATTCAGCTGCTGCGCAATGCCGCGCAGCGCATTCCGGCCAGCCGCTTATGGGTCAATCCGGATTGCGGGCTCAAAACCCGGAGCTGGGAGGAAGTTATTCCGGCATTGAGAAATATGGTCGAAGCGGCTAAAGCACTACGTTCGGCGAATTAAATCCTTCCCGATTTGCGAGCTGTCATTGGGGCGCGGCGACAAGATTATCTTTTGTCGCTTCCACCCAAAGGCTCTCGCCGTTCTTGCGCTTCATGTGAAGGATGGCACTGCGCGGCATACCACCTACTTCCCGCGTCACGACGTCCATCACCCAGCCATGGGTAATGACGAGCACATTCTCTCCGGGATGACGCGCGGCGATGTGGGCGAACGCGCCAAGCACACGATCGGCGAATTCATCCATCGATTCGCCGTCGACGAATTCCGCCGCAGGATTGCGGCGCAGGATTTGCTCAAGCATCGCCGGATTCAGTTCCGCCAATTCATCTTTGGGAATGCCTTGAATCGCACCGAAATGCCGCTCCTTGAGTCCGTCATGAACGGATGGCGACGGCAAACGCAAGGCATCAGCGATAATTTCAGCAGTCTCTCGCGCGCGCCCCAAGGAACTGGTCCATACTGCGGCAAAGCGGGCACCGGCAAAGACTGCCGCCATTTCACGCGCTTGGCGGCGTCCCTCGTCATTGATCGGCACGTCGAACCAGCCTTGCAAAATGCCTTTAATGTTCCAGTCGGTTTCGCCGTGGCGGGTGATACAAATGTGGGCTGGTTTCATGCAAATGGTCGAGTTGAAAATCTACTTAAATGCGCGATACAGCATATAAGCCGCAAGGGCATACAGCACCAACGCGAATACTTTTTTCAAGGATTTTACCGGCAGGCGGTGTGCCGTGCGAGCGCCGAATGGCGCGGTGGTGATGCTTGCCAATGCGATCACAACCAAGGCCGGCAGATAAATAAATCCGAGCGTGCCTGCGGGCAGCCCCGGCGTATTCCAGCCGTGATAAATATTCGATAAGGTGCCGGATAAGGCGATCGGAAAACCGAGCGCGGCACTGGTCGCCACTGCGGTATGAATCGGCACGTTACACCAGGTCATAAACGGCACCGAGACGAAGCCGCCGCCAGCGCCGACCAAGCCGGCCAGCGTACCGATCACGCCGCCTGCAGAAAACATGCCGGGCACATTCGGTAATTCGCGCGATGCCGAAGGTTTTTTATCGATCAGCATTTGCGTGGCGGAGAGCGATACAAACACGCCAAAGAAGATAGACAAGCTTGCCGAATTCAAATGCGCTCCGATCCACGGGCCGATCCAGGAGCCGATCAAAATGCCCGGCGCCAGCAATTTCACGATTTTCCACGACACCGCGCCATGCTGATGATGTGCACGCACCGACGAAATCGACGTGAATAGGATGGTCGCCAGCGAAGTGGCGATCGCGACATGGACGATATGCTGCTCGGGAAAGCCGCGCGCCGCCAACACCATCGTCATGAAGGGCACCAGCAACATGCCGCCGCCGATGCCGAGCAAACCGGCGGCAAAGCCTGTGGCACTTCCCAGCGCCAGCAGCGCAACGATCAAAACAACATCCATCGAATTATTTTTTGATGAGTTTTTGCGTAATGAAGCGCCACTCGGCAGGCGATACCGGCGTAATCGACAGGCGATTGCCGCGCTTGAGAATCTGCATATCCGCGAGCTCGGGCGCTTCGCGCAAAGCAGCCAAGGAAACTAAGGGGATTTTTTTGACGATGCGCACATCCACCATCATCCAGCGCGGTTCCTCGCGCGTCGCTTTGGCATCGTAGTACTTGCTGCGCTTATCGAATTGCGTGTCGTCCGGATAGGGTGTGCCGGCGACTTCGGCGATCCCGGCAATGCCGGGTTCTTCGCAGCTCGAATGGTAGAACAAGACGCCGTCGCCTACGCGCATGCCGTCGCGCATGAAATTGCGCGCCTGATAGTTACGCACGCCGAACCAGGGAACGGTTTGCTTGGGCGCGCTGAGCGCGTCGTCAATACTCACTTCCCCAGGTTCGGATTTCATCAGCCAGTACTGCATGCTCGATTCCGTTTTTTGGTTTTGATTTTACAAATGAAAAGGCGGCTGCATAAAATATGCAACCGCCTGGTATTAAACCCCGCCTGTGCCGCTTTGCCGGCATCCCGAACCTTTCGGCTCAAGGTGGTCACAGTCAGTTCAATTTCGGGTTCATCGGACTAGCGACGCTCACGCCCATCGAACAATTTTCCGCAACCTTATGCACACATATTGGTTCAAGGAATATATGACAATCGCGAACACGGCAGGAGGCTTTAGTCTACACCGAACCGCTTCCGTGTCAAACGATTTTTTGGCGTATTTTTGTATTGCGGGACAGAGTTAAGCGAAACGGTACTCTGTCCCCAATCGATTAGATTTAAAAAAGATTTTCTTGCGGTCCGAGTGCCGCATCGAGCACCGTATGCATGGCCGAGATTTTCTGTTTGACATCCGCCAAGGTCATGTCGGCGAAAGGACCGTTGGCGGATCGCGTGGAGAGGAATTCAGCGGCAATGCTTAAGGCAGCCATGACAGCAATACGGTCATTGCCTTTCACTTTGCCGGCATCGCGAATAGTGCACATTTTATCGTCGAGGTAAGCGACCGCTTGCTTCAGCGCCGGCTCTTCACCTTCCTTGCAAGCGAGTTTGTAAGCTTGCCCCATGATCGTGACGTCCAGCTGGCTCATGCGGCTTCCTGATCGGTATCAAAAGCGGGAATTTTTTCCAGCAAGGCGATCAAGCGCTGCTGGGCTTCTTCCATGCGACGCGCCAATTCGGCGTTCTCCCCTGTGAGTGCAATCGAATGACGGCGCAGCTCGGCATTCTCACGGCGTAGCGATTGCGTGAGCTCCGCCAGCTCGTTGATTTTCTCGGAGAGAAGTTGAAAATCGGAAATCATGCTGTCACTATAGTGTTCTAAGGGAATTTTCGTCAATAGATTCAAGTGCTTGGCGGCTTTTTTTCAACAAATTTCCTGCCCGCCGGGAGGGGCATACCCTCCCCCTCTAGATATTCGGCAATATTTATTTGTGGTAACGTACAACGCTAACTGGCGCAGTGATTTCGCGCTTGCGGTGAGACAGCCCATGAAGAAGACCGTACTCCTGGTGGAAGACAATCCGGACGAAATCGTGCTGGCGAGGCGCGCTTTCGACAAGGCTGGGCTCGATATTTCCCTCGACGTTGCACAAAGCGGTGACGAAGCTTGCGCCATGCTGGCGCACGACGACGTTGCTCGTCTCCCGCAATTGGTACTGCTCGATTTGCAAATGGTCGGCAAGAACGGGCTTGCCGTGCTGCGAGAACTGCGCGCGCGGCCACTCACCAAAATCGTTCCGGTGGTTTTACTGAGTTCGTCCGACGAACCGGAGGACATCGCTACTGCCTACTCCTGCGGCGCGAATAGTTATTTGCGCAAACCCGTCAATTTCGATGCCTTCGTCGCCCTGGTGCGCGACGTTCACCAGTATTGGCTTGTGCATAACCGCTTGCCGCCGGCGCCGCCAGGAGAACCGGAATGAAAAGCATACCCTTGCGCGTATTGCTCATTGAGGATTCGGACGACGACGCACAATTGCTCTTGCGCCTGTTGCGCAAGGAAGGCTACATGCCGGATCACCTGCGCGTGGAAAGCCGGGCCGATCTGCAAGCGGCATTAGCCGATAACGCATGGGACTTAATCATTTCGGACTACGCCCTGCCCGGCTTTAATGCGCATGATGCGCTGGTCGTCTACAAAGAGTCGCTGCTCGATATTCCTTTCATCATCGTTTCCGGCCACATCGACGATGTATCGGCGGTGGCGGCAATGAAAGCCGGCGCGCACGATTATTTATTGAAAAATAATTTAGTGCGTCTGGGGCCGGTCATTGCGCGCGAGCTGGATGAGACGCGAGTGCGCGCTGCGAAGAGAAACGCGGAAGAGGAACTGCGTTATCACGCTTTCCATGACCCGTTGACCGGCCTCTTGAACCGCCGCGAATTCGAACGCGCTACGGGAAACGCCCTGCACACCGCGCAGCGCGACCGCTCCACGCATCTGCTGTGCTATCTCGATCTCGATCAATTCAAGCTGGTGAATGACACCTGCGGCCATATCGCGGGCGACGAACTTCTGCGCCAGCTTGCCATGGCCCTGGGCCATCAGATTCGCGCAAGCGATATTCTGGCGCGCTTGGGCGGCGATGAATTCGGCCTCTTGTTGAATAATTGCGACTTGGAAGACGGTCAACGCATTTTGCATAAACTCCTGGAGTTCATCCAAGACTTCCGCTTCCAGTGGGAGGGCGTGAGCTTTCAGGTCGGCTGCAGTATCGGCGTAAGCATCATCAACAGTGAAACGACCAATGCCGCCGAAGCAATGAGCGCAGCAGACGTCGCTTGCTACGCAGCCAAGGAGCTGGGACGCAATCGCCTGCATATCTATCAGCTCGATGACCAAGGCTTGGCCCAGCGGCGCAAGGAGATGCAATGGATTTCACGCATCAGCCTGGCTCTGGAAGAAAACCGCATGGCCCTTTTCCATCAGCCGATTTTCAAGATCAACGATGGCAAAACACCGAAGCTTGCCTGCCATGAAGTGTTGCTGCGCATGGTGGATGAAGCCGGCGTTTTGATTCCGCCCAGCGTTTTCATTCCCGCGGCGGAACGCTTCAAGTTAATGACGCCGATCGACCGCTGGGTAGTTCGCAATACGTTTTCCGCCATCGCCGAAAAGAAAATCCCGCTCGATTTAAAACACGACGACGTGCTGCTGTTTTTAAATATTTCCGGCGCCACCATCAACGACGAAGATTTTTTTGAATATGTGCGCCGGCAATTTCTGGAGTTCGACATTCCGCCCAACAAGGTATGCCTGGAAATTACCGAATCCGCGGCAATCGCCAACATCGCAGGCACCATTCCCTTGTTTACCAAGCTGCGGGATATCGGCTGCAAGTTCGCGCTCGATGATTTTGGCAGCGGCCTGTCGTCCTTCGGTTACTTGAAACACCTGCCGGTGGACTTCGTCAAAATCGACGGCAGCTTCGTGCGCGATATCACGCGTGACCCGATCGACCTGGCCATGGTGGAAGCCATCAATAAAATCAGCCATGTGATGGGCTTGCAAACCATCGCCGAATTCGTCGAGTCGGCCGATGTATTGGAGGCCCTGCAAGAGCTTGGCGTAGAATATGGCCAAGGCTATCTCTTGGGCCATCCCAAGCCCTGGCTACCGCTCGATCCGCAGGCGATCGATTTTTCGACCTAGCTTTTTTAATTATGTATTTCCCGCCGGTTTCTCCACTGTACGGCCGCAATAATGCGATCGCCAAGCTATCGCAAGCGTGCCGCCAGATCGATGAAGCCAAGCCGGCCTGGATATTAATTGAAGGGCCGGCCGGTATCGGCAAAACCAGCCTGGTGAATTTTGTCCGCACCACGCTGAATCTTTCCCCCACCCAGTTCGGCGGCGGAAAATTCGAACAATTCCATCGACAAACGCCGTACAGCGCATTAATCGCCGCGCTGCGCCGCTTGGTGCAAAACGTGCTGAATTTGCCGCCGAGCGAACGCGCCGCTTGGCAGGCGCGTCTGCGAGAAGTTTCTGCGAATGTTGCGCCTCTGGTCGACGTTCTGCCGGAGCTTGCGTTTCTGTTGGACGACATTTCGATGCCGGCGCCGCTGCCGCCGAAAGAAGCGCAGCAACGCTTGGAAGCGGCGTTCGCATCGTTTATCGGCTGCTTTGCGCGCGCAAGCCATCCCCTCTTGATTTTCTTAGACGACCTGCAATGGGCAGACGTTGCAACGTTGCGCTTATTAAAGAGCCTGGGCACCGATCATCCGCTCGGCCACCTCATGATCGTCGGTACATGCCGCGACAATGAGCTCACCTCGCTGCATCCTTTGCGGCAAGCGCTGGATGCGCTACAACAACTCGGCATAACGGTGTCGGGCATTCAACTCAGTCCGATCTCCGCGCGCGACATGGAAGAATGGCTGTGCGATGCCTACGGCATGATGCGTGCGGCGGTAGAAGCACCGGCGCGCTGGTTGGCGCAACAATCGGAAGGCAACCCGCTGTTTGCCGGGCAGCTGCTCAATACCTTGCGCGAACGCGGCGTGCTGCACAAGGATGCCGACCAGCACTGGCACTGGCAATCCGATCAATTGCAGGAAGCGCGTCTCGCCGGCAATATCACCACCTTCATGGAAGACCGGTTGCGCGAGCTGCCGCTCGATCAGCAAGCACTGTTGTCGCAAGCGGCTTGCCTCGGCACGCAATTTAGCGTGGCCGAATTGTCGCGCATTAAAAACGACACGCCGGAAAACGTCAGCGCCTTGCTTGCTCAGATCGCCGAAGCGCAACTGGTCGAGCCGGGGCAAAACGGCGTCTGGCGTTTTGCGCATGACCGCATCCAGCAAGCCGCCTACCGTTTGATGCCAGACCCGCAGCGTCTGGCGCAGCATTTGCATATCGGCCGGCTGCTTCTCGCCACCACGCCAGAAGAAAACTTGGACGCGACTTGTTTTGATTTGGTTGCTCAATTCAATCAAGCCGCGCATTTGCTCACGCAAAAAGAGCACTTCATTGTCGCCGAATTGAATTTGCGCGCGGGGCGCCGCGCCAAGGCATCCGCAGCCTTTGAAGCTGCGCTTGGCTATTTGCGCGCAGGACAATCGATGCTGCCGGAAGAGGCGTGGCGCGACCGTAATGGATTGGCTTTCGAGTTGGCGCGCGAAGGCGGCGAATGCGCTTACGCCACCGGCGATGTGGCACTGGCCGATCAATTGTTTCAGACTGCGCTCTTGCTTGCGCAAAACCGGCTCGACCGCGCCCGCGTGTACGGCAGCATGATCATGTTCACCCTCAATGCGGGACGTGCGCGCGATGCCTGGCAGCTGGGGTCAACTTGCCTCGCCGAATTCGACATCCATCTCACCATTGACCCGGCCATGCTGGAATCTGCCATTATCCGCGCAGAACCCGACATACGCGAAAAACTTGCGGCGCTGTCGTTGGACTACCTCTTAGACAATTCGGCACAGCTGACGGCGGAAGAAGAAGCCGTAGGCGATCTGCTTCTGCGCCTATATGTCGCCGGCTATCAGATGGGCAAGCAAACTTATGCCTACATTACGATGCGTATGATGGAGTTTGCGCTGCAAACCCATCATCCGGGCGTGCTGGCGTTCGGCCTCATGAATTTCGCGGTGATTCTGATTTCTCGCCACAACGCATATGCGGAGGCGGATCGTCATTCGCAAACGGCGTTGAAATTAGCCGAATCCTTGCCCGATCCCGTGCTGCGCGCGCGCATCGATTATGTATTTGGTTCGATGGTGTCGCATTGGACTCAGCCGATCGCGTCAGGACTGGCGGCGCTGGAACGCTGTTATGAGCAGTCTTCGGCCACGGCCGACAAGGTCTACATCGGATTGGCGCTCTCTTTCCAATTTCGTGCCCACATCATGTCAGGCGAACCGGTACCGGCGCTTTTACAGTTCTGGGAAAACACTGATCCGGTCATTCAAAAAATCAATTCCGCGCCGATTGCCGCCATGTTCGTCATGAATCGACAATGGCTGCGCGCCTGGCAAGAAGATACCCTGTCGCCTACGCAATTCGATGCCGCTGATTTCGATACGGATGTGTTTCGCAAACAGCTGGAATCATTTGCCGCCAAATCGCCGTTTCACTGGTTCTGCCTGCTGCATGCGATTCTCGCCTATATGCACGGCAAACCGGCCGAAGCTAAAGCGCATATGGCGCAAGCCGATACCTATCTCGACGCCGTCGCAGGTCAGCTTTCGATTCCCGAGCATCACTTCTGGCGCGGTCTGATTTTGCATGCCAACGGCGATCGTGAAGCCTTGAAAACGGCGCACGACATGCTGGCCGACTGGAGCGCCAACTGCCCGGCCAATTTTTCCCAGCGGGCTTTTCTATTGCGCGCCGAACTGCAGCGCGCGCACGGCCAGCGCGAAGCGGCGCTTGTCTCGTATCAAGCAGCGATTCAAGCCGCTCGCGACAGCCGCCATCTATTAGTATTGGGATTGGCGCTTGAGCGGCTGGGCGGCTATTTCCTTGAGTTGAATCTGCCACAGCAAGCCCATGCAACACTGGCCGAAAGCGTGGCGGTATTCAAGCAATGGGGAGCGCCGTCTAAAGTTCGCCAGCTCGAAACGCAAGCTGTGCCCGCAGTGCCCGGCACAACAGCGGGCACAGCCAACCATTTGCAGTCGGTGATGAGCGAAATCCGGATCGACCGCTTGCTCGCTCGGCTGCTGCCCGAGTTGGCTCGTATCACCGGCGCGGAATGCATCGCCGCCTTCATCGATCGCGAAGGCCAGCTGATGCTGGAAGCGCACTTCCCGGAGCCGGATGCGCACGCTTCCGCATTGCCCCTCGCCCTGGAAAACGCCAGCCAATTTCCCGCCGCGCTCATTGCGGACGCCTGCAAACAGCGGCGCATGTTAACCATTGCCGAACCGGCAGTGCATCCGGTCTACGGCTATCTGGCCAACTGGCCCTCCCGGCCGGCTGCCGCGCTCTGCTTGCCCTTCGAACGGCATGGCCGTATTTTGGGCGCATTTTATTTGGAACGCAGGCGAGACAGTTGGCCGGCCGAAGTTCTCGATACGCTTGAGTCCTTAGCCACGCAAATCGCGACGTCGCTAGAGAACGCGCTGCTGTACGCCAACCTGGAACAACAAATCGGCGAACGGGCTCGCGCCGAAAAAATCGCGCGCGAAGGAGAACGCCGTTGGCGTGCGCTGCTGGAACATGCGCACATGGCGGTGCTGAGTATCGACCTGGACGGCATCATCCAATATGTGAACCCCTTTTTGCAACTGCTGTCGGGTTACTCTTCGGAAGAATTGGTGGGCAAGGATTGGACTAAAGTGCTGCTGCCGCCGCTATATCAAGCGCAACCGGCCCACCAAAAACTGCTCAAGGAATTGCATGAGCACGGCTACTATAACGGGCTCACCAAAATCGCGATCAAGAGCGGCGAGGTTCGCACCGTGGCGTGGTCGAATTCGCTATTACGCGATCCGGATGGGCGGCCGATCGGCTGCATCAGCCTCGGCAGCGACATGACCGATCAAATCAAGGCCGAGCGCGAACTGCACAGGCTCAACGCCGAATTGGAAGTGCGCGTCGCGCAGCGCACCAGCGATCTGGCCGCGGCCAACGAAGAGCTGGACTCTTTCGCCTATTCGATCTCGCATGACTTGCGCGCGCCTTTGCGCAGCATCGACGGCTTCAGCCAGGCATTGTGGGAAGACTATCGTCAGTTGTTCGACGCCACCGCCAACGATTATCTGCAGCGCGTGCGAGGCGCCGCCGACCGGATGGACGGCATGATCGACGCCATGCTCAAAATGTCGCGCCAAACGCGCGGCACGCTCATGCTGGAAGAAGTCGACTTGTCGGCGATGGCTCGCGAGGTGACCGAAGAATTGCAAATACGGTTTCCAGATCGCCTCGTCACCACCACGATTCAACCCCACATGACCACGCGCGCCGACTCCAGGCTGATCCGAAACGTGCTGGATAATTTATTCGGCAACGCCTGGAAATACACCGCGGACCGGACCGGCGTGCATATTCGGTTCGACATGATCGAGCAAGAGAATGAATGCATATTCTGCGTGACCGATAACGGCCCCGGATTTGATCTTACGCATGCCGGAAAATTGTTCACCGCGTTCCAGCGCTTGCATTCCGGGAAAGATATAGAAGGCCACGGCATCGGCCTAGCCACGGTACAGCGCATCATTCATCGTCATGGCGGACGAATATGGGCCGAAGCAGAAGCAGGAAAAGGCGCATCTTTCCGGTTTACCTTAAAAGAGCCGAATTAAACTCGCACGACTTGGCAGGCAAGCTTACCGGCGCTAAACTTAACAGCGATCCACGTGGGGGCGGTAGCTCAGCTGGGAGAGCGTCGCGTTCGCAATGCGAAGGTCGGGAGTTCGATCCTCCTCCGCTCCACCATTCATCTCAGGCCGGATTTTTTTCTGGCCTTTTTTATCGCCCGAAAACCTGCACGGCGGCGGGGCTTCAGCATTTTGGCCGACGGATACCCTGCTCCAGAATCGCCAGAAATCCGCCATTTTTCTCGCCGGTTCTGTCTCTATTCTCTGTTTACCCGGCGGGTAGCCATTGCATGCCTGCCAATCAAATCAAGGACTTGGCATTGGCAGTTCGGTGTCAACCATGCCTTGCGGTTTAACATCACGAAATATCGTGGAGATTTCAATATAGCCAACATCGAGATGCGTGGGAGACGACGTGATTACCAGGCAAGAACTTTATCAGTTGGTTCCCGCTTGACGAACCTCCGCGCGCATCCCATGACAACCCAGCCTCTCTCAAATTGGAGGCAGCGGTACTGATCGATCCAGTCACCGACGATGCACGGCTGATTTCGTATGAAATGGACGAGGATGCCTGCATCGCTGTTCCTGCTGAAGGTATCGATGATGCAGAAAAGAGGCGCGCTACAGCAACGATCGATATTCTAGGGCTGAATCGATTGGACCGGCTGAATCAGAAACGTGCCGATGTATGGCAAGGATGTCGCGAGCACATTGCGGACTATTCTTCCGCAGCAAACGAGCCGCATTGCCTCAAGGCTCTACGGCAAGCGATGGCGATAGAGGCCATGAAAAAAATGGTCGAGTACGAAAAAGAGTTTTCTTCTATAGCGGAGGCATGCATTCGTAAGACAGCCCCGGAATCGATAAAGGCGAAAGTCCACGGGTAACTTTGCCGCCGCGGCAAGCTTATATGCTTCCAGGCTGAATGTGCATGAGCCCTCTAAATTTAGCCCGTCCAGCAAGAAAAATCTCCTGATTTTATTTTAACCAACACGCAGCAGTAACCTGCTGCCATAGACAATAGCGAGTATGTTATGTAGATATCTGTACTCGTCGTATCATTGCCTGAACGGCCTCCGACATTCGAATTGGAGTCATGGTGATTTCAGGATGAGCTGTTTTAAATACACGAAACACTTCGTCAGCAAACGCCTGGCCGATTTCTTCGACACCGGTGAAATCTAACACTACCGTTTGAAAGCGTTCAAATCGTCGAGTTAGACGCTTTGCCTGTGATCTAGAAACCAGCTTTTCTCCTTCATGCTGTGCGAGGCGTACTGGAACAATTGTTTTCGCAAATGAGAAATCTTCTGGCAGTGCGAATTTGTCGAAAACTTCCTTCGTTGTACGCGGGCTATCATTATTAAGACGCATGACGACGCGCGTTCCAACTACATCTTCGTCGCTTTCGTACAGTATGTCTGGGGCTTCATCGTCGTCATGTACAAATCGAAGTATCCCAGATCGTATCCAAAATTCGTCAAACATCTTAGACGAGAAGAAAATTCCCTCTCCAGAATGATTATCTGGGTCAGTTGTGAATTTGCCCTTTGCCAGTTCTAATATCGCCTCTCTGGCGTCATATAGATTGAGCGCGCGCTGAATCTTTTTAAAGATTCCTTCGCCCCTATCGGTAACAATAACAGTGGTATCTAGGATGGTTTGGTAAATTGATAGGTGCACTGTTTCAGAACTGGAGTGATCAATAGCGTTATTGACCATTTCTGTAATGCCGTGGTGCCATATGCCTCGCACATTATTAGAAAGGTCCTGAACTATCGGGGCTCCCAATTCGCGCCAAACCACATCTTCTGACAACCCTTCTCGAGGGTACTCTTTGACCGCGTACTTTAATGTTGGTAAAGAGTACGAAATGCCTCTACCGGTACCGCTTGAGGCAATAAGGCCATCTCGTTTTAATTTTGAAAGCCAAGCACTTGCCGCTTGCCTCGAAACACCTTCATGTTCAGCTAACTTTGCTGCAACGTTGCTCCCACTATCGCGGATTAATCTCGCAATAGTCATTATTTTTTGCTTTTCCATAGCAGTATTGTCAAGATCAAGGCGTTTAATTGTAAAGCAAAAACACAGAAATTGTAAAGACAAGCTTTACAATTCATAGTTAACATCATGCAAACAAGAGCGGAATTTCCAAGTTTCATTGCCTACATCATGTCAAAGTGGACGTTCCAGAACATTCATAACACTTTCCAACGGCGCCGCGGTCCCGAAGAGCGCACTTACTCATGACGACTGATGACAAAAAATGCAGAACCAGACACCCGGCACTACAACGAATTATCGCGATCATGGTTAGCGTGATGAGTCTTGCCGCTGGCGATGCTTGCGCAGAGGTGGCAGTTACCGATGCCTGGGTGCGTGCCAGCGTCAATGCCATGCGTACCACGACCGCCTTCATGACCTTAAGTTCGTCGCAGGACGCTACCTTGGTTGCTGTCCGCACGCCGATAGCACGCAGTATCGACATTCTCGAAACGAGATCAGTGGGGGGATTGGAAGTCGGCTGGCCGCGCGGAAAAATTCAAATTCCTGCCGGCGGCTCGGTACGGCTGGAGCCCGGCGGCTTACATCTGCAACTGCTCGATACCGATATTCTCCTTGAAGAGGGGAATAAGGTTTCGCTGGTTCTGAGCTTTGAGTTGCCCAGTGGACGTAGTGAGATAACAATTGTGGCGCCGGTACGTAACCACAACAAATAAAGCCTGCGCGCTTTAACGGCCAACCCAAATATTGTTCAGCAGTTCTCCCATGAGGCTGCTTCAACTCTCTTGCGTTGCCTGCGACGCAAATTCGCCGGGCGCTACCGTGCCGCTTACGGTCGCCTCTTTGGGAACAGCCGGATAAAGCCAGCAAAACAGGAATGTCGCAGCGATCCCGCCCAACAATTGCGCCACGATGAATCCCGGAGCATCAGCCGGCAGAATACCGGCGAACGTATCGCTTGCCGCGCGCGCCAGCGTGACCGCGGGATTGGCAAACGAGGTGGATGCGGTGAACCAGTAAGCAGAAGTGATGTATGCAGCAACGGCGAAAGGCGTCACCGAAGGGCGGCTACGCGAACACGCGATAATCACGCCGACCAATCCGAATGTCGCGATGAACTCGCTCCACCATTGCGCCATGCCGGTGCGCACATGTTCGGATGCGAAAAATAAGGGCTCGCCAAACATGAGATGTGCCCCTGCGACGCCGGCAAATGCGCCCAGGATTTGAACCGAGATGTAGCCTAAGGCTTCGGAAGGCGCGATATTTTTTTGCCAGGTTTCAGATAGGGTCACAACCGGATTGAAATGCGCGCCTGAAACGGTGCCGAACATCAGGATCAATGCAACGAGTCCTGCGCCTGTGGCAATCGAGTTCGCCAACAACGCGATCGCGACATTGCCGTCCGCCAGACGCTCGCCCATGATTCCCGACCCGATGACCACCGCCAGCAATAAGGCCGTGCCCAACCCCTCTGCAACCAAACGCCGCACCATATTCATACCTGTGACTCTCCGATCTTTTGCATTTCCTGCTTGATGGCATTTTTGTCCAGCATGGCAATCGGCAGATTCACAAAAGTATTCATGCGCGAAGCAATCTGCCTGAATACCTTGGTAAAGACGGCACGTTTCTCCTCATCGCTGCCTTCCGCGGCAGCCGGATCCTCAAACCCCCAGTGGGCGGATACCGGATGACCCGGCCAGACTGGGCAAGCTTCACCGGCGGCGTTGTCGCATACGGTAATGATGAAATCCATCTGCGGCGCGTCAGGCGCGGCAAACTCGTCCCAACTCTTGCTGCGCAAATTCGCCGAGTCATAACCGGTAGGCTGAATCTGTTCGACGGCAAAAGGATTGACCTTGCCGCCGGGATGACTGCCGGCGCTATATCCTTTGAAGCGTCCTTTACCCATGGTGGTCACGAGCGCTTCCGCCATGATGCTGCGGGCGGAATTGCCGGTACAAAGAAATAGGACGTTATAAACCTTGTCTGTCATTGCAGTTTTCCTCTTAGGCTTTTTCAGTATGCGTTTTACGCTTGTCGACACATTTGACCGACGACACCGGAGAACATGGATTGCCGCCGCAGCAGCTCTCGGTAAGAAATGCGATCAGCGCATTCATCGTGCCGAAATTTGCCGTATAAATAATGAGCCGCCCCATCGGCGTCGGCGTCACCAGGTTTGCGTGCGCCAGCTCCTTCAAATGGAAGGAAAGCGATGACGGCGCCAAACCGAGCCGTTCGGCAATTTTCGTTGCCGCTATTCCTTCCGGCCCGGCCGCAACGAGAAGACGGAATATCGCGAGCCGAGATTCCTGGGCTAAGGCAGCCAACGCTGAGATTGCCGATTTGGTTTTCATCATTCAATTATATTGGAAATATCGAACTATTATTTCGATTAAAGGCTCGCGCGAGCGCGAGCCTTGAGATGACGTCGGTATGCGCTTGGCTGATTACCAGATGGCTTTGCCGGCGCTATCTTTCAGCTGAGCTTTCCATGCTTCATGCACCAGCTTTGCGACCGGCGCCGGCATGGCAACGTAATCCAGTTCCGTTGCCATAGCGCCGCCATTCTTGTAGGCCCAATCAAAGAACTTCAGCACTTCCTTTGCCTTAGCGCCATCCGCTTGCGTCTTGTGCATGAGGATGAAGGAAGCGCCGGTCATCGGCCAGCTTGCCTTGCCTGCTTGATTGGTCAAAATCACGGCAAAGCCCGGTGTCTTGGCCCAGTCGGCGCCCGCTGCGGCAGCTTTGAAAGTGTCGTCGTCCGGGCTCACCCACTGACCGTCGCGATTCTTCATTTGCGCGTAACTCATCTTGTTTTTCTTAGCGTAGGCATATTCGACATAGCCGATGGCGCCCTTGATACGCTGCACGTTTGCGGCCACGCCTTCATTGCCCTTGCCGCCCACGCCAGCCGGCCACTTGACCGCCGTACCGGAGCCGACCGTCGTTTTGAAGTCGCCGTTCACTTTCGACAGATAATCGGTGAAGAGGAAGGTGGTGCCGGAACCATCGGCCCGATGCACCACGGTGATGTCGTCTGCCGGCAGCTTGACACTGGCATTCAGCGCGACGATTTCGGGGGCGTTCCACTTAGTGACCTTGCCCATGTAAATGGCGGCGATGACATCGCCAGTCAATTTCAACTGGCCCGGCTGGATGCCTTCCAAGTTCACCACCGGCACGACGCCGCCCATGATGGCGGGAAATTGCATCAAGCCTTCCTTCTCCAGGTCCTCAGCCGCCAAGGGCATGTCGGATGCGCCGAAGTCCACGGTTTTCGCCTTGATTTGCTTAATGCCGCCGCCCGAGCCGATCGATTGATAATTCATCCCGGTACCGGTGGCTTGCTTATAGCTTTCCGCCCACTTGGCGTAGATCGGGTACGGGAAAGTTGCCCCGGCGCCGGTAATGTCGGCGGCGTCCGCCGAAGACAATGCCAGAACGGCCGTTACGAAAACCGCTGCGGATTTGATCATTTGCTTTAGCTTCACGTTTACTCCTCGAAAAAAATTTAGACGCTGCACTGTATCGAGAAATTATGACAAGATGATGAACAAAAAAAAGCGCCCGCAAATACGTTTCTGCGGGCGCTTCTCGTCATCCGAATCTTTATGACAGGCTGCCGCCGACCTGGCCGCCGTCATCCTTGGTGATGACGATGGTGGCCGAGCGCGGGCGGGCATTGCCGCCGTCCGGCCAATGGCTGCCGAAGCTGGACGGATTGCTGAAGGTCGGCGCCGTATCCTCGCCCGGATGCTGGATATTGACGAACAAGGCTTTGCCGTCGGGCGTCTCGGCCAGGCCGGTGATCTCGCATTCCTTGGGGCCGACCAGAAAGCGCCGCAGGTTGGTTTCGCCGAGCGCTTTGCCGACAAAAGTATCGACCGCCTTGGAAGTGGCACCGTCGGTGCTGGTGATGGTTTTCTTGGCGCCGTCGCCCACCTTGCCGGCCACCGCAGCCAGCAGCATGCAATTGGTGACATCGGTATAGGCGCCGTCGTCGGTCTCGATCCACAGCAGCCCGGTGGAAGGCGCGAACCACAGTCCGTCCGGGCTGGAGAAATCGTTGGCCGCGGTCAGGTTCGATACGTTGACATTGGTGCCATCGGCAGTCGAGCGTGCGCCGAACAAAAATACATCC
This sequence comes from Burkholderiales bacterium, assembly GCA_016177875.1. Classification (GTDB taxonomy): domain Bacteria; phylum Pseudomonadota; class Gammaproteobacteria; order Burkholderiales; family Burkholderiaceae_D; genus Paucimonas. Next base: position 31,322 of record JACOUL010000047.1, read on the forward strand.
CAGGCAAACGAGGTCGCCGCAACATTGCCGCCGGCTTCGGCCCAGCGGACGATATGGCCGTTCGGGTTGCCCCGCTGTGCGGTTTGCGCCGTGCCCTTGGGATCGTTGTAGAAACGCGGGTTGGCGGCGTCGAGGTTGCTGATGGTGCGATTCGAGGAATTGTTGTTGGTCAGCGTCATGTAGACTTCGCCGTTGGCCGGATTGACGGCGCCCCATTCCGGGCGATCCATCTTGGTTGCGCCTGCGGCATCAGCCGCTAAGCGCGTGTTGATCAGCACATCGGCCTGGTCGGCGAACGCATAAGGTGCGTAGGCTGCCATGATGTTGTTGCTGCCGAATTTCAGTTCCAGCCACTGCCCGGTACCGTCGGCGTTGAACTTGGCGACATACAGCTTGCCGTCATTGAGGTATTTGTCGCCGGCGGTCATGCCCTTGTTGACGTCGGCCGGATCCCAGTTGGCGGTCGACACGTATTTGTAGATGTATTCCATGCGTGAGTCGCAACCCATGTACCACACCAGCGGCTTGCCGGCGGCAACCGGGCCGAGCCATGCGCCTTCGTGCGCAAAGCGTCCCATCGCCGTACGTTTTTTGGGCGTCGAGGTCGGACTGAACGGATCGATTTCGACTACCCAGCCATAGGTATTGGCGACATTGCGGAAATCGTCTCTGCCGTCGGCCGATGTACCCAGCTTCATGGCATTCCAGCGCGAAAACGAAGTGTCGGTCGAATCGCTCGCGGTCGCGGTTGCCCATAGTTCGCGTCCATTGCCGGCAACGCCGTAGCGGGAAAACGAGGCCAATTCCTTGGCCGTGCGGTTCGGATTGTCGGTCGCGGTGATGCGGCGGAAGTAGCCTGCCCAGTTTTCTTCGCACGTGAGGTAAGTACCCCAGGGCGTGGCGCCATGCGCGCAGTTGTTGATGGTGCCGCGCGTTTTGCTGCCGTCGGGCGAATACGCGGTAATCATGGCGGCCGTACCGGCAGCCGGACCGGACAGGGTCATGTCGGTGAAGGTGGTAACGCGCCGGTTGAAACCGGAATTCTGCTTATAGGTGACGGCACTGCCGCTCTTGGCGACCTCAATGACGCTCACGCCGTGGGCATGCATTTCCTTGATTACTTCATCGGATACCGTGCGCACGCTGTTGACGATGGTCGCACCGTTCGGATGCAGATAGGCCGGCGTGATGGCTTCATGATTCATGCACAGCAAGCCGCGATCATTGGCGCCGGCACTGTACTTGCCGTCGCTGCTCAAGCCGAAGTAATGAATGCCGTCGTGATGATCGCCGGCACGGCTGGCAAACGAGGCCGACGTGTCGGCGCCGTCGTTCATGTAGGCGGGCGTCGCGGCATTGATCGGGTCGCCCAGGCGATACAGCACGGTGACGGTATAACCGCTCGGAACGACAACGGCATCGGCCAAGCTCTTGGCAACCGCATTGAAATTCAATTTCAGCGACGGCTCGTAGCTCGTACCGGCGCAGGCGGCAAGGCCGCCGCCAAGAAACGTCGTCGCGGCGAATCCGAATGACCCCTTCAGGATGGAACGGCGGCTCAAGCGCGCATTCAAGATCGATTCGAAGCTAGGGTTGTCTGAAACATTGGTGATCGCGTCGTCCGGGTCAGCCAAAAATTCTTGTCGAGTTATCTCATTCATTTATCATTCCTTCCTTGGTAAAAAGCCAGTGGATGGTAATGACGGTTTTTTACTACCGCATGACGATCTAGTTACGCGTTAATGACAAGCACAAGCGATCGGCGCCGCAATTTCCGCTAATGATTACCTCTTCCCGGCCTCAATGTATCTGCGCCGCAGTAGATGCATGTCATTCTCCGGTCATATTTATTTTTTATAATAAAAGGATTTTTACAATGAAAACGAACGAGAAATGCATGCCAGGGCAAAGATAAGCCATCCTGTCTCGTCAGATAATGGTTTTCAGGGGGTGTATCTAAACCGCGAGCTCTCACAGCTCGCGTTCAACAGCCGCGTGCTCACGCAGGCCGAGGATCCTTCTGTCCCGCTCCTGGAACGGCTGCGTTTCTTATGCATCGTCAGCAGTAATCTCGATGAATTTTTCGAGGTGCGCATCGCCAGCCTGTTGGCGCAGCACCAAGCGGGAAGCGCCTCGTCGGAGCCTAGTTCCCTGATCAAGGCGCTGGCGCATACCAATGACGAATGTCATCGCCTGGTCGAAAGACAGTATCAGATCCTGAACGAAGAAATTCTGCCGCTTTTGGCAAAAACCGGCATACGGCTTCTGCGCGATCAAGACCGGAATGAGGTGCAACGCGCTTGGGTCAAAGCCTACTTCGATCGCGAAGTACGCCCGCTGCTGACGCCGATCGGACTCGACCCCTCCCATCCCTTTCCGCAAGTCGTCAATAAAAGCCTGAATTTCATTGTCGAGCTGTCAGGCAAAGATGCATTCGGACGCGGCACCGGTATCGCTATTCTGAAGGCGCCGCGCGTACTGCCGCGCATTATTCAATTGCCTAAGGAATTATCGGATGGCGGCATGGCGTTTTGCCTGCTTTCATCCGTCATCCACGCAAACATTACCGAATTGTTCACCGGGCGAGAGGTCGTCGGGTATTCTCAGTTCCGCGTCACGCGCAACAGCGATTTATGGGTCGACGAAGAAGAAGTAAAGAATCTGCGCGAAGCCTTGCAAAGCGAATTGCACAGCCGCCAGTTCGGCTTTGCCGTGCGTCTTGAAGTCGCAAAGAATTGTCCGTCCCATCTTGCCAACTTCTTGCTTGAGCAATTTTCCATTCATCCAAGCCGCATGTACGCCGTCGACGGGCCTGTTAACATGGTGCGGCTGCAGGAGCTGGTCGAATACGCGAGCCAGCCGAAATTGCGCTTCCCGCCATTCCAGCCCACGATACCTGCGCGCCTGGTAGACGGCAGCATATTCGACATCCTGAAAAAGCATGACGTGCTTTTGCATCATCCCTTTCAGTCGTTTCAGCCGGTGGTGGAATTTATCCGCAGCGCCGCGGTCGATCCCAACGTCTTGGCGATCAAGCAAACCATCTATCGCACCGGCATGAATTCCGACTTGATGGAAGCGCTGATCATTGCCGCGCAGCGCGGCAAGGAAGTCACCGTCATCGTGGAACTGATGGCGCGCTTTGACGAAGAAGCCAATATCAACTGGGCAGCACGGCTGGAACGCGTTGGCGCGCAAGTAGTATATGGTGTGGTCGGCCTGAAAACCCACGCCAAGCTGGCGCTGGTGATTCGACGCGAAGAAGGCGAACTGCGGTATTACGCTCATCTCGGTACGGGCAACTACCATCCGACCACCACCAAGTTCTACACGGATTTCGGCCTGTTGACTGCCAAACCGGAGATCACCGTCGACGTGAATGAGATTTTCATCCACCTGACCAGCCTGACCAAGCCGAAAAAATTGAATTGTCTATGGCTGGCGCCGTTCGCGCTGCAAAAAGAACTCGTCAAAGCGATCCAAAATGAAGGAAAGATCGCGCGCACTGGACGCCCCGCCCGCATCATCGCCAAGATGAACGCATTGCTCGATGAGACGGTGATTCGCGCTTTGTATGCCGCGTCCGCCGATGGCGTCAAAATCGACTTGATCGTGCGCGGCGCATGTGCGCTGCGGCCCGGTGTGCCGGGCTTATCGGAAAATATCAAAGTGCGTTCGATTATCGGCCGCTTTCTGGAACACAGCCGCATATTCTATTTCCGCAATGACCTGGCGCATGACGTTTACTTGGGCAGCGCGGACTGGATGAATCGAAATTTATTCCGGCGCGTTGAGGTCGCGTTTCCCGTACTGGACAAATCCCTCAAAAAACGTGTGCTGTCGGAAGGCCTCAATCCCTATTTGAAGGATAACCTGAATGCCTGGGAACTCGATGCCGACGGCTCCTATCAACGGCGCAAGCCGCGGACCAGGCAAGCAGCGTTTAGCGCACAGGAATACCTGATGCTCACGCTTGGCTCGACCCTCAGCCAGGACAGGCCGTGACATGGACCTTATCCTATGGCGCCATGCCGAGGCGGAAGACGGCGAACCCGATCATCAACGCGCGCTGACGGCCAAAGGGCATAGACACGCCTACAAAGTGGCGCGATGGCTGGATCATAATATTCCAAGCAAATGCAAGATTTTGGTCAGCCCCACAGTACGTACCGTGCAGACCGCCGAAGCATTGGGCCGTCGATTTAAAACCATGGACGAACTTGGACCGGAGGCGACACCGGAAGCGCTGTTGGCGGCCGCTCGCTGGCCGGAAGGCAAGGAGCCTGTCGTCATCATCGGCCATCAACCCACGCTAGGCCGGGTCGCGGCATTATTGTTGACCGGAAGCACGCAAGACTGGACTATCCGCAAGGCAAATATCTGGTGGATATCGCAGAGGGAGCGCGACGGCAAGGCGAGCACTTTTCTCAAGGCGGCGATGTCGCCCGAGCTTGTCAGGAAATAATCCAGCGGACCGAGCAGGCCCAGTACTTCCCCATCGCCCCAAAAGATGGATGCCGTACAGCAGCCGGACCATTCCCGTTTTTACGACATTTTTACACGACAAAGAGTATCGTTTTTTCACCCCTGTTACTCTTTGAGGTGTGTTTTGAAATCGGATTCCCCCAAAAGCAATGTCGCGGCCCTGACCGTTGCCGCAATCGGCGTCGTCTACGGCGATATCGGAACCAGCCCCTTGTATACCATGAAGGAAGTGTTCTCGAAAGAACACGGCCTTGTCTTGAACCAGTCCAATCTATTGGGGGTGGTGTCATTGATTGTATGGGGACTCACCCTCATTGTTTCACTGAAATATGTGACGCTGATTCTTCGCGCCAATAACCGAGGGGAAGGCGGCATCATGGCATTGATGGCATTGGCCATGTCATCGGTAACCCAGCAATCACGGTGGCACTATCCTTTAATGCTTATCGGGTTGGCCGGCACCGCGCTTTTTTTCGGCGATGGCGTGATTACGCCGGCCATTTCGGTTCTCTCCGCCATCGAAGGACTGGAAGTAGCGACCCCGGCATTTCAACCCTATGTGATTCCATTAACCGTTGCGGTGTTAGTTGTACTGTATCTGTTCCAACGGAAGGGAACCGGCGGCATCGGCAAATGGTTCGGTCCTATTATGCTGGTGTGGTTTGTCGCGCTTGCCGTCATGGGCGCGATAAACATATTTCGCAATCCGGCAATATTGGCCGCGCTCAATCCCATCCACGCCCTCCGCTTTTTTCTCGATAACCGCTGGCTGGGATTCGCCGCATTAGGAGCCATCTTTTTGGCATTTACCGGTGCTGAAGCTTTGTATGCCGACATGGGTCATTTCGGCAAAAAGCCGATCCGGCGCGCATGGTTTCTGGCAGTGTTTCCCGCCCTCGCTCTCAACTACCTCGGTCAGGGCGGATTGCTGCTATCGAATCCGGCAGCGGTCACCAATCCTTTCTATCAGCAACTCGGCGCCTGGAGCATTTATCCATTGGTGGTGATGGCCACAACAGCCACTGTCATTGCATCCCAAGCCACCATCTCGGCAACCTATTCCGTCACCCAGCAAGCCATTTCGCTCGGCTTTTTGCCGCGCATGAAAGTGATGTATACATCGGCACGCGAAATGGGCCAAATCTATATTCCCCTGGTGAATTGGGTGCAGCTTTTCGCGGTTGTGCTCGCCGTCATCGGATTTGGATCTTCTTCCAATTTGGCGTCAGCCTATGGAATTGCGGTGACGATGACGATGGTCACCACGACATTGCTGACCTTCTTCGTCATTCGCTATAAATGGAAATACAACCTCTTACTCTGCATAGGCGCTACGGGATTTTTTCTGTTGATCGATATCGCCTTCTTTACCGCCAACGCGCTCAAGATTTTGCATGGAGGCTGGTTCCCGCTCGCGCTCGGGGCTATCATGATCACCGTCTTGCTCACTTGGCGCACCGGTCGCGAATTGCTTTTCAATAATCTGAAATCGCATGCGATTCCGCTCAAAGATTTTCTGCAGTCGCTGTTTGCATCGCCTCCGGCCCGCGTGCCTGGTACAGGCGTCTTCTTCCGTGCCGAAGGCGACGGGGTGCCGCATTCGTTGTTGCATAACCTCTTGCATAACAAAATACTGCATGAGCGCACCGTTTTCCTAACGGTCTTTAATACCGATATTCCAACCGTGCCCAAAGAGGAACGGGTGAGGCTTGAATCGCTCGGGCAATCCTGTTACCAAGTCAACGTATATTATGGTTTCATGGATGATCGCGATATTCCGCAAGCGCTTGAGCAATGCAAAGAAGCCGGTCTTGAATTCAATCTGATGGAAACGTCGTTCTTTATCGCCCGTCACACCGTCATTTCGACAGTAGGCGGCGGTATGGCACACTGGCGAGAAACATTGTTTGCCGCGCTATCGAGAAATGCCCGTGACGCCGCGGATTATTTCCGTGTACCGCCGAACCGGGTAATCGAATTGGGAACGCAGGTGGAAATTTAATGACCGGGCCGCTCAAATATGGATGCAGCATCTTATGAAGAAATAGGGGATCGCGGGCATCCCGCCGGGTATGCCTGGGCGATCATAGGGTGTGCGAGCGCGACTTTGCTGGCTTTGCAGCTGCGGGACTTCCTGGCTTCCGCCAATCTTGTATTGCTGTATTTAATGGTCGTGGTGCTTGTCGCCGTTTGGTTCGGCCGGCGACCCGGTATTTTTTCGTCAGTACTCGCGGTACTGTGCTTCGATGTTTTTCTGGTTCCGCCGTATTACTCCATTACGGTCGCCGATCCTCAATACTTGCTCACGTTTGCCGCGATGCTGACGGTTGCCCTGATCATCAGCCACCTTACCGCCAACCTGCGTCAGCAAGCGCAAGTTGCCGTTCAAAGGGAGCGCCGCGCAGCGGCATTGTTCGCTTTGTCCAAGGACCTCTCCGGTGCTCTGACTTACGAGCAAATCGCCGAAATCCTCACGCGGCACCTTGAAAGCATGTTTCGCGCAAAAGTCTGCCTACTCCTTCCCGACCGGTCAGGCCGCCTCCAAGTTTTTACGGCAGAGGGCAAGCAAGGCCAATTACCGCCCGATGCCTCTATGGAGATCGCCCAAAACACCTACGACCGGCAGGCCACGTTGGATGCCGAAAGCGATATGGCGGCATCCGGCTTACCCTTATATTTGGCTTTACGAGCCCCTATGCGAGTGCGCGGCGTTCTTGTCGTCGTGCCGGAAAACCGGCAGCAAGTACTTCTTCCGGAACTGCGGCGTCTACTCGAAACCTGCGGCGCACAAATCGCCCTTGCGATTGAACGGGTGCATTACGTCAACGTCGCCCAATCTGCGGTCGTCGCAATGGAATCCGAGAGACTTCGGAATTCTCTGCTTAGCGCGATATCGCATGATGTGCGCACGCCATTGACCACGATCGTCGGCATATCCACCGCACTCGCCAGCGACCGCCCGATTTCCCCTGGGGCACACCGTGAAATGGTCGATACGCTGCAGGAAGAAGCGTTAAGAATGGATAGCTTGGTTACCAATCTGCTCGATATGGCCAAGCTGCACGCCGGCGGAGTGAAGTTGAACAAGCAGTGGCAAATGCTGGAGGAAGTGATCGGCAGTGCGTTAGCCATGCTATCGCGTCCGCTCGCAAACCGCAGAATCGAGGTGGATATACCTTCTCATATTTCATTGCTCGAATTCGATGCCGTGCTGCTTGAGCGAGTATTCTGCAACCTCTTGGATAACGCCGGAAAATACACGCCGCAGGACAGCACCATTTGGATACATGCAGAGCGCGCGGGCGACACCGTGTTAGTCGCGGTCGAAGACAACGGCCCCGGCGTGCCGAAGGGAATGGAAGAAGCGATTTTTGAGAAATTCACACGCGGCGATCCGGAGTCCGCGCTTATCGGCGTTGGCTTAGGCCTTTCCATTTGCCGGGCCATCGTCGACGCCCATGGCGGCCGAATTTGGGCGGAAAAGCGTAGTACCGGAGGCGCGCGCTTTGTTTTTAGCCTCCCTGTTGGCTCCCCGCCTCCGGGCGAGCTTCCTCCTGAACTGGATCAGCCATTTCCGGCTAAGCTCACAGCATGATTGAGCGGCCACTTCATGTCGTCCTGATCGAGGACGATAAACAGATTCGACGATTCCTGTACATGACGCTTGAATCCGAAGGCATGCGCGTATACGAAGCCGAAACGGGGAAGCAAGGACTCAGCCAGGTAAAAGGCCATGATCCGGACTTGGTCATCTTGGATTTGGGTCTGCCTGATATGGATGGAATCAAAGTGATAGAACAACTCAGGACTTGGGCCAGCATGCCGATATTGATTCTGTCAGCCCGAAGCGAGGAGCCGCAAAAAGTTGCGGCACTCGATGCGGGTGCCGACGATTACCTCACAAAACCGTTCGGCACTTCCGAATTGCTTGCCAGAATTCGTGCCCATCTCCGTAAGAAAACGAATCGTATCATCGACCCGTCCGAATCGCAGTTTCGCTTCGGCGATATCGTCGTCGATTTTGCGCTCCGCCGTGTCACGCGCGGCAACGACGAGGTGCACCTTACCCCGATTGAATATCGATTACTCCTTACCCTTATCCAGAATGCCGGAAAGGTATTGACTCATACGCAGTTGCTGCGCGAAGTATGGGGGCCTGGACATGCCGAGAGAAGCCATTATCTTCGTATCTACATGGGCCATCTTCGACAAAAACTGGAAAGCGATCCGGCGCGCCCCGCCTATATCGTTACGGAAACCGGCGTTGGATACAGATTTATAGGCAGTTGAATGATGTCTATCGCCAAGAATACCAAAAAAGCGCTGCGGCAAATATTCCGAATATCCAATATTCAACCGGCGCGCCGCATACCCAATTCTTGTGCCATGACACATGGTCTTGATGAAAGCGCTTCCACCCAAACGCGGGATTGAGGATAAACCAGAGAAAGTCTTCGGTAATCCAGAACAGCATGATGGAGGCGAGCACGCGCGCTTCCAGTTGCAGCGACCATTGCGCCATGAATAACAACGGAAAATGAAAGAAGATCGCTATGAAGGGAAATACCCAGGCATGGTACCCGGTCATCGCACGGCCGCCCCAAAAAATATCGAGCAGCCAATGTTCTTCGATGCGCCACGTCGGCAAATTGATCGCCCAGCCGGCATCGCCTTCAATATGAATTTCGGCACAGGCGAAAAAATAAGCTAAAACAACGACACAAGCCGCGGTCAAAATGAGTTGCAAGATTTGATGATCCATTATCGGAATAAACGTACGCGTTAAACGGTTGGGGGACGATGTGCTAGAACGGTTTGCAAAACGCACGCAGCGGCATCGGGCCGCCCCAAACGCTTTGCACGGCGACGCATCGCTGCAAGTGCGTCCGGCTCCTCCAGCAAACGCCGCACGCGATATTCGAGCGCAACGCCATCCAGAGCCTTGAGCGCCACGCCCTCTTCCAAGAGGTAATCGGCATTACGTTCCTCCTGCCCTGGAATGGGAGCGTTGACGATCATGGGCAAACCCATTGCCAGGCATTCCGAGGTGGTCAAGCCACCCGGCTTGGTCACGACCAAATCCGCGCATGCCATCAGTTGCGCAATTTGATCGGTAAAACCCATAGGAAGTAAACGGCCCGGATAGCGTGCACACATTTTCTGAAGCGCCTCCAATGCCTCGACGTTTTTGCCGGCGATGACGATCAGCTGAAAATCCGATCGCAGCTCCAGCAAGCTTCGTGCAATCTCATCCATCCTGCCGAGCCCCGCGCCTCCGCTCATCAGCATGACCGTTGTCTTGGCAGGATCGAGCCGGAATTGCTTTGCGCATTCTTCGCGCGACAAATTCTTGGCAAACGCCGGCATGATGGGAATGCCCGTTACACGAATCTTATGAGCGGCAATGCCTTGGGTGCGCATGCGCACGGCGACTTCCTCGCTGGCGGCGAAATAGCCGGTCACGTGCTCGTGAACCCACATCTTATGCAAATCGAAATCGGTGACTTGGACCCAAACCGGACAGCTCAGCCGCTCTTTACGAACCAAGCGCGACAATAATTCAGCCGGCAAAAAATGTGTGCAAATAATCGCATGCGGCCCGAATGCGGCGATTTCCGTCATGAGCGCCCGCGTATTCAAACGTTCGATGGCGCGGCGCAATTGCTGGACTGCGCCGGCTGGCTCCGCAACATTCGATATCTGGTACAAGTAGCGCCATACTTCCGGATATTTATCGACAAGCCGCAGGTAGCAGTCCGTATAAAGCGCGCGAAATCCCGCCGCGACATAATCCATGACATCCAAGTGCATCACCGTTAAGTCGGGGTGATCGACACTCGCACGGGAACAAATCGCCTCCGCAGCGCGAACATGGCCGGCGCCGGCGGACACGCTTAATAAAAGAATTTTTTTAGGCGGCATAGACAATTGAACCTGGCGCCCCTCCGGCTGCGCAGGCTCGCCAAGCTCACTTCGCACGCGGCAAATGATTGAGAGACCGCTTGACGTTTTTAGAGACAAAAATCGGGAGATAGTCGCGAACACGGGCTTCTGCTGCCATGGCTACCAAGGCTTCTTCATAAAATTGTGTGACTTCTTCTACTGAGCGCTGCAATTCTTCTGCCGTCGCCTCGATAAAACGCCGATGGCGCTGACGATCCGCTTCGTCTTCGTAGAGAAGGTTGTTATTCATCGCAAATAGGTCTATTTGCTGAATGCTCATGGCGTGCTCGATCATCTCAACGTGAGCCTGCCGATTGCGGCCACGGGCGCACTATCTCGCCGCCCGCTAATACCATGCGCAGAAAGCCTTCGTTCTTAGACTCGACTGCTGGCGTCAGGTTCTGCAAAAAATGATCGGTGGCGGCTTCCCAGGAGTAAGCAAGCGCGTGCTGCCTCACCTCATCGCGATTCAAGCGCAAAGCGCGCAAGCAAGCGGAAAACAGGCTTTCCTTGAGAACGCCGGATTTTCCGTCGACAACAACGTCTTTGGGACCTTCGACAGGAAACGCCGCAACCGGAACGCCGCAGGCCATGGCTTCGAGCATCACTAAGCCGAACGTATCGGTACGGCTGGGAAATACCAGTACATCGGCGCAGTTGTAATAAGGCGCGAGCCGGTCTTGCGGTTTTATGCCCAGAAAGTAAACGTCGGGATAGCGCTTTTCAAGCACTGCGCGCATAGGACCGTCGCCGATGACCCATTTCGTACCGGGCAGTTTTAATTTCAAAAATGCGTCAAGATTCTTTTCGACCGCGAGGCGTCCAACGTAAAGATACAAAGGCCGCTCGATGCCGGCATAATCGCGCGGACCGGGCTTGAAATAATCGGTATCCACTCCTCTCCCCCACAACGCGAGGTTTTTGAATCCGCGATCCGTCAAATTTGCGAGAATGCTCGGCGTCGAAACCATCACTCTCTTGGCCGGTGCATGGAACCACTTCAACCAGCGATAGGTGATTTCCAAAGGCAAAATAGAGCGTGCACGCAAATATTCCGGAAAGCGCGTGTGGTAGGACGTCGTGAATTGCAAGCGTTTACGCACACAATAACGGCGCGCAGCCAAACCCATGGGGCCTTCCGTCGCGATATGTATACAGTCCGGCGCAAATTTTTCGATAGCCTGCGCAACCATACCGTAGGGACGGTACGCTAAGCGAATCTCCGGATAACCGGGACATGCGAAGGTTTTGATTTGGTCGGCAGATAAAATCATCACATCATGTCCGCGCATCAGGAGGCAATCCCGGGTTGCCTTGAGCGTATTGGCCACGCCGTTGATCTGCGGCTCCCAAGCATCCGTCACGATTACGATACGCATAGCTGTTCTGTCTCCTGTTTTACTTTCTTTTCTTTGTGCACCACGATTTCTTGCCAAGTCACCAGCCGCAGCACGCCATCCATATCTTCCACCAGGGCCGACAAGCTTTCTACCCAGTCGCCGTCATTGCAATACGTGATGCCGTCGATGTCGCGGATTTCCGGCTTGTGGATGTGGCCGCAGATCACGCCGTCCAGGCCTTTCTTGCGCGCTTCCGCTGCCAAAGCGGTCTCAAACGAAGTGATGTAGCTCACCGCATTCTTCACCTTCAGCTTCAGATATTGCGACAGGGACCAATAGGGCAATCCCAGGCGCGCGCGCCAGTTGTTGAAGGTCTGGTTGAATTTCAGGATCATGGTGTACAGGCTGTCGCCGACATATGCCAGCCACTTGGCGCAGGCGATCACGCCGTCGAAGCGGTCGCCGTGCAAGACCAGCATGCGCTTGCCCTGCGCAGTGACGTGCACCAGTTCGTCGCGGATGCGGATGCCGCCGAAGTCCAAATCGATGAATTGCCGGACCGCTTCGTCGTGATTGCCCGGCACGAAGATCACTTCGGTGCCCTTCTTGGCTTTTTTCAATACCGTCTGCACGACATTGTTGTGGGTCTGGTCCCAATACCAGCGGCGCTTAAGCTGCCAACCGTCGACGATGTCGCCGACCAGGTACAACGTCTTCGATTCAGTGGCGCGCAGGAATTCCAAAAGCTTTGCGGCTTGGCATCCGGTTGTGCCCAGATGAATGTCGGAAATCCAGATGGCACGGAATCGTTGAGCGTCGCGCTTTCCTTCAGCCTCGTGCCCATGGAAGCCGGGAGACAGAAAGTGATCGCGCGGCTTCATTGGGTGACCAGCTCTTTGGTTCGAGGTTCTTTGAAATAGTGCCGGGCGTATCGGCTGTCCAGCTTTACCAGGGGCAGCAGCAGAAACAGATCGGCGCTGTTGAAATCGGGATCCCAGGCCGGTTCGCCGCATACCCAGGCGCCGCCGCGCATATATCCCTTGATCAGCGGCGGTATAAACGCTTGGCATTGCGGCGCGTACTCGCCGACCGGATAAGGCAGACGCGGTCGCACGCGGTATTCCGCCGGCGCCAAGTGGGACTTGCTCAATGCGTGATAAATGGCGCCGACATTTTGCCCGCCATCGGCAAGAGACAAGCTAGCGCATCCGATCAAATATTCGCAGCCTTCTTTCTTCATGTAGGCGGCAAGGCCCGACCACAGCAGCATGATGACGGCGCCGGTGCGATAGACCGGGTCGATGCAGGCGCGCCCTGCTTCTGCCATGCGCACGCGCAAATGCTCAAGGCGGGCCAAATCGAATTCCTGCTCGGAGTAATATCGCCCCATGCGGCGGGCAGCCTGAGGGCTGAGCACGCGATACGTGCCCACTACTTTCAACGTATCCGTATCGCGCACGATCAAATGATCGCAATGCTCGTCGAATTCGTCGCGGTCGAGACGGTCAGGATTGGCCAGCGCCGACAAAAACATATCTTCGATAAAGACACGATAGCGCAGACGCTGCACTTCGCGCACTTCTTCGACGGTCTTGGCGAGGCTTAGTACAAACTTGGAAGAGCTTAGCGTCGCTTCCGCAGTAGTTGTGTCTAGTAATCGCATAATATGCAGCAAGCTTGGTGAATGAATGCACCAAGCTTAGCCGCGGATTACTTCGACTAAATGACAGTTCTATGTCAGTTTCGTGACACGACAACACGCCTGTTTCAAAACCTACTGCGCGACTAGCCGCTCGCTACGGTTTTGAAACAGGCGTTTAATTACTTGTCTTTCTTGGGACGTCCCGCTTTCAAGGGAGGCAATGCGGCCTGCAGGCCTTTCAATTGCGCGGGATCGGTTTTGCGGATCAACGCCACACCGATGCGCAGCAGTTCGCTTTTCTTGATTTCGAAGCCGGCCTTGATACATGCCTTCTTGATATCGACCAGCGCCTGGTACTCGTCTTCCGGCATGGTGAAACTGTCGCGTACCAACTTGGGCTTTTTGAGCTTTTCTTTCGGCGCGGCCTCGACTTTTTTCTTGGCGGCGGGAGCCGGCTTTTTCGGCGCGGCTTTAGGTTTGGCCGCCTTAGGTTTGACGGCCGCCTTGGCAGGAACTGCTTTTTTTACGGGGGTTTTAGCGGGCATGGGGCCTCCTTATTAAAATCGTATAAATAATATATACAATTTTTTCCGGGAAAGCAAACGGCCTGCGAACCGCCCCTGATTAATCGGCGTTAATGAAGAATTCGACGCCGACTTCATCCCACCAGCCGCGCTCCTTGCCGATCCAGAACGCCAAAGTCGGATGCTCGGACAGCCAATCATTGCGAATTTCCAGCTCGATGCGGCTTTTCATCTTCACGCGCAGTTCGTCCAGCAGCGCGTCAATGCGGGAGTGCATGAGCATCACCGCCAGGCGAAGCGCCAGCACAGCCTTGGCAAAATCGGGATCCTCCAGCATGCCGTTCAGTTTGCGCAGGTTCCCCTTTTGGCCAAGTACAAGCTTGCTGACGATGCGCTGCTCGCGGGTGGTGAACCCAGGCAAGTCGGCATTTTCCACCAGGTAGGCGCCGTGCTTGTGATAGCCGCTGTGCGACACCGCCATGCCGATTTCATGCAGCAGACCGCTCCAGAATAGGTAACGCGTATATGCGTCGGTAGCAGGTTTCAACTGTGCATACAGCACGCCGGCGATCTCGGCCACACGAGCGGCGCGCTTTTCGTCGGCATGAAAACGCTGAATGAAGCTGCGCACCGAGCGCTCACGGCGGTCGCGCGGCGTGGCGCGCAACTGGAGGTCCCACAACACGCCCAGCCGCAAGCCCGCTTCGATCGGGATAATCTGCTTGATTCCCAATTCTTGCATGATGCCCAAGAGGATCGCCAATCCGCCCATGATGATGGCGGCGCGGTCCGCTTTCATGCCGACCAGTTCGATCTTACCGACATGGCCGAATTCGATTAAGCGCTGCTTCAATGCCTGCAAACTTTTAACGGAGAGCTTGCCGTCGCCGAGAAAATTTTTGGCGATTGCGTCGCCCAGCGCACGGATGGTGCCGGACGAACCATAGGCATTGCCCCAGTATTGCGGCGCAAAAGGTTCGGTGCCGTCTTCGAAATGACTGCGCGCAGACAGGATTGCGGCATCGAAGGATTTGGCATCAATGCGGCCATCGGCGAAAAAAGACAGGCTATGGCTGACGGTCCCGATGGAAAACGATTCGACTTGTTCGATCTCGTACCCCTTGCCTAGGATGAGCTCGGTCGAACCGCCGCCGATATCGATCACCAGACGCCGCTCCTCGGCGGCCGCCAAGGTGCTTGCCACTCCCATATAGATAAGACGCCCCTCTTCCTCGCCGGAAATAATCTCGATGGGATAACCGATCGCCTTTTCTGCTGCCGGCAAAAACGTGGCGGCATTCTTGGCGATGCGCAAGGTATTGGTGGCGACTACCCGCACCGCGTCGAGCGGATAAGCGGAAAGCGTTTGCCGAAAACGTGCCAGCGAATCGAGCGCGGATTGCATCGCCTGCTCGGTCAAATTTCCCTTGCGGTCGAGTCCCGCGCCGAGACGAATCGGATCACGCGTGCTCTTGACGACGCGTATCGCTTCGCCGTCCTGAATGCCGATATGCATGCGGAAACTGTTGGAACCGAGGTCGATGGCGGCGTACATTGAAACTTCCATATATTTGTTTACGTTTGTAGCAAAGTATTCGTCATTTTGATCCAGAAAACATAACACGAATAACCGTAGATGTTGAAGATCAATCACTCCTGTTTACTTGCGCCTGACGAGACGATCCTCGATTGCTTCTAGCATGCCGATAAGCGTATCGCATGCGGCCTGAAAATCCGGATGAAAATCGATCGCCTCGACGGCTTCGAACTGCTTGCGCAATGGAGTCGAGCGTTCAACGAGGTGAGCACGAATGGTTGCGGCGTGTTTCATCATGAATTGCCCATCACGCATCAGGCTGTCCGGCTCTTTTTCAGCGATCAATGCGAAATCGAAAATATCGCGGCCGGTAATCGCATGTCCTCGGTGCCACAGTTTTTTGGCGATGATTTCGGCTGAGGTCTCAACACGCACTTGCGTTCCAAGTATGGTCTGAAATTCGTAGCCGGGAGAGGTCAAGTTCGATGCAGCAACGAAATCAATTTCACCTTGCGGCAAAAATAATTTGACGTAACTATTTGCTTCGGCATATTCGGTCGTAATTCGCTCCGCCACTTCACTCAACCGCGGGTTGACATAGCCGAGCGACTGCGGATCAGGCACAAAGATATCGACGTCCTTGCTATAACGGTGATTGTAGCGAAGCATCAGAACGGTGCCTCCGCCGAAAGTCCAGAACGGATCCGGCATGCCGTGCTTCTCGATTTCGCCTATCAATTCCAGGGCGTGCGCGAAAAGCGTTTCCCAGGCAAGCGGTGCGGAATTATTCATGCCCATGAGGTATTCGGCACCTTCCACTTGATTGCCCAACTCTGCAAATGCTTCATGATCTTGCGCACCGGGACAGTCGGCGTAGCCGCTTCTGCGACAGCTTTCATGGCGACTGGTTTCGGCAACTCTTCCAGAAACGCCATTAAATGGGGTTCGTATTGTTGTGGTGTCTTTCCCGTGCGCAGGATCTCAGCAAGCTTTTCGGGCGAGAGTATGTGCTTGTAACTTGTACTAGCCGAGCGCGCGGCAACCGATAGAGCGTTTTTCGGCCCATATTCGGCTTTGGGCTCCAAATCTAGTTCCAGCAGAGCGAGAATGGCGAGCAATTTGTTATAGCCAATCTCGTTCAATACGCCGTTTTCCAATTGATTCAGCGTCACGCGCGACAATCCCGCCAGCTTGGCAAGGTGATCTTGGGATAATCCTTTTTGGAGGCGGCAATGGTGAACAGTTTTGCCGATATTCGCGAGATTCATGAAGCTTTAATATGTTAAGTATATTTAACATATTAGCACGACTAGAAAAATCGGCAAGCTTGTTATGCGGCCATATTTGAAGCATATGGCCGCATAGCTCTCTATGCAGACGAGCACCAGCATCAATCTTAATTCAAGCGATCCGGCGCCCCGCCTTCCAGGTTTCCAAAACGACCGGTATGCCGCCGACAATGCGTACGCGCAGGAAATCGGCACGCAATCCCGCCGCGATTTCACCGCGATCGTTCAGGCCGACCATGCATGCCGGTGCGCGCGAGACGGTGGCGATTGCTTCAGGCAAGCTGTAGCCCACTTTCTGCAGCAGGAAGGCTGCATGCAGCAGGCTGGAAGGAACATAGTCCGATGAGAGCACATCGAGCAAGCCGTTGCGCGCCAACTCGGCTGCCGATACATTGCCGGAGTGGGAACCGCCGCGCACTACGTTCGGCGCACCCATGATGATGCCCATGCCGCGCCGGCGCGCCGCCTGGGCGGCGACCAAGGTCGTCGGAAATTCCGAAATCGTTACGCCGTCCGCCACCCCCTCGTCCACGTGATCGATCGTGGTGTCGTCATGCGTGGCCAGCGGCACCGGTTGCGCGCATTGGCGGCATAGGCGAATCACCTCGCGGCGGTTTGCATCGGCATAAGCCTGCTGGCGCCGCAGCAAAACTTCCAGCATGGAGTCGATCTTCTCTTCGCTCCAGCCGCGCTTGCCGCCGACGTAGGTGCGATAGTGGCTAAGATCGGTCCACTGGCGCTGGCCGGGAGTATGGTCC
Source organism: Burkholderiales bacterium (assembly GCA_016177875.1). Classification (GTDB taxonomy): domain Bacteria; phylum Pseudomonadota; class Gammaproteobacteria; order Burkholderiales; family Burkholderiaceae_D; genus Paucimonas. The sequence continues at coordinate 48,840 of JACOUL010000047.1, forward strand.
ATCAGAGAAACGAGCTTCAAGCGTCCGTCGTGCACGAAAGGCGCGAACATGTCGATCAGTTTTTCTTCGGCCAGCTCCAAGCGCAAGTGCAGATAGTGGTCGGCACGCAACGCGCCGGCAGCATCGGCGATGCGTAAACCTTCCGCGCAAGGCATGAGAAATTCGTTACGCGTGCTGTCGGAATCGATGTCGCCGGCCGAGAGCGCATCCAGCACGGTGGTGATGCCGGAAGCGGCCACTTGGGCGTCGTGCGCGATGATCGCCGGCAGAACCGGCCACATCGCCTTGGGACGCGGCATCAAGTGTTTTTCCAAGTTGTCGGTGTGAAGCTCGACCAAGCCGGGCAACAAATAGTCGCCGTCCCAATCCTCCGCCGGCAAAGAAGTCGAACCGGGGCCGATATCGCGAATCGACTCCGCTTCGCACTCAAAGGTGCCGAGGAATTGCAGGCTTGCAGTAACGATATTGGCGTTGGTAATGAGTTTCATATTGACGCTACTAAGGAAACCGCCTGCGCAGGCGCAATGGAAAACAGGCGCGTGGTCACTGCCCGCCGCACCGCCTCGTCATGAAAGATGCCGACGATCGCCGCGCCGTTCTCGCGCGCTTCATGGATCATGTCGATCACGGTGGCACGGTTGGCCTCATCGAGCGATGCGGTCGGTTCGTCCAGCAGCAAGATAGGGTAGTCGACGATCATGGTGCGCGCGATATTGACGCGCTGCTGTTCGCCGCCGGAAAACGTCGCAGGCGGCACGCCCCACAAGCGCATCGGGATATGCAGGCGCGACAGCATTTCTTTGGCGCGATCGACGGCGATGCCGGAGTCAACGCCGCGGCTAACCAAAGGCTCAGCCACCAAGTCAAGCGTGGTCACGCGCGGGATCACGCGCAGGAATTGCGTGACGAAGCCTAGCGTGCTGTGCCGCACCGCATGGATTTTTTGCGCGCCGGCCGTTACCAAGTCCACCCACTCGTCGCCATGACGCATGACGATGCGGCCGCCGCTGGCGCGGTAGTTTGCATACAAGCAGCGTAAGAGCGTGCTCTTGCCGGCGCCGGAGGGAGCATGGATCACGACGCACTCGCCGGCATCGACTTGCAGGTCGATGCCGGACAGCACATGCATATGCAAGCCGCCCTGCAAGTGCAGGGTAAATTCCTTGGAAAGATTGGTGACGTCGATTCTTTTCATGTTGCTCAAGCCTGCAATACCGAAGAAACCAGCAATTGCGTATACGGATGCTGCGGATCGTCCAACACTTGATCAGTCAGGCCTTCCTCCACCACTTGTCCGTGACGCATCACCATCAAGCGATGCGCGAGCAATCGGGCGACCGCAAGGTCGTGCGTGACGATAACGGCGGCCACTTGCAGTTGCGATACCAGCTGGCGCAGCAAATCGAGCAGGCGCGCCTGCACCGAGACGTCGAGGCTGGCGGTCGGTTCGTCCATGTAAACCAGCCGCGGCTTGGTCACCAGGTTGCGTGCGATCTGCAGGCGTTGCTGCATGCCGCCGGAAAAATGGCGCGGCAAATCGTCGATGCGCAGCTTGTCGATTTCCACACGCGTCAGCCATTCCTCGGCCTGGCGGCGGATGCTGCCGTAGTGGCGCGCGCCGACCGCCATCAAGCGTTCGCCGACGTTAGCGCCGGCCGACACGTCGCTGCGCAAGCCGTCGCGCGCGCTCTGATGCACGAAACCCCAGTCCGTGCGCGACAGCAGACGCCGGCGCGCTTCGGATATGGCATACAAATCCACCATACCTTCATGGCGCGTTTCAAACAGCACGCGTCCGGCATCCGGCGCGGATTGTCCCGCCAGGCATTTCAACAAGGTGGATTTACCTGAACCCGATTCGCCGACAATGCCCAATACCTCGCCCGGATAAAGCGTCAAGTCGATGCCGTCGCACGCAGTCAGTGCGCCGAAGCGGCGGGTGAGTTTTTCAGCGATCAGCAGTGCTTGCGGTTCGTTCATGCTCGCCCCTATTCCGCTGCCACCTGCCGCTCACGGCAGTAGTCGCTATCGCTGCAGACAAACATGCGCGTGCCGCGGTCGTCGGCAATAATCTCATCGAGGAAGCTGTCGTTCGAACCGCACAGGCTGCAGTTGTGGTCCCAGCGTTCTATCTCGAAGGGATAGTCGTCGAAGTCCAGGCTTTTGACCGGCGTATACGGCGGCACCGCGTAGATGCGCTTCTCGCGCCCGGCACCGAACAATTGGAGCGCGGGACACCTATCCATTTTCGGATTGTCGAATTTCGGAATCGGCGAAGGCCGCATCAGGTAGCGGCCGTTGACCACCACCGGATAATCGTAAGTGGTTTCGATCTTGCCCAAGCGCGCGATGTCTTCATACAGCTTCACGCTCATCAAACCATAGTCGGCCATGGCGTGGTATTTGCGCGTCTGTTCTTCGCTCGCCTCCAGCCAGCGCAAGGGTTCGGGGATGGGCACTTGATACACCATGATCTGACCGGGCGACAATGGCGTTTCCGGAATGCGGTGGCGCGTTTGAATCAGCGTGGCCTGCGCCGTCTTCTCGGTTGTGGCCACGCCGGTGGTGCGGCGGAAGAAGCGGCGGATGTTGACCGCGTTGGTGGTGTCATCCGAACCTTGGTCGATCACTTTCAAAATATCGCTCTTGCCGATCACCGCGGCAGTCACTTGAATGCCGCCGGTGCCCCAACCGTAGGGCAAGGGCATCTCGCGCCCGCCGAACGGTACTTGGTAGCCGGGGATGGCTACCGCTTTCAAAATCGCGCGGCGGATCATGCGCTTGGTTTGCTCGTCGAGGTAGGCGAAGTTGTAGCCGGCCTCGGTCTGCGTGACGGTCTGGTCAAGCATGTTCATGCCGCTTTCTGATCGGGGGCGGAAGGCTCCGCGCCGTCCGAGGTTCGCTCCATCTCCGTCTTTTGACGGAGATGGCGCACCAAGTTCAGTTCGGATTGAAAATCGACGTAATGCGGCAGTTTGAGATGCTGCACAAAACCGGATGCTTCGACGTTGTCGGCGTGGTACAGCACGAACTCGGCCATCTGCGCCGGCGCGACGATTTCTTCGTCGAGTTCTTGCGCACGCAAGGCGCGGTCGACCAGCGCCATCGACATTGCTTTTCTTTCGCCGTGGCCGAAGGTCAAGCCATAGCCGCGCGTGAATTTGGGCGGCTCGGATTGGGAGCCGGCGAATTGATTCACCATCTGGCATTCTGTCAATTCGATGTCGCCGATTTCGATGGCAAAACCCAGCTCTTCCGGCACCACCTCGACCGGCACGCAACCGTGACGGATTTCGCCGGCGAAGGGATGGTTGCGCGCATAGCCGCGTTGAGTGGAATAGCCGAGACCGAGCAGGAAACCTTCGTCGCCGCGCGCAAGACTTTGCAAACGAAGAGCGCGCTCGGCCGGAAAACGCAGCGGCTCGCGAGTCAGGTCGGCCGGCGCCGGATCGCCTTCTGGAATCGTTTCGCTTTCGATCAAATCTTCCGCGTTCAGAAAGTCCAGCACGCGCGGCATCGGAGATTGCTCCTCGCGTGCGGCGCATTGATTAGTGGCAGATGTCTCCTCCTTATCGCTTGCCTGCTGTTCTGCCGCCAGCGAAAAATCCAGCAAACGTTGTGTGTAGTCGTAAGTCGCACCGAGTATCTGTCCGCCCGGCACATCTTTGAACGTCGCGGAAATGCGGCGCTCGATGGTCATGCGCGCGGTGTCGACCGGAACGGTCGAAATCAAGCGCGGCAAAGTAGTGCGATAAGCGCGCAGCAAAAAGATCGCTTCGATCAAGTCTCCGCTCGCCTGCTTGATAGCCAATGCCGCCAGATCTTGATCGTAGAGCGAGCCCTCGCTCATCACGCGCGCCACCGCAAGCGGCAGCTGCTCGCGGATCTGCGCGATCGACATCTCCGGCACCGACAAATCGCCGCGACGCTTGCGCGCCAGTGCCTTGTACGATTGCTCGATGGCTTTCTCGCCGCCTTTAACCGCTACATACATTCGGACGCCTCCGATTGAATTCTGGTCGTGCGAGGCAAACCGACGATCGCGTCGCCGCAACAAAATACGAGGTCCACACCGAGAGGGAAAGCAAGCTGATTCATCTTCCACTGCGCATTGAATTCGGGCAGCAGTCCGGCCACATGCAAAGTCCGCGTCACCGGAATGCCGGGGCCGGATATCACACGCGCAGGGCCGGCTTCCAACGAAGACACCTGCATCAACAAGCTTGCCGACTGATCCGGATATTCCATGCTGCCCTGTGCAAATGCATCCAGGCGCAATGTATTGTCCGGCATGTTCAATACGGCAAATTGCGCCTTATCCCGCTCGGAAACGAGCGGACAGCCGCAATGAAAGCGCAGCCAGTCTCTCACTTGAGAAGTGTTGAATGGCTCGGCAAGCCACACCGGCGCCTCCAAATCCGCCAGCGTCAGCAGCAAAGCAGCGGTCGCCGGCGCAAGCGGCGCAGGTGCGGCAACGGGCACAGGGAATTTCTGTCTCAATCCCGGTTCGGACAAGGCTTTGAGCACGCAGCGGAACGCCGCTTGCGCATCATGTACCGGATCGGACCATGCGGGCAGCAAGCCGCCGTCGGTTATCGCATTCATGCATCGTCTCCGCGCACCATGGTGAGAAATTCGACTCGCGTCGCGTCCGCTTGCGCGGCGGTTTCCGCCTTCTGAGCGGCCAGCGCTTTCTCGATCGGATGCAACACGATGTCGTTCACTCTTTGCGCCGCATCGGTTTGCATCAGCGCATCGAACAAAGCAGCCCATTCCGCATGACGCGTATCGCGGCCGGCAACATAAGCCACGCCCATCTCGCCCGATGACAGACGCAAAGCGCAACGCGTCATCGACATTTCGCCGACGTTGAACTGGGCGCCGCTGCCGCCGATGCGGGCACGCACCATAGCCAGACCCACTTCGGGCCGGCGCAGCCACAGGTAAGCCGGCAATTCGCCGAAATTTTTGACTGCTTCAGATAAGGTGGGACCCGGCGCCTTTGCCAACATCGACATCCAGCGCGCGCGATCCCGAGGGGACGTAGCGTGATTCATGACGCGCATTACATCATCCAAAAATGAAATTTTGATGACATCGTCGTTCGTCCGCGTCCTGTCAACTTGCGGTCACATTCGTCGATTAGGATAGATCCATATTCGGATCGACAGGGAAGAGAGAACATCATGGAAACACAGATCGCAATCAGAGGCGGAACCTGCCTGCTTCCTGACGGCAATGACGCAAGCGATTGGAATGAATCCGACATCGCCGTACGCGGCAGCCGCATTGAATTTATCGGCTTTAAAAATCGGCATTCGAATGACGCGCGACAAATAACTTTTGATGCGAGCGGCCTGCTGGTGCTTCCCGGCATGATCGACATTCACGGCGACGCCTTCGAGCGGCAAATCCAACCGCGACCGAAGACGGTCTTTTCGCACGACATCGCGTTGACCGACACCGACCGGCAACTGATCGCCAACGGCATCACCACCGCTTGCCACGGCGTGACCTATTCGTGGGAAGGCGGCTTGCGCGGACGCGAGGCGGCGATGATGCTGATGGATCAGGTGGCGCGCCGGCGCGAGTTGCTGCACGCCGACCATCGCATTCACCTGCGATTTGAAAACCACCATGCCGCCGGCGTGCAAGACGCGCTTGATTGGATTGCGCAAGGCCGCATCGATTTTTTTGCCTTCAACGAACATCTTCCTTCGATCGTAGCCAAAGCTGCGTCGCCGGACAAGCTGGCGTCCTACGCGGAGCGTGCGCGCTGCACCAGCGAAGAATTCCGGCAGCGCATTGCGGACGCCTTACGCCGCTCGGGCGATGTGCCTGAGTCGGTGGAGCGGCTCGCCGCAGCTTGCCGTGAACATGGCATCCCGATGGCGTCGCATGACGATGAAACCTGGACCGACCGGGAACATTACCAAGCGCTCGGCGTCGAAATCAGCGAATTCCCGCGTACCCAGGATGCACTGTTTACCGCCATGGCGCTCAGCAATCGCGTCATCATGGGCGCTCCCAATGTGCTGCTCGCCGGCAGCCATTGCGGCGGACTGGCCGCGGCTGACACCATCAAGAGCGGCATGTGCGACATCTTGGCCTCGGATTATTATTATCCGGCGCTGTTGCATGCGCCCTTCCGGCTGACTCACATGGGCACCTGTAGCTTGGCGCAAGCTTGGCGCCTAGTGTCTGCCAATCCGGCGCAGGCATTGAATCTGAGCGACCGCGGCCGTATCGAACCCGGCTTGCGCGCCGATTTGATAGCGGTCGAACCCTGCCCCTCCGGCAGTGTGCGGCTGGTCGCTACCATCGCAGGCGGCAAGCTGGCCTACTGCGCCGAACCGGATCGCCTGGTTCGCACGCCGGATTATTCCATGGCGGCGTAGAGCCTGTTATGGCACGCTACGCCCTCTATTTCACTCCCGCTGCCGGCTCGCGCTGGCACGATGCCGGCAGCCGTTGGCTGGGACGCGATGCAGCCACGGGAGCGGAATTGCAGCAACCGCATCCGGCCGGCGTGCCAAAGCTGATGCTGACGACGCTGACCGCCGATGCCCGTCGCTACGGCTTGCATGCGACGCTCAAAGCGCCGTTTCATCTAATCGAAGGATTTTCGGAAGAACACCTGGCCTTGATGGCACAGACATTTTGCGAGCGGCAGCGGCCCATCACGCTGAAGAATTTTCGGGTACGATCCCTGGACAATTTTCTGGCATTGCGCTCGGACGGCCCGCATGAGGAAATCGCCGCGCTGGCCATGCGCTGCGTCGCATATTTCGATACGCTGCGCGCAGCGCCGACCGACGCCGAGTTGAACAAGCGCCGGCGCGCCGGACTAACCAAGCGTCAGGAAATGCTGCTCGAGCGCTGGGGCTATCCTTACGTCGAAGAAGAATTTCGATTTCACATGACCTTGACCGATGCGCTCAGCGGCCTCGACACCGATGTCGCCTACGCCATTCGCCGCGCCGCCGAGGAACATTTCGCCGATGTCGTCGCCGGTATACCCTTGACGATCGATGCATTGACGATCTTCAAGGAAGAGCACCCCGGCGCACCCTTCGCCATGTGGCGCAGCTTCCGCTTCGACGCCGCATGCGAGCGGCCCGGCTTGCCGAATGTCGGCCGCATCTTCTATTGCGTCGGCCCCTCCGGCGCCGGCAAGGATACCCTGCTGCAATGGGTGAAGCAAAAACTGCCGGCCGGTGCGAATGTCGTATTCGCGCGCCGCACCATCACGCGTGACGCGCACGACAGCGAAGCATACGACGCGGTCGACAACGCCACGTTCTGGCAGCTCGCCGCCGCCGGACACTTCGCCATGATTTGGCAAGCCAACGACCTGTGCTACGGCATTCCGCGCAGTATCGAAGCCGACCTGCTTTCCGGGCGTGACGTGGTCATCAACGGATCGCGCGAATACGTGCCTCAACTACTGCGTCTTTTTCCGCAAGCACAGATGGTCTGGATCGAAGCCGATGCGCAACAAATTCGCGAGCGCCTGCAGTCGCGCCACCGCGAATCGGGCGCCGCCCTGCTTAAACGAATCGAGCGCGCGGAACAATTCACGCCGCCCGATACAGAAGCCGTTATCCGCATTGAGAATAATGGGTCGGTCGAAAACGCGGGAAGTCAATTGCTGGAAATACTGCAGCGGTAAGCTTCCGCAAATTTTCAAGTTCTAATTCCCACCCCGATTTGACCTGCTTGATCGCCAAAATTACGACGATCATTGGTTTCCTACGGCGTTTCAGCCGTCCTTCTATGCACAAAAAAATCCCCTGAATGCGGAGAATCCGCGTGAGAAATGAGACATACGGCGATGGCATAGGCATTTCTCCAGCCCTTTTACAGCATAATAGACAAAAATATGGCAAGAAATACAAGTTAGGCTTATTTTTACAGGCCAAATAAACATGTCATGGGAGAAAAATGAAAAAGTATATTGGACTCTTCCTGTCGGTACTGGTGATCGTCGCCGTCGCTGCCGGTTTGTATAAGTCGGCGCAACAAAAGAAAGCGCAGGACACGGCACAAACAAGCGGCGCCTTGAAAACAGGCACGGAACCAAGAACCGTCAAGCTCCTGGTCGGCAGCGCAAAATTCGGCTTCCTAAAAGACCCCGCATTGACCGGCATACTGGAAAAAGAAGGCCTACGCTTAGACCTGATCAAGTCCGGCGCATTCGAGCAGGACAAAAACAAAGTGGGTGAGATCGATGCGGTATGGCCGGCAGGCGCCAACACCGCTGCCGACTGGGCGGGGTTGATCAAAGGATCTGCCACTTATCCCGTATTCTCCACACCGCTTGCGCTGGCCAGCTGGAAAGCGCTCATTCCGGTATTCGAGAAGAACGGCTTGGGCAAGATGATCGGGGCCGCGCATGGCGACTTTTATTTAGAGAAAGCGCTTCCGCTGATGTTGAAGTCCACTCGTTGGAATCAGCTCAAGGAAAACGAGGTCTTCAACGTCAATAAAGGCTTCCTCGTGAATACGCCGGATTTGCGCAAATCCGCAACCGGTTCGCTGTATATTGCAGCGCTCACTTACATTAAGAACGGCAACGAGGTCGTGCAAAGTCTCGACAAAGCCAATGGCATGGCCGAAGAACTTTCCCCACTCATTACCCGCCAGGGCTTCCAGGAAGGAACGCTCGCCGGACCGTTTGAAGACTACATCGGCCAAGGTATGGGCAAAGCCCCTCTGGTGTTGATTTACGAAAGCCAGTTCATAGAGGCGAAGCGTGCCAACAAACTGCACGACGCTCACGTGCTGCTTTATCCGCAACCGGGTCTCGTTCTCAAGCACATCTTCGTCGGCAAGACCCCGGCCGGCAAAAAACTCGGTGAATTGCTATCTACCGATGCCGGGATTCAGAAGATCGCCGCGCAATATGGCTTTCGCACCAATGACCCGGCTGTCTTTGCTACTGAGACGAAACAAATCGGCTTGGATGCCCCTGAACTGTTAAACCTCGCTGAAACGCCGTCGACGACGATTCTCGATGCAATTAACCAAACCATCGTTAAGAAACTGGAAGGAAAATAAGAATGACTCATCCCACCACTCAAGCCACTGCCATCGATACGCCGCTGGTTCTGACGCCACCCGACGTGGTCGAAGCGGTGCCTTCAACCAAAGTTGCCGGCGCCGTCAAGCTGTCAGACGAATTGAAATCCAAAGTTGAAACGCAGCTTGATGCATTTATGGACGGCCTGATGAAAGGTGATCCGCAATCGGATGAATTCAAGGCCCGGCTGGATTCGGCGTTTGCCATCGGCCGCAAGGAAATCGCGGAATCCACGACGCTGTCCAATCGCTTTACCAGCAAAAATTTCGTCGGCGCCGAAGATACCCCTGCATACCAAGCGATTGCCAACATGCGCGCGCTCTTCGATGAGTTGAATCCTGCGCGGCAGGGCGATTTATTTACGCCGACCAAATTCCTCGGCATCCCGGTTCCGTTTGCCAGCAAATTGAATCGCTACATGCGCAAGTACCAGTCCGCCGGCAACCAGATAGCCGCGATCCAGGGACAAATCATCGAGGCAAAAGATGAAATCGCGAAGGACGTGGCGGAAATGGGTGTCGCACGCCAGCAAGTCTGGGCTGCGCTCGAAAAACTGGAAGCGGCAGCCTACTTCATTCGCTCCCTGGACGAACGATTGACGACGCAAATTGCGACTTTGAAACAGGGCGATCCGGACCGCGCCCGGGCATTCGAACAGGAAGTGTTGTACTACGTGCGCCAAAACTTGGGCGACATCCTGGCCGCCCAAGCTTTGAGCATCAATGCCTACAACGTCATGGGCGAACTTCGGAAAACCGGGCGCGAAACCATGAATGGATGCGACCGTGTAGCAACGCTCGGTACTGCGGCACTGTCCGTGGCGGTGACATTGGCACGCGCCACTGGGAACCAGATCGCGACGCAGAAAATGATCAACGAGTCGAAGAATCAAATCGAAAGCTTGATTACGCAAACAGGCGACGCGCTGAACACGCACGTTGACATGACCACCAAATTTGCAAGCGAGCCGATCTTGGGTGTACAGACACTGCAGAATATGTTCAACAAGACATTCGAGGCCATGGATAAGCTGGAAAAATTCCGTTCAGAGTCGCTGACCGCCATGCAGCAAAATAACAATATGATCGCGCAAGAATTGAGCAAAGCGCGCGACCGCATTAACAACGACCAGAAAGCATCTGCCTCGGTCGGCGCGGCATTGACTCTGTAACCAACGTAATCAACGAAGACGGATCACACTCAACACATGAAAAAAATCCATCAGTTCTTTGCCGGCTTCCTGATACTGTTGGCGCTGGCCGCGTGCGACAAGAGTTCCCAGAGTTCAGCAAACCATCAACAGCGGCCGGTCGCCGCAGAGGGCAACACCTTCCGCATCCTTGCCGGATCGGAGCTGAAGGATGTCGCCGACCTGGTGCAAGCCTTCGGACGCAGTATGAACATCAATGTCCAGTTTGACTACACCGGCACACTGGATGCGGTGGACCGCCTAGCCGATGGCGGCAAGTACGACGCGGTCTGGGTTTCACACGGCAAGTACCTTCAGCTAATTCCCGAAGTGAAGAACCAGATCAAAGCTTCGGAAAAGACCATGTACTCCCGCGTGGTGCTGGGCGTTAAGCGGGATGCGGCAAACAAGCTTGGATGGAAAAGCGGGAAGACGGGCTGGAACGATGTCGTCAAGGCGGCTAAGGCAGGCAAATTTCGTTTTGCCATGACCAATCCGACCGGCTCCAACACCGGTTTTGTAGCACTGGCCGGCCTTGCCGCCGAACTCTCCGGCAAAGGCGACGCGCTGGAAGTGAAGGATATTCCGGCCGATAAATTAAAGGAACTCTTCGCCGGCCAATCCATGACGGCGGGATCGTCGGGCGTTCTCGCCGACATGTTCGCAGCCACGCCGGATAAGGTTGACGGCATCATCAATTACGAAAGCGTCATCAGGTCGATGGCCTCAAAAGGGCAAGCGCTGGAAGTCATCATTCCGAAAGAAGGCGTAATCACGGCGGACTATCCTTTGATGCTGTTGTCGAACTCGGCGCAGCAGTCGTTCTATCAAAAACTGCTGGAGTACTTGAGGTCGGATTCAACTCAAAAGCAAATTGCCGCAAGCACCTTCAGAACGCCGCTGGCCGGAAGCGGCTCGGACGAAGTCGTCAACGAACTGCCCTTTCCGGGATCGCTCGCCGTAGTGGAGGCCATTCTAAAAGGCTTCCTGGATGACTTTTCCAAGCCGTCCACCTCTTTCTATGTGCTCGATGTGTCGGGGTCGATGGAAGGCGCCCGCATTAAGGCATTGAGGGATTCCATGCTTGCGTTGGCCCAAGGCGACGCATCCGCATCGGGACGCTTTTCCACCTTCCGTGCGCGTGAGCGCGTATATATGATTCCGTTCAATCATGCGCCATTGCCTATGATGCAGTTCGACCTAAGCGAATCGGCCGAGAAGAATAAGCCTGTGGTCGAACAAATGCGCCAGTCGATCCAGCGGCTGGAGGCTGGAGGCGGAACGGCGATCTTTTCGGCAGTCGCCAGCATTTACGAGCAGGCGCAACAGGAGCTGATAAATGGCGATCGCCTGGTGTCTATCATCGTCGAAACTGACGGGGATAACCGAAACGGCATCTCTCTAACCGAGTTGCGCGAGTTCGTTTACAGCAAAGGCGAGCCTCGCGTGCCGATTTTCGCGATTCTATTCGGCGACGGCAATCCGCGTGAAATGCAAGCCTTGGCAGAAATGAGCAGAGGCAAAGTATTTGACGCGAAGAAGGTCAAGCTTTCCAAAGTCATGAAAGAAATTCGTACTTACCAGTAGAAGTAACGACTACGATGCGGAATTTTCATCTGGGAATTGAACAGGGAATGAAGAATGAATAGCGTTCAACGCTTTCTTCTTTCGAACGGCAATATCGCCGGCAGTGCGGCGGCTCTTGCGGTTACCGTTAGCTACCTGGCCGGATTGATCGATCAAGGCTGGGGCCTGCTCGCTGTGGGCGCCTATGCGGCCGGATTCTTGCCTTTTGCATTCGTCGGCAAGCCGGTCCACATGCCTGAAGGCCTTAGCACTGCCGAAGCCTTGGAATGGCTACGGACTTCGGCCATGCCGAGATTACCGCAAAATGCGCGTCCGATTCTCAGCGATATCATTGCCCGCGTCGACGGGCTGATGCCGCGCCTGAAGGAGATGGAAGAACAGGGAATAGTCGAGGCATCAAGCCGCGCGCTGCTGAAGCAAACGGTGGTGCGTCTGTTGCCCGATGCCGTTGAAACTTATCTTCGCTTGCCGGCCACGTACGCCAAGGTGAAAACCCTGGAAGACGGGAAAACACCGCAGCAACTCTTGATCGACCAACTGGCCATGCTGCAAACTCATGTCCATTCTCTGGAAGATAACTTGCTGTCAGCCGACATCAACAGTATGCTCGCCAACGGCAAGTTTCTTCAGGAGAAATTCCAGCAAGGGATTGCGCTAAACTGAGCAGGGCGTAGGAACACTATGCAAGTCAGGCTTTTCTTCGACGCATCGTAGGCATCGCAGAATATACGCCGTCGTTTGCACATCGATTGGGCTATGCAGTAGAGGGAAAAAACCATTTCGGCAGAATCGGCTGGGTCTCGGCCGGCGGCAATGGTTTCGAGACAAAGAACCCCTGTATCTCGTCACACTGCAGGGATTTCAACAGTTTGACCTGGTCAAATGTCTCGACCCCTTCCGCCACCACCCGCATGCCGAGCGCATGCGCCATCGTGATAATGGCATTGAAAAATATGCTTCCCTCTTCCGATTTTTCTAGTCGGGCGGTAAACGTCTGATCGACTTTCAGGACATCGAAATCCAACCGCTGCAGTTGCGAAAGCGATGAATATCCGGTTCCGAAATCATCCACTAAAAGCCTAACGCCCAACCGCTGGATTGCATCCAGCGTGGCCGAGACTTCGCGGCTGTCCCCCATCATCGACGACTCCGTGAGTTCGATCTCGATCAGGCCGGGATCGATGCGGTGCCATGCCAGCGATTTCTTCAGAATATCGGCGATATTTGCGTCGCTGAACTGTTGAGGCGAAACGTTGATCGAGACCGGCACCAATTCCTGGCCGGTCCTAGCCCAGGCAGCCAGTTGGGCGCACACCTTTTCAATTACCAGCGCGCCCAACTCCAGAATAACGCCGGTCTCCTCTGCCATCGGAATAAACTCCTGCGGATTGATCAAGCCCTTGGCCGGATGCATCCATCGCACCAGCGCCTCCATGCTGGACGTCGTGCCGGTCGATATATCGACGCGCGGCTGATAATAAATGACGAATTGGTCGTGCTGGACCGCGTGCCTGAGTTCGGCTTCCTTTTCCATGCGAGCCCGCAAGGCCTCGTAGAATTTCGCGTCATAGAAGCGGTAATTTCTTTTTCCGCTCGTTTTCACGGAATACATTGCAATGTCGGCATTCCGCAGCAAGGTATCCGCATCCGCGCCATCGCCTGGAAACACACTGATCCCGATCGAGGTGCCGACCGATTGCAATCCCTGAGGAAGGCTAAATGCGGCATGAAAAGCGTGCACCACGCGTTCGGCAACTTGGGAAGCGTCGGACGCATGCCCGATATCCTCGATGATGACGACGAACTCGTCCCCTCCGATCCGGACGACATGATCGCGCGGCCGCACCGCAAGCTTCAAGCGGCGGCCGGCATTGCGCAGCAATTCATCTCCGGCTTCGTGTCCCAGGGAATCGTTGACCGCCTTGAAACCATCCAGATCGATGAACAACAAGGCCAGCATGGCATGCGCGGCGCCGGCGCGCTCGATCGCCTTGGGTAAATAAGCGTTTGCCCAGTGCCGATTCGGCAGGCCGGTCAGCGCGTCTTCATTACCGCGCCGCTCCAGCTCGGCGACATGCGCTTTGCCGGTGCTGATATCGGACACCCTGACCGCAAGATTGTCGCCGGAGCGGGCAATCTTGATATGCAACCATCGTACCGGGAAGACGCCTGCCGCCGGCATTTCCACTTCGTTTTCGTAAGCGCCGGCAGCCATCGCCGAATGCAGAATCTCGAACCAGCGCAGAGACTGCATACTGTCCGGTAGCGCTGAAATGCGCTTGCCGCTCACCTGTTCGCGCCGCAGGTTAAACAGCTCAGCCCCACGGCCATTGCAGTCCATCACCTTGAAGTCCGCAATCAACCCGCGGCTGTCACGCACAGGACGGAATATATAGAATCCTTCGATGCCCTCCTCGGTCGCCATGCGATAAGCTGCCTGTGTCATTTCCAGCTGCCGCCTCCGTGCCGAGAGCCGCATCGAGAACCCCATCGCCACAAAGGCCCCGGCGAATAGAGCGACGGTCGCAAGCATCGCGTAACGTATGGAAAACGCGCGATAATCGGCATATGGTGCCATCGCCGACTGCCGGTCTTGCCCGACCAAAGCGACGATAGGGTGAGCATTAAGGATGCGCCATCCGATATACCGGCTGCGACTGTCGGCAAACCGCTGCGGTCCGCCGACCAGCGCGCTTCCGCTCTTAAAGACGAAATGCGGAGCAGCCGCCAATGCCGTGCTGTTCGGCGTGGAAATTTTTGCGCCGATTCGCCCCGCCAGAAGACTGCCGTCCGCAGCAAACATTCCCAAAAAGCCGCCCTGGCCTAACGTCGTCTCGTCGTAATACTCGATGAAGTATTCCGGAACGACGGAGATCATCACCACGCCGGCAAAGCGACCGGCAGAATCATCCAATCGGCGAGAAAGTTGGATGGATTGATTGGTCGCCTCCCAATCGGTGCGCGAATTACCGAGATACAGAAAGTTGAATCCCAGTTTTTTATGCGCCTGAAAAAACGGCTGATCGGAGAGCAGCATCGCCTTCGAAAGCCGCCGTGTCCATGTCAACAGCTTGCCGTCACGGTCAAGGATGGCGACGGTCAAATCAGAGGCTGGAGGAAACAAATCGCTTTCCGCTATGCTTTCGAGCCTCAGCTGGCCCCGGGTAAGCATCCATTCATATTTCACGTGATGAAGAATTTGATCGAGAGTATCGATCCTGCTTTCAAGGTGACGAGCATAGGTATTGGCCAACACTGCCGTCTCATGCAAGGCACGGTTCTCGATCTCTTGCCTTTTATTGTCAAGAAACGTAAGTACTGCGCTCCATCCTATTATCGCCAACAACGCGGCAAGCAAAGGCCACGCCAGCAGCCAGCGTAAGCTCCGCAGCTGGGCACGCATGTCTGCCCATCGTATGCTGATTCCGGCGAGCAATCGCGCAATCATGGCAGCCTTAAATGAGGCTTTCCCCTATTTCCTGTGGATGAATCTTCGTGGGACGACGAAATAGGCTCTTGGCGGACGCACAGCCTTTGTCGCTCCTTAGGCAGCGCCAGGCATCGAACAGTTCTTTATTTTTGTTTTTTAGCGGCCGACTCGCACGATATACCGCGCAGATGCACAAAAAACGGGCACTCAAATGCAAGATATTGCATGAGAATTTTCAGCAATCGGCAGCGCGAAACTGATGCCGTGCTGCTCGAAGCCGATATTTTCATAAAATCGATGAGCGGCCACCCGTTTAAGATTGGACGACAGCATCATCTTGTAGCAGCCCGCCGCACGCGCAAGCTCCAACGCATACTTGACCATCGCCTCGCCGATGCCGGCGCCGCGCCGCATGCGCGTAACAACCACCGCATCGAGCAGGGCTTGCGGCATACCCTGGTGCGCGGGGCTGGAAAAAATCATGAGGGAAAAACTCGCAACCGGCAGCGCGTTTTCCAAAACGAGATAAACGCGAAAGAACCGTTGCGCGGCCATGGACTTCAGTACGCACCGCATGCGATCGGAATCGATGAACGGAATCTGCCCCTTGGACGGGTCATCCATTTCCGCCATCAGGCGTGCCAGCATTTCCGCATCTTCCAGCGTCGCTTCGCGCACCGAAATGCTAGGCTTCACGCCGCCTCCGAGGCAGCATGAGAAGCTGCCGGCCGGCGCATTACCGATTGCATGAGGGGAACGAACTGCTCAAGCGCAAGCACGGGCGCGCCGGGCTCCTTGGCGGCTTCGTCCCAGCGGCGCAAACGCACGGCATCCGCGGCATAAGGTTTGCGGATGAACACCTTCGCCTCTTCCGCCGTAAAGGGGCCGCCTTGCCATGCGAGACTTTTCTTGGAGGCGTCCGAGAGATCGTCCCAATACAGGCTGTCGGTGGCGCACAAATAGCGCTTGGCATCGACATGCAGCCGAATAGGCTCGGTCACCACCGGGGGAAACAAGCCTTTCAACAAACATGCGGCAAGCTCGCCGTGAGGGTAGATCCTATCCTCCTGGGCTTCGGCGACGTGCCCGATGTCGTGCAATAGCGCCGCCACCACGAGTTCCGGCTCGGCGCCTTCGGCGCGCGCGAGCGTTGCGCATTGCAAGGCATGCTGCAGCTGAGTCACCACTTCGCCGCCGTACCAGCCGTGGGCACGCGTGCGCAGCCAGTCGACGATGGTATCGATGGTCAAATTGTTTTCGGGAAGGCTGTTCATGGAAGTCAATTTAGATGAAGATTTTGCGCAGCCGAGAAGAAAGCAAATCGATCAGCGTCACCGTCATTACGATCATGAGCAGCACGGCGCAGGTTTCGGCGTACTGGAAGCCGCGAATGACTTCCCACAGGATCACGCCGATTCCGCCGGCGCCGACCATGCCGACCACGGTCGCCGAGCGTACGTTGGATTCGAAGCGGTACAGCGCATACGAAATCCATAAGGGCATCACTTGCGGCAGCACGCCGTAGACGATCTCTTCCAAAACATGGGCGCCGGTTGCCCGTATCCCCTCCACGGGTTGCGGGTCGATCGCTTCCACCGCCTCGGAAAACAGCTTGGCCAAAATTCCGGTCGTGTGTACGAACAGGGCGAGCACGCCGGCAAACGGTCCCAGGCCGACCGCGACCACGAACAGCATCGCGAACACCATTTCATTGATGGCGCGCGCCGCATCCATCAAGCGCCGCATCGGCTGATAGATCCACCATGGGGCAATATTGGAAGAACACAAGAGGCCGAATGGAATGGCGAACAGCACCGCCAGCACAGTACCCCAAAGCGCGATCTGCAATGTCACCAGCAATTCCTGGACGTATGTGCGCCATTCGCGAAATTCCGGCGGGAAGAAGCTGGCGGCGTACTTGGCCATGTTGCCGCTGTCGGAGAACAGTTCCAGGGGGCGCATATCGGCGCCGCGCCACGACATGGCCAGCACGGCCAGAAGCAAGCCCCAGGCCAAGAGCTTGCCCCAATCTGCTTTCGGCGGCGGCGGAAGATTGGCAGGCGCGTGCAGTACGGGTTGAGTCGGCAGGGTCATAATGATCTCAGCTTTTGCCGATTTCGCTCAACTTGCGCTCGATGTCGGCGAGCTTCGCTTTCTTTTCGTCCGCACTCATCCCGGCATCGGCCTCCAGCCTATTTTTCTGCTTGAACAATTCAAGCTGGCGGGTCGGCCGCAACTGCGTATTGCTGGATTCCTTGAAGCCGCCCAAGGTCAACTTGTTCAGGACTGCCTTTTCCGCGGCGGCGTTGGGACCGGTGCCGTAAGCGAGGAAGAATTCCTTGATCTTCGCTTTCATTTCTGGGGCAAGGTCGCTGCGCCATACCAGCGGATCGGGCGGGATCAGAGGAGATTTCCATACCAGGCGCAGCTGGTGCGCCACCTCGGGCTGACGCGCCTCGATTTTCTCCAGCACGTCCGAACTGTGCACTGCCGCGTCGACCTGCTTATTGGCGATGGAAATGATATTGGTTTCGTGGTTGGCGCTGCGGATCGCCTTGAAGGCTGTCTTCGGATCAACATTGTTCTGCGCGAAGATGTAATAGCTCGGCACCAGGAAGCCGGAAGTCGAATTCGGATCGCCGATGCCGAAGCTGACATTCTTGGCATTTTTCAGGATGTCTTCGAGCGACTTGTAGGCGCTGTCCTTATGCACGCTGACCATACTGTAATAACCCTGCGACCCATCGGCGTTGATGACATGCGCAAACACTTCTCCGCCCGCGCGATCCACCGCGTCGATGGCCGATTTGTTGCCCAGCCATGCGAACTGCACCTTGTTGAAGCGCATCGCCTCGATCACGCCTGCGTAATCCGGCGCGAAATAGGCATTGACTTTCATGCCCAGCTTCTTGCTCATGCTCTCGATCACCGGCTGCCAGTCGTGCTTAAGGTTTTGTGTCGACTCGGTCGACAGGATGCCGAAGCTGATCGATTTGCCTTCGTCCGCAGCGTTCGCAAGCGGGACGGCACAGGCCAGGCTCAGGCCGAGCGCGACAGCAGCAAAGTATTTTCCGAACATGACGTCAACTCTCCCCGCATGCATCGATGATGTTTTCGATCAACCCTTGGCCAGATCGCTGAGCTTGCGATCGATGTCGGCGATCTTGGCTTTCTTCTCGTCGGCATTCATGCCGGCATCCGCTTCGAGCTTGGTCTTTTGCTTGAATAGTTCCAGCTGGCGGATCGGTTTGAGCTGCGCGTCGTTCGAATCAAGGAAGCCGCGCAGATTCAACTTTTTGAGGACTGCCTTTTCCTGCTCGGCTTCCGAGCCGCTCTTGCCGTAGGCCAGCAGGAAATCCTTGATCTTGACTTTCACTTCCTGCGGCAAATCCTTGCGCCAGACGATCGGGTCGGACGGGATCAACGGCGAACGCCAAACTTCACGAATTTTCTTGGCGATTTCCGGCTGGCGCGCTACTACGCGATCCAGCGTTTCGGATGCAAATACCGAAGCGTCTGCCTGCTTGTTGGCAACGGCCATGATATTGGACTCATGGTTGGAGCCGCGTATGGTTTTGAACGCAGTCTTAGGATCGACATTGTGTTGCGCAAAGATGTAATAGCTTGGCACTAGGAAACCGGAGGTCGAGTTGGGATCACCGATGCCGAAGTTGACGTTCTTCGAATTTTTCAAAACGTCTTCCAGTGTCTTGTAAGGGCTGTCGGCCGGCACTGCAAGTATGCTGTGATACCCCATGGAGCCATCGGCGAACACTGTCTTGGCAAACACTTCGCCGCTGGAGCGGTCGACCGCTTCCATGCCGGATTTGTTGCCATACCAAGCGAGCTGCACTTTGTTGAAGCGCATGCCTTCGATCACGCCGGCATAGTCAGGCGCAAAGAAGGCATTCACTTTCATGCCGAGTTTCTTGCTCATGGCTTCCAGCAGCGGCTGCCAATCCTGCTTCAGGTTTGCGGAAGCTTCAGTGGAAATGATGCCGAAATTGATTTCTTTCATTTCGGCGGCCTGCGAATGATTGATGGTCCACGCCAGCCCGAGACCCAACGCGCAACTGAGAAAATATTTACCGAACATGCTTCACTCCTGATCAATGGGATTCAAATTCACGCCAGCGCTGCGAACGCCGGAATAGCGACCGGCTCTGCGGCAGGCGGCATCGGCTCCGGCTTTACCGGACGAATGCCGAGCAGATCGTCGGCTTCCGCGCCGTACAGCTCGTGCAGCATATTGGCCGTCAGCGCCTGCGACGGGCCGTCGTACACCACGCGACCGTGGCTCAACGCAACGGTGCGCGGGCAAAAGCGCAGTGCCATTTCGACCTGGTGCAGCGACACCACCACTGTAGTGCCGTCCTCGCGATTCAGATCGGCCAAGGTTTGCATCACACGCCGCGCAGACTCCGGATCGAGCGACGCGATCGGTTCGTCTGCCAAAATCACTTTGGCCTTTTGCACGATAGTGCGTGCAATCGCCGCGCGCTGCTGCTGGCCGCCGGACAGGGCCGAAGCCCGCTTATAGGCATGCTGGACTATGCCTACGCGCGCCAGCGCTTCTAAACCGACCGCTCTTTCCTCGGGCGTGAAAACCTGCAAGCAGCTGCGCCACAGCGGCATGCGCGATAAGCCGCCGGACAAAACGTTCGTCAGAACCGGCAGCCTGCCGACCAAGTTGAATTGCTGGAACACGAAGCCGATGTCGGCGCGCGCGACGCGCACGTCCGAGGCGATGCGGCCGTCATTCTGGATAGTGCGATCCGCCACCTTGATATGCCCGGACGCGGGATCGGCTGCCATCAATCCTGCAATATGGCGTAGCAGTGTCGATTTTCCGGAACCGGACGCGCCGATCAATGCGACCATCTCGCCGCGTGCCACTTTTACTTCGACGCCATTGAGCGCTTGAAAGCCGCCGCGAAAAGTCTTGGACAATCCTTGGATATCGATGAACATGATTCCACCATCCTGATGAAGATGGCGGAAGTATCGTTCTCAAATATTTCAGGTTGATGAAGTTCTTATGACAAACCGATGAATTCCGCTTCAATTTCCAAGCGGATACTCATTTACCGGCGCAAGCCGTCGCAGCGGCAACCCAGAAGCCGACAACCGCAAGCAACGCCACGCCCAGCAACACCCACAGCACCGCCGCATATCCGCCCATGGTCCAGATGACGGCAGCACCGAACGGCCCGGCCGCCTTGGCGATGTTCGACGGCAGGGACAACAAGCCGTTGATCGCACCGTAACCTTCCTTCCACAGCAAATCCGGCACGGCAGTGCCGCGGATGATGGTCACCATGCCATTGCCGCCGCCGTAAACCAGCATGGCGGCAAACAAAGCAAACGTCGATGAATGAAAAAAAAGCAGAATCAGAACCGCCGCCGGAAACGCAAGCATCACGATACAGCCTATCAGCGCCGTATCCAGGCGCGTGCCGAAAGCGAGCATGCCGATGCGGCTTGCCACCTGGGCCGGACCGATCAATGCCATGGCTGCAACAATGGTCGCCGTGCCGAAACCGCGTTCGATAAATAGCGGTATCAGATGAAATGTCATCGCTGCGAATAATCCGTAATAGGCGGTAAAACACACCGTCAGCCCCCAGAATGCGGGATGGCGCAAAGCGCGCGCCACGCCGGCGCGATGCGCATGTTCGCGCTGCCGCATGTCGTGCCATTCTTCACACGCCGCTTCACGCAGGACCCATGCATGAATCGGCACGCAGATGCACAGATTGCACAAGGCGAGCGCCACCAAGGCATGGCGCCAGCCGAGCTGATCGATAAAAAGCTGCGTCAATGGAATGAAGACCGTGCTGGCAAATCCTCCGACCAGCGTCAGGGCAATGATCTTATTGCGGAATCCGCTTGGATAGCGGCGCGTGATCACCGCAAATACCGGGTCATACAAGGTTGCCCCCATGACCGCGCCGAAGCCGATCCAAACCACGAACAAACCGGTGAGCGACGTCGCGCTTGACCAGGCGACAAACAGCAGAGCGGCCAGCAACGAACCTATCGTCATCAATACACGGCCGCCGTACCGGTCTATCCATTTGCCGATCGGATAGGCGCACACGCCCGACACCAGCAAGCCGAGCGACAAAGCACCGTTGAGTGCGGTGCGGCTCCAGCCGAGTTCGCGCTCCATCGGCACCGTGAACAGCGAAAAACCGTAAAAAATCGAGCCCCACGACACCAACTGAGCGCACGCCAGCGCGGCCACCACCCATGCCCCGTTGTCCTGCCGCAGTTCAGGACGCGGCTTGCTGTCGAAACGCCCCATGGCTTGCGAAGACCTCTCAGTTATCCTTCTGCCGCCGCACGACGATCCAGCCGGCCGTCAGCGTCACCGCCGCCACCAGCGCAACGATGATCCAGAATCCGCCGTCATCCTTTGCCAGCGGAACGCCGCCGACATTCATGCCGAGTAAACCGGAGACGATATTGATCGGCAGCGCAAGCACCGTCACGGCCGTCAACACGAATAGGCTGCGGTTGTTTTCATCGTTGATTTGCGCAGCTATCTCTTCCTGCAACAACTTGATGCGTTCCTGCAGCGCCACCATGTCGTTCAGCACCACCGCGAATTCCTCGGTCGATTGCCGCAAGTCCTGGCGATCGGCTTCGGCGATCCAGTGCGGCGGCTTCTGCAGCAGGCGAAACATCGATGCGGGTTCCGGCGCCAGCAGCCGCTGCAGCCGCACCAGCACCCGGCGCAATGCGCCGAGATCGGCGCGGCCGCGGCTCACACGGCCGGCAAGCAGCTTGTCTTCGATGTCGTCCACTTGCGCTACCGCGTTGCGCACAATACCGATCAGCACATCGGCCTGATCGCGCAGCAAGTGAATCAGCAATTCGAGAGAAGAGTGGATCTCCGCTCCGCCCTCCACCGCCTGATGCAAGCGCTCAATCGACTTGAGCGGCGTGCGCCGCACGCTGATCACCACTTTTTCCGTCACGCTCACCCAAAGCGTGGCGATATCGGTAGGGTCAAAGGAAAAATTGTGCAACACGTCGTTGACGACGGCGATCAGCGTATTTTCCGCCTGCTCGATGCGTGTCGAGCGCGACCCTTCTTGCAGCGCCTCGAAAAATTCTTCTGGCAAGCGTGCATGCTCGCGCATCCATTTCATGCTGGCGACATGGCTCAAATTGAAATGCAGCCAGACGAATCCAGAGGAGGATGCGCCGGCCTCTCGTTCTATCCAACGTATCGCTTCCGACGCGCCGATCGGCGCCGCCGGCTGACCTTGCCTGAATACGAATCCCCACACCAGCCCTGACGGATCTGATCCATATGTCAGTTCGGAAGATTCCATGCCGTCTCCTGATTGAAATGTTTTCTAAATAATTTTCAGTGGCGAGACAGTACCGGAGAAAGGAAAAAACCACAATCTATGCGCCAACCGTTTGCAATATTAAGGAGATGCAATCAATATTGAGCACTCGCAATCATGCACACGGCAAATTCGTGTTCAATATGCCGAGAGAATATTTCATGAGCATTTCACATATGAGTTCGCTTTTCAGTGCCGCGCTTCTCGTCACCACCGCTATTGTCGTACCGGGCATCTGGCTTCTTTATCTTGAGGCGGTCATCGGCAATTAAATGGTTGCGTAGGCTTGCACCGTAATCGACACGTAATATTCCGGCAATAAGATGGGCGCCTTTCTTGCTTATCTTTCGGAGGAACTCGTGACCGTACGCAAGCTTATTCCCGTTCTGCTGGCTTCACTCTTTGCCCACGCAACATCGCATGCCGCCGTCGATCTGATCGCGATCGGCAGCCTCACCGGCAATGCTGCCGATCTCTCCACCGAAACCGCGGCACCGCTTGAGAGCGGCGTCCCCGGCAATATTCTGGGCGGCCTTGGCTCGGGTTTGGCCTATGCCGGCGGCGATACTTTCCTTGCTTTGCCCGATCGCGGACCGAACGCCACCAACTATAACGGCGCGGTGGATCACACTACGTCTTATATCCCGCGCTTCCAGACGCTCACCATGACGCTGACGCCGAGCGCACCCGGTTCCGCCCTGCCGTTTACCCTTACGCCCGCGCTCACCGCATCCACGCTGTTTTCGAGCAGGCATCCCCTCGTCTACGGCAATGGGGTCAATGCCGGTTTGCCGCACGGCGCCCCTACGCTCAATGCGAAAAATCATACCTATTATTTCAGCGGCCGCTCGGATAATTTCGATGCCGCGCGCCTATCGACCGATCCGTCCAACGCCCGCCTTGATCCGGAAGGCATCCGCGTATCGAATGACGGCGAAAAAATTTACATCACCGATGAATACGGTCCCTATGTATACGAGTTCCATCGCGAAACCGGTCAGCGCAAGCGCGTATTTCAACTGCCGATCGAATTCGCCGCCAACAATCTGAGCGCGC
Organism: Burkholderiales bacterium; assembly: GCA_016177875.1. Classification (GTDB taxonomy): domain Bacteria; phylum Pseudomonadota; class Gammaproteobacteria; order Burkholderiales; family Burkholderiaceae_D; genus Paucimonas. The sequence goes on from JACOUL010000047.1 coordinate 72,545, forward strand.
AAGGCGATGCGGAAATTTCCGGCAACGCCATGGGCCGCGTGGCGAACAAAGGCATGGAAGGTTTGGCAATCACGCCGGACGGCAAGACTCTGGTCGGCATCATGCAAAGCCCGCTGCTGCAAGACGGCGCCACCAATGGCCGCTTCACGCGCATCGTCACCATCGACGTCAACACCGGCGCAGTACGCCAGCACGCTTATGAACTGACCAACATCGGCACCGTCTCCAAGCCGAAGTATCCGGCCGTGAGCGAAATCGTCGCCATCAACGATCATGAATTCCTGGTCGATGAGCGTGACGGCAAAGGTCTGGGCGACGACTCCAGCGCCGCTTACAAGAAGATTTACCGCATCGATCTGACCAATGCCGCCGAAGTCAGCGGCATGAGCGGCGAAGCCAATCTGGCCGGCAAGGCGGTTGCCAAGACCTTGTTCCTCGACGTGGCGGCAAAGCTCAATGCCTACGGCATCACGGCCAAGAATATTCCCGCCAAACTGGAAGGCATGGCCTTCGGCCCGGATGTGGCGATCAACGGCGTCGCCAAATATACGCTCTACATCGCCAACGACAACGACTTCCTCGGCTCGGTGAGCGGCGCCAACTTCCCGGCGGGCATCGACAATCCGAACAAGTTCTTCGTATTCGCGATCGATCAATCGGACTTGCCGACTTATCGGCGCCAGCAGATTCGCTCGCTGCACAGGCCGATCAAGTAAGCTGCGCAAGCTACGATTTCAAGGCCGCCGCGTCAGGCTGTGTAAAAAGTCTGAGAATTGGCTGATGATGAAACGCCCCGCGCAAGTGGGGCGTTTTGTTTTGAGGCGGCAGTTAAAAAATGCTCTCAGGCCTGCAGCACCTGTCTCATCCAGCCGCTTCCTTTCATGTTGAG
>JACOUL010000048.1 GCA_016177875.1 Burkholderiales bacterium
GCATCACGGGAAACAGCGTCGCCTGTTTCCGATCTTCTCCTCTTCGATGCCCCATCTCGCCCTCCAAAGAAAAAACCTCTTGAACTTAACGCCCAAGAGGCTTTCTTCGTTTACCCTGCTCAGACTTTTTACACAGCCTGGTTCGGTGCCCTTTTTTTATTTCAGGGATAATGTGGGTTAAAGGAACATGAGTAAACTCACTTTCGATCCGCAGCAGCTCTCCATTGATTCGATTGCAGGCGAAGCCGCAGTTGCGGCTGATCGCCTCACGCCCGCCCACCTGCGCCTTCGATTTGCCAATCCGCCTAAGTGGCAACCGGAAATCACCGACGAGCATCGACTCCGGCCTGACATTGTGTCGGCGGTGCCGGCATCCGTTCTGATACCCATCGTGGTTCACGAGACGAAACCGACGTTATTGCTCACGCAGCGCACCGCGCATTTGAATGATCATGCCGGGCAAGTCAGCTTTCCGGGCGGTCGCGTGGAGGCCGATGATAATTCGGCCGTCGACACGGCCTTGCGCGAAACGGAAGAAGAGGTCGGCCTGCATCGTCGCCACGTGGAGGTGATCGGGACGCTGCCGGACTATGTGACTGCAACCGGTTATCGCGTTACGCCGGTGGTCGCGATTGTGCAGCCGCCGTTCGATTTGCGTGCGGATCCCTTTGAAGTGGCAGAGATCTTTGAAGTGCCCTTGTCTTTTTTAATGGATGGCGCAAATCATCAGCGCCGTACCTACGATTTCCCGAATGGGATAGGGCGCCGGAGCTTTTATACGATGCCGTATGAGCGCTTTTTCATTTGGGGTGCGACCGCAGGCATGTTGCGCAATCTGTTTCATTTCTTACGCGCATAAACATCTGCGTGTTTGATTCTCCTGCTATGCTGCGCTATCGTATCGGCTCAGATAACAAGAAATTAAGCTGATGACCTTTCTCTCGATTCTTTTCGCGCTTTTGATCGAACAGGTGCAGCCGCTACGCGCTGAAAACGCGATCAACTCCGGAATTCGTGCGCTTGCAGCCAAGATGGAGGCATGGTTCAACGCCGGTTTGGCGCAGCATGGCCGCATCGCATGGTTTACCACCATGGCCGCCGTGATGCTGCCTACTGCCCTGGTGTATTGGCTATGCATGCGCGTAGGCGTGTTGGCCGGCTTGGCCTGGAACGTCGCGATTGTGTATGTCACGCTCGGCTTTCGCCATTACAGCCATTACTTTACGTCGATTCAAGTCGCATTGAGCGCCGGAGATGAAGAAACCGCTCGGACGCTGTTGCATCAATGGACGGGGCAGGACACCTCCGGTTATGACGCCGGCGAGATCTCGCGCGTGGCAGTCGAAAATGCATTGGTGACCACGCATCGCAACGTATTTGGCGTTTTCTTCTGGTTCTTGATGCCGATCGGTCCCGCTTGCGCAGTAATGTATCGGGTGGCCGAGTATCTTGCACGTGCCTGGAACGAGCCGGAACATATGAAAAACGAAGCCTTCGGCCAATTTGCGGCGAAGGCTTTTTATTGGATCGACTGGATTCCTGCCCGTCTTACTGCAGTGGCGTTTGCCATCGTCGGCAATTTTGAAGATGCGATTTTTGCTTGGCGCAATTTCGCCAGCCGTTGGCAAGACGAGGCGGTCGGGATCATTCTGGCGGCAGGCGGCGGCGCCATGGGCGTGCGTTTAGGCGCGCCGGCGCAAAGCGCAGCGGCTATATTGACGCCGGACGCATCGCTGGTCGACGCTGCCGCCGGCGATTTGGAAGCGCCTCCTGGCGAAGCCCCGACGCCGCGTGCGTTACAGAGCACGGTGGGTCTGGTATGGCGCGCACTTTTACTTTGGATGCTGCTGTTGTTGCTTCTATCGCTAGCCGTCTGGCTGTAGCGGTTTGCCAAATCCGGCACCAATGGCATTGAACTTGCATTCGAAACAGGAAGACAGAAGCGGGTTGAGAGCTTTTCATAATATGAAAGAAGGTTTTAATCAAGTCTTCTATAAGATATAATTTGTAAGATTGCCTGAGGCAAGGTTGCTTTAAGGCAAGCTTATTCGCCGGAATGGACGCTCTTCGTAAGCGGAGCGGTTTCGGGCAACGCCCCTATGCGAGCCGCCCCATGGCTGACAATGCCGATAAACCCAAAGCAGCACGCGAATTTTTTATCCAGGGCATTACGAGTGCAGGCAAGCCTTTTCGTCCAAGCGATTGGGCAGAGCGCTTATGCGGCGTAATGTCTTGCTTCGATGAGTTGCGCGGACCGAATGCGCATCTTCAATATTCACCTTATGTAAGGCCGACCCTGCTGGAGGGAGTAAAGTCGGTAGTGGTCGATGAAGCCTTGCGCGACGTAGAACCTCTTGCCTACCATTTCGTGCGTAATTTTGCCAAAGACAATGACTTGCGCATTGTTGAAGCGTGTGAATTGCCGCCGCCTAAATCGTAACGCCATGCCGCTATGCCGGGGAAACGGCATCGTCTAAGAACCTGATCAATATCTTCCAGTCAAAGGTATTTAGCAGTTTTACCGGGAAGAGAAATGAACAGGAAGCACTATCCGAGCGACATCGACCGAGAGCAGTTCGAGCAGATTCGGGGCATGCTGGAAGGCGCCCGTCA
>JACOUL010000053.1 GCA_016177875.1 Burkholderiales bacterium
AACAGCGTCGCCTGTTTCCGATCTTCTCCTCTTCGATGCCCCATCTCGCCCTCCAAAGAAAAAACCTCTTGAACTTAACGCCCAAGAGGCTTTCTTCGTTTACCCTGCTCAGACTTTTTACACAGCCTGTACTAAGCGGGCATTTTTTGAACTTCAAATACATTTAACGTGGCAATACCGATGATCCCATCAAGTATTCATCGACTGCACGCGCGCATTGCCTGCCTTCGCGAATTGCCCACACCACCAAAGATTGACCGCGACGCATGTCGCCGGCGGCAAATACTTTTTTCATCGAAGTCTGATAGCAGCCATCGCCATCGGTCGTCGCTTTGGCGTTGCCGCGCGCGTCTTTGTCAACGCCGAATGCATCCAGCACTTGCTGCACCGGGGAAACGAAACCCATCGCCAAAAGAACCAGGTCTGCTTTCAATTCGAATTCGGAATCCGGCACTTCTTGCATCTTGCCGTCTTTCCATTCGACGCGGGCAGCGATCAGTTTTTCCACCTTGCCGTTCTTGCCTTCCAGGCGCTTGGTGGCGACCGACCAATCGCGCTCGCAGCCTTCCTCGTGCGAAGACGAAGTACGCAGCTTGGTCGGCCAGTAAGGCCATACCAGCGGCTTATTTTCTTGCTCAGGAGCCTTTGCCAACAATTCGAACTGCATTACCGATGCAGCGCCGTGGCGGTTGGAGGTACCGACGCAGTCAGAACCGGTATCACCGCCACCGATCACCACGACATGCTTGCCGGTCGCCATGATTTGATCTTTCACCTTGTCGCCGGCATTTACCTTGTTTTGCAGCGGCAGAAATTCCATCGCAAAGTGCACACCTTTCAATTCGCGTCCCGGCACCGGCAAATCACGCGGCTGTTCAGCACCGCCGGAAATGACAACCGCATCGAATTCCTTCATCAGCTGGTCGGGCGAAATCGTTTGCTTGGACCAATTGGTGACGTTGGCAGGAAAATCCTTACCGACGAAGACGCCGGTTTTGAATGTCACGCCCTCGGCTTCCATCTGCGCGACGCGACGGTCGATGAGCGACTTTTCCATCTTGAAATCGGGAATACCGTAACGCAGCAAGCCGCCGATACGATCATTCTTTTCAAACACCGTCACATCATGGCCGACACGCGCCAATTGCTGCGCAGCTGCCATACCGGCTGGACCGGAACCTACGACCGCGACTTTCTTGCCGGTCTTGGCCGCTGCCGGCATCGGCGTTACCCAACCGTTTTCCCAACCTTTATCGATGATGAAGTGTTCGATCGACTTGATACCGACCGGGTCGTTGTTGATACCGAGCGTACATGCGGCTTCGCACGGCGCCGGACAGATACGCCCGGTGAACTCGGGGAAGTTATTGGTCGAATGCAGAACGTCCAGCGCTTCTTGGTAATTGCCGTGATAAACCAAGTCATTCCAATCCGGAATGATATTGTTGACCGGGCAGCCGTTGTTGCAAAACGGAATGCCGCAATCCATGCAACGCGCGCCTTGCACCTTGGCGTCGGCGTCGGACAAGTGCATCACGAATTCTTTGTAATGCTTCTTGCGCAGCTCCGGCGCCTCGCTTGCTTCTTGCAGGCGTTGGTACTCCAGAAAACCGGTTACTTTTCCCATGATATTTTTCCAGTCAGTCGAGGACAGAGTAATTCGTCGCACGGCGGCGACTCATAAGCTCTGCTCTCAATATTTACATTTATTTTTACGCTGCGATCTTTTCTTTGGCGCGGGCGGCATTCAACTCACCCAGCGCACGCTTGTACTCGGTCGGGAAGACCTTGACGAACTTGCCGCGAGCATTGGCCCAATCGTCAAGCAAGTTACGCGCACGCGTGCTGCCGGTGTATTTGAAGTGACGCTCGATCAAGCCTTTCAAGATCGCCTCATCGGTTTGGACTTCGCCGCCGCGTTTGACGCTATGCCAAATCGCGCGATCGATCTTGGCCTCCTGTTCTCCGCTAGAGAGAACCGAGTCCAAGTTCACCATCGCCATATTGCATTTCTTCACGAACTCGCCATCCGGATCGTAGACGTAAGCAATACCACCCGACATACCGGCCGCAAAATTGCGGCCGGTGGTACCCAGCACAACCACGGTACCTCCGGTCATGTATTCGCAACCATGGTCACCCGTACCCTCCACGACAGTGGTCGCACCAGAATTGCGGACTGCGAAACGCTCGCCGGCAACGCCATTGAAGAAGGCTTCGCCGGCAATCGCGCCATACAGCACCGTGTTGCCGATGATGATGTTGTCGACTGCCCAGCCGCGGAACTCGGTGTTCGGGCGGACGATGATGCGGCCGCCGGACAAGCCCTTGCCGACATAGTCGTTGCCTTCTCCCACCAGATCGAGCGTGACGCCATGCGCAAGGAATGCCCCGACCGACTGCCCAGCCGTACCTTGCAATTGAATGTGGATGGTGTCGTCCGGCAAACCTTCATGTCCATATTTCTTGGCCACTTCACCCGACAGCATGGTGCCGACCGTACGATTGACGTTCTTCACCGGCGAAATGAAGGAAACCTTCTCGCCTTTTTCGATGGCCGCTTTCGCTTGCGCGATGAGTTTATGATCGAGCGCCTTTTCCAAGCCATGCTCTTGCTCTTCCACTTGATAGCGCGGCTCGGAAGCCGGCACTTCAGGCTGATAGAAGATCCGGGTGAAATCCAAGCCTTGGGCTTTCCAATGCGAGATCGCCTTGGACTTATCGAGCAAGTCGGTGCGGCCGATCAATTCATTGAAAGTACGAATGCCCAATTGCGCCATGATCTGACGCACTTCTTCGGCAATGAAGAAGAAGTAGTTCACCACATGTTCCGGCTTGCCGGAGAATTTCTTGCGTAGTACAGGATCTTGCGTGGCAACGCCGACCGGACAAGTATTCAGATGGCACTTGCGCATCATGATGCAACCTTCGACCACCAGCGGCGCGGTCGCGAAGCCGAACTCATCGGCTCCCAGCAATGCACCAATCACGACATCGCGGCCGGTCTTGATCTGACCGTCGGTTTGCACGCGGATGCGGCTACGCAGACGATTCAATACCAGGGTCTGCTGGGTTTCAGCGAGGCCGAGCTCCCAGGGCGAGCCGGCATGCTTGATCGACGACAGCGGCGATGCACCGGTGCCGCCGTCATGACCGGCGATCACCACGTGATCGGCTTTCGCTTTGGCCACCCCCGCAGCAACCGTGCCGACGCCCACTTCAGAGACAAGCTTGACCGAAATCGATGCTTTCGGATTGGCGTTCTTCAAATCGTGGATCAACTGCGCCAAGTCTTCGATCGAGTAGATGTCGTGGTGCGGCGGCGGCGAAATTAAACCTACACCCGGCACCGAAAAACGCAGCTTCGCAATGTACTCCGACACCTTGTGGCCAGGTAACTGACCGCCTTCGCCCGGCTTCGCACCTTGCGCCATCTTGATCTGAATTTGATCGGCGGACGTGAGGTATTCAGTGGTGACGCCAAATCGGCCCGACGCAACTTGCTTGATCTTGGAGCGCAGCGAATCGCCTTCTTGCAAAGGTGTATCGACTTCGACGCGTTCATGCCCTAACAAGCTGGCGAGCGTTTCACCCTTCTTGATGGGGATGCCGCGCAACTCGTTGCGATAACGCACCTCGTCCTCGCCGCCTTCGCCGGTATTGGATTTACCGCCGATACGGTTCATCGCGATCGCCAGAGTCGAGTGCGCTTCGGTCGAAATCGAGCCGAGCGACATAGCGCCGGTAGCGAAACGCTTGACGATTTCCTTGGCAGATTCCACTTCATCCAGCGGAATTGCCTTGTTCGGATCGATCTTGAATTCGAACAAGCCGCGCAAGGTCATGTGACGCTTGGATTGATCGTTGATGATCTGCGCGTATTCCTTGTAGGTGTTGAAGTTGTTGGAACGGGTCGAGTGCTGCAGCTTCGCGATTGCGTCCGGCGTCCACATATGTTCTTCGCCGCGAATACGGAAAGCGTATTCACCGCCGGCATCCAATGCGTTGGCCAGCACCGGATCCGCACTAAAGGCTTGCATGTGCAGACGCAGCGCTTCTTCGGCGATTTCGAATACGCCGATGCCTTCGACGTTCGATGCCGTGCCTTTGAAATATTTATCGACCAGCGCCTTCGACAACCCAATGGCTTCGAAAATTTGAGCGCCGCAATAAGACATGTAGGTGGAGATGCCCATCTTGGACATCACTTTCATCAAACCTTTGCCCACTGCCTTTTGGAAGTTGTAGATTGCTTTTTCCGCGGACAGATCGCCCGGCAAGTCTTTGGCCATCTCGGCCAAGGTTTCCATCGCAAGATAGGGATGGATCGCTTCCGCGCCATACCCTGCCAGCAGCGCGAAGTGATGCGTTTCCCGCGCCGAACCGGTTTCCACTACCAGGCCGGTTGACGTGCGCAAACCCTTGCTGACGAGATGCAGATGGATAGCCGACGTCGCCAGCAATGCTGGGATCGCCACTTGTTCCGCATCGGCTTTGCGGTCCGAGATGATCAGGATATTGTGACCGGAGCGGACCGCATCGACCGCCTTCGCACAGAGGGAAGCGAGACGCGCCTCGATGCCTTCCTTACCCCAAGCCACCGGATAGCAAATGTTCAGCTCATAGGACTTAAACTTGCCACCGGTGTGCTTGCTGATGTTGCGCAATTTAGCAATATCGGCGTAGTCCAAAATCGGCTGCGCCACTTCGAGACGCATCGGTGGGTTGATGTTATTGGTGTCTAGAAGATTCGGCTTGGGGCCGATGAACGACACCAACGACATCACCATCGCTTCACGAATCGGATCGATCGGCGGATTGGTCACCTGCGCGAACAATTGCTTAAAGTAGTTGTACAGCGGCTTGTTTTTGTTGGACATAACCGCCAAGGGCGAGTCGTTGCCCATGGAGCCGATCGCTTCTTCCGCAGAGCTTGCCATCGGCGCCATCAAGAATTTTAGATCTTCCTGGGTATAGCCAAACAGTTGCTGACGGTCCAGCAAGGGAACGTTCGATTTCGCTTCTTCTGCTTCGGCATCCAGTTCGCCCAGTTTGATGCGAACGGATTCGATCCACTGCTTATAAGGCTTGGCATTGGCAAAGGTGTCTTTCAATTCCTTGTCATCGATGATGCGACCGGCCTCAAGATCGATCAAGAACATCTTGCCCGGTTGCAGGCGCCACTTCTTGATGATTTTCGATTCCGGGATCGGCAATACCCCGGATTCGGAAGCCATTACTACCAGGTCATCGTCGGTAACGATATAGCGCGCCGGACGCAAGCCGTTGCGGTCGAGCGTGCCGCCGATATGGCGGCCGTCTGTAAACGCCATTGCGGCCGGGCCGTCCCATGGTTCCATCATCGCGGCGTGGTATTCATAGAAAGCGCGGCGATTTTCATCCATCAAGGTATGGTTTTCCCAAGCCTCGGGGATCATCATCATCATCGCTTGCGCGATCGGATAGCCGGCCATCACCAGCAATTCGAGCGCGTTGTCGAAGCAAGCGGTGTCGGACTGGCCTTCGTAAATCAAGGGGAACAGCTTTGTCAGATCGTCGCCCAGCACGGCGGATTTCATCACGCCTTCGCGTGCACGCATCCAGTTGAAGTTGCCTTTAACGGTGTTGATCTCGCCGTTGTGCGCTAACAGGCGATATGGGTGGGCCAGGGGCCATTCCGGAAAGGTGTTGGTCGAGAAGCGCTGGTGCACCAGCGCCAATGCGGAGATGCAGCGGGGGTCTTGCAAATCTTTGTAATAAACACCCACCTGGTCAGCCAGCAGCAAACCCTTGTAGACAATCGTACGCGCCGACATTGACGGCACGAAAAATTCTTTGCCGTGCAATAAGTTCAACGCCTGAATTGCGTGGCCGGAAGACTTGCGAATGACGTACAGTTTACGCTCCAACGCATCGGTCACCATGATGTCCGGGCCGCGGCCGATAAAAATTTGGCGAATCACGGGTTCTTTTGCGCGCACGGTCGGCGACATCGGCATGTCGAAGTCGACCGGCACGTTGCGCCAGCCCAGGACTACTTGGCCTTCAGCCAAGACAGCGCGTTCGATTTCCTGTTCACATGCGATACGGGAAGCGTGTTCCTTCGGCAAGAACACCATGCCCACCCCATATTCGCCCGGCGGCGGCAAAGTCACGCCTTGCTTCGCCATTTCTTCACGATAATATTGATCCGGGATTTGAATGAGAATACCGGCCCCATCACCCATCAACTTGTCCGCCCCGACTGCGCCGCGATGATCAAGGTTTTTAAGAATGAGCAGTCCCTGCTCGACGATGGAATGGCTCTTTTTGCCTTTGATGTGAGCAATGAAGCCGACACCACAAGCGTCATGTTCATTAGCCGGATCGTACAAACCTTGCGCGCGCATAAACTGCTCCGTTTCAAATCGGGATTGAAATACAAGAATAGTGCAGCGCAACAGATACTTCAACCACTTTAAAATGGGGTCAGAGTTAATTTATTATTGCACCATTTTAAACCGTATAAAAATTAGGGACAGAGTAATTTTGGTATGCGCATAGGACTCCCTTTCACTTACTAAACTGTGGTTGGTTTCAGCAATTTACGAGGCCTGCCCTTGCGTGCCGGTTGTACGCGACGCTTAGTTTGCTTCTCCAACACGACCTTGAAATGCTCCGAACCTAATGCCCAGCCCTTATGAGTTGCTTCTTTAAGCAGCAGCATTTCCTCTTGAGTTAGCGCTTGCTCTGTCAGTTCACGATATGCAGCTTCACGTTGAAAAGGCGTATTTCCCAAGGCCCAATAAAGCGGATGATCCGTAATATAAGGATCGGACTTTATGCCGGCATGATGGGCATAGCTAGACCATGCATATTGATCCGGCCGTTCCACCATCCCGGCCCGGAGCGGATTCAATTCGATATAACGGCTGCAAGTAAGAAAATATTTCTCGGAATCAATAACGGTAGCACGATAGCGGCCTTGCCACAGAGTCCCCACTCGGCTGTATCTCTGATTGAAATACGGCACATAGTAGCGCCCTACCCATTGCATCAATTTCCCGAGTCCCACAGCATCGGCTGGCGTCACTAACAAGTGAATGTGATTCGGCATCAAGACATAAGCGTGAATTGCAATCTTAAAAATTTTTGCAGCTTCGCGCAGCCACTTTAGGAAAGTCGCATAGTCTTGTTCATCGTGAAAAATTGGCTGGCGGTCATTGCCGCGCTGGATGACATGATGTGGTTGACCGGGTACGACGAGGCGTGGAAGACGGGCCATAATTAAATCTTTTAATTGACTCTGACCCCGTTATTTTACAAAATAAAACGGCTCCATTCCGGAGCCGTTTTTCGGGACTGTCAACCTTAAAATGGTATGTCGTCGTCCATGTCCGAGAAATTCGGTGCCGGTTTGGAAGCGGGACGTGCCGCGCCACCGCCACTTGGACGACTACCGTACTCTTCATCCGCCGGCGCATTGCCACCGCCCATACCTTGACGACTACCGAGCATTTGCATGGTATCCGCAATGATTTCGGTCGTGTAACGCTCAGCGCCTTCCTTGTCAGTCCACTTGCGTGTTTGCAGACGGCCTTCCACATATATCTGCGAACCCTTCTTCAAATACTGGCCGGCGATTTCCGCCAACTTGCGGTAGAAGGTAATCCGATGCCATTCCGTTTGCTCTTTCTTTTCGCCGGATGCCTTGTCTTTCCAACTTTCGGTGGTGGCGACCGTGATATTGGTGACCGCTTCGCCGTTGGGCATGTAACGGGTTTCGGGATCGCGTCCGAGATTGCCGACGATGATGACTTTATTTACTGATGCCATGTTGAAATGCTTTCCGTCAAAGAGAAGTATAAGGAGCTTACAGAAGTCGCCACTCAAGTACCGCGACGAGGCAGGCCTTTCATTTTGAATACAATTATAAGCCAGACCAATGTGAGTCCCGCCGCCATCATGAAGACTTTTGACGCGTCGGCATGTTGCTTGAGCCAGCCACCGGCGAACCCGCCAACGGCCACCCCTAGGGATTGCAGAGTGTTGTACACACCCAATGCCGCGCCTTTGGCGCTAGGCGGCGCTACCCGCGATACGGTCGAGGGTTGCGCGGCCTCCAGTATATTGAAGGCGACAAAAAACGCTAACAGCAATGCAATTAATACGGCAGACGGCACGACCGGCTGCGCAAGTACGCTCCACATACCCAATTGCACTAACAGCAGCAAAGCGATCGCTCCGACAAAAACATGTTTCATTTTTCCCTGTTTTTCACCAATGAAAATTGGCGGCAACATCAGAAAAAAAGATAACAAAACGACGGGCAAATAAATTTTCCAATGCTCGGAAACCGGCCAACCAACGTACTGCACGATCGCGCCCGGCACCACAACAAACACGGCGATTTGCGTGACATGCAATGCAAACACGCCATAGTTTAGGCGCATTAGCTCCCGATCTTTAAGCACGCTAGCCAAAGACACCGACTGCGTTTTATTCGACGGAACCGACGGCACGACAAATAAGACAACCAAAATCGCAGCAAACGCCAACACGCCTGTGACATTGAAGATGCCATCCATGCCTATCCAACGATACAGTAGAGGTGCCCCGACTAGCGAGACCGCGAAGGCAACGCCAATCGATCCGCCAACCATGGCCATCGCCTTAGTGCGATGTTCATCGCGCGTGGAATCGGCGACCAATGCCATCACGGCTGCGGATATCGCCCCCATGCCTTGCAAAACCCGCCCTAAGATTGTGACGAAAATATCGTTCGCACCGGCGGCGATGAAAGAACCGATTGCGAAGATAACCAGTCCGCAAACGATTACCGGCTTACGGCCATAACGGTCGGACGCCATGCCGAGCGGGACGTGAAAAAACGCTTGCGCCAAACCCATCGCCCCCATGGCGATGCCCACGAGGGTAGCGTTCTCACCGCCTACAAGATGACTTTTCGCATGCACAGCAAATACGGGCAAGATCAAAAAAAGCCCGAGCATGCGTAAGGCAAAAATTGCGGCAAGCGAGACGCTTGCTCGAATTTCGCTGGAACTCATACGTTCCTTTGGGGCCATGGAATTTTGGAAAGACATGCGGATAACAGCACGGTGGGAATAACGACGGCTAACTTCAAAACCCGTTATAGTATCAGGTTGACCTGTATCGCTACAAAGCAACTCATGGAAGAAATTCGCATTCGCGGCGCACGCACGCACAATCTCAAGAACATCAACCTCGATATCCCGCGCAATCAGCTGATCGTGATCACCGGCTTGTCCGGATCCGGCAAGTCTTCACTCGCCTTCGATACGCTCTATGCTGAAGGACAGAGGCGCTATGTCGAATCGCTATCGGCGTATGCACGGCAATTCCTCCAGTTGATGGAAAAGCCGGATGTCGATTTGATCGAAGGTTTATCTCCGGCGATTTCGATCGAACAAAAGGCTACCTCGCATAATCCGCGTTCCACGGTCGGCACTGTCACGGAGATTCACGACTACCTGCGCCTCTTGTACGCACGCGTCGGCACACCGTATTGCCCGGAACACCCGGAAAATCCGCTGGCGGCCCAATCGGTATCGCAGATGGTCGATGCGGTGCTCGCCCTGCCGGAAGACACCAAGCTGATGATCCTGGCGCCGGTGGTAGCCAACCGCAAAGGCGAACATGTCGACTTGTTCGAGGAAATGCAGGCGCAAGGCTTCGTGCGCTACCGCATCCAAAGTGGCACCCATGCGGCAAAAATCTACGAAGCCGATGATTTGCCAAAGCTGAAAAAAACCGAGAAGCACACCATTGACGTCGTCGTCGACCGGCTCAAGATCAAGGCCGATGTGAAACAGCGCTTGGCGGAAAGTTTCGAGACCGCCCTACGCCTCGCTGATGGCCGCGCCCTTGCATTGGAAATGGATAGCGGCAAGGAGCATCTCTACTCCAATAAGTTCGCTTGCCCGATCTGCGGCTATTCACTGCAAGAGCTCGAACCGCGCCTATTTTCATTTAATAATCCGATGGGCGCCTGCCCCGAATGCGACGGCTTGGGCCATATCGAATTCTTCGATCCTAAGCGTATCGTGGCTTTTCCGAATTTGTCCTTGGCATCCGGCGCAATCAAGGGATGGGACCGCCGCAACCAATTTTATTTTCAGATGCTGTCGAGCCTGGCCGAGCACTACGAATTCGATACCGACACGCCGTTCGAACAATTGGCGCAAGATGCGCAGGAAGTCATCCTTTACGGTTCCGGGCGCCAGACGATTCCTTTTGCTTATATCAATGAGCGTGGACGTACCGTTGTGCGTCAACATACATTTGAAGGTGTCGTCAACAATTTGCAGCGACGTTATCGCGAAACCGATTCGATTGCAGTCAAGGAAGAGCTAGCCAAGTTCATTAATCAAAAACAATGTCCCGAATGCGACGGCGCACGTTTGCGAGTAGAAGCCCGTCATGTGAAAGTTGGCTCAGGTCGCCAGCAACGCGCGATCTTTGAAATCGCTGCCACGCCTTTGCGCGAGACTCTGGATTTTTTTGAAAAGCTGAAACTCTCCGGTGCCAAGCGTGAAATTGCGGATCGCATCATCAAGGAAATCGTCTCGCGCCTGAAATTCTTGAACAACGTCGGCCTCGATTATTTGTCGCTGGAGCGTAGCGCCGACACCTTGTCCGGCGGCGAAGCGCAGCGCATTCGTCTAGCATCGCAAATCGGCAGCGGCTTGACCGGCGTGATGTATGTGCTGGACGAACCATCCATCGGGTTGCACCAGCGCGACAACGATCGGTTGATTGATACGCTCAAGCACTTGCGCGATATCGGCAATAGCGTGTTGGTCGTGGAGCATGATGAAGATGCGATTCGCAGCGCGGATTTTATCGTCGACATGGGACTGGGTGCAGGCGTGCACGGCGGCGAAATAATTGCGCAAGGTTCGTTGGACGATATCCTGAAAAGCAAAAAATCCCTGACTGCACAATACCTGTCGGGAAAGCTGGAAATCGCCCTACCGAAAAAGCGTGTTAAACCCGAACCGGAAAAGCAATTCGTGATCACCGGGGCGGCCGGCAACAATTTAAAGCGCGTCACCATGTCGCTGCCGGTCGGTTTACTGACCTGCGTGACGGGTGTATCCGGCTCCGGGAAATCGACCTTGGTCAACGATACTCTGTATCTCGCTGCCGCGCGCCATTTGTATGGCTCACAAGCCGAGCCGGCTCCGTTTGATACGATTGACGGGTTCGAATTTTTCGACAAGGTCATCTCGGTTGATCAAGCGCCGATCGGCCGCACACCGCGCTCCAACCCTGCCACTTACACCGGCTTATTTACGCCCATTCGCGATTTATTTTCGACGGTGCCAACCGCCAAGGAACGCGGTTACTCGGCAGGACGTTTTTCTTTCAACGTGAAAGGCGGCCGCTGTGAATCCTGCCAAGGCGATGGTGTCTTGAAAGTCGAGATGCACTTCCTGCCGGACGTCTACGTGCCATGCGACGTCTGCCATGGCAAACGCTACAACCGCGAAACACTGGAAGTGCATTACAAAGGCAAAAATATTTCCGACGTGCTCGATATGACCGTGGAAGACGCGCATGAATTCTTCCGCCCGGTTCCGGTGGTTGCGCGCAAGCTGCAGACACTATTGGATGTCGGCCTCGGTTACATCAAGCTGGGGCAAAGCGCCACCACGCTGTCCGGCGGAGAAGCGCAGCGCGTCAAGCTCTCGCTTGAATTATCCAAACGCGACACCGGCCGCACGCTGTATATTTTGGACGAGCCGACTACCGGCCTGCATTTCCATGACATTGCCCTGCTTTTGAAAGTTATCCATCGCTTGCGCGATCAAGGCAATACGGTTGTTATCATTGAGCACAACCTGGACGTGATCAAGACTGCAGATTGGATCATCGATCTTGGCCCGGAAGGCGGTGCCGGCGGCGGGCAAATCATTGCGGCCGGTACGCCTGAGCAAATCAGCGATAACCCTGAAAGCGTCACCGGCAAATACTTGGCGCCGCTATTGAAAAAGAAATGATGATGGCCAAGCATCTGTCTATTACCGGCATCGTGCAAGGCGTGGGCTACCGCGTCTCATTTCAAGCTCAGGCAGAGGCATTAAAATTGTCCGGCTGGGTGCGTAATCGACGCGACGGTTCAGTAGAAGCTGTCGTGACTGGCGAACCAGCCGCGATTGATAAAATAATTGCGTGGGCACAGCATGGTCCACCGAGCGCCCGCGTTGACCATGTCGCAGTAAGCGAGGCGGAGGACACTCACCCGTCAGCGGGCATTTTTGAAATGCGACCTACCGTCTAAGTAAACGCGGCAATAAGCGCGCTGCAATAGACGGCCGGCGAAAAATTACAACAAGAATGACAAAACAAGTTTTTCGAATTGCCATCGTCGGCGGCGGCACTGCCGGCGCGGCAAGCGCATTATTTCTGGCGCGTGCCGGCCACTATGTGACTTTATTTGAACGCGTTGCTCACCCTGAGGCAGTCGGCGCCGGCATCTTATTGCAACCCACTGGCATGCATGTATTGCATACGCTGGGACTGCTTGATGAAATTCTTGCGCACGGCACCCGTAATGATCGATTGTTCGGCACCAACTCCAGCGGCCGGACTGTGCTGGATATCCATTACCGCGACTGGAACCCGTCGACTTTTGGCTTAGGCCTGCATCGCGGCGCCCTATTTTCCGTTCTTTGGAATGCGCTGCGATGTCATGGAATCGATGTGCGCACCGATGCCGCCGTCTCACACATTCAACAAACTCAGAACAAAGCGGTGCTCTATCGGGACGATGAAACTATCGGCGAGTTTGATGGCATCGTTCTAGCCGACGGCGTTCATTCCATCTTGCGTGATGCACTATCGATCCCGCAGAAGGTCACGCCTTATCCCTGGGGTGCGCTTTGGGCGGTTCTTCCCGACGACGGCGTCACCTCCGGCACATTGCGACAATGGTTCCATCATGCAAAACAAATGCTGGGCTTAATGCCGACTGGGTTCGCTTATCAGCAGCTGACGCAACCTCTTATCAGCCTGTTCTGGAGCTTGCCGGTGAATACAGCGGATGCCTGGCGCAAGGAAGGCCTCGACGCTTGGAAGAACACCGTACGTGAACTTGCGCCTATTGATGCAGTGCTCGACCATATCCGCTCTGCGGATCAATTGACGTTTGCAACTTATGCCGACGTGCGAATGAAGCATTGGCATGACGGACGCGTGGTATGCATCGGCGACTGCGCACACGCCACCAGTCCGCAACTTGGGCAAGGCGCCAATCTCGCATTGATCGATGCGATGATCTTGGCCCAGTGTTTTTCCGAAGGTGCCGATATTCCTTCTGCGCTTGCCATGTATTCTCGCAAACGAAAAGACCATCTTCGTTATTACCAAACCACCAGCAAATGGCTGACGCCGTTTTTTCAATCGCATTCGCGCTTGGCCAGCGGATTGCGTGATCTTGCCCTGGGGCCTATATGCCGCGCGCCTTATGTAAAGAGTGAGATGGCACGCACTTTGAGCGGCACGAAATCCGGTTTTCTATGGGGTTCGCTCCATCTGTAGCGCTATCCTTTCAACATACGTCCCTCTGCCAAAGCCACGCTTTCTCCCGACCCGCGCAATACCACGATATCACCGGATTGCAATAAGGTTCCCGGCACCGGCTCGACTCGAGCCGTACCACGGCGCACAGCCGTTACATCCGTGCCGAATTCGGACAAATTTAATTCGCCCAGGGATTTGCCGATCGCATGCGCCTTTTCATTCAAGACGACAGAATGCATACGAATTTGCATTTGCTCCGCATCGTCCGGCGCATCGCTTGCGCCGTGAAAGTAACCACGCAGCGAAGCGTAACGCTTGTCGCGCGCTGCCTGCACGCGATGCACCACGCGCCGCAAGGGCACGCCCAATTGAACCAAAGCATGCGAAGCGAGCATGAGACTGGCTTCAAACAACTCCGGTACCACTTCCGTAGCGCCTGCGGCACGCAATCGATCCAGATCGGAATCGTCATGACTGCGCACGATGACCGGCATATTAGGCGCCAATTCCTGCGTAAAGTGCAGTACCTTGAGTGCCGATGGCGTGCTCGCATAGGTGATCACCATTGCGGCTGCTCGATGAATGCCGGCAGCCATAAGACTCTCGCGGCGCGCCGCATCGCCATAGGACACCTGCGCGCCCGCGCGCTGCGCTTCCTGCACGCGATCCGGATCGAGATCGAGAGCATGATAAGGAATGCGCTCTTCTTCGAACACTTTCGCCAGACTCTGCCCGGTGCGCCCAAAGCCGGCGATGATGACGTGCTTTTGCGTACTCATGGTGCGCGTGGCAATCTGAGTGAGAGCCAACGACTGCATCATCCATTCGTTAGCCGCCAATTTCATGGCAATCACATCCGACTTGGCTAGGATGAACGGCGCCGCCAGCATCGACAACACCATCGAAGCTAGCACCACTTGCACGAGCAGCGGATCCATCAGGTGCAGATTGCCGGCTTGGTTCAACAACACAAATCCGAATTCACCGGCTTGCGCCAAACCCAATCCGGTACGGATGGCCACACCTGTCGATGCCCCGAACAACTTGGCTAACCCCGTGATGAGAGAAAACTTTAATACGATGACGATTGCCAGCAGGCCCAATACTAACCAGCCATGCTTAAACACCAGACTCACGTTGAGCAGCATGCCCACGGTTATGAAGAACAAACCGAGCAGCACATCTCGAAACGGTTTGATGTCTTCTTCTACCTGATGCTTGTATTCTGTTTCGGAGATCAGCATGCCGGCGACAAACGCGCCCAGCGCCAGGGATAAACCAGCTTTCTCCGTAATCCACGCCGCTCCCAAAGTAATCAGGAGCAGATTCAGCATAAATAGCTCTTGCGAACGACGCTTGACGACGATACGGAACCAGCTGCGCATCATCCGCTGACCGAAGAACAATAGCAGCACCAAGACAAAAGTCGCCTTGAGCGCCGCCCAGGCAAGCGTTGCCATCAATTGCTTGCCCGGATTACCTAAAGCCGGCACCAAAATCAGTAAAGGCACCACGGCCAAATCTTGAAACAGCAAGACGCTGATAATGCGCCGTCCGTGCTCGCTCTCTAGCTCCAAACGTTCAGTCAGCATCTTAGAAACGATAGCGGTCGACGACATCGCCAACGCCCCCCCGATCGCGAACGCTCCTTGCCAACTGATATCGGCGAATTGAGGTAACAGATATGCCAGCAGCCACGCGAAGCCCATCACCGCAATGATCGTTACCAGGACCTGTGCCATGCCCAAGCCAAACACCGTGCGCCGCATAGATGAAAGCTTGGGCAAGGAAAATTCCAAACCGATGGAAAACATCAAGAACACGACACCGAACTCGGCCAAGGTATGAGTGGTCTGATTCTCCTCCGCTAAACCGAACCCGTGCGGTCCGAGCAAAATGCCGACCAGCAAATACCCCAGCATCGGCGGCAAATGCAGCATGCGAAAAGCCACCACGCCCAGCACTGCCGCGCTAAGCAATACAAGGGTGAGTTCAAGAGCGGAAAACATAGATGTTGAGGATTCTGGGTGGGAGACGCCATCAGCGCCCCACTATTATTATTTCTGGCAGGTTTCTTGCTTACTTAATTCGTTTATACTTCCTGCATGAGTGTACCCCATGAAAAAACCCTGCCGGAAGCTTTTGATGACAAAAGCGCGCTTCGTGCCCTGAATCTGGCGAAGGAAACCCTGCAGATCGAAGCAGATGCCATTGTTGCCTTGCGACAACGCATCGAGGGTGATGGTGCTTCATTCGCCCAAGCCGTTGCTTTATTGCTTTCCTGCAAGGGCCGCGTCGTTGTTTCCGGCATAGGCAAATCCGGCCATATTGCCCGCAAAATTGCCGCCACCTTAGCATCGACCGGCACTCCTGCCCTCTTCGTTCATCCTGCTGAAGCGGCGCACGGCGACCTGGGCATGGTGACGGAAAACGATGCCTTCGTTGCCCTTTCCAACTCCGGCGAAACTTCCGAATTACTCGCGATCGTACCGCTCATTAAGCGCATGGGCGCGAAGCTCATTGCCTTAACCGGCGATGCTAATTCCAGCCTGGCTCAATTAGCGAATGTGCATTTGGATGCGCATGTCGATAAAGAAGCCTGTCCGCTCAACCTTGCTCCCACAGCGAGCACGACCGCAGCGCTTGCGCTTGGCGATGCGCTTGCCGTCGCCTTGCTGGATGCCCGCGGCTTTCGCGAAGAGGATTTTGCACGCTCGCATCCGGGAGGCGCGCTGGGCCGGCGCTTGCTGACTCATGTGCGCGATGTCATGCGCAGCGGCGAGGCGATTCCCGCCGTCGGCATACAGACTGCCGTGCTGACCGCCTTGGTGGAAGTAACCAAAAAAGGCATGGCGATGACCGCCGTCGTCGATGAGAACCAAAAGCCCATCGGCATCTTTACCGACGGCGATTTGCGTCGCCTGCTGGAACATAAACGGGATTTGAATCAGCTGACGATTGCCGAAGTCATGCATGCCAATCCGCGCACGGTCGGCCCTGATCAATTGGCTGTCGATGCAGTGCAATTGATGGAACAATTCCGCATCAATCAATTGCTGGTGGCCGATGCCGACGGCAAGCTGGTCGGCGCATTACATATCCACGACCTCACGCGCGCCAAGGTGATCTGATGCCTGCCAATGCCCTCGCCCGTGCTGCCCGCGTCCGTCTGATGATCTTTGATGTCGATGGCATCTTGACCGACGGCAGCCTGCATTATGGCGCGGATGGCGAACTCATTAAAACCTTCAATGTTCTTGACGGTCACGGCATCAAATTGCTGCAACAATCCGGTATCGGCACCGCCATCATCAGCGCGCGCAAGTCATCGATTGTCGAGCGCCGCGCCTCAGACCTTGGGATCGCCCACGTGCGGCAAGGCGTGCATGACAAGCAAGCGGCATTCGAACAATTGCTGGCCGAAACCGGCATCTCGGCAGAAGAGAGCGGCTTCATCGGCGATGATGTCATCGATCTTCCGATTTTGTTGCGCACCGGTTTTGCAGCAAGTGTTCCCAATGCGCATGCGGAAGTGCAATCACGTGTACATTACGTCACGCGGGCCGGCGGCGGCGCCGGTGCCGTACGCGAACTATGCGACTTCATCTTACGCGCCCAAGGTAAATACGAAGCTGCGCTCGCCCCCTACCTAGGAAGAGGGGCATGACATGGCCGATCCGCGCACCTCTTCTTACCGGTTTCGGCTGGCTTTTCTTCTAGTCTTCACGATCATTCTGGCGCTAGGCAGTTTTTGGGTGCTGGACGTTATGCAACGCGGCCTGGAAGATTCTTTGCCCCTCTCAAAACGCACTGAACCCGATTACTACGTCGAACAATTCCAGTTCGTACGGCTCGCTAAAGGCGGGCAAGTGCGCTACCACTTGTCGGGCGAGCGTCTTGTCCACAATCCACAAAACGATACCTATGAAATTCGGCTTCCGGTGATCAAGAGTCTGCGCCGCAATCAGCCTCCGGTCATTCTTAGGGCAGAACGCGCCTTGGCTGATCCAGGAACGAACCAAGTGCAATTGTTTGACAAGGTACAAATGGATAGGCCCGCCTCCATCAACACTAAGCCCCTACATTTGAGCTCAGAATATTTAATGATCTTGCCGGACGACGATGTGGTGAAGACAGATCGTCCCGTAACAATCACATTTGGCAATTCGATCCTGCAAGGCAGTGGTATGTTTGCCAATCAAGGAACACGTGAGTTCAGGTTATCAAGTAACGTACGCGGCACCTTCCCGCCGAAGAACCCCGGATAAAGGGAACGAATGGAAACTTCACGCAACCGAATGTTGTGGAATCTCTCATCGCAATGAAACGAATTTTTTCTATAACGCTGTTTGTGCTCAACATGATAGGCAATTCGTGTGCCTATGCTGAGAAGGCCGATGCGGATAAACCCACGCAAGTCGAAGCTGACAAAATGGTCTATGACGACGTCAAGCAGATCAACACTTTTACGGGAAACGTCTTCCTGACACGCGGCACCTTAACCATGAAAGCCAGCCAGGTGGTCGTCACCCAGGATGCTTCCGGCTATCAGTTCGCGACGCTGCACGGCGGCGCTGGCAGCCTGGCCAGTTTTCGACAAAAGCGCGATGGTGGCCCTAATCTTTGGGTCGAGGGACAAGCCGAGAAGCTTGAATATGACGGCAAGAATGATGTAGTGAAACTGTATGCCAAAGCCAAATTGCGTCGACTAGACGGCAATAAGCCGACCGACGAAGTGGAAGGAGAATTCATTACCTACGACAGCCGCAATGAGTTTTTCAGCGTCAACAACGCACCGGCGAGCGCCGGCAAATCAAGCAGCGGGCGAGTGAAAGTAATCATTCAACCTCGCACCGAAGCGAAGCAATAAGATGGATAGCAGCATGAGCAGCATATTAGTTGCCGATGGTTTGCAGAAAAGTTATGGTGCGCGCCAGGTATTGCGCGATGTATCGCTGCAAGTCGAAAGCGGTGAAGTAGTCGGATTACTCGGCCCGAACGGGGCCGGCAAGACCACCGCGTTTTATATGATCGTCGGATTAGTCCCAGCCGATGCCGGCGAAATTCGTTTGAACGACGCGAGTATTTCGCGCTTGCCAATTCATCGGCGCGCACTTCTCGGCCTCTCTTATTTGCCGCAAGAAGCATCGGTATTTCGTAAGCTCACTGTCGCGGACAATATTCGCGCCGTACTTGAATTACAAAAAGAAAACAGCAAACCTTTATCGCGCTCGGCGATCGAAAATCGTCTCAACGCATTGTTGGCCGAATTGCAAATTGAAAAATTGCGCGACAACCAAGCTTTGTCTTTGTCGGGCGGCGAGCGCCGGCGGGTGGAAATTGCCCGTGCTTTGGCGACGAACCCGCGTTTCGTCCTGCTGGACGAACCCTTCGCCGGCGTGGACCCAATCGCCGTCATTGAAATCCAACGCATTGTGCGGTTCTTGAAGGAACGCGGCATTGGCGTCTTGATTACCGATCACAACGTGCGCGAAACGCTCGGTATTTGTGATCGCGCCTACATTATTAATCAAGGTGTCGTGCTCGCCAGCGGCAGGCCGGATGACATCATTGCCAATGAGTCGGTACGGCGCGTGTACCTCGGCGAACATTTCCGGATGTAGCGCGAGCAGACATGAAACAATCTCTCCAGCTCCGGGTTTCGCAACATCTTGCACTCACACCGCAACTGCAGCAATCGATTCGCTTGTTGCAGTTGTCGACGCTTGAGCTGCACCAAGAACTGGAACAAATCCTTTCGGACAACCCGATGCTGGAACGTGTTGACGATCCGCTCGATCATAGCGTACGTCTATTGGCTGATGGCGCGATCAGCGCGTCGAGCACGACTTCCACCAGCAATGAGAGCGCTGAACCGGCGGCGTCCGATAGCGAAACCGCATATGAAGGAACGGGAGACAGCGGCGAGGCGAATGGCAGCGACTCCGATTGGAGTTTCGACGATGTTGCCCGCACCGCCAAGGTGCCCGAAGATGACGACGCACGTCCGCAGTTGGAAGCGCATCAAGTCACACTGCGCGAACATCTCTTGGAACAAATGCGCTTGACCGTGCAAGAACATCGCGACCGCGCGTTAGTTGAGCTCATCATCGATGCCTTGGACAATAATGGCTATCTGGAAGAGCCGCTGGAAGAAATCCACGCACGCCTGCCTGAGGAGCTAGGCATCGAAATGGAAGAATTATCGATCGCCTTGAAACTGGTGCAGAGTTTTGAGCCCGCCGGTGTAGGCGCCCGTGATGCGACCGAATGCCTGGCCATTCAAATCAAGCGCTTGCCTAAAGTGGCTTTAGTCACACGCCGCATGGCGCTTACCATTGTCGAACGTCATCTGGCTTTATTTGCACAACGCGATTTCAACAAGCTTAAAAAATTGCTGGATTGCGATGATGAAGATTTGCGCGAGGCGCAGGCGATTATCCGCCAATGCAATCCGCATCCGGGAGCCGTGTTCGCTACCGACGCCTCCGACTATGTCGTGCCGGACGTTATTGTCAAACGCACAAAAAATGGGTGGCAAGCCATGCTCAATCACGATGTCATGCCGCGCCTAAGGGTCAATGCTTTGTACGCCAATATCCTCAAACAAAGCAAAGGTGAGGGATCGCTCACTTCCCAGCTGCAAGAGGCAAAATGGCTGATTAAAAATATGCGGCAACGCTTCGATACCATATTGCGCGTCGCACAAGCCATCGTTGATCGGCAACGCAACTTTTTCTCGCACGGCGCAGTTGCCATGCGTCCACTTGTGCTGCGTGAAATTGCTGATACACTAGGTTTACACGAGAGTACTATTTCTCGAGTGACAACCCAGAAATACATGCTGACGCCGCATGGCATGTTTGAACTGAAGTACTTTTTCGGCAGCCACGTTGCCACGGAAGCAGGCGGTGAAGCTTCCTCCACTGCGATACGGGCGCTGATTAAACAGTTGATAGGAGCAGAAGACCCCAAGAATCCTTTCTCAGACAGCAAAATCGCAGACATGCTGGGGGAACAAGGCATGGTAGTTGCGCGACGCACTGTCGCCAAATATCGTGAAGCCCTCAAAATCCCTCCGGTGAATCTGCGCAAGTCGTTGTAGTTTTTCTCGCGTTGTTGTTCGTTGCTGTGTTCCGGCGATGCCTTTAGGGAGGTGCCGACGCGGACCGCCAGTGACCCTAAGTTAAGGAGCGCTGTATGAATTTGACAATCAGTGGGCATCATCTTGAACTGACCCCGGCCATTCGCGAATATGTACAAACGAAACTTGAACGCATTCGACGCCACTTCGACCACGTCATCGATATCGCGGTGATTCTGACGGTCGACAAATTTCCCGAAAAAGAAAAGCGCCAAAAGGCGGAAATTAATTTGCGGGTGCGCGGCAAAGATTTGCATGTCGAAAGTCTTGCGCATGACTTATATGCAGCGATTGATACGCTGATCGACAAACTCGATCGTCAAGTCATCAAATACAAAACGCGCGTCCAGGATCATCATCATCAAACTATCAAGCGCTTCTCCGAAGAGAGAATGATGCCGGCGGAAGAGATGATGATGCCGGCACATTGAAGCCTTACCGACTGATTGAAAAAGGGCGCATCGCGCCCTTTTTTATTGACCCCGCTACAATAGCGTTTTCTGTTCTCGATATGCCATGAGCGAATTCGTCCGATCCGCCATCCATCATCGCATCGGCGTCATCACGCTTGATCGCCCCAAGGCTTTGAACTCTTTGTCGCTCGACATGGTCCGCGAACTCATCCGCGTGCTTCTTGCTTGGCGCGACGATGACGCAATTGAAGCCGTGATGATCAACAGCAGCAGCGACAAGGCGTTTTGCGCAGGCGGCGATATTCGCTTCTTTTATCGAGTCGGGCAACAGCCGCCTCAGCATGGCAGTCTGTTAATCGAAGACTTCTTCACGGAAGAGTATTCGCTGAATTATTTAATTCATCACTACCCCAAGCCTTACATCGCCTTTATGGACGGCATCGTGATGGGCGGCGGCATGGGAATTTCCCAATGCTTTTCAGCAGGCCGCATGCGCATCGTCACCGAACGTACCAAGATGGCGATGCCGGAAGTGAATATCGGCTTATTCCCCGATATCGGCGCCGGCTTTTTCCTCTCGCGCTGTCCGGGACAAATCGGCGCGTATCTTGCGTTAACAGGACAAACTATCGGCGCAGCCGACGCGTTGTATGCGGGCTTGGCGGATATATTCATTCCGTCCGGCGAGCTGCCGAATCTCAAGAGCACGCTGCTATCCAGCCCCGTTACCAACGTGCTTCATACGGTGCGGCGGTTTGCTGAGCAAATCGCGGTGCCGGACAATGGCTTCCTGGCGCGCGAACGCGCGAAGATCGATCAGCATTTCAATCATGGAAGCGCGACGGCGATTCAAGGCGCGTTGGCGGAGGATACGGATGCCTTCTCACAAGAAACGTTAAGTGCAATGCAAAAACGCTCACCGCTGATGATGTGTGTGGCGCTTGAGCAGATTCGCCGCGCCGCGAACATGACTATCGGCGAATGCCTGCGCATGGAACGCTCAATGATGCGCCATTGTTTCGAAGGAAGCGAAGCGCTGGAAGGCATACGCGCAGCCGTCATCGACAAGGATCAGTCACCGAAGTGGAAACCTGCGAGTCTGGCGGAAGTGACGCCGGAAATGGTGGCGAAATTTTTCATTCCTGCATGGCCTGATTACATTCACCCGCTGCGAATCTGGTTGTAATCAAACTTCGTCGATCAAAAAAATGCGCTTATGTTCGCGGATAGCGTAGCGGTCCGTCATGCCGGCAATGTAATCCGCCACCTTCCTTGCCTGCAACCCCTCATCTCCACTATCGACTTGATAGTCGGGCGCGAGTAGATTGGGCTCGTTCATGAAGGCTTCGAACAACTCGCGGATGATGCGGCGCGCCTTGCTGGTCATGCGATTCACTTGATAATGCTGGTACAAATTTTCACGCAAGAAGCGTTTCAACAAAATGGCTTCCGCACGCATCGCATCGGAGAAAGTGATCAGCGGCGACGCGTTTCGCACGTCTTCAACTGAATGCGGTTGCGCTTCGTGTATCTTTGCCTCGGAAGACTGCATTAAGTCGACGATCAAGGCATTAATCATGCGCCGCACCGTTTCATTAATCATGCGGCGCCCGGCAATGCCCGAATACGCAGTTTCTACCTCACGGCGATGACGCGCAAAGAAATCCACTTCGTCGAGCTGCTCAATAATGAGCAAACCTGAACGCAAGCCATCGTCTATATCATGATTGTTATAAGCAATTTCATCTGCCAAGTTTGCCAACTGGGCTTCAAGGGTCGGCTGTTTCTTTTCGATGAAGCGTTTGCCGATTTCTCCTAATTTTTGCGCGTTCGGCAGCGAGCAGTGCTTCAAGATACCTTCACGGGTCTCAAACATTAAATTCAATCCATCGAAGGCGCCGTACCGTTCCTCCAATTGATCGACCACACGCAAACTTTGCAGGTTATGCTCAAAACCGCCGTAGTCTTGCATGCATTCGTTCAGGGCTTCCTGGCCGGCGTGACCAAACGGCGTGTGCCCAAGATCATGCGCAAGCGAAATCGCTTCGACCAAATCTTCATTCAATCGCAGATTACGTGCGATCGCCCGCCCTATCTGGGCGACTTCAATGCTATGCGTTAAACGCGTACGAAAGAGATCGCCCTCATGGTTGACGAAGACTTGGGTTTTGTATTCGAGCCGGCGAAATGCCGAACAATGCACGATGCGATCTCGATCGCGCTGGAATTCGGTTCGTGCCGTGGTGGCGGGTTCAGAAAAACGCCGGCCTCGCGATGCGGCCGAATGGGCCGCGTAGGGAGCGAGGTAAGCTTCTAGATTCATTGCTTCACGCAGGTCCTAAGCGTTTCTTCCAGCACTTGTGCCGGCGCCGTGGTAATCACGGCTTTACCCAAGGGCTGCAACAAGATGAATTTAATCTTGCCAGCTTCATTCTTTTTATCGACTTGCATTAATTCGATCCAGCGATCCACACCCAAATCCGGCGCGATAACGGGTAAGCGAGCCGCCTGCACCAGCGCTTTGATTCGGTCCTTGGCTTGTGCGTCGATGTAACCCAATCGATGTGACAAGTCTGCGGCCATAACCATGCCGCAGCCGACGGCTTCGCCATGTAACCACGTACCGTAGCCTAAACCGGCTTCGATTGCGTGAGCAAAAGTATGGCCGAAATTAAGAATGGCGCGTAGACCGCCTTCTCGTTCATCCTGTCGCACGACATCCGATTTGATTTCGCAAGAGCGTCGAATCGCATATGCAAGCGCTTCACTATCGCGATTCAGCAGCTTTTGTATGTTAGCTTCGATCCATGCAAAGAATTGCGCATCGGTGATAGCCCCATGCTTGATCACTTCCGCCAAACCCGCCGAAAGTTCGTTATCAGGCAGCGTGTTCAATGTCGCCGTATCGGCGATCACCGCTTGCGGTTGGTAAAACGCGCCGATCATATTTTTGCCCAAGGGATGATTAATTCCTGTCTTCCCGCCTACCGAAGAATCGACTTGGGAAAGCAAGGTTGTCGGCACTTGAATAAATGGCACCCCGCGCATGTAAGACGCCGCCGCAAAACCCGTCATGTCGCCGATCACACCTCCGCCAAGTGCCACGAGCGTGGTCTTGCGATCGCACTTTTCTTCAAGCAGCACATCGAAAATTCGCATCAAGCTTGTCCAGGTTTTTTCCTCTTCGCCGTCGGGCAAAACAATCGGGGTTACCTGCTTACCGGCCGCTTTCAAAGTCTGCGTCAAGGTTTCCAAATAGAGAGGCCCGACAATCGTATTGGTCACGATCGCGACGCGATTACCGGCAATATGGGCAGCAAATAAATTTGCATCGGCTAATAAATTAGTGCCGATCGTAATCGGATAACTGCGTTCGCCCAAGTCGACACGCAGATCAATACAGTTGGAAAGCGATCGTTCCATTTTGGAAAAATATGAAAAGCGTAATTACAATGCTGCCGGACCGGCAGGGTCCTGCGATTTTGCAGAAAGCTGGTCGAGTTGCGCCAGAATCGTCTGTACTAGTGATTGTACGTTAGGACGGCCGGTATCGATGACGATGTCCGCCACTTCCTGGTACAAGGGCTCGCGTTCTTTCGCTAACTGCTCGATTTTTTGACGAGGATCGGCTGTTTGCAACAGCGGGCGGCTTTTGTCGTGGCTGGTACGCTGGAGAATGCTGTTAACACTGGCACGTAGATAAATCACCGTACCGCATGATTTAAGGCAAGCCCGATTCTCGGGGCGCAAAACGGCACCGCCTCCAGTAGCCAGCACAATGCCCTCCTGCGCGGTTAAATCGCTGATGACATCGGCTTCACGTTGGCGAAAGCTGGCCTCTCCCTCGATTTCAAAGATCAAAGAAATAGAGGCGCCTGTGCGCGCCTCTATTTCCTGATCAGAATCGATAAACCGTTTGCTCAGCTTTTTGGCGAGGGCGCGGCCGACTGTCGTCTTGCCAGCGCCCATCAGGCCTACCAAAAAGATGTTCGATTTTAATCCGCTGTAGTGCAAGGGTTCGTTCCGTATGGGCTTGGTTGACCAGGCGGAGAAACCTGCTGATTACTAAAATCGGCCGCCAGTCCCTGCAACGCGAAGGGAACAGTAATATAAACAGCTTCGGACCCTGAAACAGTTCCGCGTATCGTCAACTTAACCACAGTCCAACCCGACCGATCTTTTGGATAAGTGAGTGTTACTGTCGCCGTTCCGGTTTTGTCTGTTACGCCACTAGATGTCACAGATAGCGGAATCAAAGGATCTAATCTGCCATTATTATTGGTGTCCTCAGTAGGGTTCGAGGTATCCAAAATACCGTTACCATTTTTATCTTCATTCCCACATTCGTAGTTCACGTTGTTATAGCTAGTCAAGGTATTAGCAAATACCCACAGCTTATCTGTGTCATTCCATACGTAATATCCTTTGCGATAATTGGTAGGCACGACAGAGGCGGTCACTGATACACCTGAAACCGCGTTACCGGCAGAATCCGTTACTACCACAACGTAGTCTTTGCTATATGTCGTAGCAGAAACAGCATTGATGGTATTGCCTGTGCCAGCAGTAATGAACAAGGATTGTTTCGCAACCGTCAGGTCTACCGATTTGGTTGTCGCGGCTCCTTGGACGCCCATAATCTGACCTTGAATCGTCACGCCGTTTGTAGGTGTAGCCGCGCTACCTGCCACAAAAACGACGCTTGCTACGCCGCTACTGTTCGTCGTAGTCACGAAGGGACTTAGAAGCGTGCCGCCACTTAAGTCGTTGATAATGGAAAATTGTACCGTAGCGCCCTCAACATAATTAGCGGCAGAAGTGCCGTCACGAACGGTTGCTCGAATCGTGGTCTGTTGATTGGTACTTCCGGCAGTATTCACGCCGATAACGCCCGGATCAGCCTGGAGAGTAATGATTGCGCTGGAAGTCAAGGGGGCAACGAAATTGACTGTGCCTTGCGAAGATGGTCCTCCAGTTACCGCTGCGGTGAATGTTGCGATGCCAGTAGAAGTGGATTGTACGTAAGCAGGTGCCGAATTTCCATTCGTGTACGTTAGACCGCTTACCAAAGCAGTCGTGCATGCCGCGTCAGAGTACATGCTTCCGCGCGAGACACTGATGGTTACCGTACCCGACTGCCCGGCGCCATTCACAGTATAACGAGATGCAACTTGAGTGCAGTTGTTGATATTCGCTTGGGTAAGCGCATTTCCGCTCGCATCGACAGCACTTACTGTCAAGCTTGCGTTGCTAACACTAACGGAAATTGACGAACTCGCATTTTGCGAAGAAAAGCTAATAATATCCGTTCCAGAGGCACTACCGGTCATAGTCAATACAACTTGTCCATTAGTATTGGTTAAAGGTTGCGTCGCGCTACCCCCCCCCGAGGATTTGACTGCCAAAGCATTACCCAATTTCGAGCTGAAGGTCACCGGAACAAGGGGTATAGCCGTTCCACCCGAGTCTTTGACCGTCACCGTTATATCCCCCGAATTGCCGGTGATAATAGATGTTGGCCCACTTCCGATAACAGTCGTGCCTGTAACATTAACCGTGCCGCTAGCACTTTGACTACCGGAGACCGCCGTTACTGTGATCGAACGCAGGTTACGGTCGCCCCCTGTACTCAATGTAGCCTTCACTTGGCCGCTTGCATCAGACAAGTTGTTTGTGACGGCAATCGCCCCCGAGCTTGCGCTGAAGGTGACCGGAACTTTTTCCATCACGTTGTTATTGGCATTCTTGACGAGAGCCGTAATCGTAACTTCTGTTCCCGAGGCGCCCGATGAAGGCAATTCAGTAGCGCTGAGTATGAGTGACAAGGAACTTGCAGCAAGCGTGGTAGTGGTCGTCGATCCACTCGCAAGTACCGACCCAGATGTTCCTGCAGATCCGCCCCCACCTCCGCATGCAGAGAGAAACGCAGCAGTCAGCAAACCAATTCCGAAGCGCAGTAGAGAGGTGCGGGCGCTTTTTTTAAGTAATAGATTCATATTCTCGTCTCGATACAAAAATTGCTCAGGGGGTTTGTCGTTTGCCGACGATAACTTTAGGGGTAATAAAAATCAGTAGCTCTGTCTTGTCATTGGTGCGGCTCGTGGTCTTAAAGAGATTTCCTAACAAAGGCACGTCGCCTAGCAAGGGAACCTTCGTTACCGAATCACGCTCTACTTGCTGGAAAATGCCGCCCAAAACTACCGTGCCGCCGTTTTCAACCAATACCTGTGTTTGCACGTGCTTGGTATCGATTGCGAAACCGGCACGCGTCTCCTGACCGACGCTATCCTTGTTCACATCCACATCAAGAATAATGTTTCCGTCGGGGGTAATTTGCGGCGTCACATCCATTTTCAGATTTGCCTTGCGGAACATAATTGAGGTCGCGCCGCTGGAGGTGGCTACTTCATACGGCAATTCGGTACCTTGTTCGATTGTCGCTTTTAATTGGTCGGATGTAACTACACGAGGGCTGGAAATAATTTTGCCCTTGCCGTCAGCTTCCAAAGCGGACAACTCCAGATTCAAGAAGCGATTTGCCGCTGCTGAGAACAAACTCACTGCCAAGCTACCAGGACTTACGCCGCCAATACCCGCTGCAGGCATATTGATAAACTGCGTATTGGGCACATAACTTTCGTCAGTGACTTTTGCCTGACCGGTTTGCTCACCGACTCCCAAATAATTACCCGTCAATGTAACGCGGGAGCTGCTGTTTCCGATCTGATAGCCAGTATCTCCACCGCGCAACGTTCTCAAGTCTGCGAAACCAAGCTTGGCGCCAAGATTCTTGCTGAACTTGTCATCGGCTTCTACGATCCTTGCTTCGATTAATACCTGACGTGTCGGAATGTCAGTTTTTTGAATTAAAGCACGGACTTCTTCAAGCTTTGATGGGATATCCGTTACGAATAATTGATTGGTACGCGTGTCAATCGTTGCACTGCCCCTTTTTGACAAAATTCGGTTGGTGCTCCCGCTGCCTGAACTACTATTACCAGTGCCCGTAATTCCCAGAACCTGCTTGAATGCATCAGCCTTGTGATAATTCAAAATAAAGCTTTCCGTCCTGAGCGGCTCCAATTCCGCGATCTGCGATTTTTGCTCAAGCTCCAGTTTTTCTTTCGTTAGCAACTCGTCTTTCGGCGCGATCCAGAGCACTGAACCGTTTTTACGCATATCCAGCCCTTTGGCTTGCATGACGATATCGAGCGCTTGATCCCACGGCACGTCTTTCAATCGCAGGGTAAGATTGCCGCCTACCGTGTCGCTTGTAATGATATTCAGTCCGGTGAAATCGGCGATCACTTGCAATACTGCCCGCACTTCCACATTCTGAAAATTCAAGGATAAACGCTCGCCTTTGTAGCCTTGCGTACCTTGTGTCAGCTTATTCGGCTGTTCCTTAATCGGCTTTACCTCAACCACTAGCTGCGTGTCGCTTTGGTATGCGCTGTGCTCCCACAAACCTTTCGGTTCGATCACCATGCGCACACTTTCACCTTGCTGCGTCGTCGTAATGCTTTGCACAGGCGTGCCGAAATCGGTGACGTCCAAGCGGCGACGCAATACATCCGGCAAATTCGTCTTCGCAAAATCGACCACAACGGTCTGCCCCTGCTGGCGAACATCCACACCAATTTGATTATTCGGAAGTTCGACCACAATGCGGCCTTCGCCGGTTGCTCCGCGCCGAAAATCAATATCGCGCAATGCCTGTTTGCCGGACACGACGGGCGCGGCCCGCTGCTCTCCCGCGGTATTCATAGCAGTCGCAATCCCGCCCGAGTTCTCTATCGTTACGACAACGTTATTCCCCTCGACGACTGTTGCGTAGCTGAGAGGCCGATTCAAATTGAATACAAGGCGCGAACGATCCCCGGCTTGCACCACATTGACGTTACGTACATCGCCGAGATTGATGCCTTGGGAAGATTTACCAGTCGCATTACTAGTTTGGGCGAAATCGAGGGCGATTCGAGCCGGGTTAGTAATGGAAAATCCAATAGGCGGCTTACCAACCGGATTCTTCATCGTGATCTTAACGATGACATTGGTGCCATGCTGGTTGGCGGTAAGCGACTCAATGGCATTTTCTTCCGCATGCGCCACGGAACACAACATCATCAGCAATGTTGCGCCCAATAGCCCCCAACCCTTACGCAGCATCGCGCTCAAGTCCGGATTTCGATTTTTCCATGAATTCATTTTTTCCCCGCCCCTTGCTGTATGGCCTCTTGTAATTCCAGTTTGGATTGCCGCTCCACCCACTCACCTGATGCATCTTGAACAATTTCTTTAATATCGACATTTCCTTCAGTCACGTTAGTGATCATGCCGAAATTTTGGCCGACATAATTTCCTACTTTGGCTTGATAGACTGTTCTGTCTACCTGCAGTAAAGCATGATTGACGCCGGCTTTTTGAAGCGTGCCCACCATCTTTATGGTATCCAGCGGGAAGTACTCCAAAGGTTCGCGCCGACGCTCTAAGTCCGGCGGTTTAATAGAACTATTGCCGGAACTTGCTCTTTGTTTTGCTAGTGCCACCGCAAGTTTCGAAGCGTTGAACGGATCGGGACTGTCTTTTACGGCATAAGTAAAAGGAGAAAATTTCTTCGGCTCGGATAACTTAGGCACCGCTACCTTGGTCTGCTCTCGCACACCCTTCATCCAATCCTTGACATCATCGAGTCCGCCGCTTCCGCATCCTGCCAGTCCAAAGAGTACCGAGAGGGACACAATGAGTACGCTAGGGCGCATGTGCATCATTTGTGCCCTCCTTTTTCTGCCTTAAGCGCCGGCTTAGGCGCGTCTTTGGCCTTTTTGGCTGCAGCAATCTTGCGTTGCTCTTCAACTTCATCGCGATCGAGATAGCGGAATGTCTTCGCGGTAGCATCCAAGTTAAGTGTTCCGTCTTTGCCGGTAATCACACTCAAATTGTTTAGTGTCACAATCCGCGGCAAGTTGGCGACATCACTCGTAAATGCACCAATATCATGATAATTACCGCTCACCTTAATGCTGATGGGTAGCTCGGCGTAATAATCCTTGACTTCAACCTGGCCTGGCTTGAACAGTTCAAACTGCAAACCGCGGCCCAAGCCCGCCTGGTTAATATCCGATAGAAGCGCATCCATTTCAGCTTTGCTAGGCAGCTGTTTCTCCAAAGTCGCAACAAATTCGGCAACTTGCTCCTTCTGTTTGCGCAAAGCTTCCAAATTAATGGCTTGCTGGAACTTGGTCTTGTATTCTTCTTTTAACTTTAATTCTTCTTGTTCACCGCGGCTGAGCTCTTCCATCTGCCCATCCCAGTAAGCCACCCAGCCGAGCGCAACGACACCAACAAATACACCCGCCGCACATAAAAGACGAGGCGCAATCGGCCACAAGCCAGGGTGACGGCCGTTCAAGCCGCGAAACTGCGCAGCTAATGAATCACCAATATTTTTCAGATCTGCCATGGCGACCGAGTCCTATCAAGGTTTCTTAGGCGCAGCTGAAGCCGTCGCCTTTGCATTGGCACTTGCGCTTGCCCCAGCTTTTGCGCCCGCACCACTCTGCTGCTCTTTATCGCGCGGACGTTTGAGGTCGACATTGACGGTGAAGTCAAAGACCTTTTTGGCGTCTCGCCCCTGGCCAATACCGGTTGCTTTAATCTCAATTAGGTCAGGCCGCTCCAGCCAAGGCGAGTTATTGCTGAGATTCCTCAGTAATTCCGAGACCCGTTCATTCGACTGCGCATAACCATTCAATATGATGCGGCGGTTTTCCTGCTTGAAGGATTTCAGATAAATACCTTCGGGAACTTGCTTAACCAATTCGTCCATCAAATAGACTGGTTGATTGCGATCGCTCTGCAAGTCCTCTACCGCCTGCTGACGAGCCTTCAGTGCTTCAATTTCTTCCTTAAGGCTCGCGATTTCCTTGATCTGTAAATCTAGCTTGGCATTTTCCGCTTTGATGTAGTTGTTGCGATCGTTTTGGCTTGAAATTTTGGCAGCGATAACGCCGCCAACAGCCAATACCACAAATGCGCCAAGTAGCCCCGCCATGCCAAGCATGGCGACAAATAAATTTTTGCGTTGAATGCGCTTCTGCTCACGATGGGGCAGCAGGTTAATTTTGACCATCAGTCAAACCTCCGCATCGCCAAGCCGCACGCTACCAAATAGGAAGGGGCCTCCGCGCGCAATTGCTTTTCACGTACGTTCGAAGCCAATTGCATTCCCTTGAACGGACTGACAATCGACGTGGAAATTTTGGTTCGCTCGGCAACCACCTCGACTAAACCAGGAATGACGGCACATCCGCCTGCGATAAAAATTTGGTCGATCCTGGTGTAAGGAGTGGATGTAAAGAAGAATTGCACAGCACGCGTGACTTCCATCGCTGCATTTTCCAAGAAAGGTTCAAGCAACTCGCGCTCATAACCTTCTTGCAAATCGCCCGCCTTTTTCTTGGCTTCCGCTTCTTCGTATGACAAGCCATAGGCGCGCACGATATCTTGTGTCAGCTGGTTGCCGCCAAACGGCTGCTCGCGTTCATAGATCGTTTGACCGTCAAGCAAAACCGAAATATGGGTAACTTGGGAACCGATTTGCAAAAGTGCGACGATCTGCCCTTGCCCACCCTTCGTCAATTGCGCAATTAATCGATCGGCTGCAGCACGCGCAGCGTAAGATTCAATATCCATCACAATCGGCTTCAGCCCCGCAGCTTCCGCTACGGCAATTCGGTCTTCCACCTTTTCCTTGCGTGTTGCTGCAAGCAATATCTCAATGTCTTCCGGCGACTGCTCCACAGGACCGATTACATCGAAGTCGAGACTAACCTCCTCCAATGCGAACGGAATGTACTGACTGGCTTCAGTCTCAACCTGCATTTCCAATTCTTCTTCGGGAAGCCCGCCGGGCAAAATAATTTTTTTTGTGATGACGGAGGCGGGGGGCATGCCGATGGCTACGGCCTTAGCGCGCGTTCCGCTTTTTTTCCAAACGCGGCGCACCGCTTCGGAAACTTGCTCGATATTTTCGATATTGCCGTCTACGACGGCACCGCGCGGTAGCGGCTCCGAAGCGAAGCGCTCCAGTCGCAATTCGCCCTTGCCGGCCTGGGACAGTTCAACGAGTTTGACTCCCGAAGTACTAATGTCCAGGCCAATCAGCGGCGCATTCGACTTGCCGAATAATGTTCCAAGATCTAAGGCCAAGGCCAGTTCTCCTCCGAAAACGTATTTCTCGTGTGAACCTGCCGCCTATTTCATTGCCTCATAGACGAACATTAAGGTTGCATACCGAAAATCTCGTTTAAAAACCTGTGTTTAGATGACTTTTATCAAAGGTTACATTAAATCGTAGCAATAAGGTTCTAAACGTGTAAAGTGATTTCCGCCTAGTAATTTATAAATCCGTTGCCAAAATCCCACGCGGCGTAGCCTGGCGGAAAGTTTCGGACTTTCTTTTTCAGTCCCCCTGCATGACTTCGCTGCCGTTATAATGGCCCGGATATTGTTCCTCCTCATTTTCCCGCATGACCTCCATTCCACCCGCCAATGGGGCGGCTGAAGCAACGCCGCGGTCGTTTCGCTCCTCCCTCTTGCGTTTTATTTTGAAGTTCTTGATAGGGATTGCCGGCTTATTCGTTGCCGGCATCCTAGTACTCGCCTTTATTTTGTCAATGGCGTATCCGAATCTGCCTGCCTTGGACACCTTGACGGATTATCGACCGAAGATTCCGCTCCGGGTCTATTCGGCGGATAACGTGCTGATCGGGGAATTCGGAGAAGAGCGGCGTAACATGATGCGTATTCGCGACATTCCGGATGTCATGAAAAAGGCTGTGCTTGCAATTGAAGACGACCGCTTTTATGAACATGGCGGCGTAGATTACCAAGGCGTTATCCGCGCCGCCCTTCATAACTTGATGGGCGGCAGCAAACAAGGCGCATCCACAATTACCCAGCAAGTCGCGCGCAATTTCTTTTTGACCAGCGAACAGACCTTAAAGCGTAAGGTCTATGAAATGCTTCTCGCTTGGAAAATCGAACAAAATCTGACCAAAGACCAGATCCTCGAAGTCTATATGAACCAGATTTACCTGGGTCAGCGCGCTTATGGATTTTCTTCTGCGGCTCAAATTTATTTCGGCAAAAAACTGAAAGATGTAACGGTTGCGGAAGCCGCCATGCTGGCCGGCTTGCCTAAAGCACCTTCCGCCTACAATCCAGTCGCCAATCCGCGTAGAGCAAAAGCACGCCAACAATACATTATCGAGCGCATGTACCAGCTCGGCTATATTACCGAAGGCCAATACGAGAAGGCGAAAGCCGAAGAGTTGCGCGTTAAGACCAATATCAATGAATTTGGCGTCCATGCCGAATACATTGCGGAAATGGTACGTCAATTGGTGTACGAACAATTCAAGGAAGACACCTATACGCGCGGCTTGAACGTTTTCACGACGATCACTAAGTCTGATCAAGACGCCGCATACCTCGCTTTGCGCAAAGGCGTAATGGATTATGAAAAGCGCCACGGCTATCGCGGCCCCGAGGGCTACATGGATATTCCGGCCTCCAAAGAGGAAGCGGACAATGCGATTGAAGTAGAACTCGCCGATCATCCCGACAGCGATGACATTGTGGCTGCGGTAGTGTTGTCTGCGTCGCCGAAGGAAGTACAGGCAGTGTTGGCATCGGGAGAGGAAATCACGATCAATGGCGCCGGCTTGACGTTCGGAGCAAACGCGTTGACGGAAAAAGCACCGCCCAATAAACGCATTCGCCGCGGCGCCATCATTCGCGTCAGCCAAGAAGGAAAAACTTGGAGTATTTCGCAAATGCCGGAAGTGGAATCGGCGTTTGTTGCTGCCAATACTGAGGATGGATCGATACGTGCACTCGTCGGCGGTTTCGATTTCAACCGCAACAAGTTCAATCACGTAACGCAAGCATGGCGGCAACCGGGTTCCTCATTCAAACCCTTTATTTATTCCGCGTCACTGGAAAAAGGATTATCCCCTTCCACCGTCATTAACGATGCGCCGATTAGCTTCGATGGCGGGCAAACAGGCGGCCAAGCTTGGGAGCCCAAGAACTATGACGGCAAGTATGATGGCCCGATGCCGATGCGCCGCGGCTTAGCCAAATCGAAGAACATGATTTCGATTCGCATCCTGCATAAGATCGGTGCGAAATACGGCCAGGAATTCACCACGCGTTTTGGCTTTGATGCAGAGAAAAATCCTCCTTACCTCACTTTGGCGCTTGGCGCCGGTGCGGTCACGCCGCTGCAAATGGCCGGGGCTTATGCCGTCTTCGCGAATGGCGGCTACAAGATCAATCCCTACATCATTACGAAAGTAACCGACAATTCCGGCAAAGTATTAGTTGAAACTACGCCGGAAAAAGCGGGGAATGACGCCAATCGTGTCATTGACGAACGCAATGCATTCCTTATGGATAGCATGATGAGAGATGTCGTGAAGTCCGGCACCGCAACCCGAGCATTAGTGTTGAAGCGTCCGGACCTTGCCGGCAAAACTGGTACAACGAACGATTCTTTCGATGCATGGTTCGCCGGCTATCACCCAAAGATCGTCGGCGTGGCATGGATAGGATTCGATCAACCAAAAAATCTGGGCAATCGCGAAACCGGTGGCGGATTGGCGCTGCCGATCTGGATCGGCTACATGCAAAAAACCTTGAAAGATGTACCAGTGGTAGAACGGGAGATTCCCGAAGGTTTGATCCAAGTTGGCAACGAATACTATTACGCAGAAAATCCGCCCGGTAGCGGCGTACGCAGCTTAGGCATGGGTGGAGGTCAAGCCGCGCCGACTGAAGAAGAAAAAACCAAGGACGAGGTAAAGAACCAATTGTTCTAAGTGTGCTCGCAGCCGCATCTTAGATGCGGTCAAGCGCCATCGTTTGTCCTGCTTGCAGGCTGAGGATACGCGATAAAGCCGCAAGCAGTTCTTCGCCGGTGCGCGTATCCAACCATTTTTCTTCGACCCGCCGATAATGAAAACCGCCTGAGCGGGCAGCTACCCACAGCTCCTGCATCGGAGCCTGGCTATTGACGATAATTTTGGAACCGGCATCAATTAATTCGATTTCCAATACATTGCCAGAACGGCTGCACTCGATATCGACATCATTTGCCTCGGCAGCTTGCTCTACTGCGCGTTCGATTGCATCCAAAGCCGCCTCGGCCAGCACAAGGAATTCTGATTCGGTCATGCTACACTCCAATGTGATTTTGCAAACGCCATTTTAATCGTGAAGCCTGTTTTCCATCTCTTTCGTTTTTCCGTTTTAGTTTTGTCGGCCAGCCTATTGTGCGCATGCGGACAGCGCGGGCCGCTGTATCTTCCGGGCAAACAAGCGGCAACCCCATCGCAAGCTGCGAATCCGCAAACTCCTTCTTCCTCATCAGCCTCGAAATAAAGCTATTCCCATGTCGCACTTTTCTTACCGCAACGGCGTACTTTGTGCCGAAGATTTTGCACTGCCCAATATCGCCAGGCAATTCGGCACGCCGACCTATGTCTATTCCAAAGCGGCGCTTTTAGAAAACTTCGGCGCTTATGCCAATGCATGCAAAAAGCACGGCCGCGACGAAAATTCTGCACTGGTCTGCTACTCAGTGAAGTCCAATTCGAATCTTGCGGTTCTCAACCTGCTTGCCAAACAAGGCTCGGGATTCGACATTGTGTCGGGCGGCGAATTGTTACGCGTGTTAGCTGCTGGCGGCGAAGCACGTAAAATTATTTTTTCGGGCGTAGGCAAAACACGCGACGAAATGCGTTTGGCGCTTTCGCACGATATTTTGTGCTTCAACGTCGAATCGACTGCCGAATTACAGCGTCTAAATGAAGTTGCCGGACAGACGGGAAAACAAGCGCCGGTATCGTTACGCGTCAATCCCAATGTCGATGCCAAGACCCATCCCTATATTTCCACCGGATTAAAGGAAAACAAGTTTGGTGTCGCCTTTGAAGAAGCCCTCGATATCTATCGCTTAGCAGCCACCCTGCCGCATATCAGGATTACCGGCATCGATTGCCACATCGGCTCGCAATTGCTGGATGATGCGCCTTTGCTGGAGGCGTTGGACAAATTGATTGAACTGATCGACCGCCTCACGCAAGAAGGTATCCATATTCACCATTTGGATATCGGCGGCGGCATCGGTATTAACTACAACGGCGACCAGCCGGTAGCGGTTGGCGATTACTTAAGCCGTCTATTTGCAAAGATCGATGCATGGCGTGTCGCCACGCATAACAACAGACCGATCACGGTGCTATTCGAACCGGGGCGCTCCATCGTTGGCAATGCCGGCATCCTGCTCACAGAAGTGCAATTTTTAAAGCATAGCCCCGCCAAAAATTTTGCGATTGTAGACGCCGCCATGAATGATTTGATGCGCCCCGCCATGTACGAGGCTTGGCATGGCGTGCAAGCCGTGAATCAGCGTGAAGCAAAAGCCATAATTTACGATGTGGTCGGTCCGGTATGCGAATCAGGCGATTGGCTGGCGCGCGCGCGTGAGCTTGCGATTGAAGAAGGCGACCTGCTTGCCATTCTTTCGGCTGGCGCCTATGGCATGACCATGTCATCCAACTACAATACTCGTCCGCGGGCTGCTGAAGTCATGGTTGACGGAAACCAGGCTTACTTGATCAGAGAACGTGAAAAGGTCGAACAATTGTTCGCGCTTGAAAAACTATTGCCTTAAGGCTTACCAGTCTATCGGGCCGGCTTTCCCTGGATTCAAGCCCTTGCAATCGCGGTAGAGTGCAGCAATCGCAGCGCGGTCGCGCTCTTTGTCGCCGGTAAGCATGAGCACGCGATCAGCGTGGATAGTTTTACTGGAATAATTAAGCCCGACCACCAGCAGCGGCACGTTGGCTGCCAGCGCAATGTGATAAAAGCCGCTGCGCCAGCTCTCTCGCAAACTACGCGTGCCTTCGGGCGCCAACGCCAGCCAATACCATTGACTCTCGTGCATGCGTTCTACGATGCGCGAGATCGCTCCGGTGGATGCATGACGCTCGATCGGCTCACAACCACAAGCACGCAAGGTCGGACCCAGAATAAGGCCGGCGATTCCTTTAAACAAAGCCTCCTTGCCTAACCAGCGAAAAGGCAAACCCACTGTGAATTTAGCCAACAAACCGATGACCGTGTCCAAATTCGAAGTATGAGGATAAACAATGACAACCCCGCGCGGCGCCGGCAGAGGGGCAAAGTAGAGTTTCCAGCCTAAGCAGATCCGCAAAAGTTTTTTGACAAAACACGTTTCAACCAAAATTTCTCGGACAGTACGCCCGAGGTTTGCAGAGCATCCTGATTCGACAGGCCACTCAAATGCGCAACAAACAATCTGACCTGCTCATCCAAACT
>JACOUL010000051.1 GCA_016177875.1 Burkholderiales bacterium
ATTGAAATTCTGTGGAAGCAGGCCAAATATTTCTGGCGCCGCTTCTGTGCATTGGCCGGTCACGAATTGCAGCAGGAAGTCGACGCCTTGATGCAGGGT
Organism: Burkholderiales bacterium; assembly: GCA_016177875.1. Classification (GTDB taxonomy): domain Bacteria; phylum Pseudomonadota; class Gammaproteobacteria; order Burkholderiales; family Burkholderiaceae_D; genus Paucimonas. The sequence continues at coordinate 100 of JACOUL010000051.1, forward strand.
TTTGGTACAGATTACACAATTGCTTTTCAATGATTACTTAGATCACAATCGCCCCGCTGTTTTCGATAAGGCCGCATTTTAGGCGGTGCGTATCTGCGGTGTGCAATCCCGCACAAATACATCCGTTCACGAAGAATAATCAGACCGCCAAGTACGCCATGAATCTGAATTGCTCGATAGCCGAGTGCGGAACAGCTTGAGTGGCCAGTATGAATCCTATACGCACAACTGAATCCTTTGTACGGCGATAGGAAGCGCTGATAAAAGCGAATGACGGTAAGGGTAAAATTGCGCATGGGTTTTAAGCGGGATTCATTTGCAGTCTGTCGCTGAATATTCGCGCCGGAGTTCAACTGAATCAAGCCTGGCCGAGCAATATGGCGGCGCCGACCAGCTGGACGTCGGGCAAATTTTTAGCGACCTCTTCCACCGTTGCAAACGATGTCAGCGCATCGACTATGATCGGCAGAGGCTCTGCCCAAATTTCCGGCAGATCTCTTTCGTTCTCGTCTTTTATGGGAAACGCCAACTGCTCCATCGGGGGAACGAACTGCGCATTGACAGTCGCTTTGTTTCCCCTTGCATCCACGCGGTACCAACCATAACGCTGCAGGTAAACGGCGTTTAGGCCATGCAGGCAATATGGGCCGCCGTCTCCACCGATCGAGAGCCGCTGATAGCAAAGCCCCGCCGGTATGCCGATCGATCGCAGCAACGCGGCGAGCAAATGGCTCTTGGCGTAACAGTAGCCTGTGCCGTGTTCCAATACATCGGATGCCTTGCACGTGACCGGGTTGAGCTTGTAATCGGCGCTATGCTTGATGGCATCGCGGACGAATTCGAAACACGCCTTGACGCGATCTTCTTCTGACGTGCAATCGCGCACTAACTCCGCGGCCTTCTTTGCGACCGCCGGATGGTCAGAGTCGATATACATGCTGGATGATAGATATGGATTCATTTTTCTCTTATGCCTTACGCGATGCAAGCTGCGCTTGCAGCACCTCGTTTAAAACCGCCACCGCTTTAAGCCTCGCTTTAGGCGCCTTGATCTTGGCGGGCAATCTGCTGAGCCAATGGCTATTGGGTCCAGCGCCGCCATCCCTCTGACGGGAAAGACTGCGCGTGGTGGGAAGCGGAACCAGCGACAGCACGCTTACGCATTCCGCCAATTGTTCGACTGAAGAAAACCTGAAGATAAAGCTTTCTATCTCCACGCACACGACAGGAAAACCTTTGTGCGCAACCGCCTGGGGCACAGGCGGCTCGTATTCACGCGCTGCATGCCAAGCCTCATCGGATTTTTGCGCGTGGACCCAATATGCCATCGGCTCATTGCGCCAGTCGCTTGCATATTCTATCCAGTGCTTCACCTTGGTCATGCGGCAAGTTTTCTCGATTTAATGCGCATCTTTCTGGGGCCAGTCTAATGCGTTAGGCAGTTAAAGCAACCTCTCCAAAGCCTTCGCGCACCGAACCACCTGGTTGCTAAGGTCTTCTGTGACTTCATCGCTACCTTCATATTCAAAGCCATTGCGCACGTCGTGGGCATCAGCCAATACGCGCCATATTTCCGGTCCTACGGATAAAGTGTGTGGCAAACATTGGAAAACAACGTATCGATTGGCAGGCCTATATCCGTGTCGTCGCAGCGCAGCGAGTGAGAAGGCATAAGCTGCGCTATAGCCCAGCAAGAATTTCCCAGAAAGCGATATGCCCTCTGCACATGCATCGCGCAAACGATCCCGGCCGCTTTGAATATGCGTTTCAATTTCAGCTTGCGCAGATGCCTCTTGTTTTAGCTGTCCAACCTTAACAAGATTTTCAAGCTCCTTGATACTCATCGTGCTCTCCGAGCAGTTCGATTTTGGGACCCGTCATGACGGAAACGAGAAAATGATTTTTGCTGTCCAGTTTTTTTTGAAACTCTGCCGGTCGATAGACAGTAAGGGATATTTTTCGCCCAACTTTCTCTTCTGCGGGAACCAGCTGCGGATAAAGATCTGCGCTACCAAGTTCGTTGGAAAGTATAAACAAATCAATGTCGCTCGTTGCAGTGTCTTGGCCTTTTGCGACAGAACCATAAATGAAAGCTCTGTCAATTCGACTTTGAAACGGCAGAAGGGTCGCTTTGAGAATGTCCGCTACGCCAAACGTCTTTCGGATAATGGCATTCAGCTCTGAATATATGGGAGATTTTGTGTTGGCTTTATAGAGTACAACCCGCCCTATATTTTCTTTTACCAACAGGCCGGCGCCAGTCAATCTGGCTAGTTCTCGTTGAGCGGAAGCAGAGCTGATACCTGTGCTAGCCATTAGCGCGCGAAGATGAATTCCCTCTGGGCGCAAATAGACATTGCCCAGTATGGCTCTTATTGGTTTGGAGAATAAGGCGTTGCCCAGTTTGCTCATGAGCTTGATTTTAGCTCAATTGAGCTAATTTTTGGCTCATTAAATTTGGGCGAGCTTAAAAATTCGCAAAAGGACTCTTTTCGTAAAGACAGCTTCAACTTATTGTAAGCGACACGACCTGACCTATGCCGTGGAGGCGTGTCGCATATTCCATCACGAATCAATTCCAAGCACCGCATAGCGCTTGCCGTCACGGGCCTGATAAATTTCAACCGTGTGAAGGACAAGGTCGCCGATATCATGCCCCCAAATGCCATACTTGCCGCCGGTTTTATTTCGGTTAATGAGCTTTTTCCGCTGCTCTAAAGGCACCACCTCGATGGACGACGTACGCTCTTCCTCGGCGTACATCGAGCGGTAGACTTGAGAAATTTTGTCCGCCAGCTCAGCTCGCGTAAATCCTTTGGAATTGGCGGCGGTGATCCTGAACTCCCACGTGCCGGTTACGGGATAATCGACAACCAGGTATAGCTCCCCGCCGGGCACGGCGATGTCATCAGCTGCATCCATGAATTGAATATCCCTTGCCGGGCTTTCAATGCTCACGTACGGGCTTGGCCCGTCTTTCGCCCATTGCGGGTTCCTGACGACAAAATTTATTGTTCCGACCAGTGAGCGTTCTTTGTCGAGGTCGTGATGATTCCCTTCAAATTTAATTTTCCCCGGGTCTTGCGCAACCCCGCGTTGGTTCGCAGGAGCGGAACCAGGCAGTACGTCAGGCTGCGTCTTGGGTAATTTTTCCGGCAATCGATCGCAAGAAAGACTTGCGATCGAAGCGAGCACGATTGCTACACACAACAAAACTTGGCGTTTTATTTTCATGGACTATGAGCGAATCACGGTAAAAGCCGGCACGGATTTCTCGTAAAAATCAATCATCGTTCTGGCAGCCTAACGCCGCTACCTGTATGTTGAAAACATCTTGAATTTTTATGCCGCTCTTGCGCAAACCATCCCAACCAATTGTGTCCGTTTGCCCAAGCGTCTGGTGCGTAGAGCATTCACAATCGCAATCCGCTGGATATGGGCATTGCTGGATCGCATTGACGACAGATTGGAAATCTTCTTCACTTACTCGGTAGCCTTCGTGCCGCCAAGATTCGGAATCCAATGCGCCATGCCGAGACTCTTCGTAGACTGCCAGTGCATGAAATCCGCATTGTGCACATTCGACTACTTGTAGCGTTATCTCATCGTTGTAACTGTCGGGCGGCAACTCGAACGATTGAGAAATATTCAGCGCGTTCGAGTTGCAATCGGGGCAGATCAGGGCCATAAGTTAAGCTTTCACAAGGGGCTTCTTTCAGGTGCTCATGAGCTACATTTCACTGCCCAGTCTAAATTGGCAAGCAAGAATTATTGGATTTGGCTCTGAATACTGTTTGTCATGGCGAGATGACCGGCATGTAGTCGTGACAGTGTTCGTTGATGCTAAATTTCCTGACCGGTATTTTCATATCGAATATATGCCGGCCGATCGCTAAATACCTCTTCGAAAATTTCTGGCAATCCTCCCAGACCTATCCCTATAGCTGGCCAATATGTATACGGAATTAGTTGAAATCTATAGTAGATCGCTATTAGGCCAATTCCCGAAAATACTGAAATTGAAACGACGCGAAAAAATACCCCTTTCTCCCAGGGCTTTTTTTCAACGACTGCACCACACGAACTGCAACGGTACAAGTTGATTTTATACGCGCACTCCGTCGGCAGAGGTTTCCACCAAGGGACGAGCCGAGATTTCGAACCCAATTTTCGAAGATTCTGTCGACAAGAAGGGCAGGAGAAATTCGCCATAGTGCTCGAAATTTAAGGTGTTGTAGCCGACGCGAATTGACAAATACCGCCAAGGCATGGCGCATATTCCGCCACCGCGATTCGCTGAAAACCCGCCTCCATATCGACTCTTCCCCCCCCCCGTGATCATCATGATTTTATACCGTACTTGATTGACCAATAATACACCGACTGAATAGCCGGCAACGTTCAAGCAAGCCGCTTCGCCGCAATCGCATTGCCCGCGCGGCTGACGGCCTTGCGCCCGAGATGTTTCGAAATGAATTGGCCGATTTCAACCACCGCATGTAAATCGATGCCTGTCTCGATGCCCAGCCCTTGCATCATGTAGATCACATCTTCCGTAGCGACATTGCCGGTCGCTCCTTTTGCGTATGGACATCCGCCAAGACCGGCGACCGAGGAATGGAAAATCGCAATGCCGACTTCAAGACTCGCATAGATATTGGCGAGCGCCTGGCCGTAGGTATCGTGAAAATGGCCGGAGAGGCGCTCGATGGAAAATTCTTTCGCCGCGCGCTGCATCACGGCTTGCACTTTGTTCGGCGTGCCGACGCCGATGGTGTCGGCGATATCGATTTCATCGCAGCCCAAATCGCGCAGGCGCTTGACCACGTCCGCAACGCTTTCCACGGACACTTCGCCTTGATACGGGCAGCCGAGCGCGCAACTGATGCTGCCGCGCAGGCGTAATTTGTTTTGCTTCGCAGCTTCTGCAACATCGCGAAAACGCTCGATCGATTCGGCGATCGAGCAATTGATATTTTTTTGCGAGAATGCTTCCGAAGCCGCGCCGAAGATCACGACTTCATCGGCCTTGGCGGCAAGCGCCGCTTCGAAGCCCTTCATGTTGGGCACCAGCGCGGAATAGATGGCGCCGGGTTTGCGCGTGATGCCGGCCATGACTTCGGAAGAGGTCGCCATTTGCGGCACCCACTTCGGCGAGACGAATGAAGCGGCTTCGATGTTGGCAAATCCGGCATTGGTTAAGCGGTTGACCAGTTCGATCTTGATGTCGGCGGGAATGGTCTGCTGTTCGTTTTGCAGACCGTCGCGCGGGCCGACTTCGATGATTTTTACTTTCGAAGGTAAGCTCATTTGGCATTCCTTTTATTTGCGACCACATGTACTCCGTGGGCCGTTAAAAGGGGTCAGAATAATTTCGCAAAAGGCCGCGAAAAAAACTCTGCCCCCTTTTAACGACTCTTCAGCGATAGCAATTGCGCGCCTTCCGCCACTTGGTCGCCCACTGCGTACAGCAATTGTTCTACAGTGCCGTCGGTCGGCGCGGCGATGGTGTGTTCCATCTTCATCGCTTCCATGATCAAGAGCGGCGTGCCTTTGGCGACTATTGCGCCTTGCTTGACGAGCACGGCGATGATTTTGCCGGGCATGGGTGCGGTGAGCCGGCCGGCGTCCGCTTCGGCGGCGTTGGCGTGGGCGAGCGGGTCCTTGTAATGCAATACTGCGTGGCGATCGTCGGCGAAGACGTGTATCGATTCTTCGTCGCGCACCACCGTGCCTTTGATCGTGGCGCTGCCTATCTTGATGATCCAGTCGTCGTCGGATTGCGTATCGATGGAAACCAAGGCTGCGCTGTCACCATAATGCAGCAACCATCCTTCGCGCCGATAGGTGACCAATACGTCGCTCGCATTGCCGTTGTCGGATTGCGCGTCGCTAAAATTGAAACGGCGTTGCAAATGACTATTCATGCGCCAGCCGCTGCTTGCTGCCCAAGGATCGCTTGCCGCGACTTGTTGTTCGGCGTGCAGTATGGAGACCGTTGCCAATGCAAGAACGGGTAAGGATAACGTAGCTTGCGGCGGAAACAGTTCAGCGTGATGCCGCTCGATTAATCCCGTGTCGAGTTGCGCCGCCGCGAACGGCGCGCTCTTGATCAATCGCTGCAGGAAGGCGACATTGGTCGCTACGCCAACCACTTGATATTCGGACAGCGCGCGCGACATGCGCAGCAATGCCTGCTCGCGCGTTTTGCCCCAGACGATCAGCTTGGCGATCATCGGGTCGTAGTAAGGCGCGATGGCATCGCCCCGTCGTATGCCGGAATCGATGCGCACGATGCCGTCACCTTCATTGCTTCCTTCACCGGCATGCGACGAGGGCATCGCCACTGTGCTGAACTCGGTCGCGCTGGGCGTGCGCAAATGCCGCAGCGTGCCGATCGACGGCAGAAATCCTTTCTCGGGATTTTCCGCATAGATGCGTACTTCGATGGCATGGCCGCGCATGTCGAGTTCTGCCTGAAGCTTGGGCAGCACTTCGCCGTACGCCACGCGCAATTGCCATTCGACCAGGTCAAGCCCGGTGATCATTTCGGTCACCGGGTGTTCGACTTGCAGGCGCGTGTTCATTTCCATGAAATAGAACGAGCCGTCTTGATTGGCAATGAATTCCACCGTGCCGGCGCCGACATAGCCGACCGCTTGCGCAGCAGCGACCGCCGCATCGCCCATAGCTTGGCGGCGCGCAGGCGGCATGCCGGGTGCGGGCGCCTCTTCCACGACTTTCTGATGACGCCGCTGCACGGAGCAATCGCGCTCGAACAAGTAAACCGCATTGCCCTGCGTGTCGGCAAAAACTTGGATTTCGATATGGCGCGGTTGCGTCAGATATTTTTCAATCAGCACGCGGTCATCGCCGAAGCTGTTGACGGCTTCGCGCTGGCAGGATGCCAAAGCCGCTTTGAAGTCGGCGCTCTTGTCGACAATGCGCATGCCTTTACCGCCGCCGCCCGCGCTGGCTTTCAACAGTACCGGGTAGCCGATCTTGTCGGCTTCGGATTGCAAGAAGGCCGGGTCTTGATTGTCGCCGTGATAGCCGGGCACCAGTGGCACCATGGCTTTTTCCATCAAGGTTTTTGCGGCCGATTTGGAACCCATGGCGCGAATCGCGGATGCGGGCGGGCCGATGAAAACAAGGCCGGCTTCGGTACAAGCCTGCGCGAATTCCGCATTCTCGGAGAGGAAGCCATAACCGGGATGAATCGCTTGCGCGCCGGTGGCTTTGGCGACTTCAATGATCTTGTTGGCGCACAGGTAGCTTTCCTTGGCAGGCGCCGCGCCGATCAACACCGCTTCATCGCATACGGCGACATGCTTGGCATGCGCATCGGCTTCCGAATACACCGCCACCGTCTTGATACCCATGCGCCGCGCGCTGGCGGCGACACGGCATGCGATTTCGCCGCGGTTGGCTATCAAGATTTTGGCGAACATATTTTTATGAGGAAGCGACCTCGTAATGGGCGTCGACTGCGGTGCCTTTGGCTTTCATGCCCAACTTATCCAGCAAGGCGCGATCGGCGTCGATATCCGGGTTGCCGGTGGTGAGCAGCTTCTCGCCATAGAAAATCGAATTGGCGCCGGCGACGAAACACAATGCCTGGATCGCTTCACCCATCTCACGACGGCCGGCCGACAAGCGCACGCGCGCTTTGGGCATGGTAATGCGCGCCACCGCAATCGTGCGCACGAATTCGAGCGGGTCGATCGGCTCGACGCCATGCAAGGGCGTGCCTTCCACTTGCACCAGGTTGTTGACCGGCACCGACTCTGGATAAGGATCGAGATTGGCGATTTGCGCAATCAAGCCGGCGCGCTGGCGACGCGATTCACCCATGCCGACAATGCCGCCGCAACATACTTTGATGCCGGCATTGCGCACGCGCTCCAGGGTATCCAAGCGATCTTGATATTCGCGGGTGGAGATGATGTTGTTGTAAAACTCGGGCGCGGTATCGAGGTTGTGGTTGTAATAGTCGAGGCCGGCGCCTTTCAATTTTTCCACCTGGTCTTCGGACAACATGCCAAGCGTGCAGCAGGTTTCCAAGCCCAGTGCCTTTACTTCGCGCACCATCTCTTCGACTTTTTCCATGTCGCGGTCTTTCGGCTCGCGCCATGCCGCGCCCATGCAGAAGCGATTGGCGCCGTGCGCCTTGGCTTCTTTGGCGGCTTTCAAAACGGTATCGAGCGGCAGAATTTTTTGCGCTTCGACGCCGGTGTCGTATTTCGACGATTGCGGACAATAACCGCAGTCTTCGGAACAGCCGCCGGTCTTGATCGACAACAGCGTAGCCAATTCCACTTCAGTCGGATTGAAATGTTCGCGATGCACTTGCTGCGCGCGGAACAGCAATTCCGTGAAAGGCAAATCCAACAACGCGACGATTTCGTCGACCGGCCATTTCTCGGCCTTCACCGTTTTGACGGCGCTGGGTGTCGGGTGGAATACGAGGGGTTGCGACGACATAAACAAACTTCCTTTTCAAATTTTAGAATTGCGGGACAGTGCTATGCGAAGCATGCTCTGTCCTCAACATATTTTAGAAATTGCGGGACAGTGCTACCCAAAGGGTGCTCTGTCCTCAACTAACTAAATTTATTAACCTAGGTTTTCACTTTGCGCTGCGGCCTTCACCGGCCAGCCGGGCAAAAGCGAAAAATCCAAATGCATTGCCGCGACCGACGGCAGCGCAGAAGGCATACGCGGCACGCAGCCGAGCAAAGGCGCAGGCAAACGCGCCTTTAAGGCTTCCATATTCGCCATCGCATGCGGCATGCCGAGGTCGACTACGTTGCCGATCCATCCCACCAGCTTCAATCCGCGCGCGGTAATCGCGTCCGCGGTCAGCAAGGCATGGTTCAAGCAACCGAGCCGCAAACCCACCACCAAAATCACCGGCAAGTTCATTTGCTGCGCCAGGTCGGCGGTATCGAAACGTTCCGTCAACGGCACGCGAAATCCGCCGCAACCTTCGACAATCACCGCTTGCGCCATGTCGGCAATGCGATCATAGCAGGCATGGATGTGTTCGGGGTCGATCCGCACATCTTCCAGAGCGGCGGCAATGTGCGGCGCGGCGGCTTCCTTGAACAGATAAGGCGCGGCCAACTCGGGCGGCAATTTCACGCTCGATTCGGCCGCCAGCGCATCGCTGTCTTCATTGTGCCAGACGCCCTCGCGCAGTTCGGCACCGGCGGCGACAGGCTTCAAGCCGGCGGCGCGAATATCGTTTTGAGCGAGCACGTGCAACAGGGTCGATGACACCAAGGTTTTGCCGACGCAGGTATCGGTGCCGGTGATGAAGTAAGCGCAGGATGCAGTCATCTCAAGTCTCCAATGCGGTTGCTGTTTGCGCTTGTTCCAGCGCATTCAAGATACTTGCCAATTGTTCGACATCTTCTTTCGTATGCGCCGCCGATAAGGTCACGCGCAGCCTGGCCGTATTCGGCGGCACGGTGGGCGGGCGAATGGCCGGCACCCACAGGCCTTGCTCCAATAGTGCTGCGGCTGCATCGAGCGCAGACTGATTTTCACCGATAATAATCGGCTGAATCGCGGTGGTCGAGCGCAGCTGCCGCCATAGTCGTAGCGTCAATGAGGTTTGCAATTGTTGAATCAAGCTTTGCAAATGCTTGCGCAGTGCACGTCCTTCTTCACCGGCAATGATATCGATACTGGTCGATAAGGCATGCGCGATGGCCGGCGGTGCAGCAGTCGTATAAATATAGGGACGAGCGCGCTGCACCAGCCACTCGATCACCGTTTCATGCGCGGCAACGAAAGCGCCGCCGACGCCGGCCGCTTTGCCGAGCGTGCCCATGTAAATCAAGTAAGGCGAGTGCAAGTTGAAATGCTCAAGCGCGCCGCGCCCATGTTCACCCAAGATGCCGAAGCCATGCGCATCGTCGACCATGAGCCAAGCGTTATATCGTTCGCATAGCGTCAGCAATTGCGGCAGCGGCGCCAAATCGCCGTCCATGCTGAACACGCTGTCGGTAACGACTAGTTTGGTTTTAGCATCGCTTTCCGCCAACAGTTTTTCCAGGGCTGCCAAATCGCCGTGCGGATAGGTCACGACATCGGCACGCGTCAAACGTCCGCCATCGATTAAGGAGGCGTGGTTGAGCTCTTCCGAAAAAATCGCCGTGTCCATGCCGCCGAAGGCGGACAGCATGGCAAGGTTGGCCATGTAACCCGTGCAAAAGTACAGTGCGCGCGCTTGCTCCAAATGCGGGCCGACAAAAGCGGCGAGTTTTTCTTCCAGCAAGGCATGCGCGCGTGAATGCCCGCTGATTAAATGCGATGCGCCGCTGCCGGCGCCATAACGCGCGGCACCTTCTTGCATAGCCTCGACCACGCGCGGATGCGCAGCCAAACCGAGGTAATCGTTGCTGCAAAACGCCAGCAGTTCACAGCCTTCCACACCATCGACTTTCATGCGCGGTGCGCACGGCGAATCCGTCACACGCACGCGGCGGCGCATGCTGCGCGCGTCGATCGCTTTCAACTTGCGCTCCAGATCGTCCAGCAACTTCATTGACTGATCACCTTGTTAAACACCGCCATCGTCCGTTCGGCCAGGCCGTCGATTTCTTCATCGCTTAGACAATACGGCGGCATCAAATAAACGGTATTGCCGATCGGGCGCAACAGCAATTCATGCTCCAAGGCGATGCCGAAAAAGCGGCGCGAAAATGTCTTGGCTTGTTCGGGATCGTCGATCACCGCATCGAACGCCCAGATCATGCCGCGCCGCCGAAAATGCTTCACCTTGTCATGTGTGGTCAATGGCGACAGCGCGGCCGTTAAGCGCGCGCCGCGTTCGCGATTGCAGTTGAGCACATCCTCTTCCTCAAAGATCGCGAGCGTCTCTAAGGCCGCGCGGCAGGCAAGCGGGTTGCCGGTATAAGAATGCGAATGCAAAAACCCGCGCGACACTTCACGGTGATAAAAAGCTTGATAAATCGCTTCACGCGTCATTACCAGCGAGAGCGGCAAATAACCGCCGCTGATGCCTTTGGAAAGGCACAAAAAATCCGGCCAAATGGAAGCTTGCTCGCACGCGAAAAAAGTGCCGGTGCGACCATTGCCCACTGCGATTTCATCGGCAATCAAATGCACCTGGTGTTTGTCGCACAGCTCGCGCACGAGCTTTAAATAAATCGGATCATGCATCGCCATGCCGGCCGCGCATTGCACCAAAGGCTCGACGATCACCGCGGCGATATGGCCGCTGCGCTTTTCCAGCAAGGTATCCAAATCCTGTGCCGCGCGCCGCGCGACATCGGCACCGGTTTCACCCTGCTCTGCCTGGCGCGCATCGGGCGTCGCCACCACATGCGTTTGCTGCAGCAAAGCACCATACGCCTCGCGAAACAGCGGTACGTCAGTCACGGCGAGCGCACCCAAGGTTTCGCCGTGATAGCTATTTTTCAGGCAAACGAATTCACGCTTATTGCGATGGCCGATGTTGTGCCATGCATGCACGCTCATTTTCAGTGCGATCTCCGTGGCGGATGCGCCGTCGGACGCATAAAAACAATGGCCCAAAGCATGGCCTGTGCGCGCCGACAATTGCTCCGACAACCGGATCACCGGCTCATGCGTGAAACCGGCCAGCATCGCATGCTCCAGCTTATCGAGCTGATCTTTCAATGCCGCATTGATGCGCGGATTGGCGTGTCCGAACATATTGACCCACCAGGAACTAATCGCATCCAGGTAGCGTTTGCCGTCGAAATCATAAAGCCAAGCGCCCTGCCCGCGCGCCACCGGCACCAGCGGCACGGTTTCGTGATGCTGCATTTGCGTGCAAGGATGCCAGACGCTTTTTAAACTGCGCTCGATCCAATCGGATGGATTGCTTGCGTTCACGTGTTCCTCGATTCTTATTCGTTCAGCCAGCTTGGCAAGCGTTTTTGCAGAAACGCCTCCACGCCTTCCTTGCCTTCGTCGGAGGCGCGAATGCCGGCGATGCGTTCCACGGTATCGGCAATCAGGGATAACGTTAACGGCGCGCCGGCCACGTCGCATACCAGGCGTTTGGCTTCCTTCACCGCATGCGGGCTGACCAGCAAAACCGCGTTGACGATTTCTTTCACTTTCGCATCCAGCGCGTCGGGCAATACCGTTTCATGCACGAATCCGATCTGTTTGGCTTCGTAAGCGGAAAAGCGTTCCGCCGTCAGGAAATAGCGATGCGCGGCGCGCTCGCCCATCGCCTTGACGACGTACGGCCCGATAGTGGCGGGAATTAATCCGATCTTTACTTCGCTCAAACAGAAATGCGCACTGCCGGAAGCAATCGCGATATCGCACGCAGCGACCAGTCCCATACCGCCGGCATAACAATCCCCCTGCACCTTGGCAATGACGGGTTTAGGACAAGCGTAGATCGTGCGCAGCATTTCCGCCAAGCGCGCCGCGTCGGCGCGATTTTCTTCCGGCGAGTATGCCGCCATCTTTTGCATCCACGTCAGGTCGGCCCCGGCGCAAAAAGCCGGACCATTCGCCGCCAGCACGATGACGCGTACCTCGTCGTCTGTGCCAAGTTGATGAAACGCCTGCGTCAATTCGGCGATGACGAGTTCGTCAAAGGCATTGCGCAAATGCGGGCGATTCAAGCTGACCGTCGCCACTCTATCCTTGCATTCGAGTTCGATCGTTTGATAGGTCATGATCACATCCGAAAAACGCCGAATTTCGTCTCGCGAATCGGCGCATTCAAAGCGGCGCTCAATCCCAATCCAAGCACCATGCGCGTGTCGGCGGGATCGATGATGCCGTCATCCCACAACCTGGCACTCGCGTAATACGGATGGCCTTGATGTTCGTATTGCGCGCGGATCGGTTGCTTGAAAGTCTCTTCTTCCTCTTTACTCCACGCACCCCCTTTGGCTTCAATACCGTCGCGCTTGACGGTAGCAAGAACGCTTGCCGCTTGTTCACCGCCCATCACGGAGATGCGTGCATTGGGCCACATCCACAAGAAGCGCGGCGCAAAGGCGCGGCCGCACATGCCGTAGTTCCCTGCGCCGAAACTGCCGCCGATGATGACGGTGAATTTCGGCACTGCCGCGGTCGATACCGCGGTCACCATCTTGGCGCCGTTGCGGGCGATGCCTTCGTTCTCGTATTTTTTGCCGACCATGAAGCCGGTGATGTTCTGTAAAAATACGAGAGGGATCTTGCGCTGGCAGCACAGCTCGATGAAGTGTGCCCCCTTCAAAGCCGATTCGGAAAACAGAATGCCGTTGTTGGCGATAATGCCGACCGGCATGCCGTATAAATGCGCGAAGCCGCACACCAGCGTTGCGCCGTAACGCGGCTTAAATTCATCGAATTCGCTGGCGTCGACAATGCGCGCAATCACTTCACGCACGTCGTAAGGCTTGCGCGTATCGGTCGGTATCACGCCGTGTAACTCTTGCGGCGCATACTTCGGTTCGCGCGGCTCACGCAGCGCCAAAGGATGGGTTTTGCTGCGGTTGAGATTGCCGACAATGGAACGCGCCAGCGCCAAGGCATGTAAATCGTTCTCTGCAAGGTGATCGACCACGCCGGACAAACGCGTATGCACATCACCGCCGCCCAAGTCTTCCGCGCTCACCACTTCGCCGGTCGCGGCTTTGACTAAAGGCGGCCCGCCCAAAAAAATCGTGCCTTGGTTTTTGACGATGATGGATTCATCGCTCATCGCCGGCACGTAAGCGCCGCCGGCGGTGCATGAACCCATCACTACCGCGATTTGCGGAATACCTTGGGCGGAGAGATTGGCTTGATTGAAAAAAATGCGGCCGAAGTGTTCGCGATCAGGGAAAACTTCATCTTGATTCGGCAAATTGGCGCCGCCGGAATCGACCAAATAAATGCACGGCAAATTATTTTGATCGGCGATTTCTTGCGCACGCAAATGCTTCTTGACGGTGATCGGGTAATACGTGCCGCCCTTCACTGTTGCGTCATTGCAGACGATCACGCATTCCTGGCCGGCGATGCGGCCGATGCCGGTGATGATGCCGGCGGCCGGCGCGGCATTGTCGTACATGCCGTAGGCCGCCAGCTGCGAAAATTCTAAAAACGGCGTGCCCGGATCGAGCAGCATTTGCACGCGGTCGCGCGGCAGCAGCTTGCCGCGCGCCGTATGTTTATTGCGCGCCTCTTCGCCGCCGCCTTGCATGATGTGCTGCACCTTGGCATGCAGGTCATCGACCAAGGCTTGCATGGCTTGTGCATTGCGTTTGAAGTCGTCGGCGCGAGTATCAAGTTTGGATTCGAGGATTGTCATTGTTGTTGTCCATCCAGGTAATACCACTTTCCTTCTTCGCGCACGAAGCGGCTCACCTCATGCATCTTGTACGCGCGTCCGCTGATTTTGTAGCGGGCGATGAACTCGACCGTGGCTTCGTCGCCGTTTTCTTGATGCTTGCGCACTTCCAGCCCGATCCATTTTAGATTGGGCTCTTGCGCAATCAATACGCCTTGCGGCAAGGTGCGCGGATACCAAGTCATGCGCACATAAGCTTCGTTGTCTTGCGTATAGCCTGTATAACGCGAACGCATCAATTCCAAAGCGGTCTGCGGCACCACTCCTTGCTCGATGAAGCGGCCGCAACAGCTTGCATACTCGCCGCCGCCGCAAGGACAGGCTTGCTTCTCCTTTTTTGCCATGCAGTCTCGTATTAAACTTTGCCGTTTTTCAGAAACGCTTCCAGCTGCGCAAACCGGTCGAAACCCCAGAATGGCTCTTTGTCGACAATGATGAACGGTGAACCGAACACGCCTTTTGTCATCGCAATTTCAATCTGGCTTTTTAACTCTTCCTTGATCAGAATATTGTTGCTGCCGTCAATCATGGCAGCGCCATCGATATCCATACTCGAAGCGACTTCGGCCAGGACTTCGGGCCTAGTGATGTTCAATCCGTCGACAAAATAAGCACGGTAGACTTCCTTGCAAAAAATGATCGCCTTGTCCGCGCCCTTATTTTTTTCTATCCACAGCTTCGCGCGCGCGGCGCTTTGTGTAGCAAGGGGAAATTCTTCCGGACTTTTATATGGAATGCCGTGAAAACGAGCGGTTCGCTCGAAATCATGCAAAGAATATTCGCCCTTCAATGGATAACTCGATAGCGGCGCACTGCCCGTGGTCTTGAATACGACGCCGAGCAGAATCGGATGCCAGCGCACGATGCGGCCATGCTTTTCGGCTAACGCTTCAATACGAGTCGAAGCAAAATAACCGTAGGGTGAAGAGAAATCAAAGTAGAAATCGACGAGTGTTGTCATGAATTCGTCTTGTCCTTATCGGATGTCACCACGACAAATGCTTGCCGTTCCAGTTACGATACGTGCCGCTATCCGCCGGCGCTAAACTCTCGATCACTCGGCGCATGCCTTCCACGCTTTGCTCCGGCGTGATGGTCGCGTTCGGTCCGCCCATGTCGGTTTTGACCCAGCCCGGACACATGATAACGAAAGTCGCTTTGGGATAATCGAATGCGGCTGTCTTAACCGCCATGTTCAACGCGGCCTTCGATACGCGATACACCCAGCCATAGCTCGATTCAGCTTCTGCGATGCTGCCCATGCCGCTGCTGATGAAAACGAATTTGCCGGTCGCGGCTTCGACCTTGGGCGCAATCGTGGGAATGATATGCATGGCGCCGAGCACGTTGGTGTGCATGACGCGGTCGAAGTCGGCGGTGCCGGGCGCAACTGCCGCGCCTTCTTTGGGACCGAAGACGCCCGCCACATAAACAGCCAAATCGATTTTGACGCCTTCCAGCGGCCAAGCTAGGGCCGCGACTGAATCGACGCTCGACACATCGAGCTTGATGGCCTGGAATCCTGCCTGCAGTAATTCGGCAAGACTATCGTCGTCGCGGACGGTCGCCCAAGTTTTCCAACCGTCGGACAAAAGTTGCTGCGCGAATTCGCGGCCAATGCCGCGCGAGGCGCCGATCACGAGAGCAGTAGGCATGATGTTCTCCTAGAACACTTTCCATTCATAGCGTAGTCCTCGCCTGAGAATCGTGGTCTATTCATGAGCGCAAAGTTGGGTTCGCGCTCATGAATATTCCCTCTCCCTTGCGGGAGAGGGAAAGGCGATTACATCAGTTCAACAGCGACAGCCGTTGCTTCGCCGCCGCCGATACACAGCGATGCGACGCCGCGCTTGCCGCCGGTTTTTTGCAATGCGCCGATGAGCGTGACGATAATACGCGCGCCCGAAGCGCCGATCGGATGGCCCAATGCGCAAGCGCCGCCATTGACATTCATCTTGCTGTGCGGAATGTCGAGTTCTTTCATCGCCGCCATGGCCACGGTGGCGAACGCTTCATTGACTTCGAACAGATCGACTTCTGCGGTGCTCCAGCCGACTTTGCTGTACAGCTTCTGGATGGCGCCGATCGGGGCGGTGGTGAACCACTCCGGTGCTTGCGAATGGCGAGCGTGGCCGAGAATTTTCGCAATCGGTTTCGCGCCCAGTTTCTTCGCGGTCGATTCGCGCATGATCACGAGTGCTGCTGCGCCGTCGTTGATCGAAGAAGAAGATGCGGCGGTGATGGTGCCGTCTTTCTTGAACGCAGCCTTCAAAGTGGCGATCTTGTCGATCTTGGCTTTCAAGGGACCTTCATCCTTGTCGATGACGGTGTCGCCGCTGCGGCCGGAAATGGTGACCGGTGCGATTTCCCACTTGAACGAGCCGTCATTGGTGGCGGCTTGCGCGCGCTTGACCGACTCGATCGCGTAGGCGTCCTGGTCTTCGCGGCTGAAGCTATATTTTTCGGCGCACATTTCGCCGAAGGTGCCCATCGAGCGGCCCTTCTCATACGCATCTTCCAAACCGTCCAGCATCATGTGGTCGAAAATCTGGCCATGGCCGATGCGGAATCCGCCGCGCGCCTTGGTCAGCAGGTAGGGTGCATTGGTCATGGATTCCATGCCACCTGCGATCACCACTTCGTTGGTGCCGGCGACGATGGAGTCGTAACCGAACATCACGGTTTGCATGGCCGAGCCGCACATCTTGGACAGCGTGACGGCACCCGCGGAATTGGGAATGCCCGCTTTGATGGCGGCCTGACGTGCCGGTGCTTGACCTTGGCCAGCCATCAGGCAGTTGCCCATCAATACGTCCTGCACGACGGTCGGCTCCAGGCCTGCGCGCTCAAGCGCTGCGCGAATCGCGACAGCACCGAGGTCGTGGGCCGAGAGCGATGAAAAATCGCCCTGGAACGCGCCCATAGGCGTGCGCGCGGCGCCGACGATGACGATAGGATCATTCATGGTTTTCCTCCTGAAGTATTAAAAGCTACGCAGCTTTCGCTGGCGATGTTGACGGAATCGATTGATGGCAAAAACGCAATTCTTGTGGGTAAGGAAAAACATCTTCGACATACCCCTGCATTATCCGCTCTTTTTTGGCTTGCCAATATTCCGGCGTGAGCAAATCGGCGTGATATTTCATGAAATACTGCCTCACCTTGGGATTGCCGAGCAGAAAAGTACCTAATTGCTCAGGGAAAACGTCATTTTTCGCAATGGCATACCAAGGTTCGGATGCCATTTCTTCTTCTTCGTTGCGCGCCTCAGGGATTTTCCGGAAGTTACAATCGGTCAGATACTCGATTTCATCGTAGTCGTAAAACACGACGCGTCCATGTTTGGTGACGCCGAAGTTTTTGTACAGCATGTCGCCCGGGAAGATATTGGCGGCGACCAGGTCCTTGATCGCATTGCCGTATTCCCTGACACCGTGTTCCGTCGCCGCATCGTCGCAGCGTACTTCCGCTTCGGCCAGCCAAATGTTCAGCGGCGTCATGCGGCGTTCGATGTACACATGCTTGATGATGATTTGCTCGTCTTCTTCCTCGACGATGGAAGGCGCGACCGCTTTTAAATCCGCCAGCAGTTCTTCCGAAAAACGCTGGCGCGGAAAAGCAACGTTCGAATATTCGAGCGTGTCGGCCATGCGCCCGACACGATCGTGGAACTTCACCAGCTGATACTTTTCCTTGACCAGCGCGCGCGTGGTTTCTTTCGGCGCCGGGAAATGATCCTTGATCACCTTGAACACATAGGGGAAAGACGGTAAGTCGAACACCACCATCACCAGGCCGCGAATGCCGGGCGTCGCTTCAAAACGGTCGGAGGAATAGCGCAAGTGGTGCAGGTAGTCGCGATAGAACAGCGCCTTGCCTTGCTTTTGCAAACCGAGCACGGTGTAGATTTCGCTGCGCGGCTTGTTGGGCATCAGCGAGCGCAGGAAATGCACATAGGCCGACGGCACTTCCATATCCACCATGAAGTAAGCGCGCGTGAAGGAAAACAGCATGGCGATATGGACCGGGTCAAACAAGATGGTATCCAATACCAGCTGGCCTTTGCGGTTGTGCAGGATCGGAATGACGAAGGGATAGATGCGGCTGCCGTTAATGCCACGCCCGACGATGTAAGCGCCCTTGTTGCGGTAGAAAAGACTGGCCAGCACCTGGATCTGGTGATTGGCTTCGCGCGGGATGCCGGCGAACACTTCGCTGTGGCGCCCGGCGACATAGCCGACGTCGCGCTCCAGATCGGCGAATTCGCATTGCAGCTGAAAATTGGTGATGATGCGCTTCAGGGTCGCGCGCAAACCTTCCTTGCCGGGATAGTAGACGCGGTAAGTCGGCACGCCGTCGTCCGGCTCGATGTATTCGGTTGAGACTGCCGGCCGCACGAAAATGAAATCGTTGTGGAAGTACGTGCGATGCAAAATATTGCAGCACACCGAGTTGAAGAAGGTCTCGGCCAGTTCCGGCTGCTTGTGGTCGATCAGCATGCCGATGTAATGGAGCTTCACTTCGCGCCATACATCATCCGACAAGTCTTCCTGGTCATATTCATCTTCGAGGATCGTGACGCATTCGTGCACGCGCTGGTCGTAATAAGAAATCCGGTCGCGCGCTTCGGTTTGCCCGACTTTCCAATTGCTTTGCTCGAAATTGCGCTTGGCTTGCTGGCTGGCCTGACGGAACAAGCGGTAATGCTTGTTGAAGCCTTCGAGCATGGTGCGCGCGATGTCGAACGCAATTTGCGACGATAGAAGTTTGGGAAAGGCGGGTTGCATCTGACAGTCCAGGTATTCCTAAAACAGGTAGTTTAACCAATTGCGGCGCATGTTGAATCAAGCGCTGCGCTTTAGCGCGTTTCCGCAAACAATTCGCGGCCGATCAACATGCGCCGGATCTCACTGGTGCCGGCGCCGATTTCATAGAGCTTGGCGTCGCGCCACAAACGCCCGGTCGGATATTCGTTGATATACCCGTTCCCGCCCAGCGCCTGAATCGCTTCGCCCGCCATCCACGTGGCTTTCTCGGCCGAATACAAAATGGCGCCTGCCGCATCCTTGCGCAGCGCGCGCACCGCGTCCGGCGTCCGGGCACGATCGCATGCCTGGCCGACGGCATACACATAGGCTTTGCACGCCATCATGGTCGAATACATGTCGGCGATTTTGCCTTGCATGAGTTGGAATTCGCCGATCGCCTGGCCGAACTGCTTACGATCGTGAATGTAGGGAATCACCACGTCCATACATGCCTGCATGATGCCGAGCGGCCCGCCCGACAACACTGCGCGCTCAACATCCAAACCGGACATCAAGACATTGACGCCGTTGCCGACGCCGCCGAGCACATTCTCTGCAGGCACTTCGCAATCCTCGAATACCAATTCACCGGTATGTGAGCCGCGCATGCCGAGTTTATCGAGTTTTTGCGCGACGCGAAAACCCTTGAACGATTTCTCGATCAAGAATGCCGTGATGCCGCGCGCACCGGCTTGCGCATCGCTCTTGGCATATACCACCAAGACGTCGGCATCCGGCCCGTTGGTGATCCACATCTTGGTGCCGTTTAACACCCAGCGGTCGCCTTGTAAATCGGCGCGCAACTTCATCGACACCACATCCGATCCGGCATTGGGCTCGGACATCGCCAATGCGCCGATGAAGTCTCCCGAGATCAGCTTAGGCAAATATTTTGTCTTCTGTTCGGCTGTGCCGTTGCGATGAATTTGATTCACGCACAAATTGGAATGTGCCCCGTAAGACAAGGCCACCGATGCCGACGCCCGCGAGAGCTCTTCCATCGCAACGATGTGCGCGAGATAGCTCATGGCTGCGCCGCCGTACTCTTCGCCCGCAGTGATGCCGAGGATGCCGAGATCGCCCATTTTTTTCCAGAGATCCATGGGAAATTGATCGTCGCGATCGATGTTTGCGGCGCGGGGCGCAAGTTCGTTTTGCGCGAATTGCTGAACGGTCGCGCGCAAAGCGGCGATATCGTCGCCGTGGTCGAAGCTCAGGCCGGGCAAGTGCAGCATGGCATTTTCCTCGTGGTAAGTCTTATTTTTTATCGATGACGAATAGCGTTTGCTGAAAAATAGCGCAGAGTTTTTCTTCGCCATTTTTGCTGGAAAAAATTTCGCCGGTGGTAATCGCCAGGGATCGGCCGGCTTTGATGACTTTCGCTCGGCCGACCAAGGCATCGCCGTCGCCCGGCGCAAGCATGTTGATTTTGTACTCGACCGCTACGCCGTCGCGCGATGGCATCAACACGCTATAGGCAGCAAATCCGCCGACGGTGTCGGCCATGGTGCCGAACACGCCGCCGTGAAAAGTGCCGTGATGCTGGGTCACCGCTTCGCTCTTCGGAATGACGATTTCGCAAGTGCCGCGTCCGATTCGTGTCATTTTCGCGCCGAGTGCCTGCAATGCGCCTTGGTTGGCAAATGTTTCCTGCATGGCGGCTGCCACTTCTTCCGATACGCCCTCTATTTTTACTGTCATGAATTTTCCTGGTTTGATTGCCGCTGATTTAAATACTGCAAATGTTGATTACCGTTTACGTAAACGTGAATCTGATGAGCATCATGCCGCCTGGCGCGTACGCGAAGAGGGCTTTTTGCCGCGCGCGCGCGGTGCCGGCTTGCCATTCGTTTTAACGGCGGCTTTGCTTTGCGCTGCGCCCGCCGTCAATGCCCGTTTGCATTCCTTCTCATGAAACGCAATTTCGGCCAGCGTCACTTCTATGTCTTCGCGCTGCTGTTCCAAGGCTTCGCGATGGCGCGCAAGCACCGTCAAAAAGCGCTTCATCTGCGCAGCGGAGTCGCGCGGCGACTCGTACATATCGACTAAGCTCTTGATTTCAGACAGCGACAAGCCAAGCCGTTTGCCGCGCAGAGTCAGCTTTAAGCGCGTGCGTTCTCGCGCTGTATATACGCGCACGCGGCCGTTGACGCCTTCACGACGCGGCGTGATCAAGCCCTGGTCTTCATAGAAACGGATTGCGCGCGGCGTAATATCAAATTCGCGCGCCAATTCGGTGATGGTATAGGTGGGCATCGCGTGCTGTGTTCGGATAAAATGAATGGCAGTTTACGTTAACGTCAATCGCATTGTAGGCGCGCCGGCGCGAAAAGTGAATCGCGTTTCCGAAATGACAATCCCATCTTTTTTTTCGCATGAATCCTCTCGAATCCAGACTTGACTATCTCTTCGGCGACGTCATGCCGCAAGCCGGTGAAATCATGCAGGTCGCGCCCGGCGTGTATTGGCTGCGCATGGGCCTGCCGTTTGCCCTCAACCATATCAACCTGTGGCTGCTCGAAGATGAGATGGAGGGCAACGATGGCTGGGTGCGCGGTTGGACCATCGTCGATTGCGGCATCGCCAACGAGGCAACGCGCGCGGCGTGGGAAGATATTTTTGCGAAACACTTGGGCGGCCGGCCGGTTCTGCGCGTGATTGTCACGCACTGCCATCCGGATCATGTCGGCCTTGCCGATTGGTTGTGTGCCCGCTGGAATGTGTCTCTTTGGATGCCCGCCGCCGAATATGCTTTTGCGCGGATGATGTCGGCCGCTTTGCCCGGCGTCGAAGGCACTGCCGTCGTGCCGCATTTTCGTCGACATGGTTTGTCGGATCCGGAACTGATCGAAAAAATCGGCCAGCGCAAAAATTATTATCCAAGCTTAGTCCCCGCTGTACCGCATGCCTATATCCGCATGCAAGACGGAGACGTGCTTCGAATCGGCAAGCGAGAATGGCGCGTCATCACCGGCTTCGGTCATGCCCCCGAACATGCCGCACTGTACTGCTCGGATATATCCGTCTTGATTTCCGGCGACATGGTTTTGCCTCGTATTTCAACCAATGTATCGGTGTTCGCGATTGAACCCGAATCCAATCCTGTTCAACAGTATTTGGATTCATTGGCCCGTTACTTAACTCTGTCGATGGATACCTTGGTCCTGCCTTCTCACGGAAAGCCTTTTCGCGGATTGCATGAACGCGTAAGTCAGTTGCAAAATCATCATCGCGAACGCTTGGCTGAAGTGCTGCATGCTTGCTCTACGCCGCGTACCGCAGCTGAAATCGTACCCATCATGTTTTCTCGCCCGCTTGACTCACACCAGCTTACCTTCGCTCTGGGCGAGGCCTTGGCGCATTTACACAAGCTTTGGTATGACGGCACCCTGCGGCGCCGATGTGGTGCAGACGGCGTAATTCGATTTTCGGTCACTCGAAGTAACTGAAATCGGATTGCCCTTATTTCTATAGCAAGCTACTATTAGAAATAAGGGGTGGAAAACTTGCATTCAACATAGGCTCTAGCTCTGAAGAATCGGTATACTCGCTGCCCCATGAGTCCGTTTTCTGCGGTCCATGAATTTGAGTAAAACACTAAGGAATTAAATTTCCTTTCGTGGCTCCAATAGATTATTGACAAGTATCACGGCCATTGACGACAGTCACAAATAGTTCCACCCAGCTAGAGACTGACTGTTAGGCCTACACATGGAATAGTTCGCGGTCATGAAAGCATCAATAGAACGAGAAGATTTCAGCGAGCGTCTGCAACAAGCTCTACGTAACGCCGACTATTCCCCAGACAGCCCAACCCAGCTCGCGCGCGAATTCAACGTCCGCTTTTCCGGCCGCCCGATCACGGTGCATGCGGCACGCAAGTGGTTAGTTGGCGAGGCAATCCCGACGCAGGAGAAACTGCGTACTCTGGCTCAATGGCTGGGTGTTCCCGCTGAATGGCTGCGCTTCGGCAGCAATTCAACCGAGGGCGGCACAGTAGGCGATGCCGGCGGCGTACCGGTGCGCTTTGAATCGGCCGATGTGAAATTGATCGCCGATTTGCAAAGGCTGGATGACCATTACCGCATGATCGCCCGCGAAATTATTCGCATGCTGGTGCGCTTGAGCCGCTCCAAAGAGTAAGGAAATCCTTACCCTTTCCCTTCGTCTTGCCGCACTTTGTGTGGCGCGCGCAAGAAAATCGCATCGTATAGCCAATTCGGCATCATCGCCAACAGATTCGCCGCGATACCCATTTGCCAGGGAACGACGCAATAGCTCTTCCCTTTTTCGATGGCAGCGACGGCCTTCGCGGCAAATGTCGGCGCAGGCATAAGAAACGGCATGGGATAGCTATTTACTTGCGTCATCGGCGTATCGATATACCCGGGCGCGATGGTGACCACCTTGATTCCCGCCGGCTTCATCTCCAAGCGCAGCGATTCGCAATAGACGCGCACGGCCGCCTTCGAAGCGCTATAGGCGCCGGCGCCCGGCAAACCTCGCACACCCGCCACGCTCGCAATGCCGACCAAGCGAGGATCGCCGCCACGACGAGCTTCTTCTTTCATGGCGTCGATAAATGGTGCAAACGTAGCGACCGTCGCGGTAACATTCGTGGCGAATATTTTTTCAAACACCGCCATGTCTTCAGCGTGGTCGGTCAGCGTACCCAGCGATATGCCGGCATTGGCAATGACGATGTCGACACCTTGATGCGCACCGATAAAATCCGCCGCTGCATTGGCCAAGGCTGCGTTGTCGGTGACGTCGACCGTATAGCAACGATGGAGATGAGAATTGGGAAGGCTTGCGGCAAGCTGGCGCAGCGCTGACTCGCGTCTGGCCAGCAAACCTAGAACGGCGCCTTGCTCCGCATAACGCGCCGCTAGGGCGGCGCCAATGCCGCTGGAGGCGCCGGTGATGAAGACGCGCTTCATCGACCCTCTTGAGCGATTACCGTCGAATTATTTTTTCTTTTTCACGTCAGCGCTTGCGGCCGGCTTCTGTGCTGCCGCGCCGGATTCCTTCGCCGCTTTAGCGACCAAATAATCCATCACTTTCACGGTGGACTCATGCAAGGTTGCTTCCGCTTGATTGCCGTTGCCGGTAGAAATAATCGAAGGCGACGTTACATAACGGCCGGCGATCGCGATCGTTGGGACGCCCTCGATACGGTAATCCTGTTGGAGGGCAGGCACACGATTGACCTTGGTTTGAACGCCAAAGGAGTTATACAAATCCAGGAATTTTTGCTTATCGATACCCTGCTTGGCGATGAAATCGGCAATCTGTTCCTTGGTATCCAATTGCGCGCGGTCGACATGAATAGCGCGGAAAATTTTCTTTTGCATTTCTTCGGCCTTACCCATGGCTTCCAACGCATAGTACAAGCGCTGCTGCGGTTCCATGGATTCGCGGAAAAGCACCGGCACGCGCTTGAAGACGATCTTATCGCCCTGCTTCTTCACCCATTCGGACAAGGCGGGTTCGAAGAAATTGCAATGCGGGCAGGAATACCAAAAGAATTCGATGACTTCTACCTTATTGCCGGATTCGGTCGTTTGCGCCTTGTCGAGCGTGCGGTAATCCTTGCCGTTCTCCGGATTGGCCGGGCTGGCGCCGGCAGTGGCCGCCATCAAGCAAAAGGTGGCAGCAGCGAATAGTTTGGTAAGAAAACGCATATTGTGGCTCTCTCAGAATTTGTTGAGGAAAAACGTCAATTATTTGGGGATGCGCACGACCGCCACATCCACGCCATTCTCGGACAACTTGGTACGCACTTTATTCATCGCATCGACTTCGCCGAAAGGGCCGACGCGCACGCGATACAAAGTGCCATTGTCGGTCGCGCGTTCACTGATGCGGGTTTCGACGCCGAGTAAAGCCAATTTTGCCTTGGTATTTTCGGCATCGGTCTGTTCGCGAAAAGCGCCGGCTTGCAAATAATACGTCCATTTTTCTTCAGTCGCATCGGGCTTGACGCCATCCTTGGCTGCGGTTTTGTCAACCGGCTTGGCGGCATTGTCCACGGGCTTGCCATCAACCGGTTTGCCGTCTGCTTTCGCCGTCTTGATGTCGGCTTTGGCGTCGACTTTTTTATCCGGTGCAGTCGGATCGGTCGGCTCAGCTTCCTTAACGAATTCTTTCGCGGCTTCTTTTGCCGGCGCTTGATTGCCGTAGAGCGACTTGTTCAAGTCGATTCCTTGGCTTGCCACCGGTTCGATCAGCTTGTCTTGCTTGGCGCGATTGACGAAAGGCACCGGTGTCTTATTGATCGTAATCGCGACCACCACCGCGATCGACAAGCCGATCACCAAGCCGATGATCATGCCTAGGATAGTACCGCCTGCTTGCTTGTTCCTGAAATTCATGATGCTCCTACATGCGTGACGGCGCCGATACGCCGATCAGCGCCAAACCATTGCGCAATACTTGCCGGGTCGCTTTCATTAACGCCAGCCGCGCCATTCTGGTGGACATATCGTCGACCAGAACGCGCTCGGCATTGTAGTAACTATGCAATTCGCCCGCCAATTCGCGCAGGTAGAACGCTACCTGATGCGGCCCCAGTTCGTCGAGCGCTTTTTGCAGCATTTCCGGGTATTCGGCGAGCTTGGCCAGTAACGCGGCTTCGCGCGGCGAAGTCAACGCTGACAGTTCGACATCGTCAAGGGTAGCCTCATCACCGCCCCACTGCGTCATCACGGAGCAAATACGGGCATGCGCATACTGCACGTAGTACACCGGATTCTCGTCTGACTGCGCCAATGCCAAATCCACATCGAATACGAATTCCGTATCCGCCTTACGCGAAATGAGGAAGAAGCGCACCGCGTCGCGGCCGCGCGTCAAGTCGCGCGAGCCGTCTTCGTTTTTCACGTCGCCGGCAGACCATTCGATCAAATCGCGCAGGGTCACATACGATCCGGCGCGCTTGGAAATTTTGACCTCTTCGCCATTTTTCATGACGGTGACCATCTTGTGCAAAACGTAGTCCGGGTAGCCTTGCGGGATACCCATGCCGATCGCTTGCAAGCCCGCGCGCACACGCGCAATGGTGCCGTGATGATCGCTGCCTTGGATATTGATCGCCTTGGTGAAACCGCGTTTCCACTTGGTGATGTGATAAGCGACGTCGGGCACGAAATACGTGTAGGAGCCGTCGGACTTTTTCATCACGCGGTCTTTGTCGTCGCCGTATTCGGTCGATTTGAGCCACAAAGCGCCATCCAGCTCATACGTCTTGCCGGCTTTGCTTAGGGCGTCGACCGCTGCCTCCACTTTACCGTCGTGGTAGAGCGAAGATTCGAGGTAATAGTGATCGAACTTGACGCCGAAAGCTTGCAAATCCAAATCCTGCTCACGGCGTAAATACGCCACGGCGAACAGGCGGATCGACTCCAAATCATTCGGATCGCCGCTGGCCGTGACCGGCGCGCCGTCGCTGGCCGACACGGTTTTCTTCGCCAAAAAGTCGTTAGCGATATCGGCAATGTAATCGCCGTTGTAGGCGGATTCCGGCCAATGCGCATCACCCGGCTTCAACCCTCGCGCACGCGCCTGCACCGAGTAAGCCAGATTGCCGATCTGGGCACCGGCGTCGTTGTAATAAAACTCGCGCGTGACTTGGTAGCCTTGATGCTCGAACAGCGAGGACAGAGCATCGCCCAAGGCACCTTGGCGGCCGTGCCCTACATGCAGCGGCCCGGTCGGATTGGCGGAAACGAATTCGATCAAGACGTTTTGGGCGGCACCGTGATTGCTCTTGCCGTACTGATCACCCTCTTTCAGCACGCTCTTGGCGACTGCTTGGCGTGCCGCCGGCGACAGGCGCAAATTAATGAAGCCTGGGCCGGCGATGTCGACTGCCGCGATTAAATCTTTACCTGCCGGGTTGGCCAGGATATGGTCCGCCACGGTTTGCGCCAATTCGCGCGGATTTTTTTTCAAGGGCTTGGCAAGCTGCAGCGCGAGATTACACGCGATGTCGCCATGCGCGGGGTCGCGCGGACGTTCTAATACGACCGCCGGTTTTATGTCGGTACCGGTCACCAAGGAAGCGACAGCCGCCTGAAATAACTCGGCGATTTGTTGTTTTTGCAAAGCAAGCATGGGAATGAAAAATCAGGGCGCGCGCAATGGCGCAAAAGTCCCGATTATACCGGCTGCGCTTAGAACCTGATCGGCATCTTTTTGGCAGGAGCGCAGCCCCGAGAACCGGTCGCATACTAGGCGCGGCGACGCGACGTAGCGGTGCTACGGCAAGGAGCCGCAACAACGGAGGCGGCCGGTTATCGCGGCTGCCCGGAGGGTTCGGCCGGGAAGGGCGCATTGCGGCGTTGCGGCGCTTGCGCAGGGGACCACCCTGCGCGGCGCACCGCGCCTTGCACTGCATCCCTTCCCGACCGAACGCACCTGCCAAAAAGATGCCGATCAGGTTCTTGATGCGCAGGCGGAATCAGCCCGCAGCGAGCTTCTCGTCAATAATTCTTTGAAAATTCTTCAGAATATCGCGCCAGCTAACGATTCCGACTGCCGCTCCGGCGGCGTCGACGATAGGGATGCAGGAAATACGATGGGTATTGAAAACGTCGATCGCCTCCTCGACCGAAGCCTCTTCGGCAAGGGTAATCGGTTTGCGGGTAACGATTTGATGCACGCGCTTTTTAAGCGTGTCGAGATCTTTGGGCGTATAAACGTTGGTGCCGATATTGCAGCTGATATGGCGCAGCAAATCGCGGTCGGACACCACGCCGATCAATTCGCCTTCATCGACCACCAAAAGATGATGGAAGCCGGCATGGTCGAAAATATCTCTTACCGTTGATAAAGGATCGTCCAATCCCACCGCGACCGGATTGGATGACATGATTTGACTTACTTTCATGGCGTCACCTCACACTCTCAACCAGTTAACTAACGGCAAATCATGCGCCGCCTTTAAGTCTTGCGTACCGTTCGATCGAGCCCCCGGCGCGTCGGAATGCAGTCACGCAACTTACGCAGATCGACTAAAGCTTTGCCGGCAATTGCCCGGGTTTGCATGTCTTTTGAAATAGCCAGTTGACCGATCGTATGGATGAGGGCGTCTATCAGGCCGATATGCGACATGCGGCGACGTTCCAGGTGCTGTTCTTCCATGCTTGCCTCCTGAATTTTTATTGTCTTCACAAGCAGCGCTAGAGCACGCGCTGTGTTGTTCACTTTACCACACTGAAAGCGAAAGTGACATTTTTGGCAAGATGCTTGTCAAACAGTTTTTCGCAATCCGCCGCCGGTAAAGGCTTACTGAAATGATAGCCCTGTCCGATCTGGCAGCCGTGTTCGGCCAGGAATTGCTCTTGTTCCGCGGTCTCGATGCCTTCGGCCACCACTTCGATCTGCAGCTGGCGCGCCATGGCAAGTATGGCCGTGACGATGGCGGCGTTGTGCTGGTCAACATTCACGTCCCGCACGAAGGAACGGTCGATTTTTAATACATCGATGGGGAATTGCTTCAAGTAAGACAGCGAAGAGTAGCCGGTGCCGAAGTCATCGATAGAGATAGACACGCCTAAATCGCGGATCTCATTCAAGCGGCGCGCGCTACTGACTGGATCTTCCATCACGATGCTTTCCGTCAACTCCAATTCCAACAGGCGCGGATCAAGCCCGCTGGTCTCTAAGCTTTGGGCAATTTTCTTAATCAAGTTGGCATCCTTGAATTGCCGCGCCGAGACGTTGACGGCGACCCGTATCGGATCGGCGCCGCGCGCTTGCCATTCCTGCGCCTGCCGACAAGCTTCCGTTAACACCCATTCGCCGATCGGCACGATCAAGCCGGACACCTCGGCGATCGGGATGAACTTGAGCGGCGCGATCATGCCTTGGCCAGGCAAGTTCCAGCGAATCAACGCTTCGACACCGATGATTTTCCCGTTTTGCAAATCCTTTTGCGGCTGGTAATGCAATTCGAATTCTTTTCTTTCCAAGGCGTAGCGCAGTTGGTTTTCAACGTGCAGGTGTTCGCGCGCTAAGGCGCTCATCTCCGCCGCGTAGAAAGCAAAGCCGTTACCGCCGCCCTTCTTGGCTTGATACATCGCGGTTTCGGCGCGCAGGATGAGTTGTTCGGGACTGTCGCCATCATGCGGATATGCGGCGATACCGATGCTGAGCGTCACGAACAGCTCAGTGTCTTCCAACTGAAATGGCGCTTCGAGACAGCGCTGTAATTTATGCGCGGCACGCGCCAAGTCTTGCGAGTCGTTGATATACGGAAGAACGATCAAGAATTCATCGCTTCCGGGACGGCACATCAAGTCTTCGGTACGCAGGTTCTGCTTCAAACGCTCGGCCACTTGGCAAATCAACGCATCGCCCGCCGCATGGCCCATGGTGTCGTTGACCGCCTTAAAGCGATCTAAATCGAACATCAATAGACCGAGTGAAAATTGCTGGCGCCGCGCCAGCGACAGCGCTTGCTTCAAACTTTCGATCAAATGACTGCGGTTAGGTAAGCCAGTCAAGCTGTCATGGTGCGCTAAATGCCGCGCTACCGCGGTCGATTGCTGCGCCGCCTCTTCGGTCGCTTGGCGCATATCGATTTCTTTTTTCAAGGATTCGACCAGCTCATCGTTGGCGAATTGGGTGCGCAAAGCGGCAACCACCATGCTCGACAGTCGAGCGGAGGTATGCAACATGAGGGATAAGAAAACCGCACCGATTGCAGCGAATTCCCAGGTAAGTTCAAGCCCGGCCACGAGAGTCCATGCCAATACGGGACCCATCGCGCAAATGGCAAACATTCGATAAATCTGAGGTACCGCAGCAAAAACCGGCAGGCAAGCGGCACACACGCCGCAAATGACAAGACCAAGTATGACTTGGTATTCGATTGATAAATACGGCGCGAATAACATCAGGCTGCCGCTCCACACCAAACCCGAAAACGCGACGCTGGCCATAAATGCGCGAGACCAGCGAACGGCTTGTTCCTGATGGACCGGGCTGCTGCGCCGCCAATACCAAAGTACCAGCCGGGCCGATGAAGAGACCAGGGATAAGACTAACCAAAGTGCGAGCACCGCACCGGGTACTTTACTAGAAACGGTTATCGCCAGAAATGCCGCAGCAGCCAAGGAAGCGCCTGCCGCGCCTTTGGCTTGCCTATAAAGTAACTCCACCTGACGGGAGAACAGGCGATCGTAAGTCTCCACTCCCTGCCCCTATTGTTGTTATATGGAAATTTTAGGCGGCTTTCTATAATTGCGCTAGAGAAATATTTAGTTTTCCCAGTAAACATGTTGTTTTGTTACGGGCCATTCGGCCCGTCGTTCGCCGCGCCTTTGGGTACACGGCAATACGTTTGCAAAAATCTCTCTATTTCAAAAGCTTGCGGATCCCAGGGCATGTCCGACAAACCCGGTTGTTTGCCATAGATATAAGTGTCGGCTTCGATTTGCGCATTCTGAAGCTGCACCGTGACCGTGCGGCGAAAGTAGTCCGGTCCTTCAAAATTATCGAGGGCCGCAATATCGGCGGCTTGCACATCGAAATACACAATGCCCTCGACACTCGCGCCTTTTTGCACCACCAAACCGGGATAAGTTTCATGCATCACCGCGTAGCGTGCGTGGTCCAAGATTTTTCCTTTGGCACTTCGGTAACTGCTGGCAACAACGCGCCGCCACACTTCGGCAAACATCAGTGAGCCATACGTAAAGATGTGCCGCTTCATTCTTGATTGCTATGGAAAACGCGCAGAGTGACATCCGGACGAGCCGTCAACAAGGCAAACGGCCCTGCATCTTGCACAGCCTGTTGACGCGCAACGCCGGCGACAACATCGGCGGCCAGTGCTTTCGCCTGCTTAACGACATTCAGCTTAGCGGCACCATTCGTCCACACGTAACACTGGCGCTGCGCGATCAGCGCGGATAAGGAAAGGCTGACGCGAGCATGGGACGCCAGCGCCGGAGTGACGGCAACATAGCGATCAGGGGTCGATACCGTTTCTTGCCATTGAGGCGCATCGACAAATAAAGACGCGGTGTGCCCGTCATTGCCCAAGCCTAAGACGATCGCCGCCGGTTTGGCGAAGGCAGGATTCGCGTTGGCCGCTACCGCAGAGCGTTGTGCCCATCGCCACGGTTGCTCGCCTTGAATCGGGCTCGTCATTAACGGCAACAAACACGCTGAGGCCGCGGGTCCTTGCAACAAGTGGCGCGCGATCAAGCCGGCATTGGAATCGGGATGATCGAAAACCACGCAACGCTCATCCACAAGAGAAACATCGATGCGTTCCCATGACAATGCTTGCGCGGCCAAAACGGAAAAAAAAGTTAAAGGGCTGCGGCCTCCCGACACCAGCAGCAGCGCACGTTCTTGTTCCGCCAGGGCTTGCCGCAAGTCATCGGCGACCGCCTCCGCCAAAGCCTGTGCTGCGGCTGGGGTCGAGATGAACTGAAGTAAGTTCAAGCTCATGTGGAATCCTTTATTTAAGCAAGCTGCGCTAATGGCAACTATCGCCGCAGCCCGTTGTCTACCAGACCGAGAAATTATCGGGCGAACCTGTTCATTTTATCGTTTCGCTGCATAAGTGATCTGCGCCCGTCCGCAAAGGAAAACAATTGGCGGATGCATCTTTTCTACTTAACGGCGACAGCCCGCTATACCGCCGCTCAAGGACTTACGCCCAAGCCGCCGGCGCGGTCACCCTACTTATCGCCTGTATTGCGCTGTTCGGCTGGGGCTTCGAGCTTCCTTTGCTGAAATCCTTGGCACTCGGCACTTCGCTGGTGAAGCTTCCATCGGCGCTCGCTTTTCTTTTTGGCGGCGTCTCCCTATTGCTTTGGACATGCGGCGGGCCAAGCCGCGGACGGGTAAGCCTTGCTATCGCGCTTGGAGTGATGACCGCGGCCATAGGATTCGTGAATTTCGTCGATTACATCGGAGGTGCGGAATTAGCCGCGGCAGGCTGGTCGATTCACGGCATGCGCATGTCGCCGGTGACGGCGTTCGACTGCATCTTGTTAGGAAGCGCACTCAGCCTAGCCGATAGCAAAAGACCTCTATTCATACATCTTGCCGAATTATCGACCGCCGCCGCATTCTTTATCGCTTTACCTGCGCTCATCGGATATCTATACGCCGTCCCGGTCTTGCAAGGCACGGTTGCGTACGCCACGATGCCGATCCCAACAGCACTCGCCTTAGTCGTTCTCGCAGCCGGGCTGCTATGCGCGCGCCCCGACCGGGGTTACATGGCTGCGCTTACCGGTACGGCGAGCGGCAGCATCATGGCGCGCCGCTTATTGATCGCGGCGCTACTGGTGCCGTTTTTTCTGGGCTGGCTCACGCTGACCGGGCAGCGCCTGGGATGGTTTACCTTGGAAGCCGGTTTGGTGATGAAAGCGATCACCAATATGGTGGTGCTCACCATTTTGATCTGGATGAATGCAAATGCGCTCAACCGCACCGAAGCGCGCGCGCAACTCATTCTCGACAATGCACTCGATGCATTCATCGCCATTGACGATGGCGGCCGCGTCATCGAATGGAACCGCCAAGCAGAAACCATCTTCGGCTGGACCCGCCGTGAAATTCTTGGCAAACCGTTGAGCGAAACCATCATTCCGGAACGCTATCGGCAGGCGCATCAAGTGGGGCTGCGCCGTTTTCTCGCGACCGGCGAACAAGTGATTCTCCGGCGCTTGATTGAAATCGAGGCCTCCCGGCGGGACGGCACGGAATTTCCCGTTGAGCTTTCCATCATTCCTCTCCAGGCAGGCGGCAAAACGATTTTTAGCGCATCGTTGCGCGACATCAGCGAACGTAAGCGCGTAGCAGCGGAACTGCAAAGCTTAAACGCTGAACTGGAGCAACGCGTCGCGCAACGCACTGCGCAATTGCATGCCGCCAATAAGGAATTAGAAGGCTTCAGCTATTCGATCTCGCATGATTTGCGCGTGCCGCTGCGGGCCATCAACGGCTTTTCCAGCATTCTGGAAGAAGAATACGCGCCGCAACTCGATGCAGAGGCAAAACGCTTGATCGGCGTCGTGCGCGACAATTGCCGCAAGATGTCGCAATTGATCGATGAAGTCTTGGCGTTCTCGCGCCTCGGACGAAAGCCGCTGGAAATGATGGAAATCGACATGGCGGATGTGGTGCGCGAGGCAATTGCCGAGTTGGCTGCGGGAAGCAAGGTGCCGCCGATTGAAATCGGCTCCTTGCCAAGAACGCGCTGCGATCGCTTGCTGATGCGCCAGGTATGGCAAAACCTGTTATCCAACGCCATCAAATTTACCGGGACGCGCAACGCGCCGCGCATTCTTGTTCAAGGGAACATTAGCCCAACTGAACAGGTCTACTCTGTTACCGATAACGGTGTCGGTTTCAACATGGAATAGTACGACAAGCTGTTCGGCGTATTTCAGCGCCTACATAGCGCCGACGAATTTCCAGGCACGGGTGTCGGACTTGCTATCGTGCAGCGCATTGTCATGCGGCACGGCGGCCGTGTTTGGGCGGAAGGCAAAGTCGACCAAGGCGCGACATTTCATTTCACCTTACCTACCGGAGCTGCCCTTGAATGATTTGGAAAAAATCAGCATCCTGCTGGTCGAGGATAACGCTACCGACGCCGAACTTACCATGCGAGCTCTGCGTAAGAATAAGTTGGGCAACGACATCGTATGGGCACAAGACGGTGCGCAAGCGCTTGATTTCATTTTTTGCCAGGGCACGTATCAAGATCGCCCTAATGTTAATCCCGGTTTAATTTTGCTCGACTTGAAATTGCCTAAGGTTGACGGCATTCAAGTCTTGCAGCGCATCCGAGCCAATGAAAGCACGCATGCGATTCCTGTCGTTATCCTCACGTCTTCCGCAGAAGAGCGCGACATCACTGCCAGCTACAACTTAGGCGTCAACAGTTATATCGTTAAGCCGGTGGAATTCGACAAATTTCTCGAAGTGGTCGCGGAAGCCGGCTGCTACTGGATACTCGTGAACAAGCCGCCGGTGCAAGGCATGCCGGCACAAGCATTTTCTCATCATTAATCCCTTGCCCTTACTGGACAAGGTGCCCCGGAAATATGATTGCGGTTCCTTTGAAAGTATTGATCCTCGAAGATCAACCCACTGATGCCGAGCTGATGCGCCGCGCGATCGAGCGAGAAGGATTGGCGCCTGTCACGATACGCGTTGAAACGGAATTTGATTTCCGCAAAGCGCTGAATCAATTCGATCCGGAAGTCATCCTCTCGGATTTCTCAATGCCGAATTTCAACGGCTTAAAGGCCTTAGAAATCGCCCATGCCACATGCCCGGATACGCCTTTCATTTTCGTCTCCGGCACTTTGGGCGATGAGCGTGCCGTACAGACATTGCGTCAAGGCGCTTCCGATTACGTTCTCAAAGACAATTTGACGCGCCTGGGTGCTGCGGTGAGACGGGCCTTGGAGGATTACGCTGAACGTCGCAGCCATCGCGATACTGAACGGGAACTGGAACATGCGGAACGGCGCTTCCGATTGTTCATGCAGTATTTGCCCGGCATCGCCAGCATCAAGGATTTGCAAGGGTCCTATCGTTTCGTTAACCATGCATGGGCGGAATTTGCAGGCGTGGAAAGTGATGCGGCAATAGGCAAGACTGATCATGAAATTTGGCCGTCCGAGCTGGCACGCAAAATCATTGAAAGCGACCGCCACGTGCAAATAAGCCGTCAAGCCCTGCAAAGCACGGAATGTTTCTCGCGCAACGGCCTCACGCATCATTGGCTACTGACGCGCTTTCCCATCATGGATGAAAGCGGTCAATCGATCATGGTGGGTACGATAGGCGTTGATGTCAGCGGGCAGAAAAATCAAGAATTGAAAATCGCGCGCTTGACACGTATTCATACTGTGTTGAGTGGCATTAATTCGACTATCGTGCGCGTGCATGAGCGTGCCCGCTTAGCGAATGAATCGTGCCGCATTGCCGTCGAATTCGGCGGGTTTCAATTGGCGTGGATCGGCTTATTTGAAGGAGACAAGTTACGTCCGCAATATGGATACGGCACAATGCCCGATGCACTAGAACGGATATCGCATGCGGAGCCGAGAGGCATCGACCGCGCCGACTTCGGCTTGGCATTCGAAAAAGGGCCTGTGATCTGCAATGATGTCGAAAACTGTCCGCCGGGTTTGTATGCCACCGAGGTGCCGCGCCGACTCGGCTTTCGGTCTTCCGCGCTTTTGCCTCTGGTAGTGGATGAAGTGCCGGTCGGCCTGTTTGCGCTGTATGGCGACGAAGCCGGCGTGTTCGATGAGGAAGAAGTCAAGCTCTTGTCTGAACTTGCCGGCGACATTTCGTTTGCGCTTTCCTATATCGGCAAAGAGGAACGTCTCAATTCGCTCGCGTATTACGATGTCCTGACCGGCCTGCCCAATCGCACTCTATTCAAAGATCGCTTGTGTCAATCCATTCACGCTGCGCGTCAGGAAGGCAGTCGCGTGGCGGTTTTGCTGTTGGATGTACCGAATTTCCGGCGCATTAACGACAGCTACGGGCGAGCCGCCGGCGACCAGTTATTGCAGCGGCTCGGACGCCGCTTACAAGAGGGTGTGCATAATGCAAATACGATTGCACGTTTGGAGGCCGACACCTTTGCATTGACATTCGGCGCGATACACGAAACCGACGACATCGCGCATATCATTGCAGAGCAAGTATTCGATCTCATGCACCAGCCGATTCAAATCCATGGCGACAACCTGCTGTTGGCGCTTCGCGCCGGCATCGCCATTTATCCCAACGACGGCGGGGACGTCGACACCTTGCTGCGCAATGCGGACACGGCGTTGCGCCGTTGCCATGAAACGGGCGAGCCTTACCTCTTTTACGCACCGGAATTACATGCGCGCGCCACGCGCTCGCTCGCTTTGGAAAACAAACTGCGGCACGCCCTGAAAGCGCGGCAATTCGAATTCTATTACCAGCCCAAGGTGGATCTCGCCAGTAATCGTGTCGCCAGCTTGGAAGCATTGATCCGCTGGCGTGATCCCGATAACGGATTGGTGCTGCCGGCAGAATTCATTAGTTTGCTGGAAACCAGCGGATTGATCATCGAAGTCGGCCGCAGCCTGTTTGCCCAAGCGATCGAAGACTATCGCGGCTGGATCGAGGCAGGCTGCGCGCCCGTGCCGGTAGCCATCAATGTCTCGACGCTGCAATTGCGTCAGCGCGATTTCGTCGATCAAATCGAGCGCTTTCTCGCGACTGCTCAAGACCTGCAGTTTGACTTGGAAATCACCGAAAGCGTCTTCATGCAAGACATCGAAGAGAGCAGCCGCAAATTGGCGGCAGTGAAGGAACTGGGCATCGGTAAAGTGGCGATCGATGATTTCGGCACCGGGTACTCTTCACTCGCCTACCTATCGCGCTTGCCGGTGGATGCTTTAAAAATCGACCGTTCCTTTATCGTCGATATGGCCCAAAACGCCAATTCCTTGACCATGGTGTCAACGATCATTTCGCTCGGCCATTCGCTCAATATGACTATCATTGCAGAAGGCGTGGAATCGGCCGAGCAAGCACATTTGCTGAAGCTCTTGCGCTGCGATGAGATTCAAGGAGAATTGTTTTCTGCTCCATTACCCCGCACGGAAATCGCCGCGCTACTGCGCGGCGAAGGGTCCCAAAGAAATTCTGTTTAATTTGTTGAGGACAGAGCGCCCTTCGGGCAGCACTGTCCCGCAATAGTTAAAACTGTTTCGTGAGACGCACCATGAATAATTTTTCAGGTGCAGCGTCGGCATTATTATTCGGTTGACGTCGCACGCCCAAGGTCCAGCCCAGCGTCGCTGTCTTGCTGAGCGGGCGCATATAGTAG
Organism: Burkholderiales bacterium; assembly: GCA_016177875.1. Taxonomy (GTDB): domain Bacteria; phylum Pseudomonadota; class Gammaproteobacteria; order Burkholderiales; family Burkholderiaceae_D; genus Paucimonas. Next base: position 37,115 of record JACOUL010000051.1, read on the forward strand.
AGCTCGGCCAACAACTCGCGGCCGCTCGGCTCGGCAGATACGACACGCCGATCGACCAGCGTTGCGCCGTTGCTGGTGATACCGGTCAGCGTATCCACCGTCGTGTAACCGTCATAGGCGCGAATCGGCTGCGACAAGGCAATGCTTAGACGGTCGCCCGGATAGAAGCGGTCGGCCGCAACAAGCGCCAGCGAAAAAGCATTGCTGCGCACGACGCCGTCTCCGCTTTCCGAAGGTGTACGGCCGTACGACGCTTGCGCCGCAAGCGCAAACTTAGGCGCCAATAACCATACGCCGGTCAACTGCATGGAATTAGTCGCCGCACCCGCGCCGAATAAGGGTAAGGCGCCGTTCGACATGAGCACATAGCGGTCGACCTCGCGGCTGCGCATCAAAGAGAAAGACACTGCGCCATTTTCAAAGGATTTCGAGAATTCCAAGAGCCGCGAGTTGGCGCGCGGCACCGTCATGACCAGCGCCGGCGACAATGTCGATGGATCGAAGGCATGCATGGTTAAGTTATGACTCAAGCCGCTGGTCAAGATGCCGAATTTGATTTTGATACCGCCCACTTCTCGTGTGATACCGGCATGCGTGGCGCTCGGCACCAAAGAAAAATAGGGGTTGGCCAAAGCCGGGACCGACGATACGCCCGCATCGCCGATATCCAAGCCGCCGGCGCCGAAATAGCGGAAGGCGAGCCCGCCGGTGCCGATCGAATATTCATTGCCGTCGGCATTTTTCGATATGACGGAAAAACCCGCCAATTGCGGACCATACAGCGACAGCGTTGAAGATGGAAGGACGGGCGACCAACGCTGATATGCGAGCATGACGCTAGAGCCGTTGGGCATAACTTGCTCGGTCAATTCGACGCGACGATCCAAATTGACATGCGAAAGGTCCGACACTAAGGCGCCCGGGTAAGCGGCCATGCCGACTGTTTGCGAAGCTCCTTTGAATTGCATCCAACCGGATGGGAAGCGCAGGTTGGCGTGTTGCGCGGAATCGTCGGCGAATGCCGGAACAGCGCAAGCGGTACTGACTGCCAATGCCAGGCTCGATAAGCCGAAGCGTTTCAGGGTGTCCATGATGCCACCTTTCCGGGGTTATCAGAAACCGACTTCCCCTTATCCATTCTCTACATTAATTTCCCATTTGCAAGGAACACTGCAGCAGAAAGGCCTTTGTCTAGGTTAACGGTAGCAACAGGAAAAAACTAAAATTATAGAAAGATCAATTAAGGAAAGATTAATTCTTGCAACGCCCTTTTGAACCGTCGGGCATTTTCGCATTGCAAAAATTCGCGCCTTCCGCATAAACGCCGCCCAAATCCACGCCGGTCAAATCGGCGCCGGAAAAATCGGTGTACAGTAAATTTGCGCCGTTGAGGCTGGCACCGACCAGTACGGCGTTATGAAAATCGGCCTGGCGCAGGTTGGTGAAATCGAGCTTAGCGCCCGACAAATCCGCCGCACGCAGCCTGGCTTCTCGCAAATTAGCATTGGTCAGGCGGGCACGGATCAGTTGCGCGCCGTTTAAATTGGCACCTTCCATGTCCGCGCCATTCAGCTTTGCGTCGGTCAAATCTGCGCGGCGCAAATCTGCGCTGCGAAATAAGGCATTGATGGCAAAAGCATTCGGCATTTTTACGTTCACTAAGGTCGCGGTAGTAAGATTCGCCTCCGAAAATTCCACGGCTTCCAAATTGGCGTTGCTGAAATTGGCAAAGGTCAGATTTGCGCGCAGCAAGGTTGCGCCGCGTAAGTTGGCATCCTGCAGCGAGGCTTTCGCCAAATTGGCGCGAGTAAGATCAATGCTCTCCAGCCTTGCGCTAATGAGGATAGCGCTTTCCAATGCTGCGCCCGCCATTAGGCAATCGTTGAAATTCGTATCGAAAAGATAGGCGCCGGTCAGCTCGGCTCGCGCAAATTTGCAACCGGCGAAGGATTCATAGCGCAAGTCGCATTGCACGCAGTGGCCGCTGCTTTTAAACGCTGCTACCGATGCCGGATCACCCGCAAAGCTTGGCTGGCCGATCGCCAGCAGTAGGGCCATGCCCAAGACACGCATCGTTGTGCGCAGCGCAGTGCGCAGATGTTTATGAATCATGCGTCACCTTAGTAGAAAAGAAATTCCAACGCCTGCTTGAGCCGTTCTTGCGTCGTTACCTGCCGATCCCATTTTTCGAGGGTCACGTCGCCGGTGCGAAATTCGCGATAGACGGATGACGCGCTCAAGTGGTTAAAGACAGACGCCATGTTCGGATATGGCTTGAACCAATCGCCATAACGCGCACGCAATTCCTTCAAGCTTTCCGCATCGGCATTGCCGCCCGCTTCGGCGCGCAAGGTTTCGTCGGAACGATAGGTGTACTGCGGCGCGCGCGGCGTAATCAGCATCAGAACCGAACGCTGGAAGTCGGTCGAGTCGCTGCGCGAGAAAAGGTATTGCACGCCCGGCACATCTTGCAGCAGCGGCACGCCGTCGCGCACACGCGAAGTCTCTTTCTCGCTCAAGCCGCCCAAAATCAGGGTTTCGCCGAAATCCATCACGACATTGGCATTGACCATGATCTTCGACACTTCCACCTTAAAGGTGAAGTTGACATCCTGGCTCGGCGGCTTCAAGAAGGTGCGCTGCGCATCGACCATTAACCGCAGCTTGTTATCGGATAAGAAGGTAGGCGTAATGCTGAGCTTAACGCCGATTTCCTTTTCAATTTGAACCGCGCCTCCCGAATTGGCGCCGGTGGCGACAACGGCGGCATTCAAAGTGGTGCCCGAAAAGAATTCCGACTTCACGCCTTCTAACGCCGCCAAAGTCGGGCGCGCCAACACTTCATTCAAATTCGTGTTGGAGTTGGCGATATTGAGCGAATAGGTCAGCGCCGGTATGGTAATAGCGCGCGTCAAGGTTGTGGTGGTCGCTACGCCGTTGGCATCTGTCGTATTCGTGATGGTCTTGGAGAAGCTCGGCGCCGAACCGCTGCCGAACTGCAGCGCCAGCGTATTGAGCAAATTCATACCCTTGCGCGTGGAAAGTGAATCTTCGGTCCGCATAATGACTACGTCCACCAGCACCATGCGTTGTCCGCCGGCGACGCCCGCTGCCGCGTCGACCGGCTGCGACTGTGCGTCTGCCTGGTTGGCGCTAGCTTGCGTTCGAATGAATGCCGGCGCGTTCAACTTGGATACGAATGGCGACTTATTGGGCATTTTGGTCGGCTCGCTCATCGCCAAGGGCGCCGCCTTGACGCCGCTGCGATGCACCAGCGCCCAATGTTCAATGCGTTCGCGCGTCCTTGCGAGTTCGGCCGCATCCGGCTGCGTCGTTTGATAACGCTCCAGCCATTGCTTGGCTTCGTCCGCGCGCCCGATCGCCGCGCTGATAATAGCCGAGAGACGGAGCACCTGAGCGTCGGCAGGATGTAAAGCTCGCAAACGATCAAGGCACGCGGCGGCTGTCACGGCGTCGCCGGCATAATACGATGCGGCTACCAGCCTAAACAATGCGTCCGGATCGTTGGCGCGAAACAGGAGCACTTCGGCGAATTCGGCTTGTGCAGCACGATAGTTGCGCTGCTCGAAACGCAAAACACCGAGAAAATAACGTGCGATCCAGTTGGAACGATCAAACTGCACCGCCAACGCGTAGCCTTGTTCAGCGAGGCTGAATTTTTGCGCGTCGCCTTGCTGCCCCATCAAGTGATAAGTGAAGGCATTAAAAAACTGTAGGTAAGAATTGGATGGATCAAGCTGCAGCGCGGCGTTCATGAGCGCAGATCCCTCGTCCAGCTTATTCTTGCCGATCAGGTCAAGCGCCTGCATGGCTTTGACACGAGGTTCGCTGTTAATGCGCCCGGCCGGCACGGCGGCGATCAGCTTCGGCAAATCGAGCCGGAGCGCGGGAGCGGTTTGCGTTTCATTGACCTGCCACGCCGATGCATGAACGATTTGCGCCGGAAACGTCCATGCCGCCGACACCAATGCCGCGAGCAAGAGGGGCCGTGCTAATAACGCGCCGGTTCGAGAGGCCTTAGCGTGCGGTAGATGTGCCATGGGATGCCGTCGTTTTACGGTTATTGAGGTAATTGACCACGCCCGCGTGCTGCGGGATCGCTACGCTTGGAGATAACATCTTATCGGCATCGAACTCTTGAAAAACCGGGTCGGCGGCTTTCATTTTCTCCAGCCCATTCATGACGCTGGCGACAAAGCGGCGAACGGCTTCTTCGCTTACATCACTGCGCGTCACTAAGAGTGCACGGAAACCGAACGTGGACACCGGCTGCGGATAACCGGCATACAGGCCGCCGGGAATCGATATGCGCGACATGAGCGGATTGGCCGCGATCACCTTGTCAATGAAGTCCGGCGAAAAACTCACGATTTGGCCGCCGCATTCTTCAATCATCTTCTTGTAGAACGGGGACGGGTGGCCCAAAGATTCAATGATGACGTCGATTTTTCCCTGGCAAAAGGCTTCGCCCATCTGGGTCGTGTGCAACTCCGTCACGGCCGAGAAGCTCGCCTGCGTCAATCCCAGTTGCTTGATCAACAGTTCAACCGTCAAGCGCTGGCTGGAGCCGCGGTTGCCGAGGTTAATCGAATGGCCGGCAATTTGAGATGCATCGGTAATGTTGGCGGCGCGCCGGACTATCATCATGACGGGCGTGGAATGCAAGGACATCACGGCACGCAAGTCGGCGCCATGATTGTCGCTTACGTTCTTGCGCTTGAATTCCGCATAAGCGATATCAGGGCGGGTAATGCCCATCGACAGCTCGCCATAGGCAACCGCTTTTGCATTATATTCAGAGCCTACCGTGTTGTACGGCACACAGCGCACTAAACTGGTCTTGCGTTCTTGATTCACGGCTTCGCACAAATTGGTGCCGACCACGTGAAATGTGCCGCTGCGCGAGGAAGTACCCAGTGAAATAAATTTGTCGCGAAAGACATCTTCTTCCGCATACCCGTGCGGGCAAGTCAGGCTAGCGGCAAAGGCAAGGGCCAACATCGGCAAGCGGTCCAGAATGCAGCGCCGGTATGCGCCTGCCCGTGCTCCGATGGTTTCCGGCATAGTTTCTTTCTCCCCCAAGCGATGCTTGCAGCGTTGCAATTCTAGTCGGGCGAGTATATGACGAGCCTAGGTAAAAATCCATTCACTCTGGCGGCAATACCACAGTCGTCCGAGACCCCGTTTTTATTTATCGAATTCGAAAGTGCTGGTCAGGTCACCCATGTTGACACGCACGCCGGACAAGGGTTCCAAGCCGAAACGCCGGGTGATGAATTTCAAAATGGAAGTGGTATCCATCGCCGTATGGTCGACGAATCCGCGTTTGGCGAACGGCGACACAATGATGGTCGGAATTCGTGAACCCGGACCCCAACGGTCGCCCCAGCCGGGTCCGCTGGGCGGCGGGACGTGGTCCCAATAGCCGCCGTTTTCATCGTAAGTAACGATTACCGCCATCTTGTTCCATTGCGGGCTTTTCTTTAAACGCTCAAGCAAGTCGGCAATGTGCTGGTCGCCGCTTTCGATATCAGTGTAACTAGGATGCTGGGAAAAACGACCGCTCGGCTTGTAAAAAGATACCTGCGGCAAGGTTCCTGTTTCAATCGCCGACAAAAACTCTTCGTCGTCCCGTAAATGCTGCTCGCGCTCCTTGGTGCCTGGCGCAAAGCGTGCGAAGTAGTTAAAGGGCTGATGATGCGCCTGAAAATTGGGGCTGCCGGCTTGCCGGTTATAAATAACGGATCGTTTCATCCCAGCTGCCTGATGGCTGTCGGCTTGCGCCAATTTCCAGGCACCGGAATACCAAGCCCAAGACACGCCTTTAGCCGACATCGTATCGCCGATGGTCTTGCTGGTTTGCGGCGGAACCGGAAATTTGGCGGGATCGGCTAAGTCGGGATTGCCCTCGGCAGCGGGATGAATACCGCTTGGCTGGTAAGGCGGCTGCGTAGTATTGACCGCGTAGCCATCCGGCGTCACGGTGCCGTCGAACACTTGCACAGGCCCTTCCAACACCGAAGCGGGAGAAGTCGGTCGCCGCTTCAGCCGCCCATGTTCGTCAAGCTGAGCGCGCATATGTGCCGGCGCATCATGGAAAATTGGGGCGCAAGCACACACTAACCATTGGTGATTCAAGAACGAGCCGCCAAACGCACCCATGAAGAAATTATCGGCTAAGGTGTAGTCGCGTGCCCACTGCCAAACCTTCAGCTTAGACCCGTCGTAATAACCCATGACCCAGGCCCCGACATTACTCATGGCGACAAACTTGTTGTTTTTTCCCCCATTGATTTGCTCGACGTTGTGCCAATAGTTATGAATTGGATTGGGAACCATCTGATCCGTCCGCCCATTCACCGGTGCGGCATCAATGCGAAATGGGCCGTTGGGCAGCTTCTGCGGAAAGTGGGCGGCAGGTTTACCATGGTCATACACTGGCGGCAGATGCGGCAAAGGCTTGCCGTCATGGTCGAGCTGGGTCTTTTGTTCAGCGCCCGCATTTGCCACCCCATTCGCCCCAGGGAAAAGGCCATACAAATTGTCGAAACTGTGATTTTCGGCATAGATCACGACGATGTGTTCAATGCGTTCTAGGCCTGCCGGCTTTTCTTTCGCCTCACCGCTACCGCACGCCAAGATGGCGCTTCCGGCCATCAAGAACACCCCTCGTTTAATACCCATGCCTTGCCTTTCTAAGAATCGTCTGTGCAACTCGAAACCCGGATTGTAGTGCGCGCATATTCTTTCAGCCAAGCAAGTACTGCAAAAGTCCACCGCAACAGCCGGTTTTTTTTATAAACTACAACATCTTTCCAGCCCGCATGGAGGCGATTTGAAACCAGCATTAGTAGTGCCCGATCTAAGCGCGCAGGATGTCGAAGACTTGCTGGTACGCGCCGTGGTGCGCTCTTTCCCTCGCAATACCGTCATTATCAATGAGGGAGATGACACCGACAGCGTGTACTTCATCGCATCGGGCGCGGTTAAGGTGTTTCTGGCCGATGACGACGGCAATGAGGTCATCATCGGTACTTTGCGGGCGGGAGAGTATTTCGGTGAAATGGCTTTGGAACCGGGTTCGCGTTCTGCATCGGTCATGACCGCCGAGCCCACTGCATTAGCGGTAGTACGCATCGATGATTTCCGGATTTTCTTGCGCGAACATCCGGACTTCGTGTTTTCTCTGCTGGGTAAGCTGATTCGACGCAGCCGCGTGACTAACCGTAATCTGAAAAGCCTGGCTTTGCTGGACGTTTATGGTCGCCTGGTGCAGTTACTGCAGGACTTGGCGACTCAAGTCGATGGCGTGTCGGTGATTACCGAGCCGCTGACGCAGCAGGAAATGGCCAGCCGCATCGGTTGTTCGCGAGAGATGGTGAGCAAAATCCTGAAGGATTTGACTGCCGGCGGTTATCTGGAAATTTCTCGGCAACGCGTTGAAATCAAACGTCGCCTACCTGCTTCTTGGTAAGACGCGCAACGCCTTACAGCGATTTGCTGCGATTTAAACCGCAGCGGTCGGCACTAGATAAGCGAGCTTATTGGCAGACTCGCTTGCGCGCTGAAGACGACGATCCTGACTTTCGCGGCGGTCGACCATTACGATACCTTCTTCCGTGAAGTAAGGCGGCTCGATGCGATCGCCGGCACGGCGGTCCGCCGTACTGCGCGCGACGAAAAACTGGCTTGCTTTTTCTAATTGATTCATGACGCCCCCTGAACTGCGAATGATCGGATACTTACTGAAACAGCATCGTACCGCAAAAAACGCTCGGGTTCTGTGAGAAAACCCTCGACCGCAATGTGAAAAATTACCGTAACCGGGGACGCCTGTAAAACCGAGGTGACAAAAGGCGTAAATCGGCCGATAAGTGGCGCGGCTGGCGGGGATCGAACCCACGACCCTTGGCTTCGGAGGCCAATACTCTATCCACTGAGCTACAGCCGCGGTGAAAAGGGTTGAGCTCGACAGGATACCGGTTTTCGGCTGGGCCGTCCATGCAAGCACAGGCCAATCCATTCCAAATCGCCTGTGTTCCGTCTATAATCAAGGGTTTGGCATTGCGCTATTGCATGTCCGCCGGTTTGAAAATCTCTTGAGGGAAGAATGAGCGACGCACACAACGAACACGAATCCGCGATTAAAACACCTAAGCAATTGATTGCCGTGGTCGCGGCAGCTTTTATCGTGCCCATCATTTGCATCGTCTTGCTGGTGCATTTCGTAGCGAGCGACAAGCAATCTGCCGCCGGCTTGTCCAAGGAAGAAGTTGCAGAAAATACGGTAACGCGTATTCGCCCGGTCGCCGATGAAGGCTTTATTTTTAAAGACGCAAACGCACCCAAGCAATTGCAAACCGGTGAAGCTGTGTACAAGATGACGTGCGCAGGCTGCCATGCTTCCGGTGCCTTAGGTGCCCCGAAAGTCGGCGATGCAAGCGCTTGGTCGGCACGCCTTGCGCAAGGCGACAAGAAACTTATTGAGAACGCCGTCAAAGGCCTCCGCGGTATGCCGGCTAAGGGCGGCAATGCTGAATTGGATGATGTGGAAGTGGCGCGCGCCGTGGTCTATATGGCTAACCAATCCGGCGGCAAGCTTAAAGAACCCGAAGTGAAGGCTGCTACTGCTCCCGCTGCTTCGGCGCCCGCCGCGTCAGCAAAATAAGCGTTTCTTGCTCAATAAAAAAGCCGACTCAATGGTCGGCTTTTTTATTCCCTGTTCTGTTTAAGCTCGTCGCTTATGACGCGCTTTTTCCTGTCGCGTTTGCTGCCACTGTGTGAACTTTCGCTTCGCCAGAACAGCTACCAGCGTACCAACGGCGCCGGCTAGGACGACTTTCCGCACAGCGGGTTTGGCTGAAGTTTTCTTGGCTAAGAATGACACACCGCTTACTACCAATGGCAGCAGCGTTTGCAGGCCGGTCGCGCTTAATCCGCCAGATTTTCGGCTCTTGAATGCTGCAACGGCGGTCAAAGCAAGCTGGCCCATCGCTTTTTTCGCTAAAGATTCACCCTGCAGGTTGGCGCTTACTTGCTGGCGCGCTTCGACGACACCGACGCGGTAGGCAGCGCCTGACGCAATCAATAGCCGCTTGCGTTCTTCCAAGAGTCGTGTGCGCTCATTCATAACAACGCATCACGATCAGTACGCAATTCCGCCATGGTGGCAGGCAGCGATAATTTGCCTTGCTCGATCATCGCGCGTGCGTACCAAACCAGCGCCAACGTCGCCACTGTGAAAAACGCGGCGACAATCGCCAGAATTTTCCAACCGAGGCTATCCCAGGCCAGCACTACCACTAAGCCGGTCCAGCAAGCTAAGGCAAATGCTGCGGTAATTAAACCCAATCCGAACAGAACCGCCATCTTCAGGACTGCGGCACGCACTTCGCTTAACTCAAGCGCAGCCAACTCCAGCCGGCATAACAAGAGGCCTAGCAAATTTTTGCCGATCGCAAGTGCACCGCCGATCAAACCGGCGCGCGGCGGAGACATGCTCTGGGATCCTTGTTCCATGAATGCGCGAAGAAACGATTATTTACGGGCGATCAGCATGCCGACCAGCAAACCGACGCCGGCCGAAATGGCGACTGCTTTCCATGGATTTTCTTTCACAAAATCGTCGGTGGTCTCTGCGATTTCCTTACCCGTTTCGATAGCGGCCGTTTGCATTTCCTGGGCACGCGCCAAAGCTGTTTCCAGCATATCTAATCCTTTGCTGCGCAACTCATCGGCTTTTTCTCCGGTTGCTGCAGTTGCTTCACGAAACAGTTCCTGCGCATCGCGCACCAAAGTTTTCATATCGTTCCTTACGGTTTTGAAGCTTGAAGTCGTCATGATCAACCTCCTGGTTCAGTTGTTGTCGAGCCCATCATACCCAGCGGCGCTTGCCTCGGCAAGCCGGCGCCGCAAATTCCCTGCATCAATATTGACGTAATTCGTACCAAACCCAGCCTATCCATTCATGTAAAGCGTAGTGGGATAAGCGCAGCGCTCCTGCCGAGGGCACCCAACGCATCGGTGTAACGGCCGTGCGGCTATAAAAAACGGTAGGCGCGGCGACGACCTCCAAGCCTTGGTGCTCGAACACACGTTGCGCACGCGCCATATGCAAGGCATCGGTCACCAGCAGGATGCGCCGTACATTCGCTTGGCGCAGGAGTTGTGCCGAGAATCGCGCATTCTGAGCGGTGTCGTCGGACCGGTCTTCGATCCACTTAACCGGCACCCCGAATTCCTCGCGTAGCGCCTTCGCCATCAATACCGCTTCGCCCTGTGCCCTGCCGTCAGGCGCGCCGCCCGATACCAACAGCGGCAAGGCCGTCTCGCGCTGCAAGCGTGCGCCATAACGTAGGCGCCCTAGCGTTACCAGGCCGGACACATCTTCGCCGCCATATTCCGGCGCATTCGCCATACGCCCTCCGCCCAACACCACGATCGCCTGCGCGTGTTGAGCACGCGCTGACAACAAAGGCGGCGCCCGCTCTTCCAGCGGCTGCGCCAACAGCGTGGCCCCGACTTCGGTGCTCAAAATAGTGAGGAGCAATAGCGCCACGATGCTCAAACCATGGCCCAAATGCGGTCGCCTACGCGCGAGCGCCATGCCGAGCGCGCATAGCAAAATGAGCGACAGCGGCGGCAGCAACACGGCGCCGACGATCGTATTGAATATCCAGCTTGTACTCATGAAAATCCTTGTAACGAAGATCGATATCGTACTAGAGTCAATTCATGAGACGTCGGGTTTTCATTTTTTTGGTGAGCTGGTTTGCGCTGACATCCGCGCACGCAGAAGAAGTATCGCCGAATACGGTCGACGTAAACGTCAAACGTATACAGAGGAATGAGCAGTCGATGTTCGAGCTGCACGCCAGCGGCCTGCTGACGGCAGCACCTGAGCGCGTGTGGAAAGTTCTCACGGATTACAACCGCTACACCGACTTCGTTCCGAATCTGCAGGCATGCCGTGTTCTGTCGCGTAATGGGAATGAGGTCATCATCGATCAAACCGGCAGTACCAGTTTCTTATTCTTCAGCAAATCGATTCATATCGTTGTGCGCGCCGTAGAAACGCCGACGACACGCATCGATGTGAATCTCGTCTCGGGTGACATGAAGCATTACGTCGTCCGCTGGGAGCTGATACCGGAAAACCTCAACGGCACTTCCGTCACGCGCCTCGTTTATACGGCAGCCCTAGAGCCGGATTTTTTTGTGCCGCCGCTCTTCGGCAGCAGCATCGCGCAAGCCGACGTGAAAAAAATGATGCAAGCCGTGGTTGCCGAGGTGCTTAAAGCGCCTTAATCTAATCGAAGTCCTGCTTGGTCCTGAATTGTTCGGTTGCCGCTACTAAGGCCGCGGCAATTCCGGGTTCCAGGCCCGCATGCCCTGCATCGGGGATCAGTTGAAACTTCGCTTGCGGCCACGCTTCGTGCAAGCGCCATGCAGACAAAGGCGGACATACGACGTCGTAACGTCCTTGAATAATCACCGCAGGCAAATGACGAATGCGATCGACATTGCGAATCAATTGCTCTTCACTGAAGAAACCGTCGTTCATAAAGTAATGCGCTTCCATGCGCGCAAGCCCGAGGCTCACGGCGTCCGAGGCAAATTCTTCGGCCGCTTCTTCGCGCGGGCACAAAAATAAACAGCTGCCCTCATAACGTCCCCAAGCGCGCGCTGCGGCGGTCGCACTTTCATCATCGTCACCGAACAAGCGCTTGTGGAATGCGCTTAATAAATCATGACGTTCTTCGAGCGGAATTCGCGCAACAAATTGCGCATGCACCTCGGGGAAAAACCAGCGCATGCCATACAAAAACCAATCGATCTCGGCGCGCGTACATAAGAAAATTCCGCGCAGTACAAATCCGCTGCACGATGCGGGATGCGCCTCGCCATAGGCTAGTGCCAGGGTCGATCCCCAAGAGCCTCCGAAAACTAACCAGCGTTCGATGTTGAGCATCTTGCGCAGGCGTTCGATATCATCGATCAAGAGTTGAGTGGTGTTGTTGCTGCGTTCGCCTAAGGGCGTGGATTTGCCGGCACCACGCTGGTCGAATAAAACAATGCGGTAATGCGCCGGGTGAAAAAAGCGCCGATGCTGAGGAGATAATCCGGCGCCCGGCCCGCCATGCAGAAACAACACCGGAATTCCAGCAGGATTACCGCATTCTTCCCAATAAAGGGTATGTACTTCATCCACTTTTAACGTTCCGCAACGATGCGGTTCCAGCGGCGGAAATAAGAATGGCTCGGCCGAGGCGCTGCTCATATTTTTCCTATCGGTATTTTCGGTGGGATTGATTCAGCTCAATTTTGCAAACGCGAAAGAGGGTTTGAGGAATATCAGAATAGTTTGCCTTAATCAAGCTTAACGTATTGCACGTTTCCGCACATATTCATTCTTGGCCCATGGCTGTTTCCTTAGGAAAATTCGACAGAGATGGCGGCGTGCCTTCAAATGAAGGCACGCTTGAAGGGCTGCCGCTACGCCAAGAAAAATTTGAAGCGCATCGGCGTGCTGCATTGCTTTACGTCAGCAGCGGTATAGCAACCTGTTTGTTGCTGTGCTTTGGTCTTCTCGCCGCCACCAATGGCCGGTCCGCGCTTGCGGCGTTTCTCATCGCGCATGGATTGTTTTCAATCGGCCTCATGTTGGTTTTGAAATTCACGGAAAAAATTTCCCTCGTCAATGTTGGCTTTGTCTGTGCCGTCATGACACTGTTCGCTTATTTGCTGGCGAGCGGCGGGGTCGATAATACAGGTCCTTTATGGGCGTATCCGCTAGCGGCCGCCACGATATTTCTACAAGGCGCGCGACGCGGATTGTTCTTATTGGGAATAATGTTTTGTATTGCGCTCACGATCTTTTCCGTGCAGTGGCCGAACGTGATCACCGCGACTTATTCCAGCAGTTTCAAGCTCCGTTTCTTGGTAACGTTCGCTGCGCTTGCCTTTTTCGCCGCCATGCATGAATTTGCGCGCGCGCGATTTCAAGAAAAATTGTTGCGCATGAGTGTGCAGCTCGACCAACTTTCCCATTCCGATCCGCTTACCGGCTTGCCGAACCGCCGTTACATGTGCGAGCGATTGGAAGCGGAAAACCAACGTTACCTCAGACATGGCCGCGCATTTTCTATCCTGTACGCCGATGTTGACTACTTCAAGCGCGTCAATGACCATTGCGGCCACCAAGCAGGCGACGCCGTATTGCAAGCAATCAGCGAAGTATTGCGTTCAGGAGTAAGGCAGGCAGATGAAGTTTGCCGTTGGGGCGGCGAGGAATTTCTCATCTTGCTGCCGGAAACCGAAGAAGCCCAAGCGATTGAAGTCGCGGAGAAATTGCGCCTAGCCGTCGCCTCTTTGAATTTAAATCATGACGATGCGCCTTTACCTATGACGATGAGCATCGGCGTACACGCGATCGATGGCCCGGATCAAGTCGATGCCTTTATTCATTGTGCCGATCAAAAGCTGTATCGCGCTAAAGCCAACGGAAGAAATTGCGTCGTCGCTACGCTAACAGATGTCGCGATAAAAAACGAGATGAGCGGCAACGCACTTTCATTTGCACTCGCCATATAAACGCTAACTCGCGCGCCTGAACTCGTTTCGGATTCCAGTGTCCCATTCCACTGAATTAGCCTGAATGGAGCACATCATGACAAGCACTTTGAATCCGGAAAACATCCAACGGCCTGACCGTGAACTCAGCAAGGGTCATGGCACGGGGGCGCTCGGGCCGAGCGACACTTCGGACACCGGCAGCGATGTGCGAGGTGGTATCGGTTTAGACAATCAGGTGGAGTTTATGCTCGATTCGGGCACGACTTCCGACCTGGACCGCCGTATGTCTGCGCATTCAGCCGGGCCGGATGTCGGCGATGCCAATCTCGATAGCGATAGCGATGCCGCCGGTACGGGGGAACGGGCCACGGCCGGACGCGATACGCTGTATTCGCCCGGCCGAGACATCGACACCGACCGCATAGAGTACGTCGCGCCGGAAGATTTCGAACATGACGAAACAGACGGAAATGCCGAACCGGACCGCAGTCCCGGTGAGCACCCGCATTCGCGCCATTAGCGGTGACGGGCGCTTCTCTTACGCGTCGCTTTATGCGTCTTGGATGATTTCTTCGCTTTCTTATACGTTTTCCGAGAGGCAGCCCGCGGCTGTGCTTCCGGTGCGGCCGGCACAAGCACAGTCGCCGCGCCACTACTACCCGCACTGACACCACCCGTTCCAGCGGATGAAGGATAGTTCGGCGACGAAGCGGATGGAGAGGAACCGCTTCCGGACGCCGAGGCGCCCGGAAGGGTTGTTGGTGCGGTATTCGGCCCCGGAGATGCCTGCGATTGCCCTAGGGGCATAGGAAAATTTGGCGAAGAACCACTTTGCGGCAAAGCTGCCGCATTATTTGCGGGAGGAACGGCTGCGGAATTTTGCGCAGGCGCTTGAGCTGCCGCGGGGCCACATACAACGTATGCATGAATGACGGCAAGCACGACGAAACACCTTCTCATAGGCTTCCTTTTGTCGAATAAATTCGCGTTAGGCAAGATGGAGAACCCACCTTGCTTAGTCGACAAGAAAGCCGGCAGGGAAGTTCAATTAACCTTCCCTGCTTTATATGTCGTTTAATCGGCCGCTCGCTTATGATCCGGACGACCAGCGGCCATCACTCTTGGCTTTGGACAAGCAGCTCACAAAGAAGTCGCGCTGATGTAGACGCGCTGCCTTGGGATCCTGAAATACTGCCGTCGCCGCATCCAGCAAGAAGCTTGCATCCTCGTCATCTTGAATGAACCATCGAAGCTGCGCTGGAAATGCTTGGATGACTTCAATATCATCACGGATCTTGGAAAGGAAGGCGGCGCCGTTAATGCCGCGATCACGAGCCAATGCCGTATTCTTAATGAAGTCGCTGCCTTCGACGCACTCTTGAATGCTGAATTCATGTGCGCTCGAATGAGCCGGACATAGAAACAAAACTGCCCAGAGAAAACCTGCCTTGATCAAATTCACCGTCGGTACCGTCGCAGGTAATCCGGTCCGATTGTCGGAATCGCGTCGCATAAGTCGCCTCCATCGCCGAAGGGCTCTGTGGAGTGGATTCATGCGGCTCGAAAAATTCAAGTCGGCCTATCGCTCCACAGGCCGAACAAAAAAACTGCACTTGGCAACTTAGTTAACGGTAATCGAGACCTGCTTCTTTAATGTTGGGGCACTCCAAAGATCATGGAGTGAGCGCTGACATTAAGCCGGTTCCGCGGGTGGCGGTGCCGGCAAGGCCTCTTCTGCCTGCACGGTGCGATTACGGCCGTCGCTTTTGGCTTGCGCCAATGCTTTCTCAGCGCGTGCAATCATCGACTCGGCCGTATCGCCGAATGCGTTCGTAGTAAGCCCTGCTGAAAAAGTGAGCGTCAACCCTTCCGCCACTTCATTCCATGGATAAGCGGTAACCGCGGCACGCAAGCGCTGCATGGCAATCATCCCTTGATCAAGCCACGTAGCCGGCAAAACGGCGCCGAATTTTTCGCCGCCCATGCGTCCGAAGCGGTCTACCGTGCGCAACAAACGCATGGCGGTTTCAGCGAAATCTTTTAAGGCGCGGTCTCCGCCGGGATGGCCGAGACGATCATTGACGCTCTTAAAATGGTCAAGGTCGATGACTGAAAAGCAAAATGGATGTCCGGTACGCTGTGCCCGCTGCAATTCGGCGTCTAGCATTTCCACCAAAGCGCCGCGATTCAGCGCGCCCGTCATTGAATCATATCGTCCCAGCGAATTGATTCTTTCGCGCAGAGCTTGGATTTCTTGGTCTTTTTCCAGCAGCTTTGCATATAAGAATTCGCAATTACTGCAAGAGCCTTCTTGCTTTTCCATGTCGCCCCCTTGTGATTTCAATTTTTTTTGAAAATATCATAAAAGTTTAGGGGGACGGCTAAAAATTTGCGCGCTGTGGCGTTTTAACTTGAGGAAGAGGATTCCAGTTTCCGCTTCAGTTCGTCCAAAAATTTTTCCCGCATCTTCGTTTGCGTAGTGCGAGTAAATTCGTCCATGGCATCTTCGATTTCGGGCATGGAAAGCATGAACGCTTTACCGGCATCCGTTGCTTCGAAATTCTTGATGAGCGTTTTTTCACGCGCGGTGAAAACGAGCTTGGGCGCCGTGCCCGACGTCAGCATGAGCACTTGATTGCGCACCAGCTTCTTGCCTACCGGCCCTTCCCAAAAATCGGCAATGCTGCGGCAATACGTTAAATCGAAGCGTGCAGCGAAGTAGTCGCGCATATGTTCAGCCGTATACTTTTTTTCCAAATAAGGGCGAAACACTGCAGTCATCAATGGCGCATTGTCGCGATCTTTTTCTCGGCTGCGCTGCAGCAATTCCTGCGTCGGGATGATGAATCGCTCGGGTAAACCCATTGCATAAGCCACGCGTTCAGCAGCCGCCAGATGTTCCGTGCTGTATCGCGAAACATTCTGCGCGAACGCAACCATGCTGCAGAACTGCGCCAACAACAAACAAACAAAGAATTTCACGGATTTCATTTGCTGCCCAAAAGGTAAAGTATCTCTCTTAAGGATACAACAAAGCGCGGCGGGCGAGTTGTGCCGCCTCTGTGAAAAGCTAAGACAAAAAGAAAATCCCCAACGATCCACGGGGGATAGTTGGGGGAAAAAATGGAGACTAGCTACTACAGGTAAACTAGCTACTACACAACAAACAACTCCTTAGGGAAAACCACATGTCGTATTCTTCGGTGCGGCTTTCGCATTAAATCTTTTTCATCAATTCATCAGCAGACTGGCTTGCGTCGTGGTGGTATAGCGCTGCAAACCGAAGTGGCCGAGGGCAAAATCATAGGTGGCATTTTGGCTGTCGATGTTGCTGGTATGCGAACCCCAGACGTAGCAGCTGCCCATACACACGACTTCATCGATCCAGCTCTTGATCGAATACATCTTGGCGCCATAACGCTTGCCCTTAACCGACTTAATCAACGGGCTATCGATCGACAAACCATTCGAGCCGCAAGTGGAAGTCCAAACGTTCCATGGATAGACGCCGCAAGAATTCAAACCGTGCTGGGCGCCGGCCACGCCGACGAAGGTGTTCACGTAACCGGAATAGCCCAGTTCATTGATGGCTTTCATGGCCAGGGTCACGCCCATCGAATGGCCGATCACGTCAACCTTGCCGGTGCATGAAGCAGCCTTCGCGCTTTGCAAGGAGGATTTGACCGGGGAAGTATTGCTGCTGCCATGGTTGTTACAAGCGGCGCATACTTTGGAACCCCAGTTCGGACGATAAATTTGGGAATCAACATATCCGCGGGCTTTTAACTCGGTTACGGTATTGTTCCAATCCGACGGATAGCCGGTGTTGCCATGCACCATGACCACGTTGTCAAGACAAGCAGCTTGGGCGGCAACGGCAGCAGTCGCCATGGCAACCGTTGCGATTAAATGACGAATGGATAGAAATTTGTTCAACATGTTATCTCCTCGAAAAATTTATATTTGTATTAATGAATGGATGCACTTTAATTCTTGACAATATCGCCTGCCACTCTCCGTTCAGGGAGGAGCGCTAAACAGGCGTGAAATTCTTGTGCCGACCGCTATCGAGGAGCGTTGAAAAATGGAAAAACTATTTCGCTTCAGGTCCTTTCATTAATATTTTTGCAATTCTCCCGTCTAAGCTAAGTAATCATTGAAAAGCAATTGTGTAATCTGTACCAAAACCCTGCATCAAGGCGTCGACTTCCTGCTGCAATTCGTGACCGGCCAATGCACAGAAGCGGCGCCAGAAATATTTGGCCTGCTTCCACAGAATTTCAA